>MEVA01000017.1 GCA_001772625.1 candidate division WWE3 bacterium RIFCSPHIGHO2_01_FULL_42_13 | reverse complement strand
AAGCAACTGGCTTTTACGATCTCAAATGTTTTCCCAGAGGGACGCTATTTTGTAGATGCTGGCATTTTCAGCAAAGATCGGGCCATAACTTACTTAAGGCTAGACAATTTGGCAAAGATAGGATGCAGAGGTCTACCCCAGAAGGAATGGCTCATAAGGGCACCAACAAAACTCGAGCTAAAGTAACTCTAGCTCAGTTTTAGTATTTTCCTAATTGGTCTGACAATATATCGCCAAGTCTTGGAGTAGGTTCTATCGATCTTAGCGTCGGCAATCTCCTTATTAGCCAACATTTTTTTGATTACTTTTCTTAAATCTTTTATATGATTGTCTTCCTTAGACGGCAAACAAAGTATATTGTAGAAAAAAGGTGTCGATTCTATCTCGTGCCAAACCGCTTTGCGATTTGTTATCTGCGAAATAATATTGTTGATATCATCAATTAGAAATAGTTCAAGTCCCAAATCTGTAAGCCTATCCAGAAATTTCAGTGGGTCATACTTGTTCCTTCTTAGGCATTTTGGATTAATTTCCACCAGCATCCTAAGTTGAGGATTATTTTTGAAAGTATTCACAGCACCATCTAAAATATAGGGCTCGTATCCGTCGGTGTCAATTTTAATAAGATCTAGTTTTGAGTTGCCGAAGTCGGTATCCAGCGTAGATGTCTTTACTGGAGTGGTCCTAAGCGTAGGGGAGTTTGGGTGCCCTTTAATATTGGCGTTATCTGATGCCTCAGTAATTTGTAAACAAACCTCTCCAACTTTATTCGACAAAGCAACATTGCGAGTGGTGATTTGTTTGTCCAATTTATTAAGCCTGGCATTGTTCTTTAAAATGGCGAGATTTTCTTTTACGGGCTCATACGCATAGACAGCCTTGGCTTTTCCGCTGTAAGCAGCTAATAAGCTATATATACCGTGGTGAGCGCCTACATCACATACAACATCGCCGCTGCGAATTAACTGTCCCCAAAGACCTAGACTCAAGGGTTCGTATGATTTTTCTGAACCATACTTTTTGGCAAACCTAGGGGGCTCGGCTAACTTTAAGCCTCTGACGTGAACGATTTTGCTGCTACGTAATGAATAGTCAGCCGCAAATAAATTATTTTGTTGCATTTCTTCTTACTCTAAGCTCGGAACAATCTAGTATATTATATAAGGTGTTAGGGAGATAGGCCGACACATTTTTATTTTAGAAAAGTATTATTCTATGACTAAGAGATTACTGTTTATTGCTCACACCGATAACTTAAAAGGCGGTGGGGAGCTTTCTTTGGTAGAGCTGATTAAATCTGCTAAAAAAAGGGGCTATCAACCTTATGCGGTGGCCCCTGGCCCGGGTGAATTTACCGAAAAACTTAAGCAGGCTGGAGTCAGTTGTACGCCAGTCAGGTACTATTACTGGGGTAGACCCTACTCAGTTCCCGAAAACACTGCCAACTTACTTGCTATAAAAAAAATTTCCGAACTAGTAGATGAACTAAAGATTGACTGCGTGGTTACAAACACCTTGATGATTCCGTGGGGGGCACTTGCAGCCTCAATAGCCAATATTCCCCACATCTGGATTACAAGGGAATTCTTGACTCACCACCACGGTCATTTACACAATAATTACGACTTTATAGGGGCTTATTCAAATATGGTATTTGCAAACTCCAGAGATAACGTCGACTATCTCCAAAAAGAAATAGGTATGAAAAATGCCAGGCAGTTTTACTCATATGTTGATGTAGTCAACCTCCGACTTAATAAACGACAGATAAAGCCCAGAGTAATTTATATAGCTGCCCGTATCCATCCTGATAAGGATCAACTCGAACTAGCAAAGGCACTAAGCATACTGGAAAAGCACTACCGGCTAAAAATCGAAGCGGTTTTTATAGGTAGTTATTCCGAGGACGATGAGTACTTTCAAAAACTAAAATCTTTTATTCGGCAGAATAACCTAGGCAAGAGAATTAAATTCACTGGATTTAAACCGAAACCTTTCGAACTGGTTGGCCCAAACGACATTTTTGTACGGAGCTCTAAGCATGAAAGTCTAGGTCGGGCAATAACTGAAGCGATGAAACTAGGACTTATATGTGTGGCTGCAGATATAGAAAGCTCAAAGGAAGCTTTCCGGTTAGGAGGAGGGGTGTTATATAAATCCGGCAACCCAAAGGGTTTGGCCAATGTCTTACGGAGGATCATAAAAAATCCTCAAGATTTTAGGGAACTAGCCCTACAAGCTAAAGCTAAATCGCTCAGTAATTTATCAGAAGAGAACTGCCACAAGCCATTTTTCGAAGGGCTCGAAAAAGTCTTCGGTCAAAAAAACCCAAGACGCGAGCTTCAATACATCTATCCTCAGTTTGCTAACATAATAAAGACCCTAGAAGGCCGGGAGGCGTTAGCCGCCCATTACAAAAGTTTGGCTGAGCGACGTCGACAAGCTATTGAAGACATAACTAATTCCAAAGGCTGGCGGGCGGTACTTTTTGTCAGAAGGGTTTTACGGAGGTAGAAATCGAGCATGTTTAGAAAATGATTAAAGTTTTAATTTTATCTCATAGCTCAGAGCTGGCTGGGGCGGAACGTTCTATGCTGGATCTGTTTGATTACTGGTCTAAGAAGAATTTGGTTAAGCCACACTTGATCATAAGAAGGCCTGTAAAAAATTTAGCTAAAGAGCTGCGTAAACGCGGTTGGAGTTACACCACCCTTTATTACACAAACTGGTCAGACCGCACGCCACTTGAAAAAAGAACCGCCGAGGCTATGTACAGAGACACGTTATATAACGGCAAAGCTATTCTTGACATAGAAGAACTTATACAAAAAATTAAGCCGGATGTGGTGATGACAAATACAATAGTGTCACCGTGGGCGGCCGTGGCGGCGTACTTTCAAAAAGTTCCACATATCTGGTTTGTGCGGGAGTACGGCGACATTGACCACCGACACATCTTTGAGCTTGGTCGTGAAAAAATGCTTGAAGACATCGATACTATGTCGAGCTTAGTCGTAACAAACTCGATGACCTTAGCTCATCACATCCAGCAGTATATGAGCGATAATAAAATAACTACTCTCTATACACCATTTGACCTGGAACTTCTTAGGCGCAAGAGTCTTCAAAAGGCAAAAAACCCTTTCATAGACCAGCAAAGTCTCAAGCTTATTATAACTGGTAGAATCGATCCCTCTAAAGGTCAAGCCGAAGCCGCAGAAGCAGCAGGACGGTTAATTCAGGCAGGACACGATGTCGAACTATGCGTCATTGGCAAACCAACGGACGCTGAGGACGCAAAATCATTGTACGAAATAATAAAACAATATGAGCTTCAAGACAGGGTGCATTTAGTAGGCCACCAGTCAAATCCACTAGCCATTCTTAAGTATGCCGATGTTGGGATTATGGCTTCAAAACAAGAAGCATTTGGCAGAGTAACATTTGAATATATGACGATAGGTCTCCCCGTTGTCGGCGCTGCCTCCGGAGCCACCCCCGAACTGATCGACGACGCTCGAAACGGCTATCTTTATGAGCCAGGCAGCATCGACAGTTTGGTTGAGAAGCTTATGAATTATGCCAAAGACCGGAGCTTAATTAAAAAACATGGCCAAGCCGCCCAAGCAAAAGCTGAAAAAATGATGAAGGGAAGCCACAACGCCGATACGCTATTTGATAAAATATCGGCCATTGTTAACAAGAAAGGCTTGTACTACCCGCAGACTTTAAACTTTGCCCATCGCTGGTTGGAGTATCCGACTATAGCAAGGAGGTACATTAAAGATTCAGGCGCAATTTCATTAAAACGTCTGGTTTATTCGCGCCTGAGGCATCGGGCGAAGTGGATGTATTTAACCACCTCAAGAGTTTATGATTTCATTCGTCGCGGATTTCGACGCTCGAGCAGTTTATGAAAACTGTAACCATAATTGTTCCGGTTTATGCCGATTGGCCGTCGCTTGCGGACTGCATAGAGTCACTTAAAAAATCTGTTGGCCCAAAACACTTGGTGATGTTGGTTAATGATTGCGGGCAAGAAGCCGACTCGCTAGAGGATAACATTAAAAAATCAATAAAAAACGACAAAAGATTCGTTTACTATAGAAATCCTAAGAATCTTGGGTTTGTCAAAACCTGCAACCGCGCCGTATTTGAACTCGATAAAACCAATAACGACATACTGCTGATAAACAGCGATACAAAAGTTACCAAGAACTTCCTTGAGGAAATGCTTGACTTGTTGAGTATAGACAATAAAATCGGCGCGGTCTCGCCGCGCAGTAATAATGCTACGATTGCCACAGTTCCTTTATCTGAAGCTTCTCAAAAAGGAATTGTACCTGAAGAATCTTACAAGATTTTTACGGAGTTAAAGAAACGGCTTCCAAGGTACAATGAAATACCGACAGCCCTAGGCTTTTGTATGCTGATTCGGCGGACGGTAATTGATAAGTTCGGCTTATTTGATGAGGTATTCGGGAAAGGCTACGGCGAAGAAAATGATTTTTCTATGAGGATTAAACAAGGCGGTTATATAAGCGTACTTTCCAACTGGTCATACGTTTTCCATCTGGAGGCTCGAAGCTTTACTATGAAGACCAAGCTCGAGCTTATAAAAAGTAATCGGGCAATTTTAGATAAACGTTACCCGGAATATACGAACCTAGTTAGGAGCTATATACAGGCAGCGTTAGTACGCGAAGAGGGTGGTAAATTAAAGCGCTTAGGCAAAAATCCGCTAAAATTGGTTAGAAGACTAGCGGGTATTAAATAAATTGAGATTTTTTAGATTCAAAAAGCAGATACCGAAAGCAACGATACTGGGCATACTAGCCGTTGTCTTACTTTATGTCAGTGCTGCCGGGTTTATCTCGGTTAGCTACCCTTGGCTACAGAACGACAACAGCGACCAGATAGCCCATGTCGATATGATCTATCGAGTTTATAATGGCGATCTGCCTCAGGCCAGCGACGGCGTGCGTTACCAGCCATTTATTGATAAGGGAGTCGGCAATGTATACCAGCGGGCAGCCGGCCACCCACCACTATTCCACATGATAATGGCACCTTTCATGGGGCCGCTGCTCAATGCAGGAGAATGGAAGAAGGCAATGGCCGTCGGCAGAGCCGTTAATATCTTCATCGGGATTTTAACTATTTTGGCCTTGGCTTGGACTGGCTGGCTCTTTGGTGGCAAGCGGAAGGCTCTTTTCGCGGTCGCGGTACCGGCTCTTGGAGTATTAACTTTTCGATTTTCCAGGGTCAATACTGATCTATCAATGGATGGGCTCCTGGTGTTATTGACAACTCTTACTTTAATTAATTCATATAAGATTATTCAAAATGGTCTTAAGACCAAGTATTTAATATTTCTTTCGCTTTTATCAGCGGCCGGCATGGCCACCAAGGCATCATACGGCGTTTTTCTAGGATTGAGCCTACTGGTTGTTATCGTTGCCAGCTATATCCATGGCGACAAGAGCAGACGTAGTATTATAAAGGGCTCGGTTATAGCCGCAGCGATTCTTGGTTTAGTGATAATCGCAACCGGGTGGTATTACTACTTCCGTAATTATAGAGTAAGCGGCAGCCTTCTAACGCCCATACAGGGTGAACTTGCCAGCGGCAGGCCTCATAATTCATACCTAGATATTTTTGCAGGGTCAAATTTTTGGGCGCTCTTTTATGCCCGCTACTCCGCCAATGTTGCCATTTCGGTTATTATTTCCATCTTTGCGCTCAGCGGCTATTTTGGTATGCAAAAAATCAACCTGATAAAACTAAAGAAAAACACAGCACTCCTATGGGCTATCGGCCTGTTGGCTCTAGCCTTTCTTGGCGTAGTGGCGACCCAATTGATGTTGGCTCATCCAAACGGCTCAATTAACTTTAGATACCTATTGCCCGCAACTTTACCCATCAGCTTATTTTTGGCTTATGGCCTGCTTGAATTTAAGTGGCTACGCGGCCAGTTGGTAGCTCTGGCTACAATTGCCATGGCCTGGACAACGATACTTTGGATTGGCCTAAAACCGTCGCCCGACGGTCTCTTGCAGGGTGTCGGCGAGTGGAGTGAGGGGATTGCTAAGATATATGCTACTTTGGCAAATAATGACGTTCCGTCATATGTGGCGGCAATGCTATTCCTATTTTTTATAGCCGGCGCATTACTGTTGTCTGTAGCGCTGTTCCAATTGAGTAAGATAAAGCGATCTCAGTAGCACATCTGATTAATCGAAGAAGTAAATCCTGTAGTCAGAACTTCCATCGAACCCGTTATTAATAAAGTACTTAATACCAATATTTAGCCCGGCGGTGTCATCACTGTCGCCGTCAAAGTTACCAACTATCGGCTCGTCGGTTGTGGACCCGTAAGCATAGGCGAAATCAGAGTAACTGTCGAAGAGATTATTGATGAAAAATTTCTGGTTGATTCTCAGTCCCACGGTATCCACACCGTTTCCGTCAAAATCGCCGACGATTGGCTTGTAGTCGAAGTAGCCGTAGCTGTAAGCAAACTCGGAGTACTCGTCTAGTTGATTGTTAATAAAAATCTTGTGCCCGGTTCGACGGCTGATAGTATCGGCACCATCGCCGTCCCAATCACCAACTAAGGGAATATCATCAGGCAAGCCATAAAAATATCTGAAAGCCGAGCTACCATCAAGTTCGTTATTAATGAAGTATTTAGTGCCAATTCTCAGCCCGATAGTATCATCACCATCGCCGTCCCAGTCACCAACTATAGGAATATCAGTCGAGCCGCCGTAATTGAACGTAACGTCAGCATAACCATCCGCATCATTATCCAGTAGATACAGACTTCCGCGCTTTACTCCGATAGTATCATCACCATCGCCGTCCCAGTCACCGACCAGGAATTGATCGGGAGGTGGATTTACCAATGTGCTGCCGAACCAGTCATTAAAGTACCTCCAGAAATTACGATTGCCATAAAAACTACAGCTGTTGCCCGTGCCATATAAATTGGTTAAAGCTGCCTGATTAGGTTGATAAGGAGTGTAGTTGTAAAGCGCAGCTGTTGCTCCGGTTTCCATTCGGACACCCGAGCTCGAGCAATCCGGGTAATTCCGCAAATTGCTCGTTTGGCCGACTCTGTGGTTAAAGAGCGTGGGCTGCTTTACATATCGTTGAAATTGCCTGGCAGCGTACCACACTTGATTAAAGAAACCTTCATACGCGTCATAACAGCCGTTGTTATTAGCATCGTCGCTTGCTGACAGATTAGAATCCGGACAGCCGTAACCAGTAGCCTTCGTGTACTGGATGGGCCATGGCCACTCGTCAGTTACCAATCCTTGCTCTTTTTGGAGTAACACGATGAGAACCCTTGGATTAACCCCGCAGGCCTTGGCGACATCATTAATAATCTGAGCGGCACTTTTTGTCCCGGCCGCCACGCCGTTTGAACAGTATGCATCGGCTACAGTACCGGGCACCGACACGGAATAGTTTTTGAGACATACGTAGGGCGGGGGATAACCGCGGGACGTGCTGTATTGAGCCCTCGTCGTAGAACCGCTGTATAATTCCGACCCGTCATTATCACACTCCGGCACTTTAGAGTTTAAGAAGGTCTGGATACTGTTGACTGTCATAGTGTTGGGGCTGAAGAACACGCCATCGCTGATAATTTTCCCAGCCTGCCACTGGCTGCCGGATAAGGCACCTGATTGCCGGATGCTGGATACGGCTACAGCCACTAGAGTACCTGCGATGAGTAGCGTCGAAATTAGAATGTATTTTTTATAACTTCTGATTCCCATATCAATTAACCACGAAGGCCTCCGAACTTCCTTTTGCGGTGCCAGAGCTATAGCTCACAACGACCGACCAACCGCCACTCGGTAATGACCAATTCATAGGCTCACACTGGGTGTCGCTGTAATTCGCAAATCCTGAAGAAGTAGCTGCCTCGGTCTGACTGCCATTAGTGGCGGTGGCCGTGCAGGTGCCGCCGTCTTCGAATATACCCGGCACATGGGCCCTAACCTCAAGACGGTCAGCTGAGATGATTTCCGGAGTAACTTGTTTTTTGCCATCGGAGGTCGGTGGCGCAGGGGTGCCTGGTTCTTCGACTAAAGCTTTTTTATTCTCTTCGGCGTCTTTTTTATCTTGCTCTGTTGGCGGGTTAAGGTTGACATAATCTCCACTACGGGGACTCTCCAAAGTATCGGCAATAGTTTCACTGGCGGGGCGACTTCCCTTAAGCTGTAGGTAGCCTAGCCCGGCGCCGATTAGCAGTATCCCCACTAAGGCAAAAATTGCAGGCCTTTTGGTTAGCCGCTTCAATAGCGGACGCTTGGTTTTTTTTGGTTTGGGCATCTTTTTATTTTACAATGCGCTTTGTACGCTCGATTATAGCTGCCTTTATCTTACAGGTCAATGGAACACTGAGCGGCTACTAACTGCTAGAATGTTATATGATGTATTGGGTTTAACGAATGAAGCTTATTGTTATTTCAATTTGTAAAGACGAGTCAGGTACTATTGGCGAGCTAGTTGATAGAATTCCGAAAAGGATTAATGGTATTTCTGAAATCGAGAAATGGGTAATTGATGACGGTAGTACTGATAATACGGCCGAAATAGCTACCAGGTATGGAGCCAAATTGGTTAGGGACGGAGATCAGAAGCGCCTGGCATTCCGTTTTCGCGAAGCCGTCGAAATAGCTTTGACTCGAGGGGCAGATATTATGGTTAATATCGACGGCGATATGCAGTTTGATCCCAAGGACATCCCTAAACTTACAAAACCGATAGTTGATAGTAAAGCAGATTTCGTTGCTGCCGATAGATTTACTAATGCGTCAACGGGAAAAATCCGCAGGCCGAAAAATATGCCCCTAGGTAAATATATTGGTAACCGTATCGGTTCAAAAGTGGTTAGCAAGCTAAGCAAACGGAAATTCCGGGACGTAACCTGTGGTTTCCGAGCCTATAATCGTAACGCCCTTTTTGCCCTAAACACTGACGGTACATATACATACACCCAAGAGTCATTCCAGGTATTGGCTATAAAAAAACTTCGCATCATGTCTGTTCCTGTAGAGGTTAGATACTTTTCAGAGAGAAAATCACGGGTTGTGAGTAATATATTTCATTTCATCGCTATCAGCGCCATAAGTATCTTACGTTCTTACCGGGATTTTGCTCCCTTGAGGTTTTTTGGTTGGCTAGGTCTAATCCCCTTTGTGTTTGGGGTAATAAGTCTAGCAGTTTTTCTGGGTCACTGGTTTTTAACGGGTAGCTTTAGCCCGTATAAATTCCTCGGATTTGTAGGTGTTTATCTTTTAACGATGGGAATTATATTCTGGGGACTTGGTTTGGTAGCTGACATGTTAAGCAGGATGCTAAATAATCAGGAAAAAATTCTTGAACGCCTCAAACGTATTGATATAGAAGGGAGTCAATATACTGGACAAAAAAAAGAAAAAAAGTAGACAAAGCTTCGATGATCAACAGTATTGGAAAAATCGTCACGCCAGGCAGCCTGATTTAAAAGCGTCTGGCCTTAAATCTGTCGGTTTAAAAAGCAACGAATACATATATAAAATATTGGCAGACCAATATCTCAAGCTCCTAAATAGCTTGGATCTGTCTGAAGTAGGGTCTGTGCTAGATTGTGGTTTTGGTGACGGCTATTTCCTTAAGTTTTACCAACAACATTTCCCGCACCTAGAAATCTTCGGCGTAGATATTAGTAAGGCCGCGAAGTCAAAAGTAAACTTTTTAGACAAAAGCAGGCTATATACGAGCGATCTAGCCACGTTTTCGCCGAAAAGAAAATTCGGTATTGTGCATAGCTTTGACGTCGTATATCACATTCTAAAAAGCGAAGATTACGTTAAAAGCCTTAGCAATCTAGCATCATTGTCTGACAAGTATGTAATTTTGCATGAAAGATTTTTTCAAAAGCCACCGTTAGTCAGCTCGAAGCACGTCAAGATGAGGCGTTCAGAGTTTACTAATCAAATTCTTAATTCAAAAGGGTTTTTTTTAACGGGGGAAATTCCGACGCATTTTATTGCGGCGAGATTGTTAACCTATAGGCTTAATAAGTTCATCCCAGGTTTTCTATACAAGGTTGATAGATATATCTCTGAGAAAGTTCATCCCTCAGCTCAGGAATTTTTGGCATCACATTATATTAGAGTTTATTCCAGGAGCGAGTGATGATTCACTTTGTTATTGGCACCAGAGCTCAACTCTTTAAAACGGCACCGGTAATGTTGGAATGCCAAAAAAGATCCCTGAAGTGGAGATGGATCTACACCGCTCAACATAAAGACACAATCAAGGAGAGTCTTAGGACATTCGGGCTGCCGGATCCCGACTATACGGTGGTAAGCTGGGACACCGAAGCCAAAACCATGGGTAAAATGTGGATATGGTTGCTACGGATGATGATATCACTGCCAAAAGGCCGAAAAATACTAGCCGGGCACACAGGCAAAAAGAATATTGTGGTAACCCACGGCGACACGATTACTACCTGGTGGGCAGCACTACTAGGTAAATTGTTTCGGTGTAAGGTTATGCATATCGAAGCGGGATTACGAAGCTTCAAGTTGTTTGATCCGTTCCCCGAGGAAATCAATCGAATTATCACTTCGCGTCTGGCCGACATATACATTTGCCCAGGCGAGTCCAGCCTTATGAATTTAAAAAAATATAGGGGCGAAAAGATAAACACTTCGTATAACACTCAGGCTGATACCATTGATTTCGGCCTAAAAAATTGCGACAAGGCTGAGCTAAAGCTCCCTGAAAAAAAATATGTTGTGGCCAGCATCCACCGTTATGAAAATATCTTTAATAAAGAACGACTGGAGCACATCGCCGGCTTACTCGAGAAAATAGCAAAAAAATTTATAGTCATTTTTGTACTCCACCCCGCCACTAGCGACCAGCTAGACAAACTCGGTTTGCGCAGTCGGTTCGAGAAAAACAAAAATTTCGAACTTGTTAAGCGCTTTGAATACCTGCCATTTATCAAGTTAATCAAACATGCTGAGTTTGTTGTGACGGATGGCGGCGGAAATCAGGAAGAGCTCTACTTTATGGGCAAACCAACCCTGCTATTTAGACATACGACCGAAAGGCCTGACGAACTAGGCAAGACGGCCGTTCTCTCCAAGCTTGAAGAGCCGATCGTCGAGAAGTTTATCCATCAATATAAAAACTACCAGCAGCCGCGAGTTCGAATTAGCACTTCGCCGTCTGCTATGATTGCCGATGTGCTTGCCAGGTTCTCATGAAGCTGATTAGCATAAGGATTTTTCATCTAACAATACCTCTGTTAATATGGGCAAGTAGTGATAAGGGAAGCAATCCAGCTATCTAAGCCGGTAATTGGGGATGACGAAAAGCAGGCAGTCTTGTCTGTCTTAGATTCGGGTATTGTCGCTCAAGGCCCTAAAGTTCGCGAGCTTGAAAACGCTTTTGCCCAATATTGTGGGACTGAACACGCTGTGGCCTTAAATAGTGGCACTGCAGCTATACATACAGCCCTGCATGCTGCCGAAATTGGGCCGGGCGATAGCGTCATAACCGCACCTTTCACTTTTATAGCCACCGCCAACCCAATATTGATGCAAGGGGGGAACATCAAATTTGCGGACATTGAGCCCGATACATTTAATATTGATGCGCAACTGCTTGAAGGGGCTTATGATCCGAGCGTCAAAGCAATTCTACCGGTTGATCTTTATGGGCAGCCATGTGACTACGATGCTATCAGCAACTTCGCCGAGCAATATGAGTTGACAGTTATCGAGGACGCCTGCCAGTCAGTTGGCGCCGAATATAAAGGCAGAAAAACCGGCAGTCTCGGGCGCATCGCTTGTTTCTCGTTGTATGCCACCAAGAACATCATGTCAGCCGAAGGGGGTGTTATAACAACGGATAGCGAGGAGGTTGCAAAAGACGCCCGAAGTTTCCGGCAGCACGGGATGGACATGGACGGAAAATATGATTACATACAACTGGGTTATAACTACAGAACAACGGATATATTGGCAGCTGTAGCCTTAGCCCAACTTGCCAAAACCGATCGGTTTAATGAAGCTAGGGCAGCCAACGCTTGCCGGCTTGCAGCTGGAATTAGGCGTATTCCAGGCCTTGTGGTCCCGATAGTAAAACCTGATCGCCTCTCCGCTTTTCATCAATTTACAATCCGTATCACCGAGGACTTTTCGGTATCACGCGAAGAATTTATATCTAGGATGAGCGCTAAAGGCATAACAACAGCTATCTACTATCCTCGACCGCTCCATCTGTATCCGCATATGGCCCGCCTCGGCTATAATAAGGGTGATTTTCCGATAGCCGAACAAGCTGCTAAGGAAGTAGTCTCTTTGCCGGTCCACCCCACTTTAACTGATAGCGAGATTGAATACATGATAGAAACCATTAAAGATATAGCTTATGCCTGAACAAAGCCGCGTTGGTGTAATAGGTGCTGGCAACATAGGCCGGCACCACATTCGTAATTACTCTGAAATGCCTGAAACCGAGCTGGTGGCAATATCCGACCCGGATACTAAGAAAACACCGGAGCTAGCCGAGCAATACGGCGTCCGCTATTACAAAAACTATATCGATATGCTGGAAGATTGTGAACTTAAGGCTGTCTCCATCGCAGTACCGACTCTGCTGCACCACGAGATAGCTTCAGAAACGATTACGCGGGGCATCCATACTCTAGTGGAAAAGCCGATTGCGGCTACTCCGGAAGAAGCCCTTGAACTGATTGATTTAGCAGAACAAAACGGGGTTATCCTAACCGTCGGCCACATCGAGAGGTATAACCCGGTAATCGATAAGCTAAAAGCCATGATTGATTCTGGTCAGCTCGGCACAATTTTAACGGTAGAATCGAGGCGGATTGGCGGGTTTCCCCTTAATGAACCGAAAACCGATGTTATGACCGACCTGGCGATTCATGATGTTGACATCATCAACTATTTATTAGGGACTGAAGGCGAGCTAAGAGAGGCAAACGGCCACCGTACCCACCACAGCACTGAAATCGATTCTGCGGAAATTGTCTTGGATTACAACGGTGTCAGCGGGATTATCTTGGCTAACTGGATTACGCCTGTCAAGATTCGCGAGATAATCATCACTGGCTCCAAAGGATATTTGAAAGCGAACTATATAACCCAGGAAATTACCCTATACGAGAAAATGACGATTGTCGATCAAAATACATTTGAAGAGTTTGTTGATGCTTTTGGTGAACCAGACGAGCATATTATTAGGCCAGCCAAGAAAGAACCAATGCGGAGACAACTCGGTGCATTTGCACTGGCGGTATCCGGCAGGAATTCTGAACTATTAGTAGATCCAAAGGATGCCCTGTCAGCCTTGAAAGTTGTTATAGCAGCGGCTGAATTTATTAAGGATAGAAAAAATGGAAACTAAAGACTTATATATTCACCCAACAGCGGATGTGCATCTCAATGCACAAATCGGTGAAGGTACGAAAATTTGGAACTGGGTGCAGGTCCGCGAGGGTGCAGTTATCGGCCGCTTATGCATACTTAGCAAGGGCGTCTATATTGATAAAGATGTTCAAATTGGCGATTTCGTTAAAATCCAGAACAATGCAACGGTTTATAGCGGGGTCACTATTGAGGACGGAGTTTTTATTGGCCCGCATGTTTGTTTTACTAACGATCTGTATCCACGGGCTGTGAATGAACGCTTTGAACCTGCGTCAGAGGAAGATTGGCAGAAAATCCAAACCCTAGTAGAGCGAGGTGCTTCAATAGGCGCTAATTCAACAATTCTTGCTGGCCGGACCATAGGGGAGTATGCGCTGATAGGGGCTGGCTCAGTCGTTACTAAAGACATACCCGAATATATATTGGCCGTAGGGAATCCCGCTAGGGCTGTCGGCGAGGTCGATAAGAGAGGCCGGCTTGTGAGTAATCGCAAGAACTTCTGATCTTGTACCTAGACAATAACAATATGAAAAAATTTTCGATAATCATCGCCACGTACTCAGGCCTAAAGACTATAGTTGAAACTTTCAATAGCCTGCTTGCTCAGCAACCATCTCGAACTGAGTATGAGGTGATAGTCGTAATCGACGGTCCTAACAAAGCAATTCGGAGGATTGTAGCTGCCAAGGAAAAAGAATTCGAGAGCAAGGGCATACCTTTTACAATTAAGCAGTTTGCTAATAATCAGGGAAGATTTAATGCGAGGATAGCCGGTGCGAAGCTGGCTAGCTTTAATCAACTATTGTTTGTCGATGACCGAGTTCGTCTATCCAAAAATTATTTTAGAGTTTTGCAAATTATCAATAAAGATATCGTTATGGCAAATGTTATAGAGGTTGTCGGCAAAAAAACAAATATAATATCGCAAACTTTATTTTTCGTGCGCCGAAGAATCTATGGATCTAAGTTTGGCAAAGACTTCGCGGATTATTATATAAATAGTTCTAATTTTGAAGGCTCTCCTAAAGGAACGACTAGCTTGTGGATTACCAAGCAAGTATTTTTGGATGCTTGCAAAGAAGTGGTCCACGGTAGGAGACAATCAAACAAGTATGTGAACGAGGATACAAAAATCTTACGAGCTGTTGTAGGCAAAGGCCACAATATCCTCCGCTCTAGCAAACTTATTGCTTTCTATCTACCACGCGGTAATCTCAAAGATGCTATCAAACATCTATATGAGCGAGGACCAAGGTTTGTTGACTATTATATAAAACCGGGGACCAGGTTCTTTCCCATCCTTGCCCTAACATATTTAGTACCAATAGGCATTATTATCGGATTGCTATTTAATCCGAAGTTATTGTACCTAACTCTAGTATTTATTGTAGCCTTGGTAGCAATGGTAGCGATTGCAATCTCTCGTAATCTTAAAGAACTTACGATATCGTTAGCAGGGTTGTCACTTATCGGACTGGTCTTTTCTCTCGGAATCTGGAAGGGTACGGTAATTTTGATTAAAGAACTGCCTTTCAAAAAATGAAGCTAAAAGCTTTAAAAAATCCAAGACTAATCATAACCAGTCTGGTGTTGGCAGTCTTTATAGTGTATTTTTTTCTGAACGTTGATAAATTTAAACCCCTTTTGCAAGTTAACGGCTACCTTTTGATTGCTATTGCATTGACCAATGTGGCCGGGGTATTTATTAACGGCCTTTTTACGAAATTCATACTAGAACCGTTTAACAAATACATATCTATTACCGAGGCTTTTTATGTATCGGTGATTTCCTCTATCGGTAATTTTTTTGCCACTGCTGGTACCGGCTTTGGAATTCGAGCCA
>MEVA01000016.1:41490-154457 GCA_001772625.1 candidate division WWE3 bacterium RIFCSPHIGHO2_01_FULL_42_13 | reverse complement strand
GGTCGTCCCTGTTACTGTTGTTGAACTCGAATCCGCCGAAATTTTACAGGCGGATAATTTTTTGAATATGCCTGTTGTTGTAGTAGGTAAATCAAAAGGAAAAGGTTTTACCGGGGGTATTAAAAGATGGGGATTTCGTATGCAAGGAAGAACTCGAGGCGCTTCTGACAAAGTTAGGGCTCCGGGTTCCATTGGTGCCCAAACCCCAAGCCGTGTTTTCAAGGGTAAGAAAATGGCAGGGCACAAAGGCAACGTTAGAATAACTGTAAGCGGTCTGAAAATTGTAAATATTAATCCCGAGTTAAAACAAGTTATGGTATCAGGACCAATTCCTGGAGCTAGAAACTCTAAGATTACTTTGAAAGTTGAAGTTGCACAGGCTAAGGAAGGGGCGCAAGCATGAAAATAGACGTTTTTGATAAAAATGGAAAGTCTGTAGAAAAAATGGAGCTGGACGAATCAGTTTTTGGCGCAGAGCCAAACAGAGCCTTGCTAGCCCAATACTTAAGGATTTTTGATACAAACCAGCGCCAGGGAACTTCGTCTACTAAAACTAGGGCGGAGGTTAGAGGCGGTGGAAGAAAACCATGGAGGCAAAAGGGTACAGGAAGGGCAAGACACGGATCCATAAGAAGCCCGATTTGGGTAGGTGGTGGAATTTCTCACGGTCCACAGCCAAAAGATTGGAGCCTTTCTTTTCCTAAGAAAATGAAAAAAGTTGCTATTGTTTCGGCCTTATCTTTGAAGCAGGCAAAAAAGCAATTGAAAGTTTTGGATATTTTAAGTTTTAAGAAGCCAAAGACAAAAGAAATGACCGAAATTCTAGGAAACTTAGAATTACGAGGCAGAACACTTTTGGTAATAAATAAAGCTGACGAAAATATTTTGAAAAGTACAAGAAATATTAAACTGCTTACCGTTTCAACTGGCGAGACTCTTAACGGCCATGATTTATTGAAAAATACACACGTGCTGTTTCTGAAAGATGCTATCAGCAAAGTTCAAGAAAGATACCACTCATGAGATTAACTAACGTAATAGAAAAACCAATAATTACCGAAAAAGGTGTGCACATGACAGGCATGGATAGATATGTTTTCAAAGTCAGCAAAGCCGCCAGTAAGGGCGCCATCGCAAACGCCGTAAATGATATGTTTGGTGTGGATGTTTTAGATGTTAGAACAATGATCATACCTGGCAAGAAAAGAAGAATCAGAGGAGCAAAAGGTTTTATGAAAACACAAGGGTGGAAAAAAGCTATTGTAAGAGTAAAGAGCGGTCAAAAAATTGATATGTTTTCAAGTTTAATAGGTGGAGAGGGTAAGAAATAACCATGCTAAAAAGATATAGACCAACAAGTGCGGGAATAAGATTTAGAAAAACTTTGGTGCGGGAAAATACCACGGGTAATAAGTCCACGCCGTTAAAAAGTTTAACGTTTCCGTTAAATGGAGCTGCCGGAAGGAGTAATGGAAGAATCTCAAGCAGGCACAGACAAAGAGGTCACAAAATGCATTATAGACTTGTTGACTTTAAGCGAGACAAAAGAGACATACCGGCTAAGGTTGCTTCAATAGAACACGATCCTAATAGAGGGGCCAGCATCGCACTTTTACACTATGCAGATGGAGAAAAACGCTATATTTTGGCGCCTCAAGGTTTGAGTGTGGGTGCACAAGTAGTTTCGGGGGAAAAGTCTGAACTTAAGCCTGGAAACGCCTTGCCTATGAGCAAAATTCCGCTGGGGATGGAAATCCACAATGTTGAGTTAAGCCCTGGTAGAGGTGGGCAAATGGCCCGTGGAGCTGGCAATAGCGCTGTGATTATGGCCAAAGAGGGAATCTATGTTAACCTCAAGCTTCCAAGTGGCGAGGTTAAGAGGGTTTTGGATGTGTGCTATGCTACCATCGGCGCTTTAGGAAACCTTGATTTGAGAAACGCGCGCGCGGGTAAGGCGGGAAGAAAAAGGCACATGGGAGGCAGACCTCATATTAGGGGTGTGGCCCACGCAAACCCAAGCGATCACCCACACGGAGGTTCGTACAAAGACAATGGAATTGGTATGTCTTCTCCAAAATCTCCATGGGGATGGAAGACTAGAGGCAAGAAAACAAGAAGCAGAAACCGTACAAACAAGTATCTTGTTAAGGATAGGCGTATTAAATAAATGAGTAGATCAACAAAAAAAGGTCCTTTTGTGGACGAAAAGTTAATGAAGAAGGTAACAAAGATACTGGCCGGTGGCGGTCAAAAAACCATAAAAACCTGGTCTAGAAGATCAACAGTTACCCCGGAGATGGTTGGTTTTACTATGCAAGTTCACAATGGCCGTCAGCACATAGATGTTTACGTCTCGGAATCTATGGTGGGTCACAAACTGGGTGAGTTTTCTCCAACAAGGGTATTTAGGGGACATTCTTCAAAGAAGAAGCTTGAGGGTGAAGAGGGCGCTGTAGTTGAAGGAGCCACGGAAGCGAAGAAATAAAAATATGAACAAGTCGCAGGTTTATTCAAAACATAGATACGCAAGAATAGCGCCCAAAAAAGTTGCTGTTGTGTTGGATTTGGTTAGAGGTAAAAACGCAACGGAGGCGGTAAGAATTTTGAAATTTGATGAGACAAAAGTTGCCCAACTTGCTTTGAAAGTTCTGCAGACAGCTATTGCTAACGCAAGAACAGTCCATAATTTAGTAGAAGATAAGTTATTTGTTTCAGAGACATGGGTGGATGGCGGGCCAATGCAAAAAAGGGGAAGGATTGTAGGTAGATCGAATTTTAATCCAATTCTCAAAAGAACCAGCCATATCACGTTTGGTTTATCTGAAAGGAAGGGTAAGTAACATGGGTCAAAAGATAAACCCAACAGGTTTTAGAATAGGTATTTCAAAAGATTGGACATCTAGGTGGTTTGCAAATAAAGCCACATATGGGGATTTAGTAGTCGAGGACTTAAAAATCCGCAAATTTTTAAAAAATAAGTTCGAGCAGGCGGGAGTTAAAGATGTTGAAATTGAACGCTCTTTGAACGAGATAAAAATAATAATGAAAGTTTCAAAGCCAGGTATTGTTATTGGCAGGGGCGGCGCAGGTGTAACCGATGCTCAAGAGCAGTTAAAAAAGCTTACCAACTCAAAAATTTCTCTTACGGCCGAAGAAGTTAAATCTCCCGAAATGGAGGCGGCTTTAGTTGCGCAGTACATAAGCCGGCAGTTAAAAAGAAGGTTACCTTACAGACGTATAGTAAGCGGAGTTTTGCAGTCAGCTATGGACAAAGGTGCCAAAGGAATTAAGGTAAGGCTTTCCGGTTTGTTAAGTGGTGGAAACTCAATTGCCCGAAGAGAAGTTGCTTCACTTGGGTCAATTCCTAGTCAAACTCTTCGAGCCGATATCGACTACGCGCAGGAAGATTGTCACATGCTATATGGAACTATTGGTATAAAAGTATGGATTTATAAAGGTGAGATTGATTTGTAAGGAAAAATTATGTTACTACCTAAAAGATCAAAATTTAGAACACAGCAAAGAGGAGTTAATAAGGGTTTGGCGACCCGTGGGTTTAAAGTTGATTTTGGCGATTATGCATTGAAGGCTGAGTCCAGAGGACATGTAACTTCAAGACAAATAGAATCCGCTAGAAAAGCAATTGCTCACAGTACCAAGCGAGGTGGAAAACTTTGGATTAGGATCTTTCCTCATAAACCTGTTTCAAAAAAACCTATTGAAACAAGAATGGGTAGCGGTAAGTCTCCGGTTGATCACTATTCGGCGGTGGTAAGGCCAGGAAAGATTATTTTTGAAATGTCGGGGGTTTCAGAAGAAACAGCGAGGACGGCGTTTAGAAGAGCTGCCGATAAACTCTCTTTGAAGACACGATTTGTAAGCGCGGAGGATCAGTTATAGGGAAATATGAAAAAACTTGAAATTAAAGAAAAAACAGAAAAAGATTTAACCGACATGCTTAAGAAAGCAAAAGATGTGGTTGAAAAAACTATTTCTGAGATTTTTCAGGGTAAGTCTAAGGACACAAGCAAAGTGAAAAAGGTTAGAAGAGAGCTTGCAAGAATACAAACAGCTTTAAATAAAAAAGGAACTAAAGAAAATGCCTAAAAAAGTTTTAACAGGGCACGTAGTGTCCGCGAAAATGCAAAAAACAGTTGTTGTGGCTGTAGATATGTCCAGAAAGCATCCTATCTACGACAAGATAGTGAAAAATACAAGAAGATTCAAAGCCCGTGACGAGATAGGCACAAAAGAAGGAGATTTTGTGAGAATTGAAGAATCTAAACCACTAAGTAAGACGGTAAATTGGCGTGTGCTAGAAGTACTTGAAGTAGCCAAGGAGGAGAACTAAAAATGGTCCCACAAGGCGCAGTATTAAGCGTAGCAGATAATTCAGGTGCTAAAAGCTTGAAGCTTATTGGAATTCCCGGCTCAAACAGAAGCACTGCGTCACTTGGCGATGTAGTTACCGCGGCTGTAAGCGGAGCTTCGTCTGTGGGTAACGTTAAAGATCACACGGTTGTTAGGGTGGTGATTGTTAGGGTCAGAAAGGAAGTCCGCAGAAAAGATGGGACTTATATTAGGTTTGATGATAATGCGGGAGTAGTTATTGATAAAGATAAAAACATGATTGGAACTAGAATTTTCGGCCCTATCGCAAGAGAAGTAAGGGATAGAGGTTTCATGAAAATAATTTCTCTTGCTCCTGAGGTTTGGTAAGAAAGAAAAATGAAAGTAAAAAAAAACGACAAAGTAAAAATTATAACAGGAAAAGATAAAGGTAAGGAAGGCACTGTGGTTAGAGTATTTAAAAAAACAAACAAAGTTTTAGTTGAAGGTATAAACATTGTAAAAAAGCATGTTAAGCCAGGTGCTGTATCAAAAGAGGGCGGGATTATAAGTATGGAAAGGCCCATCGATGCTTCAAACGTTATGGTGGTAGGTTCGAAAGCTAAAGCTAAGCCGGCAGAAAAGGCAAAAAGTTCGAAAAAGGTGAAAAAATAATATGTCAGTTTTACAAGAAAAATATAAAAAGGAAGTGATCCCGGCTCTTATGAAAGAATTAAAGCTTTCTAATATTATGGAGGTTCCAGCTATTAAAAAGGTGGTTGTTAATGCAGGAGTTGGGAATTTTAAGGATAGCAAAGAAGCTTTGGAGTATTTTAGAGAGGAACTCTCGCAAATAGCGGGGCAGAGGCCGTCTGGAAGGAAAATTAAAAAGTCCGAATCCGGATTTAAGGCAAGGCAGGGAGATATGGTAGGATATGCCGTTACCCTAAGAGGTCAGCACATGTGGGCATTTCTGGAAAAGCTTATTAATATTGTTTTGCCCAGGGTTAGAGATTTTCGGGGCTTGAGCAGGAAGGCGTTTGATCAATCGGGAAACTACTCGCTGGGTCTTTCAGAACACACCATTTTTCCGGAGGTTAACCCAAATACGACCAAAGGGATCAGACACCTGCAGGTGACAATTGTTACTAATGCAAAAGATAAAGAAAAAAGCGAGAAGTTATTAAGTTTAATGGGAGTACCTTTTACAAAGGCGTAAGATGGCAAAGCAGTCGCAATTAGAAAAACATAAAAGAGGACAAAAATTTGAAGTCAGAGAATATAACAGGTGCAAAATCTGTGGTAACCCGCGTGGATATATGAATAAATTTAAAATGTGTCGTAAATGTTTCAGGGAAATGGCTCACAAAGGTGAGCTTCCTGGTGTTATGAAGTCGAGCTGGTAATGGATACTATATCAAACATGTTAAGTTCAATAAAAAATGCTTCTGCTGTAGGCAAAGAGTTTGTTGAGTTACCGTACACAAAGGTCAACGAAGCCATACTTGAAGTTTTGAAAAAAGCTGATTTTGTTGCGGAAGCTAAAGTTTTCAAAGAAAAAGAAAGCTCACACAAAAGTTTGCATATAGATTTGCTTTATGATGATTTGGGCGCACCGAAAATACGCAAGGCGGGGCGTATCTCAAAGCCTGGAAGAAGAATTTTTAAGGGATACACCGAATTAAAAAGGTTTGTACCAGGAACTGGAGTTTGGGTGGTTTCAACACCAAGGGGAATATTATCTAGCAATGAAGCCAAAAGTAAAAAATTGGGCGGTGAAATAATTTGTGAGGTAATGTAATGTCAAGAATTGGAAGTCAGATAATCGAAATACCAGCAGGAGTTACCGTCACGGTAAGTGGCGGCAGAGTAGTGGTAAAGGGACCAAATGGAGAACTTACGCAGGAAATTAGACCGGAAATTGATGTAAAGGTGGAGGATAGTAAAGTTGTAACTTCTGTGAAGATCCAAACCAACGATTCCCCAGCTCTTTGGGGTTTAACCAGAGCGTTAATTAATAATATGGTAAAAGGCGTCACACAAGACTATCAGAAGAAATTACAGATGTTAGGTGTAGGTTACAGAGCAAAAAAAGTTTCTGATTCCAAAATTTCTCTAACCGTAGGGTTTTCTCACCCGGTCGATTTTGAAGCTCCACAAGGCATAAATCTTGATGTTGAAGAAAACAACGTTATTGTAATAAAGGGGGCTAACAAGCAGCTTGTAGGTTTAACTGCGGCAAAAATAAGACGGATAAGAGAGCCGGAACCGTACAAAGGTAAAGGAATAAGATACGAGGACGAATATGTTAAAAGAAAGCCAGGAAAAGCTGGTAAGGTTCTATAATGAAAGTTATACAAAGAACAGGAAAAATTAAGAGAAAACTTAGAGTCCGAAAGAAAGTTTTTGGAACGGCAAAAAAGCCACGCCTGTCGGTTTTTAGATCAAATAAGTATATATACGGCCAGTTAGTTGACGACAAAACCGGAACAACACTAGCAGATGTTCAAGCCCAGGCAAAAAAGCTTCACGAGAAAAAGAAAAAGATTGAAGCCGCTTTTGCGGTAGGCCAGGAGCTAGCTAGGATTGCAAAAGAAAAAAAGATAAACGAAATTGTATTTGATCGAGGAAGCTACAGGTATCATGGTAGAGTAAAAAGCTTTGCCGACGGAGTTCGTGACGGAGGGTTGAAGTTTTAACGGGAAAGGTATATGGCTGAACAATACACAAGACAACCAAAGGAATACGAAGAGCGCGTGGTTCAAATAAAGCGTGTTTCGAAAAAAACTAAAGGTGGAAACAAAGCCGGTTTTACAGCTTTAGTTCTCTTAGGTAATAGAAATGGTAAAGTCGGAGTGGCTTTGGGCAAAGCAAAGGACGTTTCTTCCGCAATACAAAAGGCAATCGCAAAAGCTAAAGAAAATCTTATAGAAGTGCCTTTAGTCGGAAATACGATTCCACACGAGATAACAGTTAAATTTAAGAGTGCTAAAATTCTAATGATGCCAGCTCCAGTTGGTTCGGGAGTTATTGCTGGTGGAACGGTTCGCGATGTGTTGCAACTGGCTGGAATAAAAGATATTTCGGCGAAAATGCTTGGATCGAATAATAAAAACGCGAATGTATACTGCACTTTACAGGCTTTGAGTTCGCTGAGATTTTCGGATAAGGAAGTAAAAGCATGAAGTTAGGAAGATTACCAAGAACAAAAATGGACAGGGATAGTAAAAGGTTGGGACGTGGTATTGGCAGCGGAAAAGGTGGACATACGGTGGGCCGCGGTACTAAGGGGCAGAAAGCCAGAAACAAAGTTAATCTTGGCTTTGAAGGTGGACAGGTACCTTTGTACAAGAAGCTTCCTCAAATGGGCGGGTTTAAGAACCCAACCAAAAAAGACATAATCGCTGTTTCACTCAGTTCTTTAAACGCTTTTAAAGACAACTCCGAAGTTACGCCGGATAAATTAGTGGAACAAGGAATAGTTAAAAGAGTTCCCGGTAACAGTATAAAAATATTAAATAATGGGGACTTGACCAAAAAACTTACGCTAAAAGGGTTTACCGCGTCCAAATCCGCATTGAAAAAAATAGAGAAGTCTGGTTCTAAGATTTTATAATTATTATGTTTAACGCCTTTCGATTGCCTGAACTTAGGAAAAAGCTTTTATTCACCCTACTTGTTATTTTAATTTTCAGGTTGCTGGCTCATATTCCGGTTCCAGGCGTTGATGTGGCCGCGATAAGGTCGTATTTAAGTAGTAATGCTTTGCTTGGAATATTTAACTATTTTAGCGGCGGGGGCTTTCAGAACTTTTCCATTGTGACTTTGGGTCTTAGCCCTTATATTAACGCCTCCATTATTATGCAGCTTATGACTGTCATGATTCCAAAGCTTGAGGAGCTCTCTAAAGAGGGGGAGTCGGGCAGGGAGCAGATCAATCAATATACACGCTACCTTTCGTTCCCGCTAAGCATTTTTCAGGCTTATGGTGTTTACTTTTTGCTAAGTAGACAGGGTGTTATTGGAACTTTAAGTTCCTTTGATCTTTTGGTTTTGATACTAACCCTCACTGGTGGTGCGATGCTTTTGGTTTGGATTGGGGATTTGGTTACTGAATACGGGATTGGAAATGGCATTTCGCTTTTAATTTTCATTGGAATAATAAGTAGCCTCCCGCTATCTGTAGCAGGTTTTACCCTGGGTTTTGACCCCTCCAACACGGGTTTAATAATCCAAACAGTGGCGTTTGCCTTAATTTCTTTGATTGTGATAATGAGTGTAGTTTTGGTAAACGAAGGCACAAGAAACATTCAAGTTGAGTATGGCCGCAGAGGAACAACTTCGCAGAGGGTTACAAACTATCTTCCAATTAAAATTAACCAGGCTGGAGTAATCCCGATAATTTTCGCGGTTGCTGTGGTTTTGGTCCCATCTCTTGTAGGCGGGCCCTTACTTTCTGCGAATAACGAAATGCTTAGAAATGTTGGCATTTGGCTTGCTGCAAACTTCATACCAACTTCTATCTGGTATAACGCTACTTACTTCCTTTTGGTTTTTGGGTTTACATATTTTTATACAGCGGTTCAGTTTGATCCGCAAAAAATTTCTGATGACATTAAAAAACGTGGGGGTTTTATTCCGGGAATCAGGCCTGGTAAAGCAACAACAGACTACCTAAAGAAAGTTATTACCCGTCTTACAACCTTTGGAGCCATCTTTCTTGGTGTCATCGCAATTTTGCCTTTTATAATGCAAAATACGTTAGGTCTTGGTGGACAGTTTGCGGTTGGCGGGACGGGCCTTCTTATAGTTGTATCGGTTGTTCTGGAGACAATGCGTCAGGTAGAATCTCTTATGGTTACAAGAAATTACGATAGCTTCCTTACATAATATGCTTGATAAATTAAAAAACCTTAATAAGTGGAGAAAAACCCAATCGGAAATACAGAAACAAATGGAGCAGATTTTTGCTTCCGCGGAAAGAGATGGCGTTAAAGTGGTAGTTAATGCGAATAATAAAGTTATAAGTGTGGAAGTAGAAGGCGATGAAGACAAACTTCTTAAGGATCTTCTGAACGATGCGCTAAAGGATGCGAAAAAGAAAGCCGAAAAGAAATTGCGTGGCCAGGCCTCAGAGCTTGGTTTAGGAGATCTTTTGTGAAGATAATGCTTATTGGACCCCCGGCATCCGGAAAAGGAACAGTTGGGGCATTACTAAGCGAAAAACTGCACCTGCCGATTTTTTCTGTTGGAGAATTACTAAGAGACATTCCCGAAAATTCAATATTTTACAAACCTCTTCATGATTCTATGGACAAAGGAGAACTTGCGCCAGATAGCATTGCTGCAGGTGTAATAAGAGATGAACTAAAAAGTGATAAATACCAAAACGGGTATATTTTAGATGGTTGGATGCGGGATATAACACAAAAAGATTCGTTTGATCCAAACGTAGACTATGCGGTTTTCATAAAAGTTTCACCAGAGACATCTATTAAGAGAATAAGTGGACGCAGATTTTGTTTGAAAGATGATTTTAGCTGCAATATTTACACCCTACCCCCACAAGATCCAAACCATTGTGATAAGTGCGGTGGTGAGCTTGTGCAGCGTGACGATGACAGGGAAGATGTAGCTAAAAAAAGGCTGGATTTGTTTGAAAAAGAGACCTTACCGGTTGTTGAATATTACAAAAACCAGGGTAATTTGATAGAAGTGGGTGGCGAAGGTACACCGGGAGAAGTTTCGAACCTAATTTTAACTGCCCTAAATAACCGTGATTCCAATTAAATCAAAAAAAGAGATTGAGATGATGGCAGAAGCCGGAAAAATAGCCGCGGAAGTTTTACGGGAGGTGTTAGATTCGGTAAAACCGGGAGTTACAACAATGGAGTTGGAAAAAATAGCCGATGCGGGAATTACTAAACGAGGTGCAAAGCCGTCTTTTAAAATGGTCGAGGATTACAATTTTGCTACTTGCATAAATATTAATGATGGTTTAGTTCATGGGTTACCAAATGATTACAAAATTAAAAAAGGAGACCTAGTGAGTATTGATATGGGAGCATTTCTAAACGGCTTCCATTCTGATCTTTCGTATACGGTTGAAGTCGAAAGCAATAAAGAGGCAAAATTCTTAGAAATAGGTAAGAAAGCCTTACAAGCCGGAATTTCTCAATGCGTGCCTGGAAATCATATAGGAGATATCTCCAGTGCCGTGCAGAAGATCGTGGAGGGGGCGGGGCATACAGTTTCCAGAGATCTGGTGGGGCACGGAATTGGCAGGGAACTACACGAGGATCCATACATTCCAGGCTATGGAAAGGTGGGTAAAGGTTCGGGAATCAGGGAAGGTATGGTTTTTGCGGTCGAAATCATTTACCAGAAAGGTTCGCCCGAAATCCTCATTGACGCGGACGATTGGACGATTTCGACTGCGGATGGCTCTCTAGCAGGATTATTTGAGCACACGGTTGCCGTAGAGAAGACGGGGCCAAGGGTGTTGACTCAGGAAGGCGGCTTTGTTACAATTTAGCCCGTACCTAAAGGAAAAACTGACTTAATGATAAAAGAGTTAATAGTAAAAGACGGAATTGTAAAAGAAGCTTTGCAGGGTGGGATGTTTAGGGTGGAATTTGATAACGAAGAGGTTGCATTGGCGACATTATCTGGTAAAATTCGAAAGTTCCGAATAAGGATTCTCACCGGTGATAAAGTAAAAGTGGAGTTTTCTCCCCATGACCTTACGCGGGGAAGAATAACCTATAGACACGGTTCCAAGCCGAGGAGTTTTAAAAAATGAAAGTACAAGCATCGGTTAAAAAAATGTGTAAAGACTGCATAATTGTGAGGCGGCACGGAGTCGTTAGAGTAGTTTGTTCCAGGGATGCTAAACACAAGCAGAGGCAGGGGTAAAGATGGCTCGAATTTCCGGAGTAGACATTCCAGAAGAAAAAAGAGTTGAAGTTTCCTTAACCTACATTTTTGGTATAGGACCAACTCTTTCCAGGACAATTCTTAGGGAAACCAAAGTTAATCCTGACACTAGGGTAAAAGATTTAACAGAGGCACAACTGGCACTTATCAGGGATCAAATTTCAAAAATGCAAATTCCTGTTGAAGGCGAGCTTAAAAGGATGGCAACCCAAAACATAAAACGCTTACAGGAAATAAAAAGCTACCGCGGGTTAAGGCACAGACTAGGATTACCAACCAGAGGCCAAAGAACAAGATCGAACGCCAGAACCAGAAAAGGGAAAAGGAAGACGGTTGGAGGTTTGAAGAGAAAAATTACAAAAACATAGTTAATTATGGCTACTAAAACAGAAACACAAAAGAAAAAAGGTAAATCAGTTCCTACAGCAGGCAAGGTTCATATAACTGCTGGGTTTAACAACACGCTTGTAACGATTACAGACTTGGAAGGTAACACACTATTTTCCGGAAGTTCCGGAAGAAGCGGCTTTAAAGGTTCAAGAAAATCAACCCCATACGCTGCGTCTAGGGCCGCGGAAGAGGTGGGAGCGTCCGCTCACGCGGCTGGCATGCAGGAAGTGGTTGTGTCGGTTAACGGCCCGGGGTCTGGAAGAATAACTGCGATTAAAGCTTTGAAAACGGCCGGTTTAAGAGTAACAGCAATTTCGGATGTTACACGCATCCCTCATAACGGATGCCGTCCGCAGAAACCGAGGAGAGTATAAAATGGCATCGTATAAAGGACCTAAGTGCAGATTGTGTAGGCGAGAAGGGGAAAAGCTGTACCTTAAGGGCGCCCGTTGCTATTCTGATAAGTGCGCGATAAGCAAAAGACCTTACGCCCCCGGGCAGCACGGTAATAAGAGAACCAGAAGGCTTTCAGGTTACGGTCAGCAGTTTAGGGAAAAGCAGAAAGCTAAAAGAACCTACGGAATTTTGGAGACTCAATTTAAGAATTACGTTAACGCTGCGCTTAAGACCAAAGGCATTACAAGCGAGGTTTTAATGCAAAAATTAGAATCAAGGTTTGACAACATGATTTATAGAAGCGGTTTTGCCACGTCCAGGAGCCAGTCAAGGCAAATGATCAGATCTGGCTTCTTTATGCTTAACGGTGAGGTCGTAAGAATTCCTTCAGCCCAAACCCATCCGGGAGATGTTATAAAACCGGTGGATTTTGAAAGAGTACATCTTCGGGAGGGATTTGTACTGCCGGAATGGTTGAAAGCAAATGTTAAGGAAAGATATGTTGAGGTTGATAGACTGCCGGGTTTGGAAGATTTTCAAGCAGACATTAATGTTCAGTTAATAGTTGAATTTTATTCAAGGTAAAAAGGAGCCTTATGTTATTAGACACAAAAGATATAAAGATTAAGAAGGAAACTTCCGAAGGAAATGTTGCAGTATTTACATTTGAACCATTGCCAAAAGGTTTTGGTCACACTCTGGGAAATACTCTACGAAGAGTGCTTCTCACTTCCTTAAAGGGCGGTGCCATAACCCAAATGAAAGTAGCTGGTGTTGTACATCAGTTCTCTACCGTTGAGGGGATCAAGGAGGATTTAGTTGAAATAGGCCTAAACCTTAAGCAGGTAAGAGCGAGAGTTCATGGTGAAAACCCGGTTGTTGGAAAACTAAGCGTTACAGGACCTGGAAAAATAACAGCGGGAGACATCGAAGTTTCATCTGATGTAGAAATTATTAATAAAGATCTGCATATCGCAACACTTGCCGATAAAAAGGCTAAGCTTGAGGTAGAGTTGGTTTTCGAATCTGGAGTGGGTTATCTCCCTGTTGAGGAAAGAGAAACCTCTAAGATTGGTGTGATTCTTTTGGATGCCCTATTCTCTCCTATTATTAATGCCACTTATGAAGTCGAGCCTACAAGAAAAGGTGGAGTAATAGGACTAGACAAGCTTATTTTGACTTTGGAAACAGATGGGAGCATTGATTCATCTGAAGCTTTAGCCCAAGCCGCCACAATTTTACGTGACTTTTTCAAAAGGTTCGCTTTAGCTGAGGATCCTGAGGAAGAAGTTGAAACTGAATCTGGAGCCATGCCAGTTGCAAAGATGGATACTGGCTCAATAGCTATTGAAGAGCTTCCTCTACCTACAAGAACCATAAACGCGCTAAAGAAAGCTAAGATCGAAACCTTAGCCGAACTTGCCGGAAAGAGTGAAGAAGAGTTAGCGGATGTGAAAAACCTTGGCGAAAAGTCGGTAGGTGAAATCCACAAGTTACTTGAGAAGGAAGGCCTTAGATAAAATGAGGCACAATGTTTCCGGTAAGAAATTAGGTAGAGATACCTCCCATAGAAAAGCATTACTGCGAAACTTGTCCACATCTTTAATTGAGACTGGAAGTATTGAAACAACTTTAGCCAAAGCTAAGTATGTAAGACCATATGTTGAGCGTTTGGTTACCAAGGCCCGCGTTGGGGGGACAAATGCCGTTCGAATTGTTAGAAAAGGCCTTTTGTCGGAAGAAATGGTTCGAAAACTTGTCAATGAAGTAGCCCCCTCTTTTAACTCCCGTCCAGGCGGATACACCAGAATTAAAAAACTTGGAAAAAGAGCTGGTGACAGAGCCGATATGGCTAGAATTGAATGGGTAGTTGTTAAAGAAACCAGCAGTGTTAAGAAGCGAAAGGCCAAAGCTACGAAAGTGGATGAAAAGAGAAAAACTCCCGTGGAGCAGGTAGACGTCATCGAAAAAGTAGCGGAAGTAGACTCTTCGCGCGCAAAAGCACAAGAAAAAGAGGCAAAAAAGCGGCCGAGGTTACAGAAAAAAATAATAAGGACAGCCTATGAATAAAACATACGCGCCAAATACAAAAGATATAGAGGGGCAATGGTATTTTTTAAATGCTGATGGCCAGGTATTGGGGAAGCTAGCGACAAACGCGGCGTCTCTTTTAATGGGAAAAAATAGCGCATCATACACACCTGGCGCTTTGTCAGGAAATCATGTTGTTGTTACGAATGCAGAAAAGATTGCTGTTTCAGGAAATAAAACAGACAACAAAATTTATTACAGGCACTCTAATTATCCCGGAGGTTTAAGACAGGAAACATTAGGTGAGGTCATGGAGAAAAGCCCTTCCAAGGCTATAGAGCGGGCAATTAAAGGCATGCTCCCTATTAATAAACTTAGAAAAAAATGGATGGCCAATCTGCATGTTTACGCAGACACTAATCACCCACACACTGCGCAAGAAAAGGCTAAATAAAAATTATGGCAAAAGATAAAGAATTAAAAAAGGCACCAATCATGGCAGTAGGAAGAAGAAAAACTGCGACAGCCCGAATTTTTATGTACGAAGGTAAGGGCGAGATTTTAGTAAACGAGGTTGACATAGATAAGTACTTTTCTTCAGATGTGGAAAAACTTGCCTGGTCGCAGCCGTTCCATTTGGTAGGAGTTTCCCATCCAGCCTCGAAGTTTAATGCGACTATAAAAGTTAGAGGATCGGGCAGAGTAGGCCAATTAGGTGCTGTGGTTCATGCACTGTCGAGAGCGCTGGCGACCTTAAGTGAAGAAAATCAAGTTATTTTACGAAGAAGCGGCCACCTAACCCGTGATCCGAGAATGGTCGAGAGAAAGAAATACTTCCTTAAAAAAGCCAGAAAACGACCTCAGTATTCAAAGAGATAATCCAGTTTCCAAAATACTTTGCAACTCAATTAAAGCGTTTGTTATTTCATCAATTCTGTTATTAATATCTTTCTTTTGATTCACCGGAATATCAAAAATTGTGACGTTATAAGCCTCGGATATTTTTTCTAGCACATGAAGTGGGGGTGTAGATTTATTATTCTCATACGATGAGATAGTTTTTCCCGAAAGACCAACCCGTTTCCCAAATCGTTCCTGCGACATATGTCGCTTATCCCTGATTCTTTTTATCTGCAGCCCAACATAAATTCCCATTCTAGATAGAAAATACCATACAGCAATACACATTGCAATAACGTATATTACTCCATATGTCTTCTTATAAAGTCCGTGACCTTCCTGATAGTGAAAAGCCGCGAGAGAGGCTTGTTAAATACGGGGCGGAGATTTTGTCTGATTCCGAACTGCTTGCGATTATTCTAAGTGTGGGTGGGAAGGAGGAATCGGTTTTGGAGCTGTCACGACGGGTTTTGGCTGAATTTGGTGGGTTTAAGGGTTTGGCACAAGCAAGCCCGGAGCAGTTAGTCTCACTCAAAAATGTGGGAGAGGTTAAGGCTATAACAATAAAAGCGGCTTGCGAAATTGGCCTGCGTGTTACTTCAGACAGCGGGCCGGCCTCAGAATTTATAAAGTCACCGGAAGATATTTACAGATTGGTTAGGAAAGACTTGTATGGGAAAAAGAAAGAACATCTATACTTGATTTCAATTGATTCGCGGGGTAGAGCAATTGCCCAAGATCTTATATCTATAGGTACAGTAAACGAGGCGGTTGTTCATCCAAGGGAAATTTTCAGGCAGGCGATCATGAGGACCGCCGTTTCTATTATTTTAGTTCATAATCACCCGTCACAAGATACATCGCCGAGTTCGGAGGATATATTTTTAACCAAAAAAGTAGCTGACGCGGGTAGGCTTTTGGGACTTAACGTTTTGGATCATGTGATTGTGAGTGATAAAGAGCACTGTAGTTTGAAGGCGCTAGGTTTTCTTAAAGCTAAGAAGTTTAACGAAAAGGGAAAGGAGGTGGAAGTGTGAAGAAGAGGATTTTATTGATAATAATTGTCATTTCGCTGCTGGTGCTTGCCGGAGTTGCTTATGCAGCTTTTGCCGACAAAGCAGAGATTTTGGGAACATCAGTTTCGGTTGGAAGTGCGGATATAAAACTGCTAAACGATTTGGCAGGCGGTGTGGAAGCTGGAAACCTTGTTGATTCGAAAAACGGACCATTTTTTGAGAACATTTACTCCGGTTGGACTCAAGATTACCTGGTCAAAATATTTAACAACGGAACTTCTGGCTTAAGATTAACCTCAAACGCTGATTATCAGACTGCTAACGACCCAGAAGATTTAAGATCAATAATTTATGTTGAACCGTTTTCCTGGATCGACTCAAATGGGAATGGAAATGTAGATAGTGGCGAACTGGGCGTAAGTTACAGCCGCAAGACAATCGTTAAGTGGAAAACGGAGGGCTTTGATTTGGGAACACTGACGACGGGGGGCATAAACTCCTATGTGCTGAGGTTTTCGGCGGATTCGATCTCGGAGACTAAGCAGGGTGCAAGTGGAGTGTTTGATTTTGCTTTTGACGCGGTGGAGGAGTAGTGAGTAAGGCAGCCATCTGTTATCCTATATACCATGATGGCTCTGCCTAAAGCTATTTACAAGTTTTTTTACTGGTTCTTCATTTTTGTTCCAAATTGGCTTTTCCGAACTTGGGGCAGGATTTTGATTCTTATAAACAACGGAATCTCCCTCGCCTTAAATATTAGAATGTTTTTTGTTCCACTTTTCCATGATTTCACATGGGTTGGTAGGGGCATGGGTTTTGTTTATAGGTTTTTAAGAATAATTTTAGGCACCTTGGTATTTTTCTTCGCGCTCCTTTTGGGCTTGGTGGTAAATTTGGCTTGGTTTTTCTTGCCTCTTTTTATATTCTTGTACGATCCGACGTGGTCTTTGGCTTACACGCTGCTACTTCTAATCGCCTGGAAGGTTTTCTATCTTTCCAGCCCATGGAAAAGAGTTGGTAAAGTAGGCGAAAAAGAAATTCTTGAATGTTTTCAGCACCCAGCGGCTGTTTTTATAAATAAGCTTAAGGAAAACCGCGGCGAAGCCCTTAATTTTCTTTTCCAAAATAAAGATATTAAGAAACTTCTCAAGAAACTGGAGCTTGAAGATACAACTTTTGTTCAGGAAGTAATAAACAGCAACGCATTTGAAGGTTCGAAAATTGCAAAAGCTGCTTACGATTATGCAAACGAGCAAAAGACCCGATTTGTAGAGATGGAGCACGTTTTTCTTGCCGTGCTGGTTTATATAGATAAGTACGAGAAATTTCTGGATAGGTTTGGTTTAGACTTCGAAACTTGCAAAAAAGCTGTGCGCTGGGTTGTTTCGTGGAGAGAATATTTAGCGAAGATGTTTTTTTGGCAAACTGATTATGAGGTACCAGTTATTGGCGGTATAGACAGGGCTATGACGGGTCGTGTTACTCCAGTTTTGGATTCAGTTTCCACAGATCTTACCACCCTAGCCCAGGAGGGTTTTGTAGCGCCGGTTTTTGGGCACAAAGAAGTTCAACAGCAGGTTGTAGATTTAATAGGAAGTTCCAGCAACACAAACGTGTTGATAGTGGGGCCTCCGGGCTCGGGAAAAACCTCCTTGGTAAAGGGAATTGCTCTAAAGATAGTAAAGGGCACGAAAGAGGGATACCTGCAGTTTAAGAGAATCGTATCGGTAGAATCATCGAGTCTTATTGCGGGGGCAAAAAGCGCGGGTGAAATTTCCGAAAAGATTAGCAGAATTATGGACGAGGCAAAAGGCTCTAAGGGAGTTATTCTGTTTTTTGATGAAATTCACAATCTTATCCTTGCCGACGCCGGGGAAAGCTCAACGATCTTTGCCTTGTTGGAGCCTCACATAGCCGCGGGGAATATTCAAGTTATTGGGGCAACAAACCTTGAAAACTATCGTAAATATATTGAACCTAATGGAGCATTTTCGCGGCTGTTCCAAAAAGTGGATATCGGCCCGACTTCAGACGAAGAAACCCTGGAAATCCTGGAAAACAATGCACTAAAACTCGGACAGGACAGTAACGTGGAGATCTCATTTATAGCTTTGAAAAAGATAATTGAACTCACAAAAAAACTTGTCCAAGAGCGCGTATTCCCTGACAAAGCGATAGATGTATTGGGTAGAGTTGTTGCAAGAGTTTCTAAATCAACAAGGTATGTGACAGGAGAAGAGGTAGCAAAGACTATCTCAGCATTAACTAATGTTCCAGTAACCTCAATTACTCAAACCGAAGCCAACAAGCTATTAAATATCGAGAAGCAACTAAAGGAAAGTGTAATTGGCCAGGATGAAGCTCTTATTCAAATAAGTAAAGCCCTAAAGCGGGGACGAGTTGGTATACGAAGTGAAAGTAAGCCAATTGCCAGCTTCCTGTTTGTTGGAACTACCGGAGTTGGTAAAACCGAAACGGCAAAAACTCTGGCTCGAGTCTATTTTGGCGACGAAAAAGCTATGATCCGCTTGGATATGAGTGAATACCAACAGCCCGACAGCATAAATAAGTTAATAGACAGGCTAACTAGTCAGGTTCGTTCAAAGCCTTTTTCTATTATTTTGCTTGACGAAATAGAAAAGGCTTATTCGGAAATTTTGTTGGCGTTTCTGCAAGTTTTGGATGATGGCAGATTAACCGATTCTTCTGGGCGAGTTGTTGATTTTACAAGCACAATGATTATAGCCACAAGCAACATCGGAACACGTAATCTCCAGGCAGTTTCTGAAAGAGGCGGGAGTTTTGAAGAAATGCAGAAAGTTGCCACAAAAGATGTGCGAGACTTTTTTGCTCCGGAATTTTTGAACAGATTTACAGGCATCATTGTTTACAGACCTTTGAGTAACGAATCTGTGAGAAAAATCTCCCTTTTGATGCTGGAAAAGGTTAAGAGAAGAGTTGATGAGAGGGGCATTAAGGTTTTGTTTAAACAGGATCTGGTTGACGAGCTAGTAAAGCGTGGATTTAGTAATGAGTGGGGTGCAAGGCCGTTGGCGCGGGTTATTGAGGATAGCGTGGAAACTTATCTTGCGGAAAAGATTTTAGCAAAGGAAATTAGTGGTGGAGATGAGTTGGAACTTGGGCTTGAGATTTTCCAACCAAAAATCTAGCCGTCACAACTACAAGTGCTGTGACGGCTTTTGCCGGTGCAGATGGCTCAGCTAGGACTGAAAGAATAGGGACCAGCCAGCCAAACCGAGCATGCAAGCAACGACAACTTTAAAACCCGCTAGTATGATGATCCCGTTGATAAGACCCCCCGCCTGCCTGAAGGCAAGACTTTTTGGGTTCATCCCTTTTCGCTCGATCTCGCCAAATTTCTTCTGCGCTGCACGCAGTTTATTGCGCGAATCAAATAGTGATAAGAATGCCACTGCTGATCCAAGTAGCATTAGAAAACCAAAAGCCCCCTCAATGCTAAGGTTAACTCCGAGTGTGTAACCCATTTCATTTGCCTCCGACCTCTCTTGAATTTAGTCTGGGTTTTCCAAACTGCCCAGATGATATACTAATCCTGCTATGACGGCAACTAACGAGAAACTCCAACAACTTAGACAAAGTTTGAAAATCGAGCAAAAGCGTGAAGAGGCGAAGGGGTTAGAAAAACAACTTTCTGATGAGTCTTTGTGGCAAGATTGGGAAAAAGGCAAAAAAGTTTCGCAAAGGCTTGCTGATCTAAAGAGAGAGATCGAGGATTTCGAGATGCTAGAGCTTTTAGCGCAAGAAGACGAGTTGGAGTTTGAAAAAGAATTTAGAAAGCTGGAATTAAAAACCTACCTTTCCCAACCATACGATACTAAAGACGCAATTTTATCTATTCACGCCGGTCAGGGTGGTACTGAGGCTATGGACTGGACAGAAATGCTTTACAGAATGTACCAAAGGTTTGCTGAGTCTAAGGGTTGGAAAACGGCGGAGCTTGGGCGAACGCCGGGAGAGGAAGCAGGAATTAAATCGGTTTCAATGGAAATTTCTGGATCTTATGCTTATGGCTTTTTAAAAAACGAATCGGGTACGCACAGACTTGTTCGTCAATCGCCATTTAATTCCGACAACTTACGGCAAACATCCTTTGCTTTGGTGGAATTGATTCCGCTAATTGACGATACGGTGAACATTGAGGTTAAAGATGAAGATGTAGAATTTGAAGCCTTCAGATCCGGTGGTAAGGGTGGGCAGAATGTGAATAAGGTTTCGACGGCTGTAAGAATCAAACATGTTCCAAGCGGAATTATTGTTGAAAATCAAACGGAAAGATCGCAGGGAAAAAATCGTGAAAAAGCTATGCAAACGTTAAAGTCCAAGCTTTACGCCATCGAGGTTCAAAAGCTAGAAGAGGAGAAGAGAAAGCTAAAAGGGGATTATAAGGCTCCACAGTGGGGAAGCCAAATACGAAATTACGTTTTGCATCCGTATAAACTGGTTAAAGATTTACGCACTGATGTTGAAAGTACAAACCCAGACGCCGTTTTAAATGGAGACTTAGATAAATTTATAGAAGCGGAAATCAAAATCTAACGTCGTTATTTACTAACAGGTACTTCACGAAAAATCAACCAAAAATACACTTTCCAAGCACAATGTGTACTCAATATAGTATAATCAGGACAGATGGAAACTACTCTCTTGCTCACAATTGGATCGGTAATATTGCTAATTTGGATGCTTGTACTGACTTTTCTATACGTAACTTCCGTTAGACACTATAAAAAGCTTAAAGTTTCAGATGAAAGAAGTTTGGAAAGCGCTATAAACACTATTTTTAGAGGTTTGGAAGAATTACATTCAATGTTTAGTCTGGTTGAAGGTAGGGTTGAAGTACTTGAGAGAAAAAATGTTCGAAATATTCAGCGGGTTTTTATGAAAAGGTTCAATCCTTTTGAAGAGACCGGTGGAAATCAGTCATTTTCAATGGCCCTATTAGATGCTAATAATGATGGTGTTGTTCTTTCGAGTTTGCATGCAAGAAGTGGTACAAGAATTTACGCTAAGCCTGTAAAATCAGGAAAGCAAACGGAGCATGAGCTCTCAATGGAAGAACAAGAAGTAATAAGTTTAGCCGCAAAGGAAATCTAGCATGCCCAATCATGAAACTGCAGAGTCCATCACTGATTTTACGAATAATCCTAAAGACGTTCCCGGAGTTTCCCAGAGCCACAAGCCTGGTTCTATAAAAAAACTTTCAGAAGTAAGTAAAAAAGAGAAAATGAAAAAGAATGGATTAATAATTCTCGGTGTAGTGGTAGGAGGCATTATTATTCTAGGCCTCGCATATCTTTTTGGCGCGCGTGGGGATGGTATTTTAAGATCACCTTTGGGTGGAGACAGCAATTTATCTTCAGGAGGAACAGTAGTTAATCCGTTAACGGGCGAACTTGTTTCAGCAGCTGCAGCCCAGGCCTGGCAGAATGTACGACCACTTGCCGTTATGGTAAACAACCACGTTGACGCTAGACCCCAATCCGGCTTGATTTACGCCGATTTAGTTTACGAAATTGTTGCGGAAGGCGGAATTACGAGAATGATGCCATTCTTCCTTTCAAATATTCCGGAAAAAATTGGGCCGGTTAGAAGTACGCGTGAGTATTACCTAGTTTTGGTTAAAGAGCTGGGCGATGCGATGTTGATGCATATTGGCTGGTCGCCTCAGGCTTTGGAGGCTATTGAAAACTGGCCGGTTAGAAGTTTAGGACGTGGGGGCGGGCAGTTTTGGAGAGATACTTCGCTTAATGTTGCCACAGAGCATACAGCTTACGTAAACGGTAAGGATTTACTGCAGGTAGCATTGGATCTTGGGTGGGAAGGAACAAGACCGTTTCAGGTTTGGCAGTTTAAGGATGAAGCAGGAGAGTATGATTTACTTCCCAGCGCATCCCATGTCACCATAGATTTTTGGTACCCGGGTGAGTATTCAGCTGAATTTGATTACGATGCCGCGTCTAACGAATATTTAAGATTTTTAGGTTACGATGAGGCTGATAATCCAATTCCCCATGTTGATCGTGAAACAAATCAGCAGATAAGAGTCAAAAATCTGATTGTCCAGTTCGTAACAGAAACTTCTATTGCAGGAGATGAAAAAGGGAGGTTATTTTACGAATTTGAGGGAAGTGGTTCGGGTCTAGTCTTTATTGACGGCAAAGTAATAAATGTTACTTGGAGCAAAGCGGGTCGTGACGAAAGAACCATGTTTTATGACTTAAATGGCGAGGAGATCAAGTTCAACAGGGGTAAATTCTGGATAAGCGTAGTTCCCGATAGAAATGTGGATCAGGTTGTGTATAATTAGAGGTTACCCAAGGAATATCACCTGCCCTGATAAAAAATAAATGCTAAATGAGCTTTTTATATCGGAAGTAAGAGTAAACATTTTGAAAGTAATGCTTCCTGCCCCAGACAAGCCTTATCACGTAAGGGCTCTTGTTAGAGCTGTAAAAACAGAAATTAATGCCGTGAGACGCGAGCTTGCAAGGTTATATGGTATAGGTCTTCTTAGGCAAAGGCCCTCAGGAAACAGGATTTACTATTCGGTTGACACAAGTTCCCCATACTACCCGGAACTGTTGGCTTTAGTTGCAAAAGATAAGGGTGTGGGTGGAGCAATCATCAACAATCTCAAGAAACTTGGGGATGTTAGATTTGCGGTTTTGTCCAAGGCTTACATTAGAGGAAGAGTCTCATCTGTTTTGGATGTGGACTTGTTTTTAGTTGGAAATGTAAACCTACCTATTTTGAAAGACTTAGTTGATAAAGAGCAGCAAAAGCTAGGCCATGAGATTAATTACTCTGTAATGTCCATGGATGATTTTATATTCAGGAAAAGAAAAGGTGATAATTTTATAAACAAAATCCTTTCTCAAAGCCGAGCGATGTTGGTTGGGGATGAGGAAGAGTTTAGCAAGATTTCTTAAGCCCATAACTTAAACAAAGTAAAAAGAGCCGCGCACTGTAAAACATGCGGGCTCTTTTTAAATTGTTCTGGCTGCGGTGAGTTCCTAATGACCAGGGAACCCTAACCAAGTAGCCAGTTCCGGAAAAAGATAGTTTATGACGAGCACAACGACCACGATTGCAAAACCACTTCCCCATGGAGCGTACTTATCGACAGTTCTCCACATAGTCCTTCTCCTCGATAGTTGCCAGATTAGGCAATCTTTCTATAGGTTGCAAAATTATACCTCTTTTAGCCTTTTTCGGCAAATTGCATAGGTTATAATCAAGAAGATGAAATGGAACATTAAAAACACGCTTAAAGACAAAAAGGATCTTATAAACGTACTTTTGGATAACAGGGGCATTACTGGAGAGACGGAAAAGGAACTTTTTTTGAACCCCCAACCCACCTTCCAGCTATTAAATGAACTGCCCACTGCCTTCCGAAAGGAGATGCAGGAAGCTAAGGAAATAATAAACGACGTAATTTCCCAAAAACTTCCAATTGTAATTCATGGTGACTACGATACGGATGGAGTTTCTTCCACGGCAATTCTCACAAAAGTTTTGCGCAATGAATTAGGCTACGAAAAAATAATTTCGCACATTCCAAACCGGTTTGAACACGGATATGGAATTTCAAAAAGTTCAATTGAGGCCTGTGTGCAGAAAGTTGAAAAAGCCTTCGGCGAGTTTAAGGAGGGACTTTTAATTTCAGTTGATTCCGGCATTACGGCTGTTGACGCAGTGAAATTTGCTAAGGAAAGGGGGTTTAAGGTAATTATTACCGATCACCACCAAAAGCCGCCACAACTTCCGCCGGCTGATTTGATTGTCTGGACAGATGTTTTGGTAGGTTCCGGGATTGCCTGGGCGTTGGGACAAGAATTAGGTTCAAAAGACCCGCAACTACTTGGACTTGCGGCTTTGGCAACAGTTACAGACTTGCAGCCGGTTTTAGGATTTAACCGTTCGATTGTTAAGGAAGGCCTTGAAGTTCTAAACTCAAACCCTCCGCTAGCAATTAAAGTTCTCCGTGAAGTTGCGGGTAGGGTTAGGGGTGAAATTACAACTTATGACTTAGGTTGGGTTTTTGGTCCGCGGATTAACGCAACCGGAAGAATGGGTGACGCGGACGAGGCACTACAACTTCTTTTGGAAACAAAGGAAGAAAAGGCTTTCGAATTTGCCCGCCATTTAAATCAGATGAACCTAGAAAGACAAGATAAGACCTTGGAAATGTACGAACTTGCCGGAAACTTTGATCGCGAGGGTTTGCCGCGGTTAATTATCGCTTACAGTGAAGCTTTCCACGAAGGAATTATTGGGTTGGTAGCCGCGAAACTTTCGCAAGAGTATCACAGGCCGGCAATTGTTGTGAGTTTGGACAAAGATTATGGAAAGGGTTCGGCAAGGTCAGTTACGGGTGTAGATATAATTGCGTTTTTGCGTGAGAACGAAGATTTGTTTGAAGATTTAGGTGGGCATCCTATGGCTGCGGGATTTACGATTAAACGAGAAAAGCTTGAAGAGATGGAAAAACGGCTTTTGAAACTTTCTGAAAAGTATATTCTGGACGAGCACTTGATACCTGTTTTGGATGTTGATCTGGAGGTAAAGCTTGGCGATGTTGATCTAAGTTTTGTAGAAGAGATCGAAAAGCTAAAGCCTTTTGGAATTGGGAATAGGGCATCCTTGTTTGTGAGTAGGGTAGTTGGGGTGGTCGGAGTAGATTTAGTAGGAAAAGACCGATCGCACCTGACACTTAGGATTTTAAGTGCGGGTAAGCAGTACAGAGCAATTTACTTTAATGGGGCAGAGCATAAAGATAATATTTCTGTTGGGGATAAAATTGACATTGCCTTTTCAGCCGAAAGAAATGAATACAACGGTAATACTTATGTTAATTTGGTGTTGAAGGATTGGGCGAAAAGCCTGTAAGATTAAGGAAATATGGAAAGAAGTTTAGTTTCAGAAACGTTACAAAAAGTCGGCGAGAGAGTTACGCTCAAAGGTTGGGTGGATTCCAAGCGCGACCATGGAAAGTTAACTTTTATAGACCTGCGAGATAGAACTGGAAAGGTTCAATGCGTGGGTGCTTCAATGTTAGGGGAACTTACTCCAGAAACTGTGGTCGAGATCACAGGAACTGTTAAAGCTCGTCCCGAAAACATGATCAACCCCGATGCACAGACAGGCACTATCGAAGTTGGGGTTGAGGAGTACGAAATCCTTAATAAGGCAGGAGAGCTCCCAATTCCAATTGAGGGCGATGGTTTAGAAATAAATGAGGAATCGCGTTTAAAATACAGATACCTTGACCTTCGCAGGGAAAGAATGCAAAAGATAATCAGGCTTAGATCGAAATTTACCCAGGAAGTTAGAAATTTTTTACACTCAAAGGATTTTGTAGAGATAGAAACCCCCATGCTTACCAAAGCAACTAAAGAAGGAGCTCGGGATTTTATCGTTCCATCAAGGCATCACCCGGGAAAGTTTTACTCGCTTCCTCAAAGCCCGCAACAATACAAGCAGCTTTTAATGACAGCAGGTTTTGAAAGATATTTTCAACTTGCCCGCGCTATTAGAGACGAAGATTTACGGGCTGATAGAGGGTACGAACACACGCAAATTGATATTGAGATGAGTTTTATTACACGCGAGAATGTCTTAGGTTTAGTTGAGGAGATGATTAAAACAACGGTTAAAGCTGTGGGCGGAAAACTTAAAGACGAAAAGTTCCCGGTAATAAATTATAAGGAGGCTTTGGAAAAGTATGGCGCCGACAAATTTGATTTAAGATCTGAAGAGGAAAAAGCTGCAGGTGTTTTGGCTTTCGCCTGGGTTGTAAATTTTCCATTTTTTAAAAAAGTAGATAAGGCAGACGCAGCTGAAGTTGCTGATGGGAAAAGTGGCTGGACATTCACACACAACCCGTTTAGTAGCCCTGTAAAAGAACACATTGAGTGGCACTTGAAAGAAGAAAATATTGACCAAATTGTGACTGACCAGTACGACCTGGTTTGTAACGGGTATGAAGTAGGCGGGGGAAGTATTAGAGCCCACAGCCCCGAGATTTTAAGAAAAACTTTTAAGATAATGGGCTATACAGATGAGGAAACTGAGGAGAGTGTTGGTCATATGCTAAGGGCATTTGAGCTTGGCACCCCACCCCACGGAGGAATAGCGTTAGGGGTAGATAGGCTTGTGATGGTTTTGGCAGGGGAGGCTTCTCTTAAGGAGTCCGTAGCCTTTCCGATGACCTCGAGTGGTAAAACTGCAGTTATGGAGGCACCCAGCGAAGTAGAGCCAGAACAATTAAAGGAGTTGCATTTAGCTATAGAGGAATAGGGGAGCTGATGACTGTCTTCGAGAAAATAAAAGAGCTTTTAGACAAGGCAAGAATTTCGTATGAAGTGATAGAGCATGAACCCGTTCATACAAGTGCCGATGCGGCCAGGGTTAGAGGCACGGACTTATCAAATGGCGCAAAGGCTTTGGTAATGTACGGAGATGGGAACCCATTACTAGTTGTTGTCCCTGCAGATAAAAAAGCGAGTTTCAGGAAGCTAAAATCGCATTTAGGTATAAATGATCTGCGCATGGCCTCACCTGAAGAGGTCGAAACCCTAACAACTCTTAAAGTTGGCTCCATCCCTCCTATAGGAAAAGCAATAGACCTGCCTTCTTACTTTGACGGCAGCTTTTCAGGCAAAGATATGATTGTTTTTAACGCTGGATCCCTTACCACCTCAATAACCATGTCAGCCCGTGATCTTATAGTGGTTGAAAATCCCCAGATGTTTGATATTGTAGAGTGAAATGCAAGTTTCTTTTTCTCAAAAAATTCAATTGGCCTTTGTTTTTGCCGCTATTAAGGTTTTATGGTTGATTGATGACATTGGTTCTTTTGCCCGTTCAGTTTTATCCCACTCAGTTAGGTTTAGTTTGTACTTTGTAATTGTTGCTGTTGCTCTAACAGGTTTTCATGTTAATTCAGTTGAGGTGGGGCTTGGAGACTTTCCAAGCCTTTTTACCCAACAGTCTTCCGAAATTTTGGGTGCCGCTGTCCAAAGCTTGCCAAAAAAAGTGAACGAAATTCCCTTTCCGCAAATCAGCGCCAGTTCCGTTTACGCAGTTGATGTTAAAACCGGAAGAGCTTTGGTCGAAATTAACAAAGATTTGGAACTAGCTCCCGCCTCCACGACAAAACTTATGACGGCTTTAGTGGCGTTGGATGTTTATAACTTGGATGAAAGTTTAGTTGTAGCCGACTTTTGCACGCAGATTGAGGGCCAAAAGACGGGATTTCTTGCACAAGATTCATACACGGTGAAAAATCTTATCGTGAGCTTGTTGGCTAGTTCATCTGCGGACGCGGCCTGCACTTTAGCTACTGGCAAGCTTTCATATAGCGATTTTGTTTATAAAATGAACGAAAAAGCTAAAGGGTTGGGTTTAGATCATACGGCCTTTACAAATCCAGTAGGTTTAGATGGAGAAAATAACTCCCACCATTCAACAGCTTCAGATTTATATCTTTTGGCAAGGCAAGCTATTTCAAATGAAATGATAAAAGAAATTGTCAAAACGAAAGAAACCATTTTGGTCAGCGACTCCGGCCTTTCAACTAATTTAGTAAACACCAACGAACTTTTGTGGACACAGCCTGGGACAGTTGGTATTAAAACCGGCCAAACTGAAGAAGCAGGCGAGGTTTTGATTTATGAATATAAAGACGGCCAGAAAGATATTGTAATTATAGTTATGCGAAGTGAAGATAGATTTGGGGATACGGCAAGGATTTTAAACTGGATACTTTCAAGTTATAGTTGGCCGGGCGATGCGGGCGTTTGAGTATTCACTGGCGCCCGTACATACTCACTGCTTACAGCCGGGTAATAAATGGTGATACTACCAAAAGCGCCAGCCCCTGTGGTGTAGTTTCCCTCAAAGATATAAACAGGCTGTAGGAATTGTTGTGGGGTTATATTATCGTAGTAAGCCAAGTAAACTTCGTTGATTAGGACTCGATCGACTCTTGTTGCCAGTGGTGTTTCGAACGGACTTGCGCCCTGCGGTGTTACGTTAACTATAGCGCCGTTATTTTGCGAAATTTGTTCCCACACTGTTTCAATGGGAGTAAGTGGGTATGTAGCCGAGTCGCCTGTATTTATTTCCCAATGGTAGGCCCTAACATGCGGGAAGTTTAATTGCGGAAACGCATCTTTAGTTTCCGGCCCTCTCAAGTAAACTTGCAACAAACCCTGTTTTGGGTCTGGTCCCAAAATTGGAAAATCCAGAATCTTTCTAAAGAAATCTACCCTAGCAATTTGGGTTTCTGGAATTGAATCTACCTCTACTACACGTGTGCCGCTAAACTTACCAAATCTGACTTCCTGATACCCTCGCATATCCGAAGTGTAAAGTTTGTCATTAAATCTATTAACTTTTTGTAGTAGCGATCTTGCTGCCGCCACTGCGTTTGTTTGTGTGAACTTTCCGACTGGAAACAAACTGCCGAGGTTCGCTAAGGGGGTTTCAAGCTCTAAGGTTCTCGTTTTTGTGTCAATTTTCAAGTTTCCTCCAAACTGAACATCCTGCCAGGTGAAAAGATCGCTGCTCAAGTCACTTACCCGCATAGTGTCGCTAAAACCCAGTGTAGCGGCATCCTGTTGAGCTCTTTTCCCTTCGCTAAAAGAAAAGGATGGTGAAACATATTTGTATACGGCTAGGCTGGTTTTTAAATCTGTTGGAAGCCTTCCGGTTGGGGTATTTAACACATATTCAGGAACTGATGAGACAATAGGTGCTTCAGTAAACTCAAGTGGGTCGAGATATCCAAATGCGACGGTTGGCAAATCGGCGGGTGGGAAAAACGCGTACCACATTTGCCTAATCGGGCTTTTTACCATGAGAAAGATAATGTAGAGGCTAATAACAGCCACAGTAATTACTACTCCCTTTCGGACTTTCGATGATGTTTGGACAAGGCTCATACAGTTAAATATTAGCATAGCGATCACTGTGTTAAAATTTCAGCATGCTGATAAGAACGCGAATGGCTCCAAGTCCTACAGGTGAATATCATATTGGTGGTTTACGAACCTTGCTTTATAACTATGCCCTGGCCAAAAAAGACGGCGGCCAGTTTATTATGAGAATTGAAGATACCGACCAGAAAAGAGAAGTAGAGGGAGCCGAGGAAAGACTTTTGGTCGTGATAAAGGATTATGGTTTGGATTGGGATGAGTTTTACAAACAGTCAGAAAGACTTGATATATACAAGGAGTACGCTCAAGTGTTGCTCAAAAACGATTCGGCTTATTATTGTTTTTGCACTGAAGAGCGTTTAGACCAAGTTAGAAAAGAACAGCAAGCGCAGGGGCTTCCCAGAACATTTTATGATGGGAAGTGCAGGGGTTTAGATAAAGATGAAGCTTTTAAAAGAGTTTTGGCGGGTGAGAGCTACGTGATACGACAGAAAATTCCCAAAAATGAGGAGATTGTATATGAGGATGCAGTTTTGGGAAAAATTACTTTTAATACAGCTGACCTTGACGACTCAATTCTAATGAAGTCAGATGGATTTCCAACCTACCACCTGGCTGTGGTAATTGACGACCACCTAATGAACATAACCCACATTTTAAGAGGCATTGAATGGCTCCCCTCAGTTCCAAAACACGTCCTTTTGTACAAGGCTTTTGGATGGGAAATGCCCGTTCACGCCCATCTACCTAATTTGAAGGAAAAAGGAGCTAATAAAAAGTTGTCGAAAAGGTTTGGAGATGTTCATGCCGCGGCATTTTTGGAGAAAGGTTATTTACCTGAAGCTATGCTTAATTTTTTGATGCTCCTTGGCTGGAATCCAGGAACAGAAAAGGAAATTTACACACTGGAGGAATTTGTGAAAGATTTTTCAATTGAAAGAATTCACAAAACCGATTTAGTGGCCTTTGATAGGGAAAAGCTCCTTTGGTTTAATGGCTATTATATTCGAGGCATGTCAGTTGAAGATTTACACAAAAGAATTTTGGAATGGAGCAAAAAGTTTAATGTAAGTTTACCCGAGGGCTTTGTAAGTAACTCGGGCCAAATGGTTTTAAAACTTATTCAGGAGAGGCTAAAGACTTTAAATGAAGTTTCAGGGTTAATATCGTATTTTTACGAAGAGCCCTCACTAGATATGCAGAAGCTTACTGAATTTGCCAAGGATAAGTCCGCAGCAAAAGAAATACTTAACTCTTTTACCGAACTTTTTGGCCCTCTAGAGAGTTGGGGGACAAAACAGCTTGATGAAAAAGCCCACCTCCTGCTCCAGGAAAAAGGATATAAGCCAAAAGAAGCTTTCATGACACTTCGGGTAGCTGTTTCGGGTGTTACGGCAACCCCGCCCATTTTCGAAACGCTTGAAATTCTTGGCAAAGAAAAAGTGCTCACCAGGCTTAAAGCGGCGACTTATTTAATTGACAGCCAATAAGCCCGACCCTACACTGAAAGTACGATGTTTTTTAAGAAACCTGCCCAAAAACTCGCTGATTCCCAGGGGAACCCTTTTGTATCAAGCCTTGCAGATACATATTTAAAATTTTCACTCGACAATTTAGGCGAAGAAAAAGTCCGTGAAGTTTTGAAAGGCAAATTTGCTTCTCTAAGATACACTCTTTCGGGCTTTGACCCCTCGGAACTTCCATACAAAGACAAAGTTAAGTTAATAAGCGTTTTGTATGACTACAGCATTGAAGCGGTTGGTCCTATTGAGGCTAAGGGGACTTTAGAAGAGCTTGGGTTAAAAGTAAAAGATAGGTTAGGAGTTGATAAGGCTTTTCAAGAAGGCTTGCAGGATTTGCCTGAGGGGGTGTTTAGCGTGTACCGCCTCAAAACCTTAAGTAGGGAAGAGCTTGAAGAGACTGCAAAGAAGTGTTTGATACAAATAGAAGAGACAAGAGCCGGTTCCACAAGAAGTGTGGCTGAAAAAACGATGAAACTTGAAGCCGAAAGGGATATTTTAGAATCTATTTTGTATAACGCAAGCGACGGTGTTTTTGCTTTGGATAGGTCGGGAAAAATTATAACTTTTAATAAAAAGATGGAGGATTTAACCGGCTACATATTTGATGAAGTTGAACATAGGCCGGCAGATGACTATATAAGACTTTTCGATGTTTCTGTGCCTTTGGAAGTTAGTACTTACTCCAGCACATCAGCCGAAGTTTCCGGTAGCGAGGGTTTCTCCAAAGATAAACTTACTCTTGTCGGAAGAAACGGCGGAAAGAAGTATGTGAGCATGAGAAGTTCGTCAATTAGAGAGGGTAGAGAGGTAAATATCGGATGCATCGCGACTCTTATTGATATAACAAAGGACATTGATCTTGAGATGATGAAATTAGATTTTGTTTCTATCGCCGCCCACGAGCTGAGAACGCCTTTAACTGCCATGAGGGGCTACCTGTCTTTGTTGGGCGAGGACCTTAAAGATAAGCTTGACCCAAATGATACCGACTACCTGGAAAAATCAATTCTAAGCGCGGATAGATTGCATGGTTTGATTGAAAACCTTCTGAACATTTCAAGAATTGAGAGGGGTGCGCTTGTTATCCAAAAAACAAAACAAAACTGGATAGATATTGTGAAAAGTGAGATGGCCGAAATAGAGGCAGAGGCTCAGGCAGCAAATTTAACGTTGGAGCTCATTGAGCCGAAAACCGCAATGCCAGAAATTAATGTTGATAAAACTACAATTGTTGAAGTACTGAGTAATTTGTTGGATAATTCGGTTAGATATACAAAACCTGGTGGTAAAATCACTGTATCGGTAGAGGTTTCAGGGGATAAGGTTATTACGCACATTGAAGATACAGGGATCGGGATTCCGCAAGCTTCAATCCCGCACATTTTTAAGAAGTTTTACCGTGTATCTACAACTGTTTTGCGGGCTGGGGAGAAGGGCACGGGTTTGGGGCTTTTTATATCAAAGGAAATTGTGAAAATGCACGGCGGGGAGATTTGGGTAAAAAGCGAAGAGGGCAAAGGCAGCATATTTAGTTTTAGCTTACCAATATGAGCAAAAAAATATTACTAATCGAAGATGACGCTTTTATAAGGGATTTGTATAAGGCAGTTCTTACTAAAGCCGGCTATGAGCTGGAAACTGCAGTTGATGGACAGGAAGCAATAGAAAAAGCCGCTAAAAATACATACGATTTGATTTTGCTTGATATTATGCTCCCCAAACTTACAGGGATAGAGGTTTTGAAGGTTTTGCGGGAGGTTGGTTCAAAAGCTAATGCCACACCTGTGTATGTTTTAACAAATCTGGGCGAAGATACAATTATGGAGGAAGCAAACAAACTCGGTGCTAACGGATACTTTCTTAAGGCCAAGTACTTGCCTAAACAACTTGTAGAGGAAATTAATAAGCTTTTCTAAACACTCTCAGAAAATTAGATCTTTGTAGTGACTGCCGCTACAGCCTAAATTACCTAAGCCCCATCTTACTACCGTGCCCATATCTAACCACCTTGGAGTATATAGAGTTGAATAAATATATGGGCTTGTTAGAATGCTATTAGAAAGAAATCTAATGCCAAAGTCACCTAAGCCTAAAAAGGAAAAACACACATCAGCCCCAGTAAATAAAAACAAAGAAATTGCTCTCAAATCAGCTTTAGACCAAATTCAAAAAAATTTCGGGGAGGGTTCAATAATGAAACTTGGAACGGGCACCACCGCTAACGTTGCCGGTGTTATCCCAACTGGTTCAATCGCGCTTGATATTGCTTTGGGAATTGGTGGAGTTCCAAGAGGAAGGATCGTAGAACTATATGGACCGGAGTCCGCTGGTAAAACGACTTTGGTTCAGCATATTATTGCGGAAGCGCAAAGGGGAGGTGGAACGGCTGCTTTGATTGACGCCGAGCATGCTTTCGATCCTGTTTATGCAGCAAAAACCGGTGTTGATATTGAAAACCTTTTGGTTTCCCAGCCCGATACCGGGGAGCAAGCCTTGGAGATTGCCGAAACACTCATCCGTTCGAATGCTGTAGATGTTATCGCCATAGATTCTGTTGCGGCTTTAGTTCCAAGAGCTGAAATAGAAGGAGATATTGGTGATAGTCACATAGCTTTGCAGGCGCGTCTTATGAGCCAGGCTTTAAGGAGAATTGCCGGGGCGGTAAATAGATCAAAGTGCGCGGTAATATTTACAAACCAGCTTAGAATGAAAATTGGTGTTATGTTTGGAAACCCGGAAACAACCCCTGGTGGCAGAGCTTTAAAGTTTTATGCGTCGGTCCGAATGGAGATTAGAAGAATAGAATCGTTGAAGGAGGGTACAGCAACAGATTTTCATGGGATTAGAGTTAGGGTTAAGGTTGTAAAAAACAAGGTAGCAGCGCCTTTTAGGATCGCCGAGTTTGATATTTTGTTTAACGAAGGTATAAGCAAAGAGGGAAGTTTAATTGATGTGGGTGTTGATCTTGGTCTAATTAAAAAAAGCGGCGCTTGGTATGAATATGAAGGGGAAAAGCTGGGTCAGGGAAAAGAGGCTACCAGAACCAATTTGAAAGCAAATAAAAAACTGCGGGATGAGATCGAGCAAAAAATTAGAAAGCTTGTTAAAGAAAAACAAAACCTGCCTTTACAAGTGGGTAGTGGTAGTGCCGCTGGAACGAGTAAAATATAGTTAGATGTCCTTTGTAACAAAAATTTCTCCTCAAAAAAGAAGACCCGATAGATACAACATTTTTCTAGACGGGAAGTACACCTTTCCTGTTTCAGAAGAGGTTTTGCTAAGCTTTGGATTAAAAGATGGCCTTGAGCTAAGTGACGAAAGGATTCAGGAAATTGTTGAGGAAGAAAATTACAACAAATTTTATATAAAGATTTTAGACTTTCTTTCATATCGCATTCGAAGCAAAGATGAAGTGGTGAAAAGATTGCGCGAGTATTTATATAAAGCTGAGATCGAAGAGAAGTTTTTGCAAGACATAGAAGCAAAAATTTTGCAAAGGCTTGAGGAGGCAGGTCTTATTAATGATGAAGAGTTCGTGAAAAACTACATAAGCTCTGCGTCGGGTTCTAAAACTCCCCCGGGCCCGAGGAAAATAAAAGAATTTTTGTTTCGAAAAGGTGTGGAGGCTTCCGTTATAGATAAATATTTAAGCAATTACCCTCAAGAAACTGAGCTAGAGGGCGCAAAAAGCGCTTTAGAAAAAAGGTTAAGAGGTGCTAAAGTACGCGATTTGAAGGAAAAGCAGAAGTCCCTACAGTTTCTTTTGAGAAAAGGCTACTCCTATGGAATTGCTAGAACGGTAGTTGACAGCAATTTCGAAGTTTAATACAATGAGTGAGTCGAATTGCCCGTTATGACGAGAAAAACTATGAAACTAGCTACTTTAGAAACCACAAAGACTTTAGCTTCATAATCATCATAAGCCACTAGTTGGCAAATTCGGCGTACAAGTAAACATTATTAATTTTGGTTAGGAGGAATTTAAATGTCAGATATAATCTCGACTTTGTTAATTGCTTTGGTGGCGTCAGTTGGTTCATTTGGAGCGTTTTATTTTGTTAGTAAAAGAAAAGGTTCTCCGGAAACTGCCCCGCAGGCGGACAGGGGTTTAGAACCTACTGCTGTAGTAAATGCAGACATTTCGCGTGAAGCAGTTGTTGTGGAAGCTAAAGCTAAAGCTAACGAAATAATTTTGGAGGCTAAAAACGAAGCTCTTAAGGCAAAGCAGGAAGCTCAAAAAGAAGTTGATGAAATAAAAAGAGAAGCCCTAGAAACCGAAAAGACGTTTTCATCCAAAAAAGCCGAGCTGGAAGTAAAAGAGAAGCAAGTTAACGCTGAGCAAAGCTCACTTGCGTTGGGCAAAGAGCAACTGGAAAAAAGAAAAAGTGAGCTGGATACTTTAATTAGCGAACAGCAAAGTAAGCTTGAGAAAATTGCGGGCTTGTCTAAACAGGACGCAAGAAACCAACTTTTGGAAAGCTTTGAGAGAGAGTTGCAGCAAGAAAAAGGCAAAAAGATTCGCGAAATGGAAGAAGAGGTAAAAAAGGATGTTGATGAAAAAGCTAAGGAAATAATAGTTACCGCGATGAGACAAGGTGCTACAGACTATGTTGTGGAGCACTCTTCGTCAAAAGTTAAACTTGCCGATGATGATATGAAGGGCCGAATCATTGGTAAGGAAGGCCGTAACATAAGAAAATTCGAAGAGCTAACAGGAGTTGAGCTTGAGTTGGATGCAACACCCGGTGAAATTCTTATTTCCTCATTTGATCCTATTAGGCGTGAAATAGCTAAAATTTCGATGGAGAGATTAATAGCCGACGGTAGAATCCAGCCGGCAAAGATTGAAGAAATCATCGCCAAAACTCAAAGCGAGGTGGACAAGATAATTTACAAAGAGGGTGACAACCTTTGCCACAGACTTGGTGTTTATAACTTACCGGAGGATGTTGTAAAAACACTCGGAAAGTTCAAGTACAGATTTTCCTACGGTCAGAACATGATTGAACACACGCTTGAGGTTACAAAAATCGGCATGTCTATTGCCAGTGAAATTGGAGCCGATGTTGAAATTGTTAAGCTTGGTTGCCTGTTTCATGATATCGGTAAAGTTTTAGAGGGCGAAGGAACCCACGTGGCTTTAGGAGTTGATTTTCTTACTAAACATAAAATTAGAAAAGAAGTTATAGATTGTGTCGCGGAACACCACGAGGACAAGCCTTTTAGCAGCATTGAATCGGGTGTTGTTCATATTGCGGATCATATAAGCGGGGCAAGGCCTAGCGCGCGTTCAGAAGACTACGAAGCCTATGTAAAAAGGCTAAAGGATCTTGAGGAAGCGGCCTATTCCTTTGACGGTGTAGAGAAAGTTTATGCCCTTGAGGCGGGTAGGGAAGTTAGGGTGTTTGTAAAGCCCGAAAGGGTCGACGATGCCTCAACGGCGCTTCTGGCACGCGAAATAGCCCGAAAGATTGAGCTTGAGCAAAACTATCCGGGAATAGTGAAAGTTACGGTTATTCGCGAAACACGCGTTACAGAAACCGCCAAATGACGGGCAGAAAAGAGTTGCATTTTTATTTTTGGCGTGGTAACAATGAATACGCTGAGGTTTCGTTATGTATTACCTACTAGTAGCCATATTTATACTTCTGTTGCCAGCTTTAATAGTTAGATTCCGGATTTGTCCATGAAGATATTGTTCATTGGGGAAATTGTTGCTAGGCCCGGAAGGAGTGTAGTGAAGGAAGTTTTGCCTGAGGTTTTAGAAAATGAGAAACCGGATCTGGTTTTGTCTAACGCGGAAAACTTAGCTCATGGAAGAGGTGCAACGGCCGGGACGATAGAAGAGATGCAGGAGCTTGGAATAGAGTTTTTTACCGGCGGCGACCACCTGTTTTGGCACAAGGGTTTTGATAAAGAAATAGGAAACCTTCCTGTAATAAGGCCCGCGAATATAAAGGATGACCTGCCAGGGGACGGTTACAGGGTTTTGGAAACAAAAGTCGGAAAAGTTTTAATAATAAACGTTATGAGCATAAACAGTCATAAATATTCTGAATTGAATTTAACCAACCCCTACTTAAAAGTGGAAGAAATACTGGAAAAGACCGCTGATCAGGATGTAGCAGTCTCGGTTGTGGACTTTCACGCAGACTATACAAGCGACAAGCATGCGATGGGGTTTTTTCTTGATGGAAGAGTTGATGCGGTTCTTGGTACCCACAGCCACGTTCCAACCTGCGACAACAGGGTTTTACCAAAAGGAACAATGTATGTAACAGATGTAGGGATGTGCGGAAACATAGACTCGGTTTTAGGTGTTAAAAAGGAAATTATCATAGACCGTGTGGTTTACTCTCAAAAAGAAAAGTTTGAGTGGGAGCTAAACGGTAGACGAGCCTTTAGGAGTATCATAGTTGATACAACAAAAAAAGAAATACGAAGATTTGATAAAGAGGTTATTTAGTTTGGAAAATATTTGCCGCCAGGCAGTATTCGAAAGGGGGTGTATAGCAGATGACAAAACAAGACTTAGTAAATATGCTTTCTGACAAAGTTGGTCTTACAAAGGCCGACGCTCAAAGAGCTGTTGATGGAGTTGGAGATGCTATTACAGCAGCTCTAGCAAGAGGAGAAAAGGTAACCTGGACCGGTTTCGGTACATATGAGGTAAGAACAAGAGCCGCAAGAATGGGAAGAAACCCTCAGACAGGTGCTCCTTTGCACATTCCTGCTGGTAAAACACCTGCTTTCAGAGCTGGAAAAAGCCTGAAAGACGCCGTTAGACAATAACGTAAAGTGTTTTTCGTAGGGTCATGACCCTAAAACTCCCCGGGGACGCCCGGGGAGTTTTGTATGTATAATTATCTGTAATGCTTAGTTACAACCCGCACACAGACACACACGCGATACAAAAGTATCAGTTTTTGCACCATTTTCTACCCCATCCGGAAACTAAAAAACGGGCAAAGTTACTTTCGCATGCCGCTTTACTTAGCTATTCGCTTGCGATGGTGCTTGTAATCGGGCTTTTTCGTACTATTCCACTAATCGCGCCAGGAGTGCTTGGTTATACCTCAAATATAACTTTTAGTGATTTACTGGACGACACAAATAGAGTCAGGCAGGAGCACAACCTACCGCTCTTGCATGTTAATAATGAGCTTTCGTTAGCTGCGGAAAAGAAGGCCGAACACATGTTTGCTAATGATTATTGGGCTCACGTTGCTCCCGATGGAACAACCCCATGGGATTTTATTTTGGCTGAGGGTTACGATTACAGTTACGCGGGCGAAAATCTGGCTAAAAACTTCAATAATTCAAATCAGGTTGTAGATGCGTGGTTTGAATCCCCATCACATCGGGAAAATCTTCTGAATGATCATTATGACGAAATAGGTTTTGCGGTGGTTAACGGAGTACTTGATGGGTACGAAACTACTTTGGTTGTTCAAATGTTTGGTAAGTCCAGACTGCCAACACAACTTGCCACGGTTCTGGAGCTTGAGGAAGAAAATGCGGTTGAGGCACCGGAACAAAATGTAGTTGTTGAGCCTGCACCACAAATACTTCCCGCGGTTGATGTGGCTTTGGCTTCGAAAACTATTTCTATGTTAATTGGCGGATTCCTTTTGCTGCTACTGGTACTGGATATCTGGTATTCGGAAAGAAAAGCCATACCAAAAATTACCGGGCACGCTTTTTCGCATGTACTCTTGCTGGTAATCGCTTTGGTTGGTGTGTGGTTTGTTTTATCGCCGGGCAAAATCTTATGAAAGACAAGTACTTATTACATTTTGCAATTCTTCTTTTTGGGATTTTGGTTTCAGCCTTCTTTTTTGTGTATTTTAGATTTAACTCCACGGCTCAAGCTGTAGTTGCAGGAATGGGTTGCATCTACTATATTGGCTGGGGCATAATTCACCATGCTGTTAGGGGGCGCCTGTCCAGATTGATTGCCTTGGAGTATATTCTGGTTGGCAGTTTAATCTTCCTGCTACTCTTAACTTCCATAACATTATGAAAATCATAGTTATAATACCTACTTACAACGAGGCAGAAAATGTCAACAGGCTTGTGCCTCTGCTGGCAGAAGAGTTTAAAAATATTCCGCATGAAATGCGGGCTTTGTTTGTTGACGATAGTTCGCCTGATGGGACGGGCGACATTCTGGAAAAGTTGAAAGCCAACTACCCTTTCGTAAACATTTTGACGCGAACTAAAAAAACGGGACTTGGGGCGGCGTACGTTGACGGGTTTAAACATGCAATAAATGTGATGGGCGCAGACGTTGTTATGGAAATGGACGCGGACTTGCAACACGATCCAAAAGACATCTCAAGGTTTGTTAAGGAAATTGAAGCTGGTTACGACTTTGTAATCGGTTCCAGATACTTAGATAAGGATGGAATTCCAAGGGAGTGGGCATTTTACAGAAAATTCTTGAGTTGGGGCGGGAATATATTTACTCGTATAGTTTTGGGACTTTTTTCCCAAACAGAGTTCTCCAACGGTTACAGGGCAACGAGAGTTAAAGGCGTTTTGGACAGAATAGATTTGGGCACTCTAATGTCCAATGGGTTTGCATATAAATTTGACCTACTTTATAAAATTCACAAGCTTGGGGCAAAGATGAAAGAAATTCCAGTTAAGTTTGGTTTGCGCGACGGTGGAAAGTCCAAAATGGAGCAAAACAATTTTATGGAGTCTTTGCGAGTGGTTTTGCTCATTCGCGTAAGGGAGAGCCAGCGGTTTCTTAAATTTATAACGGTAGGGTTTATAGGCCTCGGTGTTGATGGTTTGATATTTAATTTACTCCGTATTAGTATTTTACCTTCGGATTATTCCAGCGCTGCTTCAGGTTTCATTGCCATGATCACTACTTTTGTTTTAAACAATACTTGGTCGTTTAAGGACAAAAAATTAAAATCGGTTAATGAAAAATTTAAGGCCTTTCCTCTCTATGTTCTGATTTCTTACATTCCTATTGTCTTTAGGAGTTGGTTGATTGGCGTGGCTGTTAGAATGTTTTCCGATACTGCCCTTGTAGCAAATGCAGCTCTTTTCATTGGTGTCGTGATAGGAACACTCTGGAACTTTATATTTTATAGTAAAGTAGTTTGGCGAAAGAAAAACATATGATTGAATATTCAGTTGTGATACCCGCCTATAACGAAGAGGCCGGAATTACAAGTACATTAACTCAAGTGATAGGTTTTATGAAAACGTTTGCAATATCGTTTGAAGTAATTGTTGTAGATGATGGGAGCGCCGATGGAACTTCAGAGGTGGTAGAAAAATTTGCGCAGGATCAGCCGGAAATAATCTTAAAGAAAAATCCTCACAAGGGAAAAGGTTTTGCGGTAAGAACTGGAATGCTTATGGCTTTGGGAAAATATGTTTTGATGTCCGATGCCGATACGGCCACTCCCATCGAAGAATTGAAACGGCTTATGGTTTGGGTAAAAGATCACGATTTTGACGTGGTAGTGGGATCTCGTGAAGGTGTGGGGGCGGTTCGCAGCAACGAGCCTTACCTAAGGCATATAATGGGACGCACATTTAATTTGATGGTGCAGGCCCTGGCGGTTCCGGGCATAAGGGATACACAGTGTGGGTTTAAGGTTTTCAAAGGAGAAGTTGCTCGCGATATTTTTGAAAACTTGATTCTTTTTGGTCCCGATACTCCGGAGACTAGGGTTCCAAGGGTTACGGCGTTTGATGTGGAGGTTTTGCTGGTAGCCAGAAGACGGGGTTACACTATTAAGGAAGTGCCAATTCATTGGACATATGTTCAAACGAAAAGAGTACATGCAGTTAGAGATTCTCTCGCCAATTTTATGGATTTATTAAAAATAAAGTTTAACGATATTCAAGGTAAGTACTCAAGAAAACAAAGTAATTTATTTTAGAAAGGTGTTTTATGAAGTTGTGTGTAATTGGAACAGGTTATGTAGGTTTGGTGGGCGCGGCAGTTTTTGCCGATTGGGGTAATGAAGTGGTTGGAGTTGATATTGATGAAAAGAAAATTAAAAAAATCGAATCAGGCGAAATGCCGATTTTTGAGCCGGGACTTGAAGAACTTGTTTTGGAAAATATTAAAGCCGGAAGATTAAAATTTACCACCAAGCTTAAAGAGGGGATGAAGGATGCCGATATAGTCTTTATTTGCGTCGGTACGCCACAAGGAGATTCTGGTCAGGCTGATTTAAGCTATGTCCTTGGTGTTGCGGGAGAAATAGGCAAGAACCTTCAAAAGGGGAGATACACAGTTGTTGTTACAAAAAGTACGGTTCCTGTTCGTACCAATGAAAGGGTAAAGGAAGTTATTCAAAGTGTCGCCCCAAAAGGCGTGAAGTTTGATGTTGTTTCTAACCCTGAGTTTTTAAGAGAGGGGTATTCAATTGAAGATATGCAAAATACAGACAGAACTGTGATTGGAGCTCAAACCGAACGCGCGAAAAAAGTTATAAGAAAGTTGTACGGGCATTTAGAGTCACCGATTGTGGAAACTGATTTAAGATCGGCTGAAATGACTAAATACGCGGCGAATGCGTTTCTTGCCACAAAGATTTCTTTTATTAACGAAATTGGCCAGCTGTGCGAAAAGGCCGGTGCCAACGTTCAGGAAGTTGCAAGGGGAATGGGACTTGATAAGCGTATTGGAACAAGGTTTTTAGTGGCGGGCATAGGTTATGGTGGGAGCTGTTTTCCTAAGGATGTGGCAGCTTTGAGTCGTACATCTTTAGACTTTGCTTACGACTTCTCACTCATTCGAGGTGTCATGCGCGTGAACGACCTGCAGAAGCACTCCTTCACAAGCAAAATCTATCAGGAATTTAAGGGCGAAGCTTTAGGTGGGAAAACTTTTGCAGTTTTAGGTTTGGCGTTTAAAGAAAACACGGACGACATTCGCGAGTCAGTTGCAATTAAGATAATCCATTTGCTAAGAGGTAGAGGTGCAAGTTTGCGCGTTTTCGATCCTGAAGCCAATGAAAATGCCAGAAGTTATCTTGGTGATGTTGGAATTCACTACGCAAAAGATGCCTATGACGCCATGAAAGATGCCGACGCGCTTTTAGTTTTGACCGAATGGAAAGAATTTAGGGAATTGGATTTGCAGAAGGTGAAAAAGCTTCTAAAAAACCCAACGATTTTTGATGGCCGTAACCTACTGGATCAAGCGGAAGTTGAAGGCGCGGGCTTTAAGTATCATGCAGTTGGGAAAAGAACCAATGCTTACCACGGCACAGACGTAAAATCCGCCCTTTTGCCAAAGTAGGTATAATTCAACTATGAAAAAGCGAGTTTTGGCTTTTATCCCTACATTTCCTGTGCTTTCAGAAACGTTTATTGAACGGGAAATTGCGGGCTTGGCAAAGTCCCCAAATATTGATTTGACGGTCGTTGCCCCGAACAAGGGTCTGGATTTTGCGCAGAAGACTTTAGAAGGGCACGTTAAGTACAAGCAGGCAAACCTTCTTGATGGCGCAATAGGGCTGACGCTTCTCTTGACTAAAGCTGCGAACGTTTTTAAGGCCTGGAAAACAGTTGGAGTTCTAAGACCATATGAGTTTATAAAGGGGTTTGGGTACGCAAGAATTTTCCGCCAATACAAACCCGAGGTTATTTATTCCCATTTTCTTTCAAAACCTTCTACAGTTGCTCTTGTAGCATCAATTCTTCTTGACGTACCATTAGTAATTTCTGGGCACGCGCGGGACGTTTTGGAATACCCCGATCTAATTATCAAAAAAGCAAAACTCGCCAAATCCATAACTTTTTGTAACAAAAATGCGTTGGAGTCTGTTAAGTCCAAAGTTGACCCCTCGCTGCATTCAAAATTAAAACTTATTTATCACGGTGTTGATCCTAAATCTTTAGCTTTACCAAACGGAACGAGTTTTAAAAAGCCTGACCAGCCGTTTATTTTTACTATTGGAAGGTTGGAAGAGAAGAAGGGAATCAAGTATTTAATTGAGGCCTCAGAAATTTTAAAGAAAGAGGTCTCGCATTTAATTTATGTTGCGGCCGGTGGTCCCTTACTTGGCGAACTAAAAAGCTTGATTAAATCGAAGGGGCTGGAGAAAAGTTTTGTGCTGCTTGGGGAAACGCCATTTAATGAGATCTTGCCGTACCTGCACGCTGCCGATGTGTATGTTCAGCCAAGCATTAATGCCCAAGGTGGAGATGCCGATGGAGTTCCAAACTCTTTGATAGAGGCGGCAATGCTTAAGGTTCCAATTGTGACAACTGACGCGGGAAGTATTTCTGATTTCTTGAATTCAAGTAATGCGCTGATTGTTCCCCAGAAAGATTCTGTAAAGTTAGCCGAGGCAATTAAAAAATTATTGAGTGATACGGATTTACGAAATTCATTATCAAGTGCTGCATATAATAAGGCTGTTGGGATGTTTGACTTGGAAGAAAGTGTTAGTGAGATAGAAAGTCTACTCGTTTAATTTCAGCACAAAAACTAAAGGCTCGTTGGTTTCCCATTGAGCCTTTTTAGTTTGCACTCTCCCACTTGAACAACGTTGGAATAGTCTTGATAAGAATCATCAAGTCCAACCAGAAGGATTGGTTTTCGACATAGTATGCGTCGTGCTCCAATCGTTGCTTTGGTGTAAGAGCGTCCCTGCCGTTGACCTGCGCCCAACCCGTTAGACCAGGAAGGACCTCAAGCCTTTTTGTGGCAAGATTTCCATACATGGCTCGCCACTCTTTCATTTCGTGCGGTTGCGGTGGACGTGGGCCGATAAAACTCATTTCCCCCCTGATGATATTTAACAGTTGGGGAAACTCATCGATGCTGGTTTTCCGCAGGAATTTACCTAACGGAGTGACTCTCGGATCATCACCTTTGGGCTTTGCGTGGGAACGTATTCCGTTTGCCCTCCCTATCTCGTTGGCATTGGAATACATTGTCCGGAGTTTGAAGATCGTGAATTTCTGACCGTTCAAACCCACACGCTCTTGCTTCAGCAGGGAGTGTCCGTACGATCCAAGTCTGATCGGAATCCTCAGCAGAACAATGCTTAGAGGTGTCCAAAGAGCATACAGCAGGATCGCCACTAAGAGATCCAGACCCCTTTTTATACGTCGGTACATGTCACCCTCCTTAGGCGATTATTGTGCCGTGTTTCTGACCGCATTATAGGACATTTCTTCAAAAATGCCTAGGGGCTTTTAACATAGTACAATTAACCCATGAACGTGGCCGTTTTTATAAAGAAAACAACTTTGCACGAGGGTTTTGGGGGTTTAGAGACTCAAAATAAGGCCTTATGTGAGGGTTTAGCCAAAAGAGGGCACAAAATCACTATTTTCGCCCCCAAACAGGAGTTAAACACCGATTCCCAAGAATTAAACGGTGTTTCCTATAAGTTTATTGATTGTAGTTACAGAAGCTTGGGAGGCTTTGGTTATTTGGATAAGAATAACTGGATCAACCGTTCAGTAGAAGCTTTCAAACAATCCTATAAAGAAGAAAAATTTGATTTGATTCTCGGACAAAGTTCCGCGGCGTTAGGTTTGGTGATGAAGAAAAATGAGTTGGGTGTTCCGGTTGTTTCTATTTCTCATGGAACAACAACGGGTGAGTACAAAACGCTTTTGCAAAGTTTAAGTTCGCCAAAAGATTACATAAAATTAATTCCCAACACAGCATACTTTCTACTTAACTTCTTTAACCGTCAGCGTGAATTTGTTTTGCATTCGGATAAAGTTATTGCGGTTTCTAAGTTTGTGAGACAGGCTTTAATTGACGAAACTTTTGTTGACGAAAGTAAGGTTGTGGTTATTTACAATGGAATTGATGAAGATATTGCACGAACCAAAAAAGAAGATGGGGTCGTTAGGCTTTTTTATGTCGGACTTATCCACAGGTCAAAGGGTCTTGCTGATTTAGTTGTCGCGATGGGGCAGATTCGGGACAAGAAAGTCGAACTTACCATAGTTGGAGACGGCCCTCACTTGATGGGGTTGAAAGAGATGGTTTCAGAAAAGAAGCTTTTGGATAAGATTCATATTTTTGGCCGTATTCCCCACAAAGAATCTATGAAACTTTTGGGAGAGTCGGATATTTTCGTTTTGCCTTCTCGTCGTGTTGAGGGATTTCCAATGAGCATTGTTGAAGCAATGCTTGCGCAAGTTCCTGTTATTGGATCAAACATGGGTGGAATTCCGGAAGGGATTGAAGATGGAGTAACGGGAATTATTTATGAATCTGGAAATGTAGACCAACTTAAAAACGCAATACTTAAACTCTCCGAAGACGAAGAGTTGCGAAACGTGATGGGAAAAAAAGCGTTCGAAAAGGCAAAAAAAGAATTCACCCTTGATGTTATGCTTGATAAGTACGAAAAAGTTTTTAATGAGGTTATCTTGTGAAAATTCTAAGAATTGTTTACGACTGGCCTCCGCCATGGGACGGCCTAGCTCCAGCTCCATATGAAATGACTTCGGCCCAGGTAAAGCTTGGGCATGAAATAGATGTGTTTTGCGGTAGATGGCCATTTGCCGGACCAATCGAGACTTTAAAAGGAGCTAAACTTCACCCGTTTCTTCGTGAGCCCTTACGGGGAACTCTAAGTATAACCACTTCACTGATTGTGTTTTTCTATTACTTATTCTGGCGATTAAAAAATAGACCTGATGTGATTCACTCGCACGGTCACTTCGCAATTTGGATTTATGCATATAGGTTTTTCCTAAAAAAATTTCTTCCAGGAGCAAAGGAACTCAAAGTTCCCCTGATAGCCCATTTTCATAACACGGTAAAAGGCAGGTGGGAAAAATTAGAGGGTCAGGATAAAAATATCAAAGCTATTTCAAGATATCTAAGTTGGCCACTTGCGCAAATGTCCGATAGATGGGCTATCGGCAGCGCGGACGCTTGTATTTTTGTAAGCCCGGAAACTAAAAATGAAGCAATAAAGCACTACAACACCGATCCCTCAAAGTGTTTTGTTGTAGAAACAGGCGTAAACACCGAGTTATTTACACCTATTGGGCCTGAAGAGTTAGTAAAGACGCGAGGAGAGCTGGGTCTTGCCCCGCACGATAAAGTAATTTTAAATAATGGTGCGATTGTCGAAAGAAAGAATATTCACCTTCTTATAGAATCGTTAAGATTTTTGCCGTCTAATTACAAGCTTCTTTTGGTGGGGCCTCACGGTGACGAAGAATACGAAAGTAAAATATTAGATGTTACCTCGAAGTATAATTTAGATCATAGAATAGTTAGGGTTGGTTATACACCTTACCCACAGGTTCCGATTGTATTTCAAATCGCGGATATCTTTGTACTGCCCTCTGACTGGGAGGGTTTACCAAAAGTGGTATTGCAAAGTTTGGCATGTGGAGTTCCAGCTCTCGCATCAGGTTTTGAAACTTCACAGAAAATTGAGGGCTTGGTTTATCTGCGTGAAGTTTCCGCGGAAAGTATTGCTAAGCAAGTTCAGGAGGTGCTAGATAGCGGCATTTCCGCCGATTTAGGCTTTGTTAGAAGCAATTATTCGTGGCATTTGATGGCCAAGAAGGTTGATCAAGTTTATGATAAGGTAGTAATTCGTAAGAGCTAAAGTATGTTTATAAAATTAAAAGACTCCATGTTAAAAAATTGGCCTTTTTTATTTTTGATTGCTTATTCTTTAGGTGTTTTTATTCTGGCCGCGAAAATAAATCTTTTCCGCTACAACAACTTTGATTTAGGGAAATTTGACCTGGGAAATATGACACAAATGATTTGGAATACTACCCAGGGCAGGTTCATGTACCTTACTGATTACTTTGGAACTAATTTGCCTAGATGGGGCATGAGCCACGTGGATCCGATAATTCTTTTAGCCCTCCCGTTTTTCCTTATTTTTAAGTCTCCTCTAACTTTGATATTCTTTCAACTTGTGATAGTCACCTTTTCCTCACTGTTAATTTACGCAATCGCGGAACTTGAAATGAAGAATAAAGTACTGGCGTTGTTGATGGGCTTGGCTTATCTGCTATATCCGGCCATGGGGTTTGTGCTTGCTTGGACGGCATTTCACGGCGTTACACTAGCCATACCTTTTTTCCTTGGCGCATTTTATCTATTTGAAAAGATGCACCATGAGCAAAATTTCTCTAAAAAAAGAATGTTCTGGTTTTGGATTTTGCTAGTAATTACTATGTCAGGAAAAGAAGAGCTTCCTTTGTTCATTTTTATGTTAGGACTTTTTATTTTGTTTTTCAGAAACGGTGTATTTAAAGATATAAAATCTTTTATTTCCACAAAAATTGCTAAGTTAGGCCTGCAAATGATGGTAGTTAGTCTTTTGTGGTTTGTCCTAGCCTTTTTTGTGATCATTCCCACTTACTCATCCGCGAGAATAGCAGGGTATGAAAGGTTTGCTCAGGATTTAGGAATCAAAGCAGATACAGACCAAGACGTTGGGGACGAAAATTACTTTTTGAGAAGGTATGAAGAGCTTGGAAATTCTTATACTGAGATTGCAACGAGTCTGATCACAAACCCCAGCAAAGCGGCACGGGTACTTTTTAATGGTGATAAGCCTGAAAATATGAGAATGACCTTTGACCCTCTGCTATACGCGCCGCTTCTGTACCCGCCACTTTTTGTTATTGCGATTCCTGAGCTTGTTATAAACTATGCGATAACTGGCGGAAATGTCGGAACCTCTGAAATATTTAATCACCGAATCTCAATGATTATTCCGATTTTGTTTTTAGCATCTCTTTACGGAATAAATTATGTGGCTAGTCTTATTTCGTCGTACTCAAAGTTAAAAAGGGTTTATATCGCCGGTGTTCTGTGCGTTGTACTTGTTGTCTCAAACTTAGTGCTCTCTTATTCGTATGGGAACCCAATATACCTTTGGTTTAATCAGGCGGTTGAGAAAAGACTAAACCGACTCGCTTTTGCCCGAACAATATTTGAGGATAGCAAAGAAGTACTAGAGAGAGATTTGGAAATTGGTGAGCGGTTTAGACTTGCGGAATTTGAAAGAAGAGATAGAGAATGCGCTAGGGCGGTTATAGATTTTGTACCAGAAAACGCTTCAATTTCTGGACCTGATTATTTAGGAGCATACCTTTCTATGAGAGAAACCTACGCCATATTCCCAGCCCTTTATAATTCAGCTGATTATGTGATTGTGGACGTATTTTCGCTAAAAGTTGTTGAGCTTTTGGATTTGGAACAGGATGTGATAAATAAGGTTGTTGGAAATGTCTTAAAAGATGAAAATTACCGTTTGCACACAGCTTGCGGAAATCTGTTTATTTTTGAAAGGGTTGGCCTGCATGATAAATCTGACGCCTTGCCGATTCAGGAATCGTTTGTTTTTGACGAGAAAGTTAACTTGGAGATTTTTGAGGGATTGTATGTTGTTGATTACTCAATTCCATCTGAAATTGTCCGCGGCCAAACTTATAACACACAATTTACATTTATCAGAAAGGTGGATAAGCCTTTGGATGATTATGTAGTTTTTACTACTTTCGTAAACGCTGAAACCGGTGAAGTTTATCAACTACCCAACCTACCGTCCTTTGCCCTATCAGAACCTAAAACGTGGTCTACCGGCAGATACTTTGCAGAAATAAACGAGGTTAGGTTTCCGGAATTTGTAGAGCCAGGGACATACAAGGCATTTGTGGGTATTTCTAATGATATTCGCACGCGCAGTATCTACTTAGGAAATGTGGAAGTTAAATGAAAAGTTTGTTGAAATGGCAGGCAATAAGCTTTATTTCGCGTGGTTTAGCCATGGCGGTAGGAATTGTTCAAAGCATAGTTATTGTAAGGATTTTGAGTGTGGGTGAGTATGGGTTGATAACCTTGGCAACTTCAATTGGGGGAGCTTTTGGTATTTATCAACACTTAGGCTTAGCCTCCGGCAGTACTAGGGAAATTTCTTCAGCAAAAAACAATAAAGAGATATTTGAGATTTTTTTAACCTCGGTTGTCATTAGATACTTCGTAACAATTCCCCTGGCCGTAATATTGTTTTTTATTTCCAGGTATATCTCCGTAATACAATATGGAAATCCCGCGCTAATAGTTCCCCTTAAACTTTTTGCTTTTGTATTGTTAATCCAAGGCGTACAAAGTATTTTTAATTCTGTTATTTCAGGAACTCAAAGGTTCAAACAACTTTTTACTTACCAAGTAATTATTGCGATTGCCGGTTTGTTTATTTATATACCTTTAATTTATTTGTACAGAGTTGACGGATTTTTTTACTCTTTAATACTTTTTAACATTCTTGCCTCGCTTTCCCTGGGAGTAATGGCTTTGGGCCCGCTCAAGGGCAGCTTCGCTTGGCCGCAAAAGGCTGATTTTAGGCGACTGCTAAGGGATATTCTGTCTATCAGCCTTGCAATTTATGTTGTGAAAATAATTGTTACATACTGGCAGAAGTCAGGCCCGCTTTTGTTGGGTGTTAGTTATTCACCGGAGGAAATAGGTCTGTTTGGGTTTGCTTTGCTTTACGCTACAAAATTAATGGCTGTTTCAGATTCAGTAACCGATATAAATCTTCCGGTTCTGTCGAAAAAATTTGTTGAAAACATTGAGGAGTTTAAAAGTTTATTCATTGGAAACTTTGATAAGGTTTTTGTTTTTATAGTGTTTGCAGCAGTTACCGCGGTTTTCTGGGTTCGAGATGTTTTCCATCTTCTTATTGGAAGCGAAAAGTATGACGGATCGTTTCCATTTGTACTGCCCTTAGTTTTTGCCTTTATATTTTACTCGGTGGTAAATATTGTTATGTCCAGCATTCTAGTTCCAGCGAAAATGGTAAAGGAAATGATTGTGGGATTTTTGTTTATGCTTGTTTTAACTGTTGGATTTTACTTCGCTTTTAATAGTGTATGGGGAGGTTTAGTGACCATGGCGTACGCTATGGTTTTTGGGGTGCTTACAAACCTTGTCGTACTGGCCTTTTTCTCCTGGAGGAAGCTTGGATTTTCTTTTCTGCGATTGAAACATGCCATCCTTATAATTGTTGGGCTAGTAATAAGTTTGCAGGTTTATACGGATTTTAATATGACGAAAATCCTAACCTACCTTTTGGGTAGTGGGATTTACATTGCTTTAGTGTTTTTGCTCAAATTTGTGACAAAGGAAGATGTGCAGGCAGGACTTAGAAAGTTGAAAACTATTTCTCTTGGAGCAGAAAATAATGGATAAGAAAAAATGGCAGATAATTCTTAAGGTTTTAATCAGCGCGGTTTTATTTGGAGTTATCTTTTCACGCATTGATTTCGCTGATGTTTTGAGCAACTTTAAACTAGTTGATATAAGATATCTGCCCCTGCCAATCCTATTCATAATTCTAAACTGGTTGATTGGTGCCTTCAGATGGAAGTCCCTACTTATACATAAAAGTTCGGAAAAAGTTACCGTTAAGTATTTGACCCACCTTTATTTTGTAGGTGCCTTTTTCAATAACTTTATGCCCACAAGCGTTGGGGGTGATGTTTACAAAGTTCTTGCTTTAGGTAAGAAGATTGGGAGTAAGACCGATGCCTTTGCCGCAACCTTTATGGAGAGGTTTACAGGTGTTATGGCGCTTGTTCTAATTTCGTACTTTGGTTTAGCAAGAACCTTAGACTTTTGGATTGAGCAGTTGCCCGAGATCATTTCCGACAACAGTTTGTATCTAACCTTTTTTAAATTTCTTGTGTTTTTTGGATTTTGGATTGGAGTTGCGGTTGCCTTCCTGCTTTTAAAAATCCTTTCCAAGAAAATTGGGATATTAGGGAAAATTTATAACTCCCTACTTGTCTACAAAGACAGGAGGGGTGTTTTGTTGAGCGCTTTCCTGACGTCCTTTGTAATTCAGCTTCTTAGCATTTTTACGCAATATTTTGTTTTTGTTTCCATGGGCATCACTTTTCCTATCACATATTCTTTGTTCGTTTTTCCAGTAATAGCACTCGCCACTTTTTTCATCCCATCGTTAAATGGTTTAGGAGTTCAAGATGCACTTTTTATACAATTTTTTTCAAGTTCGGGTGTTCCGGTGGAACTGGCTCTAAGTGCCTCCATCATTTATCACTTGCTGCGACTTTTCGTAAGCTTGTTCGGCGGAATTCTATATGTATTTAATAAAGAAAATTAACAAAGAGTATTTACTCATCGCGCTGTTTGTGTTGGTTTTTTTGGCTACAAGGGTGCCAGGAACCTATGATGACGTGGTTAATCCAGACGCCGTAAACTGGCACTGGCGATCCGAGCAGTTTATGGTGGGCTTAAAATTCGGGCAGTTGGAAAGGACCTACCAGCACTACCAGCCTGGTACAACGCTAATGTGGATCGTTGGACCAACCGTTGAGCTGGTGAAGCAGCTTAATGGTGACATTAAATACAATCAAGGTACATTCTTAGTTTTTGACTATGTAGCTAAAATCGCGCTTATTTTTGTTCAGCTCATCCTCTCACTTTTGGGGATATTTCTTTTGACAAAAATTGTTGGGTTTAATAAAGCGTGGCTAACGTCTTTTATTTTTTCGATGGAGCCTTTCTTTCTTGCAAATTCACGGGTACTTCATTTGGATATTTTGCTAACGTTACTTCTTTTTATTGGTTTGCTCCTTACTTACCTACACCTTAAGAAGTTCAATTGGTATATGGGAATTTTAGACGGAATATTTTTGGCGCTGGCCTTTCTTACGAAAAGCGTTGCAGTAGGGGGACTCCTTTTTGCGGTTGGTGTTGGTGGGCTTTATGTATTTCTGCAAAAAGGTTGGAAAGAGGCAGTAAAATTTAAACTCTCTATTTTTATTCCGGCTGTTCTCGCGTTTGTAATTTTCTTGCCAGCTCTTTGGGTTGATACAAAAGATGTTTTACTGGGAATTTATGACGGTATAGAGCGGGTTGGGATTAGAAGCGGGCACAATCAAATTATCTTTGGTGAAGACACCCGCGATGGGGGAGTGAGCTTTTACCCATTGGTATTTTTGCTTAAAACCTCGCCTTTTTTGCTTCTTATGCTTGTTTTAAGCCTACTTAGAGTCAAAAAACCGGATTTCAAAGCCCCATCCCTAAGTGCCTTCTTGACAATATTTTTCGTGGGGTATTTGGTAGTGATGACAATTTCTAGTAAAAAAATTGACCGATACCTACTGCCCATGTATCCATATTTTGCGCTTTTAGCAGTGATAGGTTTTTATCAGCTTAAGGAATACTTACAGACGAAATTTGGGGCATTAGCGGTCAAAGCTTTAGTTGGTGTTCAATCGATATTTTTTGCCGCCTTCGTTTTGCATCCATTTTTCAGTCTGTATCCATACCACTTTACTTATACCAACCCTCTTTTTGGTTCACCTCAATATGTTCATGAGAATATTTTGGCGCAGAAACCTTTTGGTGTGGGAATAGTGGCACTAAGAGATCAAATTCTAGAAAAATATGGTTACTATCCGACACTAGGATTTATAGATGTAAAACCAATGGAAGCAATTTATAAAGCTTCGAGAGTTTTTGATATTAGAGTTGATGGAACCAGAAATTACGACTTGTTGGTACTCGGGGTTAACGAAGAAATTCCTCAGAAAGTTTTGGACTCAAACTATAATTTTATTCTCGACCATACTATGTGGATAAATGGTTTAGAATATTGGAAGGTTTATGTTAAGGAAGCTAAAGTTCGATAAAATATTGCTAATAATACTTTTGGTCGGTTTTGGCCTCCGAGTTGCCGGTGTAGAGCACGGGTTCCCGTTTATTTTCCACCCCGATGAGCCCGCAGTGGTGCGCTCGGCGATTGGGCTTAGGTTTGACCCAAACCCAGCCCACTTCGACTGGCCCCACCTACATCTGTACCTAAACTACTTCCTTCATTTTCTGTACATAAAATTTAGAATCCGCTTGCAGGTTTTTGGTTTGCAGGAATCTTTAAGTGCATACTTCCCGCTAATGTGGAGAGACCCGTTAATCTTTTATTTTCTCTCCAGACTACTCAATGTGTTTATGGGGACTTTAACGGCAATTCCAGTTTATCTGGCTGGCAAAAAGCTGTTTAACCGAAGTGTGGGGCTGGCTGCAGCTTTTGCTCTAATGATTACACCGTTCCATGTTCAAACTTCACCCTTCGCACTTATAGATATCCCGACTGCTTTTTGGGTTGCGTGGGCCTTTTACTTTTCAATAAAGATATTTCAGGAAAAAGATTTAAAAAACTATTTATGGGCGGGATTGTTTATTGGTTTTGCAGCCTCAACAAAATATAACGGAGGCTTAATGGCCGCTATGATTCCTGCCGCCCACTTCTTGCGAACCTGGAAATCTCCAAATGAAAAACTTTTAGATTGGCACGGAGTCAAAGCTCTGGTACTTTCAGGCTTGGTAGCAGGGTTAGGTTTCATTTTAGGAACTCCTTACTCAGTTCTTGATTTCGATACTTTTATCCGTACTGACGGGCCAAAAGGTGCCTTATGGCAGTTTACAAATGTTGGAAAAGTAGGGTTTGGGCAGCAAATTGTGCAGTTTTTTCAGGCTCTAACTTCTGAGTTTGCCCGTGATTTTGGATATATTTTCATACTTTTGTACATGCTAACGATTTTTTATGCGATTTTTGTCAAAAGAACAAAAGAAATTTGGTTAATTTTAATTCCATCGTTGTTTTTGTTTTTTTATATTTCAGGTTTTGATAAAACACGTGCACACTATTACACCTCGGCGTATCCATTTGTGGCTCTTGCTTGCGGTTTTGTAATAGTACATCTTATGGAAATGATAAAAAGTAAATGGCGGTATTTAATCCCAATTTTACTTTTCTTGGTTCCACTTTGGATTTCGATACAAACCGTTTTGCTTTTGGTAAGAAAGGATACTAGAGAAATTACGTACGAATGGATGCTTGAGAATGTAAATCCAAACGATAGGATTGTTTATAACACTAGTAGTTTTCTGCCGGTCATGGAAAAGTTTTCACGAAACGAGGTAGAGAAGGGTGTAGTTGGTGCAGATTTATCTTTTGGCAAAGGTTATGTTGTATTAGGTTTGGATACAGGAGAGATAGGTAAGGAGTTGGCTGCAACAGAAGGCTTAGACCAGGTTTTTGAGGTTAGCACGCAGGGTAGAAGGGGCCCGTACGTTTTTATCTATGTTTTTGAACAAAATCAGGAAAATTAAATACGAAATATACGTTTTTGTACTGTTTGTACTGACGCGGTTGCCAAGCCTGGGCTACGACATGTTCACAACTGACGAGTGGAAGTGGAAGCAGAGAATTTACGATTTTGGAACGGGCGTTTTCACATTAGATTTTGCAAAGACTATTCAAATGTATCACCCAGGAGTAACTTTAATGTGGCTTGGGGCAATTGCTGTGAAGTTTCATAACCTTGCGTACCGAGTTTTTACGGGAACGAACCCGCAAGATAATGATATAAACGCTTTGTTTCAGCTCCACTTTACCCAAAAGCTATTTATCGTTTTAGCTCTTGGGATTTTAATCTCTTTTATTTTCTACATTTTACGAAAAGTCCTTAATATAAAGTACGCCTCAATTGCCGTCGCACTTTTTGCGCTTGAGCCTTTGTACGTTGCTTTAACCCGGGTTGTCCACCTTGAGGGTTTGCAGGCGACTTTCATGCTTGCCTCGTTTTTAACTCTCTACATGTATGTTTCCACAGAAGAGCGAAAAAAATGGCTATTTATATCTTCTGCTCTTGGGGCATTGGCGATGCTTACTAAAACCTCGGCGCTTTTTATTGTGCCTTTTGCCGCTTTGTTGCTGTTTGGATACCGCCTGTGGGAAACAGGGAGCTTTGCGAAGGCTTTAAAATGGGCATTTTCTAGGTACTTACTATGGCTCGCAACTTTTATTGTTGCCTTTGTGGCCTTTTGGCCTGCCATGTGGACAAACGCGCCTCAAGCCCTCACCGTGCTTCAAAAAGGGATAGTAGATGTTGGAATTGAGGGCGATCATATTCAGCTTTTCTTTGGAAAATGGGTGGAGGATCCGGGGCCGGTGTTTTATTGGGCAGTTTTGGTTTTAAGATCGTCTTTGTATTTAATTATTGGCCTTTTAGGTTCGTTAGTGGTTTTTCCAAAACTTGATAAAAGGCAGAAAAAGTTTGCGACCTTTACGCTTTTATACGCATTATTTTATATTATTGAACTTTCAATTCCATCAAAAAAACTTGATAGATATATTTTACCTTCCTTAATTGCATTAAGTTTAGTTGCGTCACTGTTTTTTGAACGAATGTTACATCTACTTGTGGGAAGGTTTTCAAAAGTTTCTAACGCCTTCGCGCTGTTTGGAATAGTATTATTAATACCTGCCTTTACAACTTTGGCAGTTCTCCATCCGGATTATTTTTCGTATTACAGTCCGTTAACTGGTGGACTGAAAAACGGAATCTGGATGCTTGAACCAAAATGGGTAATTGGCCATTTCGAATTAATAAAATATCTGGAAGCTAAAAAGTACGAACTTAGTTTGCAGGATTTTGGGCCGGGCGAAGATATATATGATACGGCCGATGTGTTGCAAAACCGCCTGGTTGTGGCTTTTCCGGAGAAGTATTACACACAACTGCACCCCTTTGTAAGGCGAATGGGTGCCTGGGCCACAATTTCCAGCATTGATTTCGATTCAAGAAAAGCCCAGTTTTTTATTTACCCTGTATGGTTTGACGAATCCGAACCTGAAGACCCGTTTAGGTTTATTGGACAGGTAAAACTTCGAGGTGTTCCAATTTATAATGTGTACGAAAACACTGCCCGGGATATAAGTAAGTAATATGATTACCCGTGCAAGAAACTTAATCAAAAATCCCGCGTTTTCCAGAGTCGTTATAGTTACGGCCGGTTCTTTTATTGGAAGCGTTTTTGCTTATCTTCTGCAAATCTTTCTTGGGCGATGGCTTTCGGTTTCAGATTTTGGAACTTTTACAGCGCTTCTATCCGTTTATGTTATTTTAGGAGTGCTGGCAACCTCATTCACAACTTCATTAATTAAACTTGTTTCTAATCTTTCTACACAAAATAAATACGGAACACTTACCCGTATTTTTCTGGAACTTTCAACCGTAGTTTTGGGTGTTGGGTCTCTTTTGTTTACACTGATATTTCTTTTCCGTCAGCAACTCGCGAGTTTTTTAAGTATTTCCGACCCCAACCTACTTATTTACTTTGGGGCTTTTCTCGGACTTTCTTTTTTGGTAATACTTCCCATCGCTTATTTGCAGGGTTTATTAAAGTTTAAAGCCTATGCTGCCTTTTCGGTATCGACCCAGTTTCTAAGGCTTATCATCCCAGTTTTAATTGTCATGGCGGGGTTTAAGCTGGCAGGGGCCTTTGTGGGAATGGGTTTGTCTTTTGCTGGGTCCTATTTAATTGGAACATGGATGTTGAGTAAGCACTTTTTAAAGTCGGATGATGTAAGTTTAAAACATTACTATAAAAATGTACTTGCCTTTGCTGGTTCCGTTCTTTTTGTACAGATTGGATTAACTCTTTTGAATAATATTGATATTGTGCTAGTGAAACATTTCTTTGACGAAACATCGGCTGGGTTATACGCGGGCTTAGTTACAACCGGGAAAGTTTTGTTGTTTGGGGCGAGCACAGTAGGAGTTGTTATGTTTCCTACGATCTCTTCAGCTTATGGTAATGGCGAAGATGTTTTAGAAAAATTTAGGCCCCTGTTAATCTTACAAATTATGGTGGTAATTGTGGGCGTTGTCGTTTTTACTTTAATGCCAAATTTTATTACACGGGTAATGTTTGGTGCCTCCTACCTTGCTTCTGCAGAACTTTTACCAAGGTTTTCGATTTTTGTTGGCATGTATGTGTTAATAAACTTTATGATACTGTTCTTTTTGGCTGTAGAAAAAACCAAGGTTGTCCTTTTACTTCTCCCTGCAATTACATTGCAAGTCATTTTAATTTCCCTTCATCATGAAAGTTTGGTAAGTGTAGTGAATGTGAATTTGGCAATTTCGTTTGCCCTTCTTTTAGGTGTTGGGATCTATTTTATAAAAAGTATTAAATCTTAGGCTTTTTTGCAACCGCTACAATCGTTGTCCCTATAGGAAAATTTATCTTTTGAATGATCTTTGCCTCTAATTTCAAAACGTTTGTTGCAAAGTCATTGAGGATTTTTGGTAGCATTACATACGAAGTTTTTGGGTAGGCGCTTCTACCAAACACGGTATTCCAGGTTCTAAAAAACAAGATGGGAAAAAATGCCGTAAAAACAAAGTACGATTTTTTTATTGGCTCAAACCCCGCGTCTCTAAGTTTCTGTAAAAGTTCAAGAGAGTGATACCTTCTTTTGTGATGAAGCGCCTCATCATGCTCACTCCATAAGAATTTGTGTGCGGGAACGGTAAGAAAGAGAAGTCCCTCCTCTTTTAACATCTCGTTTATCCTTTTCATTGCCCCTACGTCATCTTGTATGTGCTCCATGGTATCAAGGGCAAAAACAGCGTCATACGTATTTTTGTGTTCCGAAAGGTCAAGCTCATTTATATCTCCCAGAATTATATTTTCTAATCCTTTACTTCTACAAAACTCAACGGCCCTTTCTGAAACGTCGATCCCAGTAACTTTTCCGAAATTAGATAGAAACTTAACGGTCTCGCCAGTTCCAGACCCAACCTCAAGTAGCTGGGCGTCACCTCTCTTTTTTTGGAAGTGGGAATTAATTAATTTTTCCAGCAAATAAAGGCGGCCTCTATGCCACCAGTAGCTCTTCTCGAATTTTTCCATGTTTTCATACTCTTTATAGTTCATTTCTCTTTCGTAGCTTCCTGAGAAAGTATATCATTATAGTATGAAGAAATTATGGCTTTTGCTTATAACACTGGCTCTTTTTATGCTTGTGTTTACGCTTTCAAACAAAATAGATTTTTATCAAAATGATGATTGGGTTTACTATGAAATGGTTTCAAGGTTTATGAAGGGGGATTTTACTCTGCACCCCTACACTGGCCCCACGTTTTACACCCAAGGTTTGATTGCTGCAGGCTTTGCAAGAATATTCTCTCTAGAAAAACTGCCCATTTTAACTTTGCTTTTTTCTGTCGCTAACTTTTACCTGTTGTCAGCGTTTATTTTGTATAGAATGAAAAAGCAATTCTCGACCTCCGTGTTAGTGGGGCTCATTTATTTTTTCAATCCTTTAAATATGTATTTAACCTTTGGATTTATGACAGAGGTATATTTTATGTTTTTCTTTTTACTAAGCCTTTGGTGCATCTTATTGTTTGATGAAACTAAAAATTATAAATACCTGGCTCTTATGGCCCTTGTTGTCTTTGCCGGTTTGAATGTAAGGCAGGTCTCTCTTTTTATTCCGTTAGGCCTTGGATTATTTTACTCGTACAAACAAAATTGGAAGCCAGCTGCAGTAAGTCTTATTACGTTTGGTGCTCTCTACTTTTATTACGAAAAAATATTTCCCCTAACCCCAAGGATTATTGAGGTTCCGCTGCAGTGGAAAAACCTTTTGGATAAAGATTATGTTGCCGCTGTGTTTATAGGCACTTTTATTGTACTTACGGCCTTTTTGCTACCCGTATTTTTAAGTTCTGTTAACATAAAAGAGATATTAAGTAAAAAAAAGCATGTGTTGTTATTTTTAGCTCTTGCGGTAGGGCTATACTTTTTAATGATTAGTAATTTTAACCCGCATGAAGTTTCTTGGGGCGAGTTCCCATATTTTGAGAATACTTTTGAGCGCACGGGGTTTTATCCAAGAGGTATAAGTGGGACCAAGTATTACTTTAAGGGAAATTATGATTTGTATCGCTACTGGGACTTAGTTTCCAAAATTCTTTTTCCTATATTTGTGTCTTACGTCATTGTCTTTAAAAGAAAGGCCATAAATCTCTACTTAGTTTTGGCTGTAGTTTATACGGGTATGCTTATTGCTACAAAAGCTTTCTATGATCGATACCTTCATATTCTAATTCCAACCATTTTGTTATTTTTGCTAAAAGATTATTTTCAAGAAAGTAAGTACTCTAAAGTAATTCTTTCGGGATTTGTTTTATTTCTTATGTTTTTCTCATACCAACTATCAAACGATTTTGTTTTAGTAAATAAATATGTTTGGAATAGGTCGGAGGAAATCTCAAAAACAGAAGGAATAGAGGAGAAGTATATTAAAGGCACAAACGCGTGGAAACTAAACTATAGGAATGTCCCCCGCGATTATTTATATAACTTTTCTTACGATAGCCAGAAAGTTAACGAGGAGTATGCGTGTTGCGACACACTGATAGAGGAAAAGACCATAAATTTCCCAGGCAGCATCTTTGTAGACCCCAAAATATACCTTTATAGGTTAGGTGAGTATTGATTTTAAGTAACTGCCAACTTTGAAACTCCTGCCCCGCTCATAGTTGGAATATGTTGTACTATATCCATAATGTTAGTATCGGTAATAATTCCCGCCTATAAGCAGGAAAAGACCATAAAAAAGAATATTGAAGAAGTTCACAAAGCTTTATCCAAAACCAAGTGGGATTTTGAGATCATAGTTGTAGTTGACGGGCTTTTAGACAAAACTTTTGAAGAAGCTTCCAAAGTAAAAAAGGATAATGTTGAAGTTGTAGGTTACGAACAAAATCAAGGTAAGGGGTTTGCTGTTAAGTATGGGATGACTCAAGCCAGTGGTGATTATGTTGCGTTTATTGACGCAGGTGTGGATATAAATCTAGAAAGTATTGCAACTCTTCTAGAGCACGTGCTTTTGCACAAGGCCGATGTGGTTGTGGCAAGTAAGCGCCATCCGGCTTCGAAAGTAAATTACCCATTTATGCGAAAACTTTACAGTTGGGGGTATTACACCCTTGCGCGGCTTTTATTTAATCTTAAACTCACAGACACACAGGCAGGTCTTAAGGTATTTAAGCGCGAAGTTTTGGATGCGGTTTTGCCAAGACTTTTAATAAAAGAGTTTGCTTTTGATATAGAAATGTTGGCTGTAGCCCACAGGCTTGGCTTTAGAAGAATATACGAAGCGCCAATTGAGCTGAGCCTAAACTTTGACCACACAACCTTTTCCAAATTTTTGTTCCTGGACTCTTTCATACAACGAATGATGAACGACACCTTAGCTGTTTTTTATCGTCTGAAGATTTTGAAATATTACGACGATGGCAATGAGCATAAATGGATACAGCATGAAATCGCTCAGTTTTTGGCATCTCAAATTAGACTTGAAAAAATTGAACAGCCCGAATTTAGTGTAATTGTAACGGCAAGACGTTTAAATAAAGATTTAAGAGAATGTCTTGCCCATTTGTCTAAACTCGACTATCCGTATTTTGAAGTAATAGTTTTGGTAGATGAGATTAATGAAGTGGAAGAGAAAAAACTAAACTTGGGCGATAAATTTAGGTTTATAGCTGTTGGTAACAAAGGTCCCGGCGAAAAAAGAAACATTGGAGCGGGTGTGGCAACTGGAAATATTCTCGCCTTTCTGGATGACGACGCATTTCCAAAAAAAGATTGGCTAAAATTGGCCGCCGAAGTTTTTAAGAATTCAAACACTTACGCTTTAGGAGCGCCTGCGGTAACACCTCCGAAAGCCAGTTTTCTTGAAAGAATTGCCGGAAAGCTTCTTGAGTCAAGCCTTGTGAGTGGAAATACAATTTTTAGGCATAAACCAACAAAGCATCAGTTTATAAGTGATTACCCGACCGTAAACTTATTTGTAAGAAGAGATGCCTTCTTAAGTGTTGGTGGTTTTACTACAGAGTTTTGGCCAGGCGAAGACACTAAACTTTGTTTAGATTTGGTGGAAAAATTTAGGCGTCCTTTTCCTTATGACCCAAAACCAATTGTTTACCATCACAGAAGAAAAATATTCTTGCCCTACTTAAAACAAATTTCGCGGTACGGGCAGCACAGGGGACAGTTTGCAAGACTTTTTCCCGAAACTTCAAGATTGCTATTTTACTTTATGCCCACACTTTTCGTTTTAGGGTTAGTATTAGGCCCAATTGTTTCGAGTTTCTTTCCGGTGCTGTGGTATTTATACTTTACGGTTGTGGGAATTTATCTTTTCCTTATCTTGCGAAGAGCCGCAGGTGTCGCAATTGAAGACTTAAATCCAATTTCCGGGCTTTTAGTTTTTGTAGGAATAATCCTAACCCATATCGTGTACGGAATAAATTTTATTATTGGTCTACTTAAGCGCCCTAAGTTACAATTAAGGTCGGTAGACATAAATACTGGAAATTATTTAGGCGGTTAACTAGAAAACATATGGACAAAAACGGTCAAAATCAGTTCGCAATAAACCCTAACTCTAAACTTAAAATAAAAGTTATAAATTCACTTTGTATAAGCGCGGCTACCTGTATTATCAGAGCGCCAGGCACCTTTGATTTAGATGATGACGGCATTGCGTATGTTAAGGAAGGCACGTGGGATGAGGCGGTAGATATTATTGAGGCGGCCAAATCCTGTCCAACTACGGCAATTATTGTTGAAGACTTGCAAGGTAATCAAATTTGGCCGGAGAAGCAACCGGAGAAATAGATGCATAAATCCGGATTTTTACTAAATGTTGAAGATTCTGTTTTAGAGGGGGCCTCTCAATTAAATTTAAATTCAGTCCTAGTAAGTTCCGAAAATATTTCGCCGCAAACAACCTCGCAAATAAAAGAAAAACTTGGACAAGTTGAAATTTACGCAAGTGTCATTGTTTTTGCCGGGAAAGACCTACTTGAAAAGTACCCTGACGCAAAAGCGGTTGATTCTAACGATAAAGATACAATCAGCGATCCGCTAATCGGTATATGCCCAACCCACCCGGGAGTAAGAAAGAACCGCTTGGAAGAAATAAAAAGAGTTTTGGAGAACGATGTTCAAGGAGTTTGGCTAAACCATATGAGATACCCGACATCTTGGGAAAGTGCTAACCCGGATATTTTAGACACGTGTTACTGCGAAAGGTGTCTTAAGATGTTTGAAGAATATATTGGCGAACCAATTGCGGGAGTTGGAGGCGAGGGCACAGCATTACAAAACATCGCGCTTCATATTGACGGTAGTTATTACCACGAATGGTTGGAGTTTAAGGCGGGGCAAGTTGTTTCTTTTGTTGAGGAAGCTAAAGCGTTAATTGCCGCTTCTGGAAAAGAAATAAAACTGGGAATGTTCATCGTGCCGTGGAAAGATAAAGATTATGGAGCGGGAATTCAAAGAGTTGTCGCGCAGGATTTTAGTAAGCTTATACCTTTGATAGATATTTTTAGCCCGGGGCTTTTTCACAAAATGTTAGGTAAAGATGTAAGTTGGATAGGGGAGATGGTTGAGTATTACTGGCAGCTGGGAAAGGCGTTTTTGCCTTTAATCCAATCAGTAAATGAAGGTGGGGAAATTAGCACAGAAGAATTTAAACAATCCTTGGAAAATGCCATAAAAAGTCCGTCCATGGGGGTTTGCGTGTATCATCTCGAGGATTTAATTAAGCAATCACAGAAATATGAAGTCTTCAGACAGTTTTCGTGATAGAATTTTCCAGTGGAAGTGGAAGCTTTTGAAAAGGCACCAAAAAGTATAGGTAGAAACAAAGCTTTTGTTGTTGGCATCATCGTTATTATCTTTTTGTTAGGAGCTGTTGCCTACGGTGCTTACTTGTATTACTCATATTATTCACTCAGCAACACAACTTTAACAGAAGACACCATAAGCAATATCTGTTCCGTGATATTTCCATACAGAAATAAAACTAAGCTTAATGTTTCGAGAACATTAGTTGTTAAATCTGATGCGCAAAGGGAAAAGTTTAAATTACTTTTCGGGCGGAAAACTTTTGACAGCTTGATCAACAAACTTGGAGGAGAGGTTGCTTCTTATTCTTTGTCCAAAAATGAAAATAAAATAGCTTTTATCTATGTAGAAACGGCCGAGGGTGACGAGGAGCAAAAAACAGATACCGCTTTCGTGTACGACTTCACAACTGGAACTTTAACATCCGTGCATACAATGAAGGAAATAAGCAGCGGTGATGTGGGCTACACTCTAAGTCTGGTTGATGTTGGATTTTCCCCAGACGGGAATCTATTGGCAATCACCACTAGCACAGGTTTAAATATCTACGACTTAAAGACGGGCACCATTAAAGAAATTTTCGATACAGGGATGAAAGAGGAGGGGATAGGGGGCGTTTGGGCATACCACAGTCCGGAATTTTCAGGCGACGGCAGTAAAATTTTGCTATCGAAAGGGTTTTGGGAGGGGATAGGGTATATGATTTATGATCTTAAAGAAAATAAAGTAATTGAACTACCTTATGGTGGTTACGTTTTAGGATCTTATGTTGAGGGCTGGTATAAAGATAGCCTAATTGTTCAAAGAGCTATTGAAGAAGGTACCTCCGAATTTTTTATTGTAAGCCCCGATAACTTGGAGAGCGAAAGGGAGTTAGTTAGTGTAGAAACTGACGACTTTTCCGTACGTGCAGAAATTTTCAATGGCGATATCTACTTTGTAACTAGCAGAAGTGTAGCCAGCGGATTTTATTCCTGTAACAATATTGGACGTGTAGTCGAAGTTACCGCAAGGTACGAAAACCTTAGCAGGTTTAATATCGAAACTGGGAAGCTTGAAGAATTGCTGTTACTTGATGCTACGAGATATTCGGGGGTTAGAGACCCGTCTTACAGAATATATTCTTTCGCAAACCATGTTATAGGAGAGGACGAAGTAATTGTACTAGGAGTACTGATAGGAGATGGAGACAACCCGTTAAACTTAGCTATCCTTGGCACTGACCCGTTAATTTTGGGCGAGCTTGGATACTAACCACATACCCAATTTGACGCATTCTCATATATACGGTAGTCTATATTTGCTTAAGAAAAAGCGTAGCCATGCCCAAAAAAGCACAAACAGAAACTAAAACAAAGAAATTTAAAATTGCCGTAGGGTATCCCCCAATGCAGACAAATAAGGGGGTTCCTCTTTTATCTCAAAACAGACAGTTTCAATTTTTTAACGCCAAAACTTACATTTACCCAATGGTTCCGGCTTATGCCGCATCTCAAGCTCAGGCTAAAGGTTACGATGTTGTTTGGCTTGATGGGATCGCGGAAGAGTGGACTTACGATGAGTGGATCGAGCAGCTAAGAAAAGAAAAGCCCGACATGTTAATGGTGGAAACAAAGTCCCCGGTTGTTAAGTACCACTGGAAGGTAATTAAAGATCTTAAGGAAAAATTTCCTGAAATGCTTTTGGTTTGGGTTGGAGACCAAATAACTTTTGCGCCAAAAGAAAGCATGATGAATTCTCCTCTTGATTACGCAATGACCGGAGGAGATTACGATTTTATGCTTACCGAACTTGCCGATTCAATTACCAAAGGTGAGCAACTGGTGGGTGGAATTTGGGGAAGAGCGGGAGATAAAAGAGTTAAGCTTGGAGATTTTATAAAATATGAAGATAACATTTTAACCGGCGAAAAAGACGCTTTTTGGGTTTCCGGCCCACTAGTGCAAAAACACAATTTGGACGAACTTCCATTTGTAGACAGAGACTTAACCAAATGGAAACTTTACGCTTACGCCAACGGAAACTACAAATATACCCCGGCCACTTACATGTATTCAGGAAAAGATTGCTGGTGGAACAGATGCACATTTTGTGTTTGGGATCACACTATAAACCCAATTGGAACTTACAGAAGATTTTCACCCGAAAGACTTTTTGCTGAAGTAAAACACGTTGTAGATAACTACGGAGTAAAAGAAATTTTCGACGACGCTGGAACTTTGTTTATTGGCCCCCCTTTGAAAAAATTCTGCCAGCTTTTAATTGACTCAGGGTACAACAAAAAAGTGGTGATGGGTTGTAACATGAGGCTTAATGCTTTAACCCAGGAATATTACGATCTTATGGGTAAAGCCAACTTTAGATTTATTTTGTATGGAATGGAGTCCGGAAACCAGGAAACACTGGATAAACTTGATAAAGGCATTAAGGTCCACCAGATAGAAGAGGGGGTAAAAATGGCCAAAAAGGCGGGTCTAGAGCCTCATTTAACCATTATGCTTGGATATCCTTGGGAAACAGAAGAAATGGCTAAAAACACCATCGCAATCGCCAAAAGGCTCTTTAAAAAAGGCTATGTAGATACCATGCAGGCAACAATTGTTATTCCTTACCCCGGAACGCCTCTGTACAAGGAATGTCTAGAAAATGATTGGCTTATGGTTGCAGATGACGATTACAACGCTTTTGATATGAGGGGGCCGGTTATGAAAATTCCATTTGAACGCGAGAAGTTAATGGAGCTGACCCAGGAACTATACTCTTCATTCTTTACGCCTCAATACATGCTCAGAAAACTTCTAAGTGTTAGAAACTACGACGACGCAAAGTTTTTGGTTTATTCGGCTTGGAAGATCGTTGGGCATTTGTTAGATTTCGACGTTTCACAAACAAAAGTTAACTACATGTCCCCAAAGTTTTGGGTGAGTGCTGTGAAAAGTTTGTTCACCCACATTTTGCCAAAGAAGGAAGACGAAATTGCTGCTCAAAATATTAAGGAAAGTGCCGAAGCGGAAGTTAAAGCTAAGGCTGAGATTAAATTGTAAGTGCTTCAGGTAGGTTTCCTTGCCAGTACGGCAATAAACTGACTGTGATTTTTGTCTAACTTTCCAAGTATCTTCCCCATCAAGCCCGGAAATGGTAAGTATCCAAACCCCTCTCCCGAAATAATCTCAAGGCCGTGTGCTTTAAATAAAGCAAGAAGAGCTTTGTAGGTCATAACCTTTTTGTGGTCTTCAATTTCATCAAGCGGGGTGTCATAAATGTTTTTTTCTCCGTGTTTCAAGCCCAAGGGCCTGTACCCTACTTGATACTTACTACTTAAGTTAGGACCGGTGAAAGGCTGCATGCCAAGCATAAGTGCGAATATATTATGTGGGCTGGCTAGGTTTTCTGTGCAGATAACTGTGTAGCCACCAGGTTTGAGTACCCTTTTTATTTCCGAAACAAAGTTATCTAAGTTTACTAGGTGCTCAATAACTTGATCGGAGATAATAAGGTCGAAATTACTACTTTCAAAAGGAAACTTTTCGTTAAGATCGCTATTTTTTACCTGCATGCCTTTCTGCTCGGCTAAGGCGGCTCGAGGACCCTTTATTTCAATGCCATAAACCTCTTTTGGATGGCACACGGCACCTATTTGCATAGTAAAACTTCCGTCATCACAGCCTAAATCTAAGAATCTATTCACCGAGCCTTTAAGCATTACTGCAACGTCAAAGATGTATTTCTGCCGAAGCCGCTTGTTGTAAGCCCACAGATATTTAAAGTATTTTTTAAACATAGCAATACACGCCTATACTAGAAAGAAGACTAGCACCAAATTTAGTAGTAATATAGCCTGCAGTTGCGATTGGTTTTGGTATTAATGAAACAATTCGAGAAATATTCAAAATATCATGTGAATTTTTACACGGGAGAAGTTCGCCCGCTCCTAGATAAATATATTAAATCTGTACCGTGGCAGAGTTTTTTGGATGTAGGCTGTGGAGATGGTGCGTTGCTTTATGCCATGAAAACAAACGGTTACATGAAAGATAAAGACGTGCATGCTGTTGATTTATCAAAGGAGAGAATACAAAGAGCGAAAAGGGTAGACGACAAGTTTAAGTGTTTTGTGGATGATGCCGAAAGTTTAAAGACTGTCAGCTCGGAAAGTATCGACCTTCTGGTTTCTGTAAACGTAGCAGAACATGTTGATGATGTGAAAATGATTAAGGCCATACATCGTGTTTTGAAAAACGGCGGTGTTGCCTACCTCTCCACCACATTTAAGAAGTGGTACGGTTGGTATTTTTACAGAAGCAAGGGGAAATGGGTATTGGACCCAACGCATCTTAGAGAGTACACCGATGATAATCAGTTGTTAGGTCTCTTGGTTAAAAATGGATTTACAGTTTTAGAAACGACTAAAAGTGTTTCTTCCTATCCCATTATAGAAATTTTTTCTCGCGTGCTTAGGTTAAGTGGACAAGCTTCCAAAAATCCTCTATTTAGGTTGGCACGTAAGGTAAGAGTTCCTATTGTAGGTTACTACAAATGGGAGATAGTGTGTCAGAAGAAGGCAGGCTAGCTATTGCCCCCAGACTGTTATAATTTCACGTATATGCATACTGATGATACTTGCGCCCTTGATTACAAAGAAGCTATTACACAAAGAGTGGAAGGTACGACCGGTCTAGAGGTTTTGGATGTCGGGTGCGGAACCGGTTCGATGACCGTTCTACTAAATGTGAGGAAAAACAAGGTTTATGGCACTGACATCGAAAACCGTACCCTAAAGCAATTTAGAGACAGGTTTACATTCTTTTTAAGCTCAGAAGATAAAATAAACACTGTCGATGCCAAGTTTGATCTCATCACCTCCTTCGATGTTATTGAGCATGTGGACGATGATTCCTTATTTGTTCAAGAAGTATATAGAGCGCTAAAGCCTGGAGGTAAGACTTTTCATCTAACTCCCAATAGGAATAGACTCACAAACTTTGTCAGAAGATTAATTGGAAAGAAGGTAGAGTACCCCCTCGATTTAGGTACCGACCCAAAATTAGGACCAGTCATTCATGTAAGGGAGTACGATAGAAAAATGCTTTCTGACCTTTTTAGTAAAACTGGCTTCAATGATGTAACTGTACGGCCCTTTTGGTTCGGAGTCCGCCATCCTTTTATAGAGCGTGTTAGATTAAGGGAGAAAATTCCCTTTCCACTTAGTGAGCTAGCTCAATATTGGATAGTTACGGCGCGGAAGGATTAGAGGTGAACCATTTTCAAATCCCCGACCACTTTATTACCCTCAAGGGTTATAAATGATATATTCTATAATTGACTAGAATTTCTTAGACAAAACCTATGGCAAAAATCGTATTAATAACCGGATCAGCAGGTCTAATAGGCTCTGAAGCCTCAAGATATTTCTTGGAGCGGGGTTTTGATGTTGTTGGAATAGACAACGACATGAGAAGATATTTTTTTGGCGATGAAGCAAGTACAGCTTGGAGCCGTGCGTTGCTTGAAGAAAAACACAAAAACTACAAGCATTATGATGTGGATATACGGGACGAAAAAGCAATTGATGAGATTTTTTCTAACCACGTATTCGATTTAATCATCCACACAGCAGCGCAACCATCTCACGATTGGGCTGCCAGAGAACCTCTAACAGACTTTTCCGTAAACGCTACCGGCACGTTAAATATTCTTGAGGCATACAGAAAATATTCTCCGGAAGCGGTTTTTATTTTTACTTCAACAAATAAAGTCTATGGTGACAGACCAAACCTTCTCCCGTTAATAGAACTAGACAAGCGTTATGAGATTGATCCAAGCCATCAGTATAAAGAAGGTATTGATGAGACGATGTCCCTTGATGACTCAAAGCATAGTATTTTTGGTGTGTCTAAAGTAGCGGCTGATGTGATGGTGCAGGAATACGGTAAGTATTTTGGCTTAAGAACAGGTGTATTTAGGGGAGGATGTTTAACAGGTCCGGGCCATTCCGGTGCCGAATTACATGGGTTTTTGGCCTATTTAGCCAAATGTATTGCCGAAGGCAGGCCCTACACCATTTATGGTTATAAGGGTAAGCAGGTGAGAGACAACATTCACTCGTACGATCTAATAACTATGTTTCATGAGTTTTATAAAAATCCTAGGCCGGGCGAGGTTTATAACGTTGGAGGCTCTAGGCACTCAAACGTTTCAATGATGGAGGCTATTGAAAAAATAGAAACTTATTTGGGCAAAAAAGGTAACATTTCATATTCGGATGAAAACAGGTCCGGCGATCATATCTGGTATGTATCGGATGTCTCTAAATTTAAGAAGCACTATCCGGATTGGAAGTACACGTATGGTATAAATGAGATAATCGAAGAAATTTGCGACAGATGGGAGATGGAAACAAAAAGCAAGAAAATGAACAGTATCTTAGGTCAAAAAATTGCTGTGGTAACGCATGAACACTTTAAGGGAAGTGGTCAGGAGCTTCGTGACTTCTTAAATAAAAAGGGTATTGATACGCTTTATTACGTTGCGCATAAATTTTTCTACACAAAAGGTGAGGCTATTTCTTATCTCAACATATTTAAGAGGGGCAAGCTTGTTAAAGAAAAGAAATCTCCGGTACTGCCTAGGAATGAGTTCTTGTTTTACTTCAGGGACGCCTTTTATAACATTTGGTATTTCTTAACATCAAAAGAAAAGTTTGATTTATACATTGGGGTAGACTCGTTTAACGCTATCTTTGGCTTGCTACTCAAGAAGTTGGGTAAGGTTCGCAAAGTTGCTTTCTTTACTATCGACTATGTTATGGAAAATAGATTTAAGGTAGGACTTCTAAACAAAGTTTATGTGTGGATGGACAGAGCAGCCTTTTTCGGTAGTGATTACACGTTGAATGTTTCGGATAGAATGGCCAGACAAAGAATTCAGGAACTTGGTGAAAAGGCCAAAGAAAAGCATCAAATCACTGTGCCTATAGGGGTTGTTAAGCAGGCAGGAGAGGTGAAAATTGAAAGAAAAGATAACATTTTAGTTTACAGCGGGGGACTAACGCCCGAGTTTGGATTGGAATTAATTATTGAATCAATGCCCGCGCTTTTAAAAAAGTTTCCAGACTTGAGGCTAAGAATAATCGGGGATGGGGAGCTTAAAGGGAAGCTGGAGAGTATGGCCGATAAGCTTGGGGTTAGCAAAAACGTTGATTTCATGGGCTTTATTGATACCACCGAGGATAGGGAGAGGTGGCTTAGTTTATTGAAAGAAAGCACTCTTGGTTTAGCTACGTACGAGGATACAAAAACTACCTACAAGAGATTTTCAGATGTCACGAAGCCAAAAGATTATATGTCCTGCGGATTGCCCATAATTACTACTTCGGTGATTCCATTATCGGAAGATATTAAGAAACAAAACTTAGGTAGGGTTGTCGAATACAATGTAGACTCTTTTGTTATGAATGTTAGCGAGTTGCTGGGAGACGGTGAGGAAAGAAAAAAGATTGAGCAAAACGTTTACAACTTCTCGCATAACATGACCTGGGATAATATTTTCAAACGTATGTTTGGTGAGATGGAGATTTCTGCATAGGACTTTTCTTACACTGCAATGTTAGTGGAAAAGAAAATGGGATCACTAGGTGATCCCATTTTTGTAAACCGTACTGATATTATTTTGCAAGCTCTTCTACCAGCAGAATGTCGATATAGTTTGCAAGATTAGTCGGCAGTAAAAACCCCAAGCTTGTGGGCAACCATTGCCTGAATGGTTTCAGACAAGTAGCGTTGGAATGTAAAGAACGGGTGGCCCCACTCTTTAATTCCATCCGAGTTGTACTGGTATTTTTTGCCTTCCGCGGCGACCGAGTCCAGATAGTCGCATTTGGCTGAGACTGGTTGGAAGCCATCGTGCACAGCAATACCGTCGATCAGGAAGAAGAGAAGTTTTCCCCAATCCCGCCCAGGCATGGCTAGTTCGGCAACCACATTATGCATGCTGGTGTGGCCGCTATATTCAGCAATCTGGGCTACTTGTGCACCAAAGAGATCGATCAGACGCTTATAAGAGGCGGTGTGACCTTCATCAGATCCAACCTCGATATCCATCCTCTTATGACCGTCGTGAACCATCCCCGCGAGGGTAACATCCCTAGCATCAATCCCCATCTCTTTAGAGACGACTGCGCAGCCCGAAGCTACGAGGATCATGTGGGCCAGGAGCTGGGAATTCCCATTGTTGTCCTTGTTCCCCCAAACTTCCCAGTTCCCACCCACTTGGTATATGAGGGGATGGGTTCCATGCTGGTACAGCTCCGCCCAAATGCTGGATAAGCTATTCCGCCCGATTGTAGGCAAAACGATCTTTTCCAGCATTTCTTTAAACTGCCGGGCAATAAGACTACTGCCCGGTAACTCCAGAATTTCGCTCACAACCTCTCCTTTTGATTTGTTTAGTTTGCGTGCAAATTAGGCCGAAACTACTATAAGCCATCGAATTCTACAGGCCATTGTCTTTTTAGTCAAACTTCTTTAACTTGTTTAAATTACTGCCAGAACAGGCTAGAATGTAACATGCTTAACAAGATTTAGGTATATCTTCCTAGCCTTCCCTCTGCCTAAAAGATAGAATAATAACGTGATTAATTTACCTAAAGTTTCAATAGTTGTGCCTACACTTAACGCCGCAAGTGTATTGCGGTTTTGTTTAGAGTCAATTGATTCCCAAGACTATCCAAAAGAGAAAGTTGAGATAATTGTTGCCGATGGGGGCTCTATCGACGACACTTTAGCAATTGCAGCAAAATTTGGGGCAAAAATAGTAAAAAACGATCTAAAAACAGCTGAAGCAGGCAAAGCCGTAGGTGTGGGGGCGGCAGGTGGGGAATTAATCGCCCTTGTTGATTCCGATAACATCTTGCCCACCAATACCTGGTTGCAGGAAATGGTTGGGCCACTTATGAAAGAGCCCGCGGCTGTAGGTAGTGAACCCTGGAAATATACTTGGAGAAAGAAAGATGGTTTTATAACAAGATACTGTGCTTTGATTGGAATGAATGACCCGTTTGTTCATTTTTTAGGTAATTATGATCGTGTAAACCTTCTTACGGGAAAGTGGACGGAAGTCGCAAGAGACGAACAAGATAAAGGAAGTTATTTGCTAGTAAAGTTTAACTCCACGAACCTTCCCACAATTGGTGCTAACGGTACCGTTTTTAGAACACAATTTTTGAAGGAAAATCTAAGAGGGAGTTACTTGTTTGATATAGATATTTTGGCTTCTTATATAAAAAAAAGTGGTGCGGCAGTATTTATTAAAGTAAAGAATGGAATCATACACACTTACTGTGAGCGTGATATTGGAAAGTTTGCGAGGAAGCAAAGAAGAAGAGTTAGAGATTACTTATTTCATCGTAATGTTGATAATAGGGAATATGAGTGGCGTTTAGTTGATGTGTCATCCAGAAGTTTTAAGGCAGTTGTAATTTTTGTATTTTACTGCCTGACTTTTTTTCCGCTTGTGATACAAACCATTCGGGGGTACATGAAAAAAAAAGATTCGGCGTGGTTTTTTCATCCTCTGGCTTGTCTTGTTACGTTGTGGGAATACAGCTTGGGGACATTAGTTTCGGTTTTTAATAACGCTGAATTAAGCAGAAAGGAATGGAAACAATAATGGAAAAGATTTTGGTGACCGGAGGTACGGGATTTATTGGTAGCCACCTGACTGAAAGGCTTCTAGAGCAGGAAAGACAGGTCAAAGTATTAGCATTGAAAGAGCCTCTTGAGCCCATAGAGAAAGAAAACGAGCGGTTGTTAGAGGAGTTGGGTGCCGAGATTATTTATGGTGACTTACGAGATGCAGAAAGCCTAAAAGAAGCCATAAAAGGGTGTGATACCGTTTTTCATCTAGCTGGTATCTCCAGACCCATGGCTGTGACGGATGAAAAATACTATGACGTCAATGTTAAAGGAACCGAAAATATACTGGAGGCTGCTAAGGCGGTTGGTGTCAAGAAATTTGTGCATGTAAGCACAGTTTCTGTTTTGGGAGTAAGTCCGGACGGCCACCCGCTAAGTGAGGATGAATATCAATACGATGGGTTAAAATACGGTCAAACCAAAAGAGAGGGCGAAAGAATTGCTTTACACTACCACTATAAACACAAAATTCCAGTAATAGTTGTAAGACCATGTTTAGTTTACGGGCCTAGGTGTTTAGTTAGATTAATTATGTTTAAGTTTGTAAAGTTAGGGATTTTTCCAATTTTTGATAGCGGGGAAGCAAAAATGGAATTCGCGTACGTAGATAACGTTGTTCAGGCATTGTTACTCGCTGAGAAAGATGGAAATGCAGTTGGCGAAACATTTAATATAACTGATGGTCAGCCATATAAAATTAAGGATGTTTTAAATACGATGGCAGATGAGCTAAGGGTAGCTAGGCCGCGCCTAAAGCTTCATCCTAAGGTGGGGTACTACATAGGCGTAGTTACAGAGTTTCTCAGCAAGATAGTAGGTATCTTCCCTCCATTTTCCAGAACGGCCTCAGAATGGATGTCTAAGGATGTAAATGTGTATGAGTGTGAAAAGGCCAAAAGATTACTTCACTACAAGCCCACAGTTTCATTAAAAGACGGAATACAAAAATCTATTGATTGGTACAAGTCCAAAGGGCTCCTATAAGGAAACTATGAAACTAGATAGTTTAGTTTCGGTAATAATACCCACTAAAAATTCTGCAAAACATTTAAGAGTAGTATTAGAAAAAGTTTTTGCCCAGTCTTATGAAAAACTTGAGGTATTGATTGTTGATAATGATTCAAGTGATGGTACTAGGCAAATTGCCCAGGAATTTAATACACAAGTGTTAAATAAAGGGCCGGAAAGATCCGACCAAAAGAATTTTGGGGTTAGCAACTCCCGAGGAGAGTATGTTTTAATTCTGGATTCAGATTGTGAGTTAGAAAAGAATGTAATTAAGGAGTGTGTTGAGTTGTGCCAAGGTGGGGCAGACGGGGTTATGATACCCCTGCGGCATAAAGGAAGTGGCTTTTGGGTAAAAGCCAAAAACCTGGAAAGAATCTGCTATGACGGAGATGACGACTTAGAGTCCCCTTGGTTTATAAGAAGAAGTGCCTTTAAGAAGGTAGGTGGTTTCAATACAAATTTAGTTGCGGGTGAGGACTGGGATATTGCTTACAGACTTAGAAAAGAGGGATATATTTTAGTGAGGAATAGGTCGGTCATGCATCATAATCTTGATAATTACAGTGTAAAGGATGCTTTTATAGGAAAGTTTTATTATGGAAGAAAGCTAAATAAGTACTTACAGGTTGGGAATGAAAATGTGAGAAGGCAGATACCCTTTTTCCGTACTGCCTACATAAGGAACTGGAAACGCTTGCTAAGCCACCCCCTTTTAACACTAGGTTTTATTTTCTTGAAGTTTGTTGAAAGTGCGGCAGTTCTTATAGGATTGGTTTATGAAAGAATCTTTAGTACGAAACGCAAATAAAGTTTTTAATTCTACACTCGGACAGGAAGACTTTGACTATTCTAAATGGATAAATAGTCTAAGTTCTGAAGAGTGGGTGGCCTTTTTAAAGTATTTATCACAAAATAGAGTTTTATATACCACCAGCCGGTATTTACAGGAAAAGTTGGTAGAACTTGATAGTAAAAAAGAATCCGACCTTAAAAAGATATTAGATGCTGGTGCGTTGGAGATTAGAAAATTTACCGACACGATAGACTTTCTGGAAAAGAATTTGCGTGGGCGGGGGGTTAATTATTTGGTTGTAAAAACTTTTAAGTTTTTAGATTACGTAACCTTTGATGTGGATGTTCTAGTTCACTACGAAGACTTTCACAACGCCCAAACTCTTTTAAGAGAGGCTGGTTGTAAGATATTTTCACATCCAAGAAAACAAGGCTTGCATCAGAGGAATTGTAGAAAAGAGGGGCTTCTGAATATTGACTTGCACAGAAAGTTTTATTGGCAGGGGTTAGAGCATATTGATCTTGATTTTGTTTGGAGAAACCCTAAAGACAGAGAAATAAACGGCACTAGATGTTTGTGCCCATCTTTGGAAGCAGATTTATTACTTAATGCGAAGCAGCTTATGTATGAACGATACTACGTAACACTTTTAGACTACTTTGCAGTTAAGAGCATACTTGAGAGCAAGAACCTTAATTTAAATATAGTTAGAGAGCAGGTCAGAAAGTTTGGCTGGGAGAAAACTTTTAATAATCTCGTCTCAACCATCGGAAAGATAGGTATTAATACGGAGATGCCTGCATTCATAAGCTACACAGAAGTTTGGAGACAGCTTTTTGAAATTCTGATTAATCAAGGAAAGCTTCCGCTTTACGATTTTGCATACTACCATTTTGCTTTTTTAAGGTATTTTATTAACAATGATCGACTGCCCTATTACGATCACTGGTTTAGTTTCTCATCTTTATGAAAGTTTTAGTAATTTGTTCCAATTTATGTTATCCGTACATTGAGATGTCTGGGAATAAGGCCATTTACGCGCTACTACAAGGCTTATCCGGCATGGATGGGGTGGCGATAGATGTACTAAGTTATATAACAGAGGATGGGAAGGCCGTACAAGATTATGGTAATTTGAAATTTCACTACCTAAAAGCCGGCGGTTTGTTTGAGTTCCGGCTTTTAGCTTACAAAAAAGCCTTAAGTTTCATAAAAGGAAGGTATGATATTGTCCACGATTTTTCTTCGTTGCCGCTCCTTGGGGGTCTCACAGGCGTACTCGGTAAGTCTTTGAAAGCTAGAAGTGTCCACTCCTTGGTCACAATAAATGAGACTTTTTTAGGGTCACCTAAACTTAATTTTGGGAATTTCTTACTAGATAAGCTTGTCGCAACTGATAGAAATACGTACTCAAGGCTTAATTTCAAAAATGTTTTGTACATTCCCTTAGGAGTAGATTTTAACAAGGTTGAAGAAGGGGAAGTTATACCAAAAATGCCTAAAAAGGTTGTATTTCTAGGGTCTTTGGAAAAAAGAAAAGGGGTTGATGTCTTTATATCCGCTGCCAAAATGAGACTTGAAGCGGGAAGCACACTCAAATTCTATATATATACTTACGGGAAGGAGGTAAGAGATGTTTCTTTCTCTTCTAACCTGGAAAAAGTACGGAAGTTAGTAGGTAAAGCTGATATAGAGGTTAAAGTTGGTAATTTTGATGTCGCAAAGATATTTGGACCTGAAACTATCTATGTTCAAGCTAATACCAGCCGGCAAGGTACGTTAGGTGTTCCGCTTACCACTTTGGAGGCTGTTGCATATGGGTCGCCTTGCATACTTTCAAACATCTATGCTCTTGAAGATATCGCGAAACATTGTTTAATCTATGAAGCATCGTCGCCGAAGCAACTAAATTTAGCTATTAAAACCTTAGAAGAAAAGAGGAATTTGGATACAGCCGATGCGGCAAAATTTGTAAGAAACGCCCACAATATAGCTGGGATCAGCAAAGAGGTTTACAGTTTATACAGGAGTTTACTGTGATAATTTCGATTAGCGGCCCTGACGGTTCGGGGAAAACAACTCTAGCGGGAAGGTTATATAAAGAGCTTTTAAGTAAAAAAAGGAAAGTAATATATATACATATCAGCAGGTATTTTCTTTTAGAACCCCTTTTTAAAGCAGTAAGAAAAACCGATAGCAGGGGGTATAATGTAAAACTAGATTATAAGAAAAGAGCCCTGTGGGAGCAGTTATTGGTAGTAACCACAATTATTGATGTTTGGGCGAACTACTTGTACTTGAGGTTACTGAGTTTAATGCGTTATGTAGTAGTGTGCGATCGTTACTTTTACGATAGGACTGTAGGATATGTGTTGCATGGGTTTTTAAGCGAAAGAACTGCTCGGATTTATTTGAAAATGATACCAAGATCAGATTTCGGATTTTTACTAATGGCTTCTTCTCAAGAAGTACTGGTAAGAGAAACGGGTTATGTGCATGATAAGGAATTTCACATGAAACTGCGTGGAATCTATGCTAACCTGCTTCGTAATACTAATCTTGTGCCCCTGCCCAGTTCACACAACGTAACAAATTTAGTAGAAAAGTGCATTAAAGTGGTTTATGAATAAAATGTTTGATCAGTACAGAACAGACTTTTTTAACAAGCTTAATTTTGACTTCGAGAAAGGGAGAAAAATACTAGATATTGGGTGTGGTGATGGCAAAGACGCCGAGGTTTTTATAAAAAAGTTTAAGCTAGTCACTTATGGCGTTGATGTTTACACAAATCCTGAAATTACTAATGTTAAAGGTCTTAAGTTTATTGAAGATAAAAATGGCGTATTAAAACTTCCATTTAAAGACAATACTTTTGACTATGTATACATGCATGATGTGTTACATCATGTTGACGAAAAGAACCAGTCTTACGAAATGCATCTACTTGGTCTAAAAGAAGCAAAGCGCGTTGTGAAACCAGGAGGTAGTGTTATTGTAGTTGAAGGAAATAGGTTTAATCCGCTTTTTTACCCGCACATGGTTTTGATGTTGGGCCATCAACATTTTACCCAGAAGTATTTTAAAAAGATTATCAGAGGTGTGTTTGATGACGTAGAGTTTAAGTTTTTTGAATGCCACTTTTACCCAGAGAAGCTCCTCCCCATCTTTTATTTGTACGAAAGGTTTATGGAAACGTTCTCGCCTGAAGCGCTTCTGGCTTATAACGTTGCTGTAGCAAGGAAATAATGGTGCTTAAACATAATCCAAAGGAGGTCATTAATGGCATTCCTGTTTTTTTAGAGGATCAACTTTCAAAACATTTGCAGCATCAGGTAGATTATTTTTCAAAAGAAAAAATAACAGAAACCGAAAGCTATAAATTATCCCCCTGGCAGCAGAGCTATGTTAAAAGATTTACAGAGAACTTTTCGAATTTAGATGGGAAGTTGGTTTTAGATGCAGGCGGAGGATCCGGATATATGACGATAGAACTGGCAAAGCTTGGGGTCAATGTTGTTTGTGTGGACTTGACGCTTAGATCTTTAATAAGGTTAAAGAGGATAGTGGAAGAGTTTGGTCTTTCGGACAGGGTTGCGCTTATGTGCTGTGATGTTCAAAAGCTTCCCTTTAACGATAAGAGCTTTGATTACTACATCTCGAACGCGGTTTTGGAACACTTGCCCAGCGATGAAAAGGCAATAAAAGAGATGGAAAGAGTGTGTAAAGACAACGCAGGCGCTTTTATAGCTGTCCCGCTGTCGCTCAAATATGTTAATAAGTTATTAATTCCCCTGAATATTTTTCATGACAAGCGGATTGGGCACTTACGCCGCTACGACGAGGGAATTCTAGCTAAGAAGTTAAGTAATTGGAATCCTAAAAAAATTTATTACACTGGACACTTTAAGAAAGTTATAAAAACTGTGGTGAATATGTTTTTGCCTATTTTTGATGAGCAGCAAATAGAACTGGAAGACACTAAGCTTTCTAACGTGAAACAAGGAGCCAGCAATATAATTGCTGTGTCTGAGAGAAAATGAAAAACATTCTGTATATAAATAATGGATCGGGTTTAAGCGATGTGCAAAGTGGAGGCGCGGCCAGACATATAGAGACTGCGAGGATTTTAGGAAAAAGTTGCAAAATCTACTGCGTGACGACCTTAGGGGGGTTGGGTAACTATAGAAATAATGGGCTTAAGTTTAACGGAGAATTTGTTGTAGCTTCACACATTTGGAAGAAGAGAGAAAGTTCAAATTTAGATAGGTTAGTTTCTTATTTTATTTCTACTTTACACTCACTATATTTAGTAGTTTTTAGAAAACTTCCTCGTGCTGATGTAGTCTATTCAACATCAGATTATTTTTGCGACGTGATCCCCGCGGTTTTTTACAAGATTATCTATGGCGCCAAATATGTTTCCATGGTCCATCACAGAACGAAGAGCCCTTTTAAAAGAAGCGGGAACTTTTTATTTAATTTCCTATCCTTTCTTTTTCAAAGGGTTGGTTTTAGAGTGGTTCATTACTTCTCAGATGCTCTGCTTGTTTATGATACGCCGGAGGGCCAGAGTATTGTTGGTGTAATAAGCCCTAGGAAGCATTATTTTGTAAAAAACGGTATAAATATGAGTGCGATTGAAGCTGCGGTGCCTAAAAAAGATTGGTTTGAGGCATCTTTTGCCGGAGGGTTACGTGAAACCAAAGGAATTTTTGACCTTGTTCAAATTTGGGTTAGCGTGGTAGCAAAACACCCCAGTTGGTGTGTTGCTGTTGCTGGGGGTGGTACAGTGGAGGTTACGAATCAGCTAAAAGGTAAAATAAAGCAGGTTGGCTTAACCAATAACATTATTCTGTTAGGCCCGCTGCAGCCCAGAAACTTATATAGATTAATTAAGTCTAGTGCGGTTTTTATATCGGCAAGCCACGAGGAGGGATGGGGGATTTCCGTTCTTGAGGCCGTGGCATTGGGCACACCCGTAGTTGCCTACAAGCTCCCGGCGTTTTCGTATTTAGGAGCTATGATTATTCGTGTGCCGCTGTTTGACCACACAAGGATGGCAGACGAGATTATAAGGGTTGTTGAAGATAAGGAATTGCACAAGACTCTTTCAGAGAAAGGTATGAACTTTGCTCGTCAGTATGATTGGCGTTTGGTCGGTGAGGAAGAATTAAAAATAATAAATGAAATATAAAGCCGCAATAACAATATACATTTTGATTTTGGGTTTGATACCCCTACTGTGGTTTAGAGGTAATCAGATAATTACTGGAACTGATGTTAACTTTCCCCCATTCCCTTGGGAACGTGTTGAAGAGAGGTTTTATGCGTGGGAAGATTTAGAGCTAGCTGGCGCTGAAAGATCAATAAACATAAGCTCTCTTCCCTATGTGGGAACTTCAGGACTTTTAAATCTGTTTATTAAAGATGTGGTGACGGTAGAAAAACTAACTTTCGTTATTTGGTTTACTTTAACTGGATTTTCAATATCGTACCTTTTAGAAAAAGTTTTTACAGAGAGAGAAGAAAAGGAGAGATTTCTAATTAAAGTCTTTGGGATTCTAATTTACATGGTGAACTTTTACAATATGTTTTTGTGGGTTAGGCTACAGGTTTCTGTAACATCGCTTGTGTTCGTCCCAGTCCTTTTTGGGGTTTTGCATTCGGTACTTGACAAAAACTCCCTGAAAACTAAAGATCTCTTGATTCTGTCCGTAGCGACAATCCTTGGTGGGCCCTTGGGTAAGCAGCCCCCAGTTATGTATGTGATTCTGATGAGCATGTGTGTTTACATTGGGTTTTACTTGTCGTTTGACCTTTTTAGAAATAAAAAGATTATCCTTCACAAACTAAAGAAACTGGTCTGCCTATCTTTTGTGGTTGCGGCCAGCGGAGCATATTGGATTTTTCCGTTAGGAAATTACATATTTAGGTCTGGTCTTATTCAAGGTGGTGAAGCTGGCGTTGAAGCATACAATGTTAAAGAGCTTTTGGAGTGGACTAGCAAAACGGCAAGCAATTTAAATATATTCAGAATGTTTGGAGATGTAGTTTGGCTTGACAGCTGGGGAGGCCAGTTTTATTTCCCCGAGTTCGTAGACTTTTATCAGAACCCAGCGTTTCTGATTTTAAGCTTTCTTGCTCTTCTTGTAGTCTTCCTGGCCCTTTATGTTAACAAAGAGAATAAAAAGCCCATTCTTGCTTTTGGGCTTATTGCATTAATGACTATATTCTTCTCAAAAGGAACACACCCGCCGTTTAATAGTGTATTTGAGTGGAGTTTTAATAACTTGCCGGGTTTTTGGATACATAGGGCCCCATGGCAGAAGTTTGGCTTAGTTACAACAATGGCATATGCCGTCTTAGGTGGTTTTGGCACTTTTTTCACCGTTAACTTTTTACACGCAAAATTAAAAGTTACCAAACTTATAATAGCACCTACGCTTATCGGGCTTTATCTACTGTTAAATAATCTTTTTGTGTTTGGTATTATGTTTCCCGGCAAAGAGTCGGATATTGGTTATCATGGAAAATTTGATTTAGGCTTTCATCTCACTTTCCCGGACTACTTGTATGAGGCGCGAGATTATATAAAGGGGCTAAACAAAGAGCACTATAATATCCTTCTCCTTCCCGAAGAGCATACAAGTGTTTACGACTGGGGGTATGGGAGCTCGACAGATATAACATGGCTGTTTCTTGGCCGTTCCACACTATACTCTCCGTATGGAGAGGGGTTTGCTTTGGATGGGTATATAACCAACATTTACAGTGCGATAGTTTCGGCACTATATAGTGGCAACCACGACGGTCTGTTAAAAGTCTTTGACTTCTACAACATAGACCATATCCTGCAGAGAAATGATTTTAGATACGATTTTTACGGTGATCACGATTCACCGGGGTTTATTAAAGAAAAACTCTCAACACTAGGGCTAGGTCCTGTAACGAGTTTTGGCCGATGGGACTTTTATAGTATTGGTGAAGAGAGAAGTAATCAGTTTATATACACAGCAAATAATTTTGTCGATGTGACTGCAATGAAGGAAAACATTCTTCTACCCGCAATTTTAAACGACAGATCGAATACTGTTTTACTTGAAGATGCGGGGGGCATTGTGACTTTCAGTGAGACTTATCTTTCTTCCCCTGGAGGGTTTGTGGGAGAACCTACCTTGGCAGAAACGCCCTATCTACCGGAGGTTAATGTTCAACCCAACAGCATTTTATATAATTTGGTCAGACTCAAGGAAAAAATGCAGTTATTGGGAATGAGAGATAATGCTGCAAAGGCTGGATTACAGCTTTGGCTTGCTTCTAAGAGAATCTCGGAGATACTTAAGTACGATAATCTACCAGTCAGTAAGAAAGCTACGCTATACAAGGATTATCTAAATGGAATTGTAGATTATAGTGAGGCGTTTTCGAACTGGGCAGATGCTTCGGAGGTATCCAAGTACGCTTTTCTAGGCGTTCAAAATATAAAGTTGGTTTTAGAAAAAACCCAAGGACTAGACCTATCCCCGCAAATCACAAGTGAATTAAACAAACAACTGGAGATATTTCAGAGTTTAGAGATTCAGGAGGAAGTAGGGTGCAAAAATTACTGTTACAACTTTAATATTAAAATCCCTGGCTCATACGAGATGTTCATAGTGGAATCTAACCAAAGAGAACTTCCGTCAGACTTGTACGATATTTATGTTGATGGCGGTAGTGAGACATCCAAAAATATCTATAATCTAGATTCTGGGAATGTTACTTTCAGCTTGAGTGGTATGCGGGACGAGCCAGTGTCGCTCAAGAGTCGCGAGGTAGTAAATCCCGAAGAGTTTACCAGGGGAGTGGGAGTTGAGCGTAGTGAGGAACTGATAGGTCCTTTGAATCTAAATAGTATGATCAAGTATTCTTATAATGCACTTGATTTTCAAAGTAAGTACCTGGCGGAGCTTAAATATACCTCGAATGACAGAATGGGCATCTTATTTGTACAGAAATCTACAGATGGTGCTGGGCGGGTTTTGTTATCAAGTGTTTTAGAACCTACCGTGGAGGAAAAGATATTTGAGGCAGATGTTTTGGTGTCAAACGGTGTTGAATCTTTGGATATATACCTCTATCCCTTTAGAGGTGGAGAAGTGGACGTTGTTTCTATGAATCTGTTAAGACAACTTAACCCAAACATTATTTTAAAATCACTTAATATGCCGCAACCTTCGGGGGGTTTGCCAGAAGTTGTATTTAAACAACTTGCCCCCACAAAATATCTAGTCAAATTGGGTCGTTTCTATGGAGACGGAAAATTTGCCCTGGTTTTCAATCAAACCTTCAGTCCGCACTGGAAGCTTTATGCCGGGGAAGGGGAAAGAAGTACGGGGATTTTAAGTGCTTTCGAGACGCTTAAAATGAAAGAGATCGCTAATGATAAACATTTTAAATCAAACTTTTTTAGTAACACTTGGTATTTAGATCCCCTGGATGTTAAAGGTGCTGACTTTCTGATTATAGAATTTGCCTCTCAGAGAGTCTTTTATATTTTTGCTGTGGTCACTGCCATCACCCTTCTAACTATCTCCACCACAGCAGTGTTCGAATATTTAAAAAGGCGCTTATGAGAAATAATTTACTTAACGGATTAGCAGAATCAAGCCTTTTTGTTAGGGTTTTATTTCTTACCCTTTTTCTTGCCCATTTGTTTATTATTCCTAAGCAAATGGACGTTTTGTATGTTACGGTTCTAATTTTCTATATACTGGATATGTTGGCATACAAGCAGGGTCACTTTAAAGCCCTACGTGATAGTATTATCGCAATCCCAGCTATTCCGGTCCTTATACTGCTGAAGCTAAATGCTTCGGCGTTAGTGCTTGCTGATTATGTATTCTTACTACTACTGCTTGGATTGATTATGCAATACTTGAAAGTTTTATGGCAAAACAAGGAAAGCAAAATTTAATAATTCTATTTGTACTGCTGCTAGGACTTGTACCCCTTCTATGGTTTAAGGGAGAACTTATAACCGGAACTGATGTGGATTTTCCTCTATATCCTGAGGATAGATTGGTGGAGCGTTTATCTACTTGGTACCCGGAAATACAATTTGGTGTTGACAGATCAAATAATTTGGGCTCGCTGCCTTTTGTCCTTGTGGCATTTTTATTTTCTAGGCTTGATATTTCCCTAATTACTGTAGAAAAACTAACTTTTATTTTCTGGTTTGCGCTCACGGGATTTTCGATGCTTTTTCTGATGAATAGAATTTTAGATGACGAGAAAAACGATAAATGGGGTTTTTACGCCAAACTGTTCGCAATTCTTATCTACATGATTAATTTTTATAATATGTTTTTATGGGTCCGTCTTCAGATGGCTGTGACGATAATGTTTGCTCTTCCCATATTCATTGGCATTATGATAACAATTCTTGATAAAAACAGGTTAAGCAGAGTTGATGTATTTCTAATGTCTTTGATATTTATTGTTGGCTCCTCATTAGGAATACAGCCGCCCATAGCTTACGCATTGCTCTTAATGTCAGTATTCCTGGTTTTTTATTATTTTTTGTTTGACATTGTAAAAAGAGATTTTCGGGTGATTTGGTCCAAGACAAAAAAGATTTTTCTGGTAGCTACAATCGCGGTTTTGAGCGGGCTTTATTGGATGGTGCCGCTTGGTAACCTTATGCTTAGTAGTGGGCTTACTGATTCGGCAGCGGGGAAAGAGATATATAATGTAGAGTCCCTTCTGGCATGGACGAGCACCTTTACCAGTTTCAAGAATGTTTTCAGACAACTTGGCGATATTATATGGTATGACGGATGGAGTGGGGCTGCCTATTTTCCAGAGTTTATTAAACTTGACCAGAACTCTATTTTTACGTTATTGAGTTTTCTTTTGCCTGTGGCGTTTGTCTTATCCTTAGCATTTAAAGATCACATAAACAAGAAAACCTTACTGGCCATTGGTGGCGTAACTCTTATATCGTTGTACTTTTCTAAAGGAACCCACCCCCCTTTTGAGGAAATCTTCAAATTTGCTTTTAACAAGCTTCCCGGTTTTTGGGTACATAGGGCGCCTTGGCAGAAATTCGGGATTTTTGCTACTTTGGGACTTGCTGTTTTAGGAGGGATAGGTTTTGCTCGTGGTTTGGGGATTTTGTTTGAAAAGCAGAAACTTATTAAGAAAGCACACCAACCCTTTTACTATTTGGTGGTTTTTTTAGTTATTTCAAGTATTTATATCTGGGTTAATAACCTTTTTGTGTTTGGTACCATGTTTCCGAGTAGAGATTCAGACATCGGATATCATGGAAAGTTTGACCTAGGCTACCACCAGACGTTTCCTGACTATGTATTTGATACGGGTAAATTCTTAGAATCCCAAAAATATCTTTTTAACGTAATGGTTTTGCCTGACATGAACGCTAATGTCTACTCCTGGGGTTATGGGGGATCTTCAGATGTTTTAAACCTGGTATCTAGTAGGGGCAGTTTATTTAATACATATGGGGAAGGATTTACCTTAACCGATGATCCAGCTAGTATTTACCAAGGACTGATCGAAATTCTTTATAACAAAGGTAATTATGATCTTAATAAGATCGCGGGGTTTTTTAACATAGGCTATATTCTACAGAGAAATGACTTTAGATATGATTTCTTTGGTGACACAGATTCACCCGCTTTTATAAAAGACGCGCTCGGCCATTTTTCTATCGAGAAGGAGAGAAATTTTGGGGAGTGGGACTTGTATAAGATTAATAAAGATAACTTCTACCCGGCCGTATATGCAACAACTAGTGTTGTAGACATAAAAAGTATTAGCGCGGTACCCTTGTACGCTATCAATGCCGTCAATTACGGGGAGACGCAAGTCTTTGTCGGAGATGAGGATTATGAAACAGGCAGTAATGAACAGATAGTTATTACTGTCCCGCCCAAAACTGATGATGAGGAGAAGAAAATGTTAAGTGATTTATACTGGTCACCTGGGTGGGTATTGCCTGAGGCTAATGTGGCGCCAAATTCCATAGCATATCCCTTAGTTCGATTGAGGGAAAAGACAGACCTCAAAAAATACGCTAAAGACTCAGATGATTACTTAGATACCTTACTTTGGTACACATCTAAAAAGGCAGTTGAGTTGTCAAGTTACGAATATCTACCTGACTATGTCGCGAACAACTTACTTGATGCCTTTGTTGCTGGACATGAGGAAATTGTAAGCAGACTTGAGGATGATCTACTTAACCAAAACCCGGACTTTTGGTATTCCCCAGATATTATAAGAAAAATTTTAGGGTATCATCAAAGATCGCTGTTTATGTTAAGCAGGATTGATCGTGTTCCGCAAAGCACAATCGACTACTTATACGAGATTTATGATAGGTACGTTAGGGTTAATACAAATCGTACGGACACTACTTGTCTGGACTTTTGTTATGAAGTGGTTGTGGAGAGGCCTGGTAATTATCAGTTGAGTTTTGTGTTTAACGATTATTCCTTGTTAGATCAGCCAAGCGATTCCGTGATTTTAACAATAAGAAACGTCCACGGCACAAATTTATATAGCGGCCCGCTGAACAAGATTGAAAAGAATCAATACTTTGAGACCGGGGAATACTTTGTTTCCCTCGATCTAGATGAAAAGAAAAACCTGACGGATGAGATTCCTGTTGAGGAAATAAGCTTAACTCAAGAAGATAACTTACTGCTTAAAGTTCCTGATCTACGTCCCACCCTTAGAACTTTTCCAGTCAATAATATTAAGCGGTTTGTGGTGGAGGACGCACAAGGTCTTGATGGATATGACTTTTCTTTTAGATATAACGCGGATAGTGGATTTCTTGGGGTTGCTGTGTTTGAAGAGGGAGTTGATGGCAACTACACTCTAAGATACATAAATGGGTTAAAGGGGCCTAATGAGCTTGGTGTTGGGAACCAAGGGAATCTGTTAGTCGGATCGAATTCGGAGCTTTGTGTATATTTTGATGTAGAAAAATGTTTCAGCGAGTTTAACGCGCAGATCAAAAGCACCCCTAATTCCAAACGTCTGCATTTTTATGTATTTTCGTATGGTCCTGTTGCGGCTGGCGTAGAAATGGGCTTAGAGAGTTTACTTTTGACTGCCAATGCCACCCCCAACTTAGTGCTGGAAAGCGGGAAACCGGCTTATTCGGGTAGTGCCCCCGATATTCGTTTTTACAGAGTCAATCCGACAAAGTACAAGGTGCAGGTAACCAATTCGAACCAACCTTTCTACCTAATTCTTAATCAAACATTTGATAGCGGTTGGAAGTTATATAAGGGGGGAAGTTTTGCTGGAGGGGATCTGGCAGGTACGTATCTAGACGGCAGTGTGACGGAGTTTGGTGACGTCCCTGGAGGGATTTTTGAGACGTTTGGGTTACAACAGATAGCTGGAGGAGATCACTACAAAGCCAATTACTTTGGAAATGCGTGGTACATTGATCCGTCTGGATATGGAGATACATACGAGTTGACAATAGAATTTTTCCCTCAAAACATGTTTTATATTGGAAGTTTAGTTTCAGCAGGCGTCTTTGTAGTAGTTAGCACCGCAGTAGTGTGGAGAAGAAAAAGGAGCGACAAAAAATGACAGCGTTGTGGAATACATTTAAGAACTTAAGGGGGCAAATAAAAAAGTGGGCGTTATATTTTGAGGCCGCGTTTTATATTCTATTAATAGCTGACATCCTTCTCCTAAAAGGTCAAAACGGTTTGGTGTATATTATTCTGCTTTTCTATTATCTTTTTGTCGTCTACATCAGGGAATTTGAGCCAAGAGTTATTTATATCTTCAGCGCGGCTCTGTTAATTGCAACTGCTTTGCTTTCCGGCATTGGGGCGACTTTGCAAGCAGATAAAACGGCGGACTATGCGTTTATATACATACTGGCTGGTTTGGTTGTTGAAACGAAAATTCTCTTATTTAAAAGGGAATAATGTTGGTTTTGGAGTAAACTTATGCTTATTATTGGCGGCTTAGGAGATCAGCTTTCCCTTTTAATCTGGCCTCAAGTAACTGATGGTTTATTTTCTTTGTTACCACATCTTGCTGGGTCTGGTTTCTACCAAAACGTTTTTTTCCATCTGGCCCACCCATTGTCGACAAATCAGCCGATACTTTGGCTTTTCCTATCAACTCTTACATTTTTCTTTGGAACGAGCTTTTTTAACCTTTTTCTTTTAGCAACCATGCTGGCTAATGTTGCCTTAAGTCATTTGCTGTTCAAACGATATAAGTTCGGTTTGACATATGCTCTGATATTTTCTTTTTCTTCATACATTTGGATTCAAACAGGCGTTCATGAGGAACTTATGCAAATTTGGTTAGTCCCTCTTTTTATACATCTAGTTTTGAGATACAAGGAGATTGGTTGGAGCACAAAAGCCTATGCCGCGTTGTCCGCGGCTCTTTTGCTGGCGATATTAATTTCTAACTACATTGGATTTTTTCTTTTAATTTTATTTGGGCTTTTTGCGCTTTTCGACCTTAAAAACCTAAAAAGTTATGTGGTAGTTTTGTTTATTACACTTGCCTCAAGCCTTTTGTTTTTATGGCCTTTTGTAAAACTAAATTATTTAGATAGCTCTGTTCCCAAAGGCACGTCTGGTTACACCGCACGTCCCCTTGAAGACTTCGTTTACTTTAGCTCTCGTCCTTGGTATTTCTTTATCCCACCGGTTAAAAACCCGTGGTTAGGGGATTTTTCCAAGTCAGTTGTTTCGCGCATTGCAGATACAAACTATTTTCTGGCCGATGATTACTTTCCTGCCGAACATCAGGGAAATTATTTTGGAATCTTATTTTTTCTAAGTGTGCTTGCAAGTTTAATTTATACGATGCGAAGTAGGGATAAGAAACTTAAAAGAGAAGTTTTCGAACTGGTGGGAATAGCTTTAATTATTTATATATTGATGTTCCCACCGTTTTTCACTCTTCTTGGAAAAACAATTTGGACACCAAGTTACCTTCTTTACAAAACCTTTCCTATATTTAGAGTCACTTCAAGATTAAGTGTAGTTTTACTTCCGGTACTACTGCTAATTCTTGCGAAAGTTGTTGATTATATTTACGAACATACCGAGGCAAAAAGAAAACTTCTCAAAGGTTTTGTTATTGTTCTGCTTTTTGCTACCTTGGCCGAAACATTTATACCAGTGAAAGTTGAATACAAAACAAACCTTCCAGCCGTTTATACCTACATAGGGGAAAATCTTCCGTTGGAGGCAAAGTTTGCGGTTTATCCGTTTGAAAAGATGGAAGATGCCCTGTTTTGGCTTCCCGTTCACCAAAGACATCTAATGAACCCGCGAACTTATTACTTGGGCGATATGCCAACAGATGAGTTTACGGAGATGTTGCCAACTGCTGCTGGGCTGGGATTAGCTAAAGAGTATGGGGTAGAGTTTATCGTGGTGTTTAAAGACGCTGAGCCTGCAGAAGTAAGATTTTTTGAAGGTAGTGGGTTGATAGAAGTGGTATACGAAGATGACGAGGCAGCTCTTTTCAGGGTACTATAGCCCCAGCCCATAGCCTTTACTTTCCATTACTTTCTTTATATAATCCCGTAGAAATCTTATAAATCCGAACTAACTAGAACTTGGGCTCCAACATCAGGAGCAGCCCCTTAAAGGAGGGTAGAAATGGCTAGAGTTAGAAGGGCAGTCTACATATCGCTTGCCTCCCTTTTTCCTATTTCGTGGGGTTGGGGTTGGAGTAAGCGTCTTTTGGAATTGTTGTCGGAAATAGAGTACACGGGCGTGCAGATGTTGCCGTTCCGGGGACAGACCAGAAGCTCTTTGGCAAAATTCCCAGCAAGGCTAGTAATAGCTTATGAGGGGGCCTGGAACACTGGAAGTTTGCTTAGTGCGCTAAAGCGCCTTTCCCCAAAATACGGAGGCGAAAAGGATCCAAGTCTGGTTGATTGGACACTCTTTGGCGGTGAAAGCGCTGCCAAGCGTAGGCTTGATCAGTTCAGGCGATTTTTTCCCTACGCAATTCATGTCCGCCACGAAGGCAATAAATCAGCCATTGTTGAGGCTAATCCAGAACTGGGGTGGGAGTGGGACAAGTACTTTCAGCAGGCGGGGTTGGTAATAGATACTTGGCATATCCGTCGTGCGGCCAATATTGCCACGGGGAAATCTATCTTGCCCGTCACCAATACGGAAGAGAGCTATCTTAGTTTTCTTCGGCAAGCCAGCACGCGTGCCAACGTGAGGCTTCTTCACTTGCAGCCTCGTCGTGACGACGGTGGAAAAGAGCTCGGAGATTTTCTTACTGGACGGCCCAACCTGCTTACCGAAGCAGTTAGGGTTCTTAGAGCGCCGGTGGTGGTTGAGATCAAACCCTCACCTTTTTACTCGCTTGTGGACCCTGATGTCTACAAAATAGATTTGCGCCAGATTGCACGCAGGGTTAGCGCGGTTAGGGAAGCCAGGTAAAACAGTCTTTTACTTGGAAGGTCGCTGGTATGATTTGAATATATACCAGCGACTTTTTGTTTCATTGAGTCTTAGTCCTATAGCATTGACTTCTTTCTCATTTTTGTTACAATTACACTAGAATAGCCAAGATCAGGCTCGTCATCATTCTCACTAGGAGATAAAAAAGGAGAAGATATGCCCTATCAATTGGTAAATTTTCTGTTTCTGGCCTTGTCATTTATTCTGTACTATCTGCTCACACCGGCCGCGTTCAAGCTGGCCAATAGCTTGACGAGGGGATCGGTGGACAAGTACGCAAACTGGAACGAGCCCGTACATCTCTATGAGATCGGAAACCCACTTTTGCTCGTGTACGTGCCTGGGCCACTGGGTGCCTTGCTCTGGGCCATTTTTTATTGGCTCTCCCTTGGTGTAATGATGCTTTACAAGAAGTTGTACCCAAGAGGTGGATTCAGCAGTTGGATGGGAAATCCTACTGAGAACAAAAATTGACACCAGGATTTGGAAACACAAAAAGACAACTTAGAGATAAGTTGTCTTTTTCTTTGCTAAAATAGCAACAGTAATGAAACCAACCACTCAAACCTTCTGGAAAATCGTAATACTTTCAACCCTCGTATTTTTCTTTTCGTGGCTGGGGGTTTATAAACTAGGCGTAAATCAACTCCCGATCCAATCTGAAGACACCTTACCTGCAATGTTTCTTCCCGTAACAATAATTCAGGAGGGCACAATCTATTTAGACACTTACTACGATTTATTTTTGCAACACTACCCCCATCCCGACGACAGAACGTATGAAAAAGGCTTTTTGCCTTTTTATCTTAGGCAAGCGGGCGACCATTATGTTTCTGCCTTTCCAATTATCACATCTCTTTTGGCTTTGCCTTTTTATTTTATTCCGCTAAAACTTGGCGTTCCAATAAGTTTAGAAACCGTTACATATCTTGGACACTTTTCAGCCGCGGCAATAATGGCGTTTTCCGGAGGATTTTTATATTTGCTTTTGAGAAAACATTTTTCCCTTGACGAGAAAAAGGCCAAACTTTTAACTGTAGTTTATTTATTTGCCACCATCAACTTTGCCCTTATCTCCCAGGCCCTGTGGCAGCACGGAACAGCCGAGCTTCTCTTTATTTTGGCTTTATGGTTTATGTATGAAAAGAAATGGTTTTGGATGGCATTTGTGCTTTCGCTTGCAGTAATTTCACGCCCCACGGCAGCTTTAGTTTTTCCGTTTCTCTCCCTTATTTTTATTGAAAAAACCTGGAGCAACTTTCGCGAGTTTATTAAACCACTATCACGCTATGTTCTGGGGCTTGTTCCGCCTATCCTATTTTTTACCTGGTATACGAACACTTATTATTTGGGAATTGTTAACAATGGTTATTCGGACCAGTGGTTTTCGGGTTGGCAGTCCAAATTTCCCGAAGGCCTTTTAGGATTGCTACTTTCGCCAAGTAAGGGAATTTTAATTTATTCGCCAATAATAGTTTTTGCAATCATTGGGGCGTATCTTGCACTTCGAAACAAACAGTGGAAAACGAATTTAAATTACGTTGTTCTCGCTTCAGTAGTTTTGATGCACGTTTTAGTTATGAGTATTTGGAAGCATTGGTATGGAGGTTGGTCTTTTGGTTATAGAATGGCAAGCGATGTGATTCCGTTTATGATTTTGCTCATGGTTCCTTACGTTCAGTCTGAGCTTTTCGAAAAAACGAAACGTTGGTTTTACTTTTTATTTGGATTTTCGGTTTTGGTGCAGGTTTTTGGGATTGTGTTTTTTGATGGGATTTGGCACGCGGCTTACGACGGGGGATTCAAAGACACCGGGTGGCTTTGGTCTATAAAAGATTCCGAGTTTGCCTTTAACATAAGGCGTTTGCTTGTGAAGGTTGGCGTGCTCGCTAAGGCCTGTCCGCAGTGTTTGGAGAACTTATGATTAACGTAATTTGCCTTTCAAATCAGGTTTGGGACTTTCCAAATTGGACAAACAAGCGCCATGTTATGAGTAGAATTGCTGGTCTTGGCAACAACGTGCTTTTTGTGGACCCACCTATAAACACTGGGCGTATGTTTGCCCATCAGGTTTTAAAAGGTCAGTGGGGTGCTAAAAGATTGCTCACCCAGAAGTACCGTGACGATGGCGTGCTGATTTACTCTCCCTTAAACCTTATACCTAACGGCGAGCTCACCTCACTATTACATGCTCAAAGAATTGTTGCTTTGGCTAAGAAAAATTTAGACCCAACGCTTAAAAATGTTTTGTGGGTTTATCATGTGGAAATTCCCGGCCTTCAAAGTTACATTGACTTAATTTCCCACGACACTTTGGTTTACGACTGCGTTGATAACTACGGAGCCTTTCCGGAAAACAGTTCTTTTTATTCTGCAACAATTGGACGGGATCAAATTATTAAACAGGAAAGATCTTTAGCCGAACAAGCCGATGTTGTTTTTGCAACAACCCCAGGTTTAGTTGAGAAGTTGAGTAAATATAATTCCTCCGTACATTTTGCCCCAAATGTTGGAGACTACAAGAGATTTAAAGATGTTCAGGAATTAAAGCAAGCCCAGGATCAGATCCCAGAAGACCTACAGGCAATTCCCCGCCCCCGTATAGGCTTCATTGGCGCTCTTGATTCGTATAAGTTTGACGCTACGCTTGTGAGAAAGGCGGCTATTGATCACCCCAACTATTCCTTCGTTCTAATCGGGCAATTTGCGCTAAAAGAAAAAGATGCAGGCCTGGAAGCTTTGGGTTTGGCTGATTTGCCAAATATTTATTACCTTGGCCCACGCCCCTACGAACAAAAAAAGTATTATATGGCGGGATTAGACGTTGAGCTTATTCCATATCAACTAAATGATTACACGGTTGGCGGTTGTTTTCCCGTAAAGTTTCATGATGCGCTGGCCGCGGGACTTCCAACAGTTGTTACAGACCTCCCAACCTACGCGCCGTTTAAGGATGTTACTTATATTGCAAAATCTCCTGAGGATTTTTCGGCGAAAATAGAGCTTGCCTTAAAAGAAGACGATAAAGAAAAAATTAAGGCTCGTCAGGCTGTGGCAAAGGAAAACGATTGGGACGGGAAAGTGGCTAAAATGTTGGCTATAATTACCCAATGAGAATCCTTTACGCAATTAACTCCGGTGAGCGTGGTGGCGCGGAAGAACACACCTTAAACCTTGTCGAAGGGATGTGTGGTAGGGGGCATGAGGTTTATGTTTGGTGCCCGGAGGGCCCGATGGTTGAGGAATTTAGAAAAGCAGGTGCTTTTGTTGTCACAATAAAAATTGGCTTGGATATTGATCCATCTTACATTTTAGCCCTCACAAAATTTCTACGCGAAAAGAAAATTGAGATCCTTCACGCTCACGAGCTAAAAGCGGTTACAAATGCAATGCTTGCCGGATTTTTGGCAGGCACTAAGGTAAGAGTTTCTCATACTCACACACCAATTTCTGAGTGGCAAGTGTCATCCATCAAAAAACTCATAAACAAGCCGTACTCCGTGCTCGTTAATTTATTTGCAACAAGAGAAATCGCGCTTACCCTTTCGAGAAAAAGAGTAAAAATTGCTGAGGGAATTAGGGAAAGTAAGCTTGAAGTAATTCCTAACGCAATAAAAGTTAAAACATTTACTATTTCCGATGAGCAAAAAGAAAGTTTTCGGGCCGAAATCTTACAAAGATACGATATTCCTCAAAATGCCTACGTTTTAGGAAATCTGGGCAGGTTGAGTGCGGAGAAAGGCTTGCCGGTCTTAATTGACGGGTTTGCTAAGTTTTTAGAGTACCCCGGCATAGAAAAAGACCTTACTTACTTGATAATTGAGGGCAAAGGCGAGCTGCACGAGAAGCTTAAGACTCAAATAGAAGAAAAGGGCCTAACGGCAAACGTGGTAATACCTGGTGTTAGATACTCAGATGAAGACAAAATTAAACTTCTATCAACTTTTGACGTTTTTGTATTTCCAAGCCTTGCTGAAGGCTTTGGTATTGTCCCAATTGAAGCAATGGCAATGGGGGTGCCTGTGATTTGTTCTGATCTTGAAGTTTTACAGGAAGTTGGAGGAAGTGTGGTTATGATTTTCGAAACAGGAAACGCAGAAAACCTGGCAGAAAAAGTGTTTAACTTATATTCCAAACGCGACAGGCTTGATAACATAAAGGAAGAGGGCAGAAAAAGAGTGGAGCAGTTATATATGATGGAAACTTTTGTAAACAACTATGAAAACTTATATTTTGAACTTTTGGAGGCACGTTCATGAAAGTTTTAATGTGGAGCAGAGTCGATCTTTTTGATATAGGGGGTGGGGACTTGATTCAAATGGAGGCAACTGCCGCTGAACTGCGGAAGCTTGGGGTAGAGGTTGATATAAGCACAGACCTTAACGCCGACCTATCAAACTACGATGTTATCCATGTTTTTCATATGGATTGGACGGCCGAGACCTACTCGCATGCCAAAAGGGCTCGCGACGGCAGAAAGCCGCTTGTTCTTTCGCCAATTCACCATTCGGTAAAAGAGGTAAAAAGGTTTGACGATGAGTACGGCCTTGGTTGGCGAAAGATTACCTCCTTTCTTTTTCCCGACCAACATCAAAGAGACACAATGAAGAATATTTACCGTTCACTAAGTGACCACAGAAAGCTAAAGCCCACTTTACAAAGCATTTTCATGGGACTTAAGAATATGCACACAAAAACCTTGTCAATGGCAAATGTTGTTTTAGTACAAACTGAGGCCGAAGCCCGCGACTTAAAAGAAACTTACGGTGTTGAAATAAAGTGGGTTAAAGTTTCAAATGGAGTAGGGGAACAGTTTACGCGCGAGCAGGAATTTGAAAATTCTTTGGGCGTTGAAGATTACATCATTTGTGTTGGCAGAATTGAAGCGCGAAAAAATCAGTTAAATATAATTAAGGCTGTTGAAAAATTTATTGCGTCTGAAGAGATTGATGTTTCTTTGGTTTTTGTCGGAAAGAAAAATACACACCACGGAAGTTTTATAAAAGAATTTGATAAAAAGGTTGCTGAAAACAGCTGGATTATTTATGTTCCTGAAACATCGTGGGACGAAATGCCCGCCCTCTTTCATTTTGCGAAAGTTGGAGTTTCAGCAAGCTGGTTTGAAACCTCTGGACTCACAAGTTTGGAAGCTTTATTTAGCGGTGCGAATGTTGTGGCAGCAGGGGAACGTGCAAGAGAGATTCTTGGGAACCTGGCTTCGTACTGCGACCCCGGAAGCGTGGATTCCATAGCCGAAGCCATAAAAAAGCAGTATGACGGCCCAAAGACCACCGTGCCTGCTGAAATGAGAGAAGAGTATACTTGGGAGAATGCCGCCAGAAAGACGAAAAAGGTTTATGAGGAGGTTTTAGCCAAAAGTTAATATGCCATTTGTCGAAATTGGGATTTTAATTTTAATATTTGCCCTTTCCTTTTGGTTAATACGAAGAGATTTTGATGCTTCGTTAATTCTTTTGTTGGTCTTGTCCGTTTTTTTGCACAAAGAGTTTTTTAGTATTTACAGATGGGACGTTTTGCCGGTCCGCGTGTTTATGTTAGCTTTTGTGGCAAGCGCGGGCTTACAAGTTCTGGAAAAGTTAAGGTCAGGTTTAAAAAAAGAAGAGATCTTTAAGTTTTTTTCTGATCCATTTATTATTTTAATTTCGGCCTACTGGCTGGTAAACGCTTTATCCTTAATTTTCACAGAAAATTTGGCGGCTAGCATTCTTTTCTTTGGATTTCAAACAACTATGATTATTTTAGGCATGGTTTTGTACCTGCGTTTAAAAGATAAGCCCGAAAAAGTTTTAAGCTTAATCAAAACTTACATTTACATAACATTTGGTTTGGTTTTGTTTGGTCTAATTCAACTAGTTGTTTATCAACTAACCGGATTTATATTTGGTGCGTTATGGAACGTTCACGGCCGTCTACCCCGTATTGGCGCCACTTTCTGGGATGTGAATCACTTTGGCGCACTTTTAGCGGCCTTGCTTCCAGTTTTAGGCATGTTTTTTTTGCTGGCAAAAAAATGGCGCGAAAGAATTACATATGTTGTAATGCTCATCCCCATGCTTGGAATGCTTGTTATGACCAACTCTAGGAGTGCGTGGATTTTGGCTGGTGTCGCGTTTTTAGTTTTTTCTCTCGTGATGTTAATAAGAAGGTGGGGAATGAAAGGAATTTACGGTTTAGTTTTAGCTTTGGTTTTAATTTCAGGCGGGCTTTTGTGGGAGTATAGCGACAGAGCAAGCCCCTTTAGAAAAGTTGTTAGGGACTATTTTCACTACCGCGTAGATTCATTTGATGCGCATTTCTTGCTTTTGCAAGGTTCATACCAAGTATTTGAAATGTTTCCGTACCTTGGCGGGGGAACGGGCGGATTTTTTGAACAATTTAGTAAAACTGATATTGCACCGACATTTTTTGGTCGTGATCCTATTTCTTTGACAGCCGGTTTTAGGGCACCAGGGCACTCTATTTGGGGTGAGACTTTGGCTGAAACCGGGGCGGTAGGAATATTTGTGTTTGTATTATTCCTCTCTGCGATTTTGCTCCCTATTTTGTACGCGGCTCTTACAGATACAGTTAAAGAGCATTTCTTGCTGGCCGCAGGAATGTTTTCGGCACTAACCGGCTGGCTTTTTGCCGCGGTTTTTTATTCGTATAAATCGGAATTTTTCTGGCTGATATTTTTCCTTTACTTTTTGTACGCGGTTGGTGTGTTGGGTAAAAAATATGATTTTAATAAAATTTACGCATACTTCTTGAAAAACAATAAGCTTCCATATATAGCGCTTGCGATACTTGGAGTGGTTTTAATTTTCTGGGGACTGGGGCGAAACCATTTTATTCCGTGGGACGAAGCAATCTACGCGAAAATTGCCAAAAACATGGTTGAGACTGGCGATTATATAACTTTACAGTGGCAACCCGGAGTAGTTTGGTTTGAAAAACCCCCTCTTTATATCTGGTTTGAGGTTTTATCTATGAAAATGCTGGGTGTATCAGAGCTTGCCGCGCGTCTGCCGTCGGCGATTCTAGGCTTAGCTGCGGTATTTCTGGTTTATAGTATTTCGAAACGCTTGTTTAATAAAACTACGGCCTTTATTTCAGCACTAGTGCTTCTTACCACCAGTCAATATATTTACTATTCTCGTGCTGCCATGATGGATATTTCAGTAGCGTTTTTTATGACTTTTGCAATTCATTTTTATCTAAATACAATTTGGCCTAATCAACCTAATCCGCCGAAAAAAACTTCGCATGTGTGGGTAAACTGGATTCTTATTGGTGCAAGCATTGGACTTGGAGCAATGATAAAAAATGTTGTCGGCTTTTTACCAGCGTTAGTGATTGGTATTAACGAGCTTATTTTAATTTTAATGAAAGAGCGCAAATTCAACCGAAACCTAATCCGCGATTACATGATTGCGGCAATTTCCGCGCTGGTAATTTTTGTACCGTGGCATTTGGAAATGTGGAGAAGGTTTGGCCAGATTTTTATCAACAACTACTTTTTTTATCACGTGATTGAGCGTGGGACTTCGGAAATAGAACAAAAGGGTAGGCCGTTTTGGTGGTATTTGATAATTCTTAAGGTTAGCATGAGGATCTGGTTTGTGGCTTTGCTGGCGGCCTTTCCGTTTGCCGCGGTTTTGGCCTTTTACAAGAAAAATAAAGCTCATATTTTCTTAATGGTTTGGACATTGGTAATTTTCTTATTCTTCTCTTCGGCAAAATCAAAATTGGTCTGGTATATAGTGCCTTTATATCCGGTTTTGGCCATTATGGTTGGGAATTTTATTGAAAGAGTTTATAACAAGATAATTTCGTACATTCCAAGACTTGGTTTCCCAATTTTCAAAAGCCTGTTTATTTATGCTCTGGCGGCATTTGCACTTTTTTATATATTTTTAGTTAAAGGAATAGTTTACCCAGGAGACGCGACCGGTGCTCAAGCAATGTTACTTCAGAAAAAAGATGAAACTTTTGGACTAGAGCTTCCTGTGTATGTGGATAAAGTTGAGCTTCCGTTAATAAGGTATTACACGGATGGTACGTATGTTGAAACTAATTTTGCTAGCTTAAAGGATACCCTTAACAACGCGGATTATGATGAGGTAATAGTGTTTTTGACAAAAGAAAGCAGGTTCGACACGTACGGAGAGGAAAACCCGAACCTTACTCTAGTACTGGAAATAGAAGATTACGCTCTGGGCCTGCAGGATTCCCAGTATGAAAGGGATTCCAGCGCTTTAAGAGATGTTAAGCGTGAGCAGGAGGATTTGGGGTGGTTGATTTCCGAGAAAAGGAGAAAAGGTGTACCTGTTACCGCACTCGAGCTTCAAAGAGTTGAAGAGTTAGCAGTAGAAGAACAAATTTTGACAGAAAAAATAGAAGCGGGTTTAGCTACGCTTGAAGATAATTCTCAAAGTGAGAATTAGAGCAAATATTGAGGCAAGAAGATTTGATATCGCAAGCCCGCGCAGATCGTAAAGGTTGGTAAGTATTAACGCCGATCCCACAAAAAAAATCAGCTTACTAACACCAATTTTCATTAAAGTTTTGGTTTTCTCTTCCACAAAGAAATAATTATCCATAAAGGAATGCACTGCCGTAATTGCCGCCGCCAAAATTAAAATATTTAGCAGGCCAAGAGAGGCCGAAAACTTTTCGCCAAAAATCGGAACAGTCAGGTATCTTGCCGTAACCATTGCCACTAATGCTAAAAATAAAACCCCGCCACTTAACAGTAGTGTTTCTTTCATGTCGTAGATTTCATTGTCTTTTTTGCGTTGAGCGTTTCTTGGCAAAAGGACGGTAAAAATTGAAAGTGAGATCAGCGTGAAAATATCAGCGATTTTACTGGCCAAGGAATAAATCCCGACTTCAGAAAATGTATTTGTAAGTTTGGCCAGAGAGTTAGCAAGCGCTGACCACCCCTCTTTTATAATTTGCGAGATTCCAGCTGGCAATGCCTCCAAAAAGAAACTTTTTACGTTTTGTAAAGAAACTTTTGGGTGCCAGAATCCCTTTGGTAGCCATGGAATCAAAAGAATGCAAGTAAAAATGGAGCCAGAAAAAATCGCGTAAGCCAGTTCCAAATCTACAGAAAGCAAATGAAAAAAGATTGATCCTGCAAAAATGGCCTTAACCGTTGCCGAAAGAGTGTTTAGCGCTACGGCCTTAACAAAATCAGACATGCGTTGAAAGTAGGCGAATAACGTAATGTTTAACCCATACCCAAAAGCTCCAATTAAAAATATCTTTAGGATTTGAAATGAAAGTAAATCCAGCTTGTATAAAATTATTCCAGCTACAACTGATGTAACGAGAAATAATATAAGTTTTAGCGAAAAGAACCGGCTTATATAGTCTTGGGGTTTAGTAATAGATTTAGCGACAAAAAGAGAATTTGTACCGAAGTCCATGATTTTTGATAGCGATACTAAAAGGCTGGTAAGAAGAGCGTATTTACCAAAATCTTCTATAGAGAGGGAGCGAGCGACGGCGGTGAAGAAGAGAAGGCCGAGTATGGCGTTTATTCCATTTCCCGCCCCAACAATAAAGATGTCAAAAAAAGAGCGTTTTGTTGCAAGTACGTTCATAAACTGAATAATAACATTTTGGGCAGCACCAAAGAAAAAACCGCCTACCTTTGGGGGTAAGCGGTTGGGGTTTGATGACCCACTTTTTAGTCAGGAGATAACAGGGCAATCCCAATAATGATAGGACAAAATAGTCCTAGGAGAAAGAGCCAACCCATGTCTGCAATCCCCACCATCCCATCATAATAGGTACTGCCTTTTACCGACGATATGAGCAGCCCTACAACACATATCGCCCAAACGGTAATCAGAAGGTATGTAAGCCATTCTGGGAGGGGCAGCCAATTAATGAGCAGGCCAGCCACTACACCTCCGACAATCAAAAACGTCCCATTCACAAACGATCTGAGTTTCATTTCTCCTCACTTTCGTGGATCAACACGTAGGTAGTAATGGGGCTAAAAAGCCCTGCCAAGAAAGGCCAAACGACGTCCGCTCCGGTCATTACTTCGTCATCAGGCTTTCTAAAAATCAATAGTAACAAGAGCGTGCCAGATCCGCCCCAAAAAACTAGGCCGAGAGCGCTAACCCATTCAGGAAGGGCATCCCAAGTAAAAAACAGACACCCTAACGCAACTCCAGCAGCCGCCGCTACAATGTTCAAAAGTAGTCTAATCACAGCCTTCCTCCTCGAGAGAATTGAACAAATTCGTGCAAGGAATATACCACAAAATTACTATCGGTGCTTTGTCGCGGCCAGTCACGTATCCGCTATAATGGGGTAATGAAAATAGGAATCGACGCACGTTTCTACGGAAAAGCAGGTCCCGGAAGATACGCTAAAAATATCCTGCAGGAGCTTGAAAACGTGGATAAAGAAAATCAATACATAATCTTTATGAATCAGGAAGGTTACGATTCTTACCACCCTCGCAACCCAAACTTTAAGAAGTATTTAGCAAATAACACTTGGTATTCTTTTGACGAACAGATTAGATATTTTCTCAAAGTACTTTGGCAAAACCTGGACCTTTACTATGTTCCGCATTTTAATATTCCAATCCTTTATCCCAAGAAAATCGTAACCGCTATACCGGATATGACCATGCATACTTTTAGTACAGAAAGTGCCACCACACTTCCAAAACCTTACTTTTTACTTAAAAAATTAGTTTACAGATTTGTGTTTTGGTGGGCACTGTTTAGATCAACAAAAGTTATTGTGCCTTCAGAAGCTGTCAGAAAGGAATTTATTCAGACTTTTAAAAAATTCCCGCCGTCAAAATTTGTTTTGGCTCCCGAAGGAGTCGATCCTGACCTAACCCGCCTTAACGCAAACCCTGAATACGTTTTGAAGAAATATGGAATTGAAAAGCCTTACATCCTCCACGTTGGAAGTATGTACGTACATAAAAATGTTGACGGTGTAGTTGAAATGTTTAAGATTTTGCGGAACAAGTACGGTTACAAAGGGAAGCTTGTTCTGGTAAGCAAAATAGACAAGTTTTCAAAGAGGATGAACGAAAAGATTGAAAAAGAAGGCTTGGTCGGGCACGTTATTTTGCCCGCCTTTAAAGTTTCAAATCCTAATTCTGATATTGTAGTAAGCGATGACGAAGTTAGTGCGCTACGAACCCAGGCCCAAGCTTACGTTTTTGCTTCTTTTGCCGAGGGGTTTAGTTTAACTGCTCTTGAAAGTATGATTTACGATTTGCCCTGCGCGATTTCCCGAATTCCAGTTCATGAGGAAGTGCACGGAGATTCAGTTTTGTATTTTGATCCGTACGATCCTCAAGATATGGCAAAAGTCGTAAACGAACTTTTGACTAACGAAGGTTTGCGAAAAGAGCTTATTAAAAAAGGTCACGAGCAGGTTAAAAAGTACAATTGGCGAAACACAGCCGAAGTTACTCTATCTGTCTTCAACAACGTTCTCAAAAATCTTTAAAGATTCCCGGGCAGTGTTTTCCCAAGAAAAGTTATTTGCCCTTTCTTTAGCCGACCATGCTCTGCCTTGTACGTCTTGCGAACCCTCTTGTGAAAAAATTTGCGCGATTCCACTTTTAATACTCTCTATATTTTTTGGATCAACGTAAATTGGAAACTCCGCCCCAACTTCTCTAAACGGGGGAATGTTCGAGACAACCGTAGGTACTTCACAAGCCATTGCCTCAAGCAGAGGAAGCCCAAACCCCTCCTCAAGCGAGCAACTTATAAAAGCTTTCGCACCGGAAAGAAGCGGTGGCAAATCAGCATCATTCACCCTTCCTACAAAGAGTACGCTGGCTTCAACACCGTACTTTTTGGGGGCAGCCAGTGACTCTTCATATAACCAGCCTAGTTTTCCGGCTATTACAAGTTTAGTTTCGGCAGGGATAAGCTTTTCTTTCAAAGCCTGTGAGAACGCCCCCACCATTACCGGAATATTCTTTCTTGGTTGAATGGTGGATACAAAGATTAAGTAAGGGTATTCTTTCAGATTATATTTTTCCCTAACATTTTTTATTTCCTCGCCCGAGCGTTTATAAAAAGTTTCGTTTACTCCCTCGCGCACAACCGTTATTTTATTTTCTTCCACGCCCCAAGCCCTTTTTAAAATTTCATCTTTTGTTGCCTGGGAAGGAACAATTATTGCGTCACTTTTCTTTGCAACAAATTTTACCGGTGAATGTGCGGAAAGCCTCAGAAGCGGGTTTTTGTATTCGGCTGAATGTGTATACTCAAGCCCGTGAATCATACCCACGGTTTTTAAGCTGGGTTTACGGATAATTGGTATTGTGTGTACGGCGGTAAAAAACAAATCAACCGGACTTTTCATTAATTCCAGAGCCAGCCCAACCTGTGTCCAGGAAAGTAGCTTTGGCACTACCTTATACGAAAAGTTACTGTTGCCTTGTTTTAAGCCGTCCCAAAAGCTTTTGTCGGGCTCGCTTGTAAAATACACAACATACTTATTTTTCTGATCGGTTTTGGCCAGGGCTTTGAAGAAATTTATGGTATAAACCTCCGGACCCGCGGGCTTGTCTATTAGTATTCGCTGGCCATTTAATCCAATTAGCATGACTTATATTATAGCTTAGGTTCTTGTAGAATGATCGTATGCGCGTTGCTTTAGTCCACGATGACTTAATTCAATTTGGAGGTGCAGAAAATCTTTTATTGGCCTTGCATGAGATTTGGCCAGAAGCCCCAATTTACACAGCAGTAGCTTCAAGGAAGTGGAAAAAGATTTGTAAAGACAAAAAAATAGATTTGCGAACTTCTTTTATGCAAAACCTTCCGTTCTCAGTTCAACTGAATAGATACTACGCCCCGTTTTTAATTCATCCTTTAGCCTTTGAAAGTTTTGATTTTTCAGGTTTTGATTTGGTAATTTCCAGCTCAGCCCGCTACGCACATGGAATAATTACCAAACCTGAAACACTTCACATTTGTTACATGAACTCCCCCGGCCGGATGTTTTGGGAACCGTCTAGATACTTTGAGGACGAAACGTACGGACTTTTGAAACCGTTTAAGTTTTTAGCTAGGCCTTTCTTGAGCCTGCCACTGTCGTATTTAAGAGAGTGGGATTACATAGCCGCCCAAAGACCTGATTACTTTATTGCCAATTCCACGAGTGCGCGAGAGAGAATAAAAAAGTATTACGGCAGGGAAGCCGAGGTAATTTATCCATTTGTTGATTATGAAAAGTTTTCGCGCCACGAATTTGTACTCGGGGACTATTACATAGTTCTTACAAGACTTGCTTATTGGAAAAAAGTTGATCTCGCAATAGAAGCATGTAACAAATTAAAACTTAACCTTAAGATAATTAGTGAAGGCCCAGCACTTGCGTATTTAAAAAAGATAGCAGGTCCTACAATTGAATTTCTGGGCTATGTGGATGATGAAAAAAGAAATATAATTTTGTCTGGGGTGCGTGCGTTGATTAATACACAGGAGGAGGATTTTGGAATTGTGCCTCTTGAAGCAATGGCCAGCGGAAAACCTGTTATTGCTTTTGGAAAAGGTGGCGCGGTGGAAACTGTAATTCCGGGCAAAACAGGCGAATTCTTCTACGAACAGTCCTCGGACGCGTTAATCTCGCTTCTTACGGCCTTCCACCCCGAAAAATACGATCCTGAAATGTGCAGAGAGCAGGCAAAAAGGTTCGAAAAGAGCGTTTTTACGGCCAAAATAAAGGAAACTGTCTCGGAATTATGGCTTCAGCGCAAGCAAAAACTGCAATCTGCGTAGTTTGTACCTTAACCTATAACCATGTATAATCCTGCCGCCCATGACTTATTACTTTGTGGTTAAAAGAATAATCGACGTTTGTGGTGCGGTTGTTGCGATAATAATCTTTTTGCCTGTAAAAGTAGTTATTGCGCTGCACATTAAAAGGGTCTCTCCGGAGGGCCCAATTTTTGCTGATATTCCTCCAAGAGTTGGAAAGGGCGGAAGGCATTTTAAGATGTTTAAGTTTAGATCTATGATCCCAAACGCGCACGACGCGTTATTAACCAACAAAAAACTTTACGAAGAGTACATTAGAAATGGTTACAAAATAGAGGCTGAAAAAGACCCGCGTTTAATTCCGGGCGCCTTGTTTTTAAGAAAATCTAGCATAGACGAGCTCCCCCAATTTTTCAATGTTCTTTTTGGACATATGAGTATAGTTGGTCCTCGAGCATACTTTCCGTTTGAACTTGAGGAGCAGGCCGAAAGATATCCGGAAGCCAAGAAGCACATCGAAACTTTGCTGCAAGTAAAACCGGGCATCACAGGTCCATGGCAAGTTGGTGGTAGAAATGAAATACCCTTTACCGAAAGAGTAAAGATGGACGCGGAGTATGCAACAAGGCGTTCCATACTGTATGATTTAATGATAATTGTAAAAACGCCGGTGGCAATTATTACAGGTCGTGGTGTTTCTTAACCCTTGCCACCTAAGCGAATTTTTAGTACAAATCTAAAGCATGGAAAACAGTAGTTTCTATAGTCCAAGAAAGAAGCCATCGTTTAATCTTTTTAAAAAGAAGGTCGATGATAAAACTGATCCGTCAATGAATCAATCAGTAAAAACTTCAGGAAAGAATTTCAAAGATAATAAATTAACAAAAAGACTAGGCGCCGGCGGAGGCGTCTTTTTAGCTTTGTTGGGCGTTATAGCTTTGTTAGCATTCCTTTTTGTTGTGCGACCCGCATACGCAGTTTTTGCTGTAGTTACAGATTTGCGAAATGACGGCCAAACCTTAAACACCACCCTTGTTGCAAGAGACATCATTGCTTTTAAAGCAGCCTTAGATAAAACGGAAAAGGATTTGGACCGGGCGGTGGTAGCAAGGGATAAGAACTTTGGATGGATGAAAAGTTTCCCGCTTTTTAAGGGCTACTACGGTGACACCGAGCACTTTGTTGCGGCGGGGAAGCACGGTGTAAATGCAGGAAGAGAGTTTGCGGTTTTAGTTGAGCCTTTTGCCCAAGCCGCGGGCTTAAATATTGAACAAGACCCCAACCTTCCACAAGGCCACACAGGATTGGCTGAAGCGGTTGCCACCTGGATTTCAGTTATGCCGGATGTCGCCGCAAACATGGATGGAATAATTGTGGAACTTGCGGGCATTGGTAGGGAAATGAAAAGCGTGGATGCGTCCAAGTATCCGGAGTCTCTTTTTGGCCAACCGATACGTCAATTAATAATGGCAACTCAAGGCTCACTTGCAAATGTGGAAGAGTTTGGACCGGATATTAAAAGGGCTTTTGAAATTATCCCAAGCCTGCTTGGGGTTGGCGGTGAAAAAAGATTTGCGATCATAATGCAAAACGATAAAGAAATTAGAGCGACCGGTGGTTTTTGGACGAACTATGCAACCTTTAAGTTAAGCAATGCGATGCTTACTTCAGACTTTTCTTCGCACGACATGTACAGCATCGACTTCTTACTTGAATCAATTGACGCGTTTCACACATTTCCTACAGTTCCAGCCAAGTACAACCAGTATCTAAAAGTTGAAAGAATGTATGCTAGGGACGCGAATATTTCACCCGATTTTCCAACCGCTGTTGACCAATGGAATTACTTTTACGATCTTGCGGCCCAAGTTGCACCATGGGAAGTTAAACCGATTGATGGCGTGGTAGCAATAGATACTGAAGTGGTTAAAGAGCTTTTGGAGGTTACAGGTCCTGTAACCGTAAATGGTGTGACTTTTAGTGCTGATAACGTGGTTTTAGAGCTTGAAAATATCGCAAGCTTGTCTTTGTCCGAGCAGGCTGGGCGAAAGAAAGTTTTGGGGGATCTTATGGAAGGAATGCTTCTTAATGTATTTGAGTCCAACGATAATTTATGGCCAAAACTTATTGATAAAGCTGTTGATCTAGTAAGACGAAAGCACATTCTGGCAGTATTGTTTGACCCCGAGGCTCAAACATTACTTGAGAAATATAATTTGTCTGGGAGAATTGTGGATCCAGTTGCGGGGGATTATGCGTATGTGGTTCAGACAAACCTTGGTGGAGATAAAACTAACTGGTTCGTTACAAAAGAAATTACGCATACTTTAGAGCGCGAAGGTAACAGATGGGTAAGAACCGTTCAAATTGACTACACATACACACCAAAAGGTGGGGAGTATGGAGTTTTAGAAAAGCAGTTTCAGGATTGGATGAGGCTGTATGTTCCACTAGGTTCAGAATTAATAAGCGTGGAAGGTTCTCAGGATGAAGCTACAACCAGCGAGGAAAGAAATAAAACAGTATTTGATGGGTTTAAAATCTTAGCACCAAATGAAAAAGCCAGCATGACTTTTAAGTATTATCTGCCTGATAGTATGCTTATGAGCGATACCTACAGGCTTTATGTACAGAAGCAGCCTGGAATTGATACCGAAGTTTATAACGTGGTTGTAAATGGGGAGAAGCAGACCAAAGAAATTGAAATGGATACCACTTTTACCTCGGAGTTATAGGTTTTCTGTTAGAATTTAAACATGTCTCGTTATACGGTTGAAGCCGTGGTCTTAAAGTTTACAAACTTTAAAGACTCGGACAAAATTTACACACTTTTTACCAAAGAAAAGGGAAAAATAATCGCCACTGGAAAAGGAGTTCGAAAAATTTCTTCCAGACGTGGCGGAAATTTGGATACCTTAAACCACGTTATCGTAACTCTTTCCGAAAACGCGGGGGGTTACAAAAGTATCACAGAAGTAAAAACGTTAAACTCATTTAAAAAGTTAAAAGGTTCACTGGGGAATTCTGTGAGGGGATTTTATATTACCGAACTTGTTTATAAACTTTTGGAAGAAGATCAGGAGCAGAATGAAATTTTTGATCTTTTGGTACGAAGTTTAGAAAAGCTGGAAGAAAATTTAGATAATGAGGTAAGTAGAGTTAATTCTTTTGAAATAAAACTTATGGATTTGCTTGGGTATGGAATGTATCTGGACAGGTGCGCCAGAACGGGTAGAAAGTACGATGGAACATGGGAAGTGATTAAGTTTAATCCTGCCATTGGAGGTTTTGTCAGTGAGCCTAACGTGCCGGGTCTGGTTTTGTCTAAGGAGACGGCTGATTTGCTTTATGCTCTAAAAACCAAGAGGAACATTAACAAAGGCTTACTTAGCAATGGCGGGGCAGTAAAAGAAGCCAACACCATAATAAAGTCTTATGTCCGGGACGTTCTAGATGGGAATGTTAGGGTTTCTCAGATGTTTGGGGAATTTTAGTAACAAGTTTAATGCCGCAAGAAACTTGAGATCTTACCTTTTGTTTTATCCGCTTTAAGAGTGTTAGCAGGAATTATTGTAAATTCACCAAACTTATCATTTATTTTGTCTATTGCCTCATGTTGAATTTCTTCTTTAAGATCTTGTGCAAATAGGGGAAGGGTGGTGAAGTATTTTAATTTCAGATTAGAGATACCCACGCCAATTAAGCGCGTTTCCTTTTTCCAGTTTAAACTATCAAAAATCTCTTCAATTTCTTTATAGATTCTTTGTGAACTTTGAGTCGGCGGATTTATGGTTTTCCGCTGGTGAAAGTTATTAAAGTCTTTGTCCCGAAGATAAATAGAAAGGGTTTTACCCACCATATTGTGTTCGCGAAGCCTTCTCCCAACCATATCGCTAAGTCTTTGCAAGTTGCGTTTTATAACCTGAGGATCCGACGTGTTTTTAGAAAGCGTATGCTCGTGGCTAATAGATTTTGGCAACTCTTCGTATTCGGCGTGATCTACGGTTACCGTCCCCTCGCCAAAAGATAGGCTTTTCAAAAAACCGGACATTACATTCCCGAATTCTCTGTACAAGCCTTCCTGGCTGGCGGCCTGAAGGTGCTTTACCGTAAAAATTCCAAGTTTATTTAATCTTTTTTCTATCCGCGGCCCGATTCCACAAAAACTTCTAAGTCCCACGCCTTCTAAAAGCTGCTGTAAATTTTCTTTTGTTACTACAAAAAATCCGTTTGGCTTATTTATGTCCGAAGTAAGTTTTGCCAGCAATTTATTTGGCCCAACCCCTATTGAACAAGTAACATAGGCGCCAAATGCATCAAACACATCTTTCTTAAATCTGAAAATTGCCTCTTCTGGTGTCCCAAAGAATTTTATGGTCTGAGTCATGTCGATAAAAGTTTCGTCAATGCTAAAAGGCTCAATTAAGTCGCTGTACTTATTGCAAATGTGAAGGGTTCTTTCGTGAATGTATTGATATTTTTCGAAATCTCCTTTCACAATTATTATTTGCGGGCAAAGTTTCTTAGCTTCAAACACCGGCATTGCGGTTTTCACCCCAAACTTTTTGGCTTCCCGAGATGCCGCACAGACAACTCCTCTTGAGAGGGAACTTCCCGTAACTCCTATTGGTTTGTGACGAAGATTTGGGTGATATTGCTGTTCTACCGAGGCAAAAAAGGAATCATAGTCTACGTGGAAGATAACTTTACCAAAATCCATACCTTATTTATATCCGAAGAAAAGGCGAAAGTAAACATTTGTTTTCGACCATGCGGAAAGGTATAATCTTCGGCACGTTACTTTATCCTAACTAGAGAGGCTGGAAGGAGGCCCGCAATGGTTGCTAAAAGCATGGGTAGGTCGGTGAGCACGAATCAAAAGATGCCGGAGGCTCGAGCTTGGGCGTTTAGCATTTTGGTATCGCTTGTTTTGTGGCTAGCCGTTGTTATGACCACGTTTTTTACCCCCGAGTGGGCGAATCTACGGGTAGGACTTTGGGTGCTTTTTACCATCTCCATGGGCACAATGCTTGTGCTTTTTGGGCAAAAAATGGAGTGGACAAGTAGAGAGGACCAGATTTTTATCTGGACTGGGCTTATTTCAGCAATTCTGGGGAGCATTTCCGCTATCGTTATTATCTACGGAATTCCCTGGGTTGGTGAATGGTGGTCCATTCCTCTCGTGCAAATATTCTTAGGGGCAATTGCCGTTTTGGGTGGGTTCTCGGATGCAACTCCCAAAGAGTCGGAGGATGCGGAAGATACCGATCCCGACCACGACTACAAAATATGAAAGCTTAGGAGGAGTAATGACCAGCACAAGTACCTCACAATTTAAGGGGAGTGTTGCACCGGAAATACTTTTTCTTTGGTTTGCTTTAGGCTCGATTTTTTCTTTGGCCTTTGGTTTTATCAGCTTGGGTCTTTTCGGACCTGACCCGGTGGCCTTGGCCCCCACTGAATTGTGGATTGCTTTGTTTCTAACCGGGCCGCTGGCCTTCTTTTCGACTAGAGCCCTGGATAGTTGGCGGGCGAAAACTGGATGGGCAGAAATTTGGATCACAGCCTGCATTGCCATCTCTCTGACCCTTGCCTTCTTGGCTGGGTTGGGATCTCATATGTCTTTGCCGGGTGTGTTAGCCTATCCGGCTTCGCATATCCAAATGGTTCCTTGGGCACATCTAACCCTGCTAATTTTGGGGTTTGGTGTTCCGACTTTTGTTGACCTGCGCCGCTACTACCGCTATCGCAGGCAACTTCAAGTTAGGTTGTAAGTTTACACATCGCGCCGACTCTGAGCTTTTAGCAGGGGCGGCGCGTATTCTTAGGAATTGACTTATAGCACTTGTGTAGGTATTATTTCCCATAAAGCACTCCGCTTGGAGTGTGAAAATCTAGGAGGAAGAGATGGTTGCAAAAGAAGCTATGGAAAAAGCGGCGAGGGATAAATCGCGCAGTTCCGTTGCGAGTTTAGGGGAAATCTCACTCATAATTTGGTTTGGCGGAGGAGCCGCTGCGACTTTGATCATGGGCGCTATCAATCTTTTCGTTCTGTCGTGGGTGTTTCCGAGTGTGCTACCTGCCGCAGAGTTGATAACCACGATAGCCCTTACTGGCCCACTCGCCTTTTCACTCTGGATGACCGTGGACGATTGGGGTTCAGGCTCATCGCACTTTGGAGTAATTTTTACCCTATGTGTCTCGGCTTCCTTTGCTTTAGCGGGTTTGGCTTGGTTTGGCTGCAGCGTACAACCCCTGACTGGTTGGCTAGCATATCCTGCCGAACATATTCGGTTAGTACCTTTAGCCCACCTTATACTACTGATTGTGGCCTTTGGCATTCCAGCTTTGCTGGATGGGTATCACCACAGCAAGGTGCGTCGTTTTAAGGCGATGCGTTAGATCTGGTTGAGTTTTGGACACGTCGGCTCTGCGTAAAACTACAGAGCCGGCGTGTTTCGTTTTAAACATCCCTTTGTTATACTTTCCACATGGTCAATTCGGCAAATTCTAATGATGTAACCATGCAAAAAATAGTCAGCCTCGCGAAACGTCGAGGTTTTGTTTTTCCCGGATCGGAAATTTATGGAGGTCTTGCAAACACCTATGATATGGGACCTCTTGGAGTGGAAATGCTTCGAAACATAACCAGCTCTTGGTGGAAGCGTTTTGTTCACGACCGTGAAGATATGTTTGGTTTGGACACTTCGATTTTAATGTCACCGAAAGTTTGGGAAGCAAGTGGGCATACAAAAAGTTTCACCGATGCACTCATTGATTGTAAAAGCTGTAAAAACAGAACCCGCGCCGATCATCTTATTGAAGATTCTCTTCCAAATGAAAAGGTTGAAGGAAAGTCCATGGAGGAGTTGGCCAAAATAATTTCGGAAAATAAGCTGAAATGCCCAAACTGCGGAGAGTTTAATTGGACCGAGCCGCGAAAGTTTAACCTTCTTTTCGAAACTCACATCGGGATTATTGAAGAAAGCCAATCCCTTGCCTACCTTCGAGGAGAAATTGCGCAAGGAATGTTCGTAAATTTTAGAAATGTTTTAGAAACAATGCGGCCAAAACTCCCGTTTGGTATAGCACAATCAGGCAAAGCTTTTCGAAACGAAATTACTCTTGGAAATTTTATTTTTAGAACTTTGGAATTTAATTTGGCCGAATTTGAATATTTCTTCCATCCAACAGCTGATAACTGGGAGAAACACTTCGAATATTGGAAAAAGGAAATGCTCTCTTGGATTAAATCTTTAGGAATTGATGAAAGTAAGCTTCGCTGGAGAACACATACAGATGAGGAACGCGCACATTATTCAACTCGCACCGAAGATTTAGATTTTGAATTTCCGGGCGGATTTAAGGAAATGCTAGGCCTTGCTTATCGAACCGACTTCGATCTTAAAAATCACATGGAAAAGTCGGATGTAGATTTGCGTTATACAGATCCGCAAAGTGGCGAAAAGTTTATTCCGCATGTTGTCGAGCCAACTTTTGGTATAAACCGTGTTTTGTTAGCTTTGCTTGTGAATGGATACGTTGAAGAAAAAGAACGTGTCGTTTTGAAATTATCTCCGGACGTAGCACCTTACCGTGTTGCTGTTTTTCCGTTGGTTCGAAATAAAGATGAAATTACCACAAAAGCACGGGAAGTTTTCGAAATGTTGAAACGCGAGTTTAACGTGGCTTGGGATGATAGGGGAAACATCGGTAAACGATATTTAAGCCAAGACGAAATCGGAACCCCATATTGCGTGACAATTGATTACGACACTTTGCAAGATAATACGGTTACGGTTCGAGATAGAGATACGATGGAGCAGAGGAGAGTCGCAGTAGGTGAATTAAACTCATTTTTCAAACCCTAATTCTACTATAAGCTTCGCTGCCTTTAGTTTACAAAAAAGTTGCAAATTTCCCATAACCACAACATATTCGGGTTTTATTTGTCTTGACTATGGATATCAAATGTCCCATTATGGAAGTTAAATGGTGATAAATGGTGAAAACTGCTCCTTTGCCATTTATCACCAAGCAAAGGTTTTTCGGTCACAAAAGGCTCTATGAGAATGTTTCTTGGGGAATACAGTCCAAGCATAACTGAAGGATCGCGAATAGCACTGCCCAAGAAACTTCGTGAACAGATACGAGGCGATGAGGTAGTTCTTTCACGCGGTTTTGAGAAGTGTGTTTTTATTTACGATAAAGAAGATTGGATAACCGAGGCGAATAAGCAAGTTGACAATCCAATAAATGATAAAAGGACGCGGGAACTTAAGCGCTACATGTACGCTTCGGCAACGGATACAGCAATTGATGATCAGGGAAGAGTAGTTCTGCCGCCTAATTTGAAAGAGTATGCAGGTTTGGATAAAAAAACGATTGTAATTGGCGCCGGAGATCATGTTGAGGTTTGGGACGCGCAAGTTTGGAAAGAGTACCTAGCTAAAATTTCGGAAAGTCTAGCTGCCGAGTAAATTTATATGGAAAAGAGCTATCACGTTCCGGTTTTGTTAAATGAGGCAACTAAGGCTTTGAAAATTACGGCGGATGGGAAATACATTGACTGCACTTTAGGAGATGGGGGACATACTTTAGAGATTTTGAAAAAAGGCGGAAAGGTTTTGGGCATTGATTTGGATGAAGGTTCGCTAAATAGGGCAAAGGAAAGGATTACTGAAGCAGGTTTTGAAAATAATTTTACCGCCGTTCAGGGAAACTTTAGGAACATTGAAAATTTGGCAAAAGCAAATGATTTTAGCGAAGTAAACGGAGTAATTTACGACCTAGGTTATAGTTCTTCGCAGCTTGAAGAGGAGGGTTTAGGAATAAGCTTTTCTCAAGATCAACCGCTCGATATGCGACTAGACAAGAGTTTGCAGGTAACAGCAGCAGATTTGGTTAATGCTCTGCCAGAAATTGAACTAGAAAAGCTATTTCGAGAATACGGTGAGGAGAGACTTGCGAAAAGATTTGCTCAGGCAATTGTGGCGCATCGCGATTTGAAGAAGTTTGAATCAACAAAAGATTTAGTTGATGTGTTGGTTGGTTCTACTTCTCCAGGTTACGATAACAATCGGTTGCATCCTGCAACCAGGGTTTTCCAGGCGTTGCGAATTGCCGTTAACGACGAACTCGAAAACTTAAGGTTATCACTGCCTCGGGCTGCACGCCTTCTACTGCCTGGCGGGCGAATGGTGATCATATCATTTCATTCGCTTGAGGACCGGATTGCAAAACAATTTGGTCCGGGCGTGCAGCCCGTAGAAAAAAAACCAATGGTGCCTTCGCAAGATGAGGTAAGAGAGAACCCGCGTGCAAGAAGCGCTCGCATGAGGATATATGAAACTAAAACTGCCAAAAATTAAAACAAACAAAGCAAATCTACTCAAACTTAGTACTAAGCTTTCGTTTTTTCTTTTAATATTAAGCTTAACTGCCCAAGTTGTTATTACTAATAAATACGCTGTCAAAGGAAATGAAATGGCCGCTCTATTAAACCGACAGGAAACGTTAGAAAGAGAGGTGTCTTCTCTGAAACTTGAGATTTCGAGAATTTCTTCTTTGGCATTAATTGAGGAGCATGCTTACGCTTTAGGTTTTCAGGAATATAATCAGCCAATGGCCGTGATTAGTTCGGCCCAGTTTGCTGCGGCAACAACTCCGGGCACAGGTTTTTAATAAGTGTCCCGTTTAAATATTTTAATTTCTATTCAAGTCCTGGTTGCGGCACTTTTTATTTCCCGTCTTTTTTACATTCAAGTTATCCAACACGAAAAGTACAAAGCGATGGCTCAGGAGCAGTACTGGTCTTTGCAGGAAATCCCGGCTAAAAGAGGCGATATTTTAAGTAGCGATGGTTTTCCTTTGGCAACAACGGAAGTGGCCTATTTGCTTTACGCCGAGCCAGATAAAATTACCGACCCTTTGCAGGTTGCGCACGATTTGGCCGGTGTTTTAGTTCAAATGCGCCCCAGCTACTATGAAAGTGACGAACAAAAAGAAGCATTATTCGAAAGTTACAAAAATAGATTCTACGAAGTTTTAGGTTTGGATTTACGTTGGGCGGCTTTAGAACATTATTTGTCAGAAGAAGAAAGGGAAGCAGTTTCGGCGTTGGGAGCTACTGGAATTGGTTTTGAAATTGAGCCCAAAAGATATTACCCTGAAAAT
>MEVA01000016.1:37528-41477 GCA_001772625.1 candidate division WWE3 bacterium RIFCSPHIGHO2_01_FULL_42_13 | reverse complement strand
ATGTTTTAGGGTTTGTCGCAAAAAACGATAGGGGAGAGGAGCATGGATACTTTGGAATTGAAGGAAGTTTAAACGGCGATTTGATTGGAAAACCCGGGCGGGTAATTGAGGAACGTGACGCGACCGGCGCTCCAATTATTGTGGGTGGGCACGATATTATCGCGCCTATTGATGGTAGAAATGTCGTTTTGACTATAAACCGGGCCGTTCAGTACATTGTGGAGAAGAAACTTGAACAAGGTGTCAAAGATTACGGTGCCGTTTCAGGAAGTGTTGTGGTTATGGATCCTTTTACCGGTGATGTTATTGCCATGGCCAACTTTCCCACCTACAACCCTTCCAGGTTTAACGACATCGAGGAGGTTGATACGCAAGTGGCTGTGGAGCAGGAAATAAATGACGAAGAAATTGATGAAAATGAAGAGAATGAAGAGGAAAATCTTGAAGAGGTAACTAACTACAACACCGAAAGAAGAAATCTTGCGATTTCCGAAACTTATGAACCAGGTTCCGTTATTAAGGCCCTTACCATTTCTACCGCCATTGACGAAGGCAAAGTCACTCCACAGACCACATTTGATGACAGCGGGCCTGCCAGATACTCGGACTACACAATAGATACTTGGGATGGAAAGCATTACGGAATTCAAAATATTATCCAGCTTTTGCAAAAATCTAATAATATAGGGGCGGCCTGGGTAGGACATGTGGTGGGGAGTAAATCTTTGCATGACTATTTTGAGAAGTTTGGTTTAGGTTCGCAAACCGGTGTGAATTTAGAAGGTGAGGATACTGGTATCTTAAGAGATTATAAAGAGTGGACAGACATTGACTTAGCAACGGCGGCTTTCGGTCAGGGTGTTTCCGCCACCCCTCTGCAGGTTTTGAACGCGTTTAACGCAATAGCTAACGGAGGAGATTTGTTGGAGCCAAGGATCATTTCAAAGCTGGTTGAAGGTGAGGAGTCAATTGATATCCCAACTAAAAAAATCCGAAATGTAATGTCTAAGGAAAGTTCCGAAACCATGATTAACTTGTTGACCCAAGCGGTTGATGGTGGTGAGTCGAAGTTTTTCAATCTTAAAACCTATAAAATCGCGGGTAAAACCGGAACCGCTCAAATTCCCGTTGGCGGAAAGTACGATCCGCAAAAGACAAACGCTACTTTTGTGGGGTTTTTAGCTAACTCAAAGAAGTTTTCTATGATAGTAAGGCTAGATAGGCCCTCAAGCAGTGTTTACGCTGCCGAGACCGCTGTGCCGTTGTGGATGGCTATTGCCGATGACCTAACAAAGTTTTACGGAATTGCTCCGGACATCCCTTTACAAACTTCTAACTAATTTCTTATTTCCATAGAATTTTCTCTATTCAATTTTAATCTTAATTTTTCTATCGTTTGTCCATGCATAAAAGAAAGCGTGGAAATTACTGGGAAACTTTTGCGACCAAATATTTATTAGCGAAAGGCCTATTGCCTCACAGTATGAGTCTTGGCAGTTTGATGTGATTGGAATTACTAAAGTTGCGGGGAAGGCTCAGCCACAACACTTTGAGGCTGTTTCTCTTCCGGAGTTGGAATGACGGTGTTAGGGTCAATAAATGTGCCGTTAAGTTTGGCTTTAATATCCGCATGGAGGTTTGCAAAGCCCGGTTGGGTGGGAATAAAAACCCAGGCAATATAACCTTCGGTTGGGTGATAAATGTAAGGATCGCCGACTACCAGAGATTCAACGGTATAGCTTTCGCGGTCTTTATAGAAATCCCAAAGGTATTTAACATCGGTTAAAGATAAAGTTGTGTATATTTTACTAGGCGCGGTTACGATGTTAAAAAACTTTTCCACATCCATTGGCCAAAAAATACTTTTTGGCTGAGAAATAGCCTTTACCATGCCCTGTAAAATCAAGTGTTGCCTCTTGGCTCTCATGAGATCACTTCCCTCGCCGTTATTTCCCTTTCTCGAACGGGCGAAAGCTAGCGCGCGATCCCCACTCATAACTTCTTCACCCGCTACAAATGTAACAGGCATGGCTCCGGAATCGGTGGAATTTGGAAATTCGTAGTCAGTGAAAGTGTTTTGTACGTTTATAGGCACGCCGCCAAACGAGTCAATAATCCAGCGGAAGTGATCAAAGTCGGCCGTAATAACCCCGTCTACTTGCTGGCCTGTTATTTGTTCAAAAGCGTCAATAAGGGTTTCTTCGCTGTAAACGGTATACAAAGCGTTAATTTTATTTCCATTCACCCAAAGGTCGCGCGGAACCGAGGTTAGCAAAACACGATTTGTTAGTGGGTTTGCGGAAACTAAGATCATAGTGTCGGTGTTAAATCCGCCTTGGCCTCGGGCGCGCCTTCCCTCGCTTGTGTCGGTTCCTACAAGCAACACATTGATAACATCGTTTTTAAACGCAGTATCCTCTTTTCTAATGCCTGTAATTTCATCAAAGTTTTGGGATATGCTTTTTGCGAGGGGCGAGATGATGTCTATGTTTTCTTTTTTGGCAAAATCGTAAACAAAGTAGCCCAAAATGCCCCAAATGGCCAAAACTAATGCAGCTATGAAAATTCCGCCTTTGTTGCGCATACGAATAAGCATAAAGATATTTGTTTAGGGGGTCAAATTTGGTATGATTTTGATATGGCGCGAAAAATTCTGCTTATTGAAGACGATATGGCTTTGGCCAACCTATATAAAATGGAGCTCGAATCTAAGGGAAATACAGTTATACATGTTGCGGAAGGTTCCCTTGCGGTTGAGGCAGTTCGCCAAAATACTCCCGACGTGGTTTTACTTGACGTAATGCTTCCGGGTAAAAATGGTCTGGAAATCCTGCAGGAAGTTAGGGACTCGGAGGATATAAAAAACGCGAAAGTTGTAATGCTTACGAACTTTGGAAATGAAGAAAATGTCTCTACGGCTTTGGAGTTAGGTGCTTTGGACTACATCATGAAGTACAAAATTACACCTTCCGAGATGTCAGACAAAATAGCTTCACTTTTAGGCGACTCTACGGAGTCTGTCGTTAAGGTGACTGACTAACTACTTAATGAGCCCGCTGCCCATTCAAGCCCCCATAGAAATTGTGATAGAGAAGATGACTGAAGGAGTCTTTGTGATTGATAAAGATTTCAAACTTCTGATTGCAAATCCTGCGTGCAGAAAAATGCTTGGGATATCGCCTATAAAAACTATTTCTCTTTTTGACCTCATGGACGCGTTTAAAGATTATTTTCCAATTGAAGAAGTAATTTCCAAGGTTTTTAAAACCCACGAGGCCGATAAAGTTTCCGAAGTTAAAGTCGATGGAAAGTTCTTTCAAATAACCGTAATTCCCATTGAAGTTAGCGACGGAGTTCCGGGGGTGGGAGTTTTGCTGCATGATCAGACAGAAGAGCAGAACCTCCGACACCAGCACGAGGGTTTTATGGCGATGCTGGTTCACGAGCTACGCTCGCCCCTGACGGTTATAAAAGGTATGGCCGACATGTTGCTAAAAAACCCGGAAAGGTTTAATGAAGTAAAAAGAAACGAAATTTTAACTCAAATTGAGGCATCTGCTAATCAGTTGTTGGAGATGGTAAATACGACACTTGAAGACGCGCGTGAGGATGACAGCAAGTTTGAAATCCACAAAAAACCCAGTGACTTAAACACCCTGATAAAAGGTGAAGTTAAAAATTATGAAGGCTTGGCTAAGGAAAGAGGTTTAAGTTTAGCGTCTAAGCTTGACCCATCTTTAACGCCTTTTAATTTTGATCCGGCAAAAATGACGCAGGTAATGAATAATCTTCTGTCTAACGCAATAAAGTTCACGCAAGAAGGTGGCATTACCGTTACAACAAAGATTGAGAGTGGAAATTTAGTTAGGGTTGAGGTTGCAGATACGGGTGAGGGTGTGCCGGCGGATAAAAAACCTCAGCTATTTCACAAGTTTGCGCAATTACATAA
>MEVA01000016.1:0-37490 GCA_001772625.1 candidate division WWE3 bacterium RIFCSPHIGHO2_01_FULL_42_13 | reverse complement strand
AACCTCAGCTATTTCACAAGTTTGCGCAATTACATAAATCTAATGATCCTGAAATGCCCAGCACCGGACTTGGGTTGGTCATTACCAAGGGAATTGTCGAGGCGCACGGTGGTAAAATTTGGGTTGAAGATAATAAACCCCGTGGTACGAGAGTAGTTTTCACGCTTCCTTTATAAACTTATCTCACAGCGTAACCCTATAGCGTTGACGTTATAGAATTTTGTTGCTATAATAGCCGAAACAAATCTTTCACAATCCTAGGAGTAAAGGAGCTCGAAATGGCGAGTGTTAGAATTAAGTGGTTTCACCTGGTGGGAGCTGCCTTGGCGATTGGCAGTTTCGTAGCATTTTCCTATCAGCTGAGCATGCAGGTTTGGGTTTCGCTTTTGCTCGCCGCCGGTTTATTTGCCTTTGCCGACTGCGAGGTGTACATGTGGACGCCTCTTTGGGAGGCCTGGTGGATGGGTGTGGGGCTACTTGCGACACTTGTGGGAATTGGCGCTTTTATGTGTGTCGGCTTACTCTCCATGGGCAATCCTGGCTTTGCTCCCGACCTGACTGGACTTTACATCCCAGTCATCGCGATGTTGCTGGCAGGGGTTGCGATCGGACTGGCTCAGATAAAGTTCCGGTAATAGGGCCTGACAAAACAAGATCCTTCTTTCTCACACAGAAAGGGGGATCTTGAACTTTACCCACATCCTTTTTCAGATGTTATACTTTAACTATGCCCAGAAAAACTGCTCAAATTCTCTGGTTCGAAGAAGTTTCAAAAAATAGTATATCTTTGGTTGGAGGTAAGGGCGCAAACCTTGGTGAAATGTACCGTTCTGGAATTCCCGTTCCGAACGGTTTCTGCGTTACCGCCTACGCCTATTTTGAATTTCTGAAAAAGACCTCATTACGTCAAAAGATTTTAACTGAACTTTCAGGTTTGGATACCCAGGATTCCAAAAAACTTATTGAAGCTTCAAAAAACATTAAAACCGCCATTTTAGCGGCACAAATGCCAAAAGACCTGGCTAAACTTATTGCCGAGGCATATCACGAGCTAAGTGGTGAGTTTGATAAGAGGGTGGCAGTACGCTCATCTGCTACGGCCGAGGATTTGCCCGATGCTTCGTTTGCAGGTCAGCAGGAAACTTACTTAAACATTCAAGGTGCAAAAGACGTTATTAAGTCTGTTCAAAAGTGTTGGGCGTCTCTGTTTGAAGCGCGCGCGATTTTTTATAGAACCGAAAATAAATTTAATCATATGAAGGTGGGAATTGCCGTTCCCATTCAGCTAATGGTGCAGTCCGAGGTTTCTGGAATAATGTTTACGGTTAATCCTATTACGAACAGTTCGAGCGAAGTTTCAATTGAAGCGGCTTATGGTTTGGGTCAGCCCATTGTTTCAGGTGAAATAACTCCAGACCAGTTTATTGTAAGCAAAGAAACGGGAAAAATTACGAAAAAACAAATTGTAAAGCAGACCTGGCAGCTTACAGATGCGGGCGAGGTAAAAGTTTCAAAGGCCTACCAGGAGAAACAAAAGCTTGATGACAAACATGTGATTGAACTGGCTAAACTTGGTATGAAAGTGGAAAAGCACTATGGCAGGCCGCAGGATATGGAGTGGGGATATCAGGACAAAACTCTGTATATTGTTCAGTCCAGGCCGGTTACTACGTTGAAAATGGGAGGTAATGTTGTAGGAGAGATTAAAATTTCTGACGAGAAGAATGCCAAGCTGCTACTTGAGGGCTTGGGAGCCTCACCGGGAGCTGTTAGTGGGCCTGTACGAATTATTAAGTCGTCTGGAGAAATTACAAAAATTCAACCGGGCGATATTTTAGTTGCCGAAATGACTAACCCTGATTATGTTCCAGCAATGAAACGGGCAGCTGCAATTCTCACTGATAAGGGAGGAAGAACTTCACATGCCGCAATTGTAAGTCGTGAGCTTGGGATTCCAGCTGTAGTTGGGGCCGGCGAGGCCACAAAAATACTACAAGATGGTGAAATTATTAGTGTTGATGGTTCAAATGGAAAGGTGTTTGAGGGAAACATTGTGGTTGCGTTAAGTAAAAAAGAAAGTATATCTTCCATTTCGGAAGAAAGTATCAAAACTGCAACAAAGGTTTATTTGAATCTTGCCGAACCCGAACTTGCAGACCTGCATGCAAAAAGAAATGTTGATGGTATTGGGTTATTGCGCGCTGAATTTATGATAGCTCACATGGGCACACACCCGAGGAAATTTGTGCAGGAGGGAAGGCAAAAGGAGTTTATAAATCACATGGCTAAAGGTTTAGAGACCTTTGCCAAGGCCTTTCACCCCAGACCCGTTGTCTATAGGACAACAGATTTTAGGACAAATGAATACCGAAATTTAAAGGGTGGGGCTCAGTTTGAAACTGAAGAACCAAACCCAATGATAGGTTTTAGAGGGGTTTCCAGATACTTGGACGATGCAGATGTCTTTAAAATGGAAATCGAAGCTATAAAAATTGTCCGTAATAAAAAAGGCTACAAGAATTTATATGTAATGCTACCGTTTGTTCGAACGGTTGAACAGCTAAGGGAGGTAAAAAAGTTAATGGCCTCATTTGGATTAAGAAGGAGTAGTAATTTTAAACTTTGGATGATGGTGGAGATTCCCTCTAATGTTATTTCGTTGGAAGAGTTCCTAGACGAGGGGGTTGATGGGGTTTCAGTAGGAACAAATGACTTGACCATGCTTATATTAGGAGTTGACAGAGATAATGAGAAAGTAATAAGTGTTTACAATGAGTTGGATCCGGCCATGTTGTGGTGTTTGGAAAAAGTTATCACTACGGCGAAAAAATATAAAGTTACTTCCTCTATTTGTGGACAGGCCCCTTCTGAGTATCCCGATTTGGTGAAAAAACTTGTTGGTTGGGGAATGACCTCGGTTTCCATAAGCCCTGACGTAATAGATAAAACGCGAAAGATCATTTATGATGCCGAACAGGGCTTGCTGAAAAGAAAATCCAAGAAGTAAGGTAGGAAGAAAAAAACTATAATGCCCAAAATCTCTAATATTTCATGCCATAAGATAGTAAACTCCCGGGGAGACTGGACTGTTATGACCAAGGTTACGCTTGATGACGGGTCGGTGGGGGTTCAAAGCGTTCCGGAGGGCGCTTCAAAAGGAAAAAAAGAGGCGGTGGACATTTTGCCCGAAAAATCCGTGGATTTAGTCTCAAATGTAATAAACGCGGCGCTATTGGGAAAAGACCCATTTAATCAGGGCAATATAGACAAAACTTTGGTGGAAATTGACGGAACGGAAAATAAAAGGCATCTTGGAGCAAATAGCATTTTGTCTGTTTCTTTGGCTGTAAGCAAGGCTGCGGCCGCTTCAAAAGGAACGCCCCTTTACAAATATCTAAGGGAAATTTTTGATCCAGGGAATAACGAATACACAATTCCAACACCTGCCTTTAATATTTTAAATGGCGGAAAGCACGCGAATAATAAATTAAGCTTTCAGGAGTTTATGGTAATGCCTGCTAAAAAAGTTCCGTTTGATAAAGCATATGAAATGGGTGTAAACATTTACCATGATTTAGAGAAAAACCTTGCGAAAGCTGGTATGGATATTGATGTTGGAGATGAGGGAGGGTTTGCGCCAAATGGCTTAACACCAAAACTGGCTCTTGAGTTTATAAAAGAATGTGCAGCTGAAAGAAGCAAACCCGGAGGCAATGTTTTTTTTGGAATTGATGTGGCGGCCGACTCTTTTAAGGAAATTTTGAATTACTTTATTGAAGAGGAGGGCTTGCATTTAAATAGCGAAGGCTTAGCTGATTATTACCGCGATTTGTTGAAAGATTTTCCGCTTATTTATCTGGAGGATCCGTTTCAGGAAGAAGATTTTGCGGCATGGAAGAAGTTTTACAATGAGTTTTCCGAGACCTTGATGATTGTTGGTGATGATTTAACGGTTACGAACCCCTCAGTGCTGGAGCAAATTATTCCCATGAAGTTAATAAACGCGGTTATTGCCAAACCTAACCAGATCGGAACCTTAACTGAAACTTTTGAGTTTATAAAAATCGCTAAAGATAATAATCTGCAAGTCATAGTTTCACATAGGAGTGGGGATACGGCCGAAGATACGTTTATTGCAGATCTTGCGGTGGCGGTAGGGGCTGAATTCATGAAATCCGGCGCGCCGGCAAGAGGTGAAAGAGTGGCTAAGTACAATAGGCTGCTTGAGATTTTTCTAGAGCTTAGTTCAAACTAGTTTTAATCAGTCATCTCCTTCTTATAAACAAGATTTTCGTAAATGGCAAAGGTAGGGCCTTCCAAAACTGGAATTTCCTGCGGCTTTTCATATTTTGATAAACTCTGCGGAAGTTTAATGTAAATGTAGTATCTTACGTCGCCGTAAATCCATTCGTGGGGTTTCATATAATATTTCACAAGCCTGTACTTTTCGTTTGAGTTATAAGTAGAAAGCCCCTTTGTATCGATAAAGCCTTTAATTTCTTTCCAGTTTCGGTAGTAAGGAAATCCAAATATTCCTTTAACCTCCTCACCCCCAGCAACATTTCTAGGCATTTGACCGAAGATATAACTTTTTGAATTCCACGGGTACTCAGGGGATGTATCTATGAAAGCCTTGAAATTAAAGGAGAGAGCAGACACTACTACAACTAGCACCAAAGCTGCAACCCCTGCTGTAAGAGTCTTCTTCGTACTTTTTAGACTTGTAAACTCGATGCCAACCAGTATAAAAAGTGGTATGAAGAAGTTGTAGATATGAGTAAGGGGCAAATTCATAAAAACTGCGTAAGAAGTAAAAGAAACTAGAAACCAAAGTTCAATTAGATTTTTAAACGAAGGTATAGTTTTTGTCATTTTCATCAAGAAATTAAGAATCAGCAAACAAAGAATCAAAGTAGATGAGTAAATTAAAATTGGATTAGAAGCTTGTAAATAAAATCGTAGAAGAATTAGCGCGAGTGTTAGAAGCCAACTGGTTTTTTCGAGTTTCGATGCATTTTTCATAAAACCTATCCAAACCGCTAGAAAACCCAACCCGTATAAAACCAGCAATTCTTTTGGATGGTATATGAAAAGCAGTTTTACCGAATAAAATATTGAATCGTGTGAGGTTCCGGAAGAAATTCGCTCCCCTAGTAAAAAGAAGAACGTTGTTTTAAACGTTGGTGTGAGGATAAACGGAATGTAAAAACTCCCCGCTATAGCGCCCACAATGATCAGATACTTAAACAACGCCCTAAAGCTTTTCGTAAAGGCTAGTATGAAGATTATGGGCAAAATAAAACTTAGGGAATCGTAATGAAAAAGAAGCGAAACAGCTGACAAAATTGCAGAAATGTTTAAAAACTTCTCTTTACGCTGCTGAAAGTACAAATGTAAGGTGTAGATTGCCAGGAGGCTAAAGAGCATCACAAAAGTTTGATACTGAACAATTCTTGCGAAGGCAATAAGTAAACCTGACGTTGCAAGTAAAAGTGTAGTTATGATCGCTGCGTTTTTGTTAAAGCATTTTGCAATTATTGTGTAGGCGACGATGAGAAGAGCAATTCCTGCGAGGGCAAAAGGAAGTCTTTGATAAAACTCGGGGCGGGGAGAGTCGAGAAAGAAAAAGTTCATAATTTTGGAAATAATAAACTGCCCGGGCCCAATGGTTCGTGTGAGGAGGAAAGTAACAAAGCTTCTCTCATCCCAAAGATAGTTTTGGGCCACTACCTCATCGCCCTGAAAGTCCGAATACCCAAGATTAAAAAGTCTAAATAATACCCCAACTGCTAGAATAAGTGGTAGCATGCAGCAATTCTATTACAGGTTGAACTTTGTGCACAAATTATTGATTTTAACGATTTTGTTTTTGTTCGTGCGAACGGTTGGGCTTGGTAGCGACATAGCCAATTCCGACGCCACAAGATGGCATAGACGGACAGAAAATTTTATTTCCGCAATCGCGAACTTTGATTTTGCTTCAACCTACCAGCACTATCAGCCCGGCGTAACTTTAATGTGGGTCAGCATCCCCGCCAAACACTTTGTCTATAAAGGACTTTTGGAGCATGCCGACTACTTTCCCACGATCAACATGGTTGGGCAGGCAAGTATAGTGGGGGTTTTGACTATTCTTTTTGCGGCCCAGTTATTTGCCTTGCGCAAGCTGTACGGTGAAAAAACTGCGGTGATTTATGGTTCACTTCTTGCTCTAGAACCTTATTTGATAGGAGTTGACCGTTGGTACCATGTTACTTCCCTTGAGATTTACTTTGGTTTTACCGCGTTTTTGGCTTTGCTGTTATGGCTTAAGGATCAGAACAGAAAACTACTTTTACTCTCCGCGGCACTTCTTTCACTTTCGGTTTTGGCCAAATTCACTTCGCTTATACTTCTCCCACTTTTTGTATTTATAATTTTTCGTACGAACAAAAAGAGGTTAGTGGAATTTTTGCTTGTTTTTCTTTTGAGTTTGTTTGTCCTGTTCCCAGCTTTGTGGGTTGCTCCGCTAACCGTTTTCCAAAATGTAAAAGAAGCACTTCTCGGAGCCGTTACAAATGAAATTAGAGGAGAATCTGTTATTTTACCAGGGTCGTTTTACTACGCCGCTATTTTGCTATTTAAACTAAGCCCGCTAACGCTGCTTTTCTTTGGGCTTGCGATGCTTAAGAAAATAAAAGCTTCCTACGTGTTTGCTTACCTCGGGATTTATTATCTGTTCCTCTCCGTTGCAGGTCAAAAAATTGATAGGTACGCCTTGGTTTTTATTCCTCCGATTATTCTTATTGTCTCACTTTATCTTTCGGAGCTGTCGTTTAAAAAACTTTCTGTCTGTCTATTCGGAGTCCTTTTATTTTTCGTTTATGTTGCACACATTTACCACCCGGTTTATTCGGCGTATTACTCACCGATTCTTGACGGGTTTAATGGCGCTATGAAGGTTCAAGTTTATGATAATAGCGGTGAATATTTTGCCCAGACCGCGAGCTACTTAAATTCTATTGGGCCAGATGCTGTTGTGTACGTTCCGGATAATATTGAGTCGTTTTTGTTTTACTTCAAAGGAACCGTTGTTCGCGAATTTAATCCAGACGTTGATTATGTAATTAGATCTGTCGATTGGAACAGGCGCCAGGTGTGGGATGAAAATTGTCCTCAAATCGAAAAAATTTTTGGCCCTAGCAACATCTCAATTGTTACGATCTTTAAGTGCGAAAAGGCTGCAACCGCGGGAGTAATACTTGGACACGTGTATTGGAACGGTAAATTTTCCGAGCGTTCCATTCGAAGATTGGAAGAGGGAATCAAGATTTTTAAACAGTACAAAGTAGATTACCTTATTACAACCGGTGGGGCGGGGCTTTTTAATGACTCGGAAATACCCATGGGAGTTTTGATGAAAGATTATTTAGTAACAAGAGGTGTACCGCAGGATAAAGTTTTTGTTGAGCAAACTTCGATGAACACAGACGAAAACGCCCTGGGTGCGCTTGAGATTTTAAAAGCCCACGATATAAAAGATGTTGTAATAATAACTTCAGCCGATCATATGACAAGAGCAAAACTTATTTTCCAGGATATTTTTCCGGACGACTACAAATTAAATTATGCAATCTCCGACTACTTTATTGGCGCGTGGAGCATTTGGGATTTTGTGTGGCATATTGGCGGGTGGGGGAAATATTTTCTGGCAAAGCTTATTTGATTGGGTAGGCGGCGTAATCTTGAGCAAGTTGAGTTTCTATGTTTGCGGCTTCATCCTCACTTAAATTTTCAAACCTTTTTCTAATTGGCCTAATAGAGTTGCTGCTACAGGCAATTGCCACATTTATCTTATGCTCTTTCATTTGTGGGATTATTTCGTCTAAAAGTTCGTTTACCCTTTTATTGACATCAACTAAACTTTCTCCATTTGGGGCAGGCTTTTTCCAGCCCCGCCTTACTTCCGCTAAACCTTTCGGATCTTCAAGCTGCATTACAAGCTTGCTTGTCCCTTGCCAGTCTCCATAACTTCTTTCCCGAAGTCTTTTATCAAGAATTGTTTCTAAACCTTGCGCATGGAGATTTTTTGACATCGCTATCTGCATCGTTTTGTAAGTGCGCTTTTGGTCAGAAGAAATAAGCATTTGAATTTTTTTGTCCGCTAACTTCTCTGCTAAAACTTCCGCCTGCTCGACACCCTCGTCTGTTAAATCAACATCACGCCAGCCGCTAAAAAGAAGGTCTAGATTGTCCTGGCTTTGGCCATGTCTGAAAACATATAAAATCGGGGTATCTAAAGGTTCGTCCTTGGGAAGTGGAGTCGTGTGGCGGTAAGTTAAAAAGCTGATAGCCTCATCAACCTTTTCTTTTCCATATTTTTCGTATAATTGTGGCAACTCGGGCAAGCTCATCTACTAAATATTAACACAAGCTGTTAGAATAAAGTTTATGTTTACCGCCACTGTTGGCTATCTAACACACCTCGCTACAAAAATACCCGTCACTATATTTGTTACAGTAGGGGCATTTGTTGAGGAAGTTATAGCGCCTATTCCATCACCCTTAGTTATGACCTTAGCAGGCTCCATTGCTGAGGCCCAGGGCAGGCCTGTGGTGTTTTTGCTACTGTTAGCATTGCTTGGTGCAGCGGCAAAAACTCTTGGTAGCTGGGTAGTCTATTTTGTTTCCGATAAGGCGGAGGATCTAGTTTTAGGAAAGTTCGGGAAATTTTTAGGGGTTTCGCATAAAGAGGTTGAAGGAATTGGTAAACTTCTTAGCGGTGGTATAAAAGATGATCTAATTCTATTTTTACTTCGCGCCATTCCAATTGTTCCAACCGCTCCAGTGTCAATCGTAAGCGGCCTGCTAAAACTTAAACTTCGTACGTACCTAAACTCAACGTTTTGGGGAACTTTAGTTCGAAATATCTTGTACTTATATTTAGGTTTTAGTGGCTTTACAACACTGGAGAGTTTGAACGAAGGTTTGGAAACATGGGAAAGTGTGGGCTACGTAATAATATTTGCTCTTTTAGCAGTTCTTGTGATTTGGTTTTATCAAAGGAGACGTTCTGGTGGGGGAGATAGCTTTATAGAAAATCTACAAAAAAGGTTTAAAAGATAGTATTAGATGTACCGTCTTATGACCCCGGTAACTTTTCCTTGAATTCTAATGTTTTTCGCATCTTCAATTATCGGATCCATTGTGTCGTTGGCGGGTTGGAGTCTCACTTTTCCACCCTTTTCACGGTAGAAGGTTTTTAGAGTTGCAAATTCGTTGTGAAGTAAAGCCACCACTATATCGCCGTTATTTGCCGTTTCTTGCTGCTGAATGACCACATTATCGCCGTTAAAAATACCCTCTTTAATCATGGAATCGCCTTTAACCTGAAGAACGTAACAGCGCTTTGTTTGCGAAACTAGGTCTGGAGCTACAGTTACGGTTTCTAAGGGGTTCTCAAGAGCCTCAATTGGCTCACCTGCGGCAATGTAGCCCACTAGTGGAAGCTGAATTCCTTGCAATGACGCTTCAATTGTTTGATCCAAAACCTCAATTCCTCTAACTGTGCCCTCAAACCTTCTAATGACGCCTTTTCTGGCCAGTGTTTGCAAGTGTTCGTGGACGGTGGCAAGGGACGAAAGGTTCATGGCATTGGCAATTTCTTGAAGGGTGGGCGAAGTTCCATTTTTCTGAATGTATTGAGAGATAAAGTTTAAGATTTCTTTTTGGCGTTTATAAAGTGTAACTGGACTCATTTGTGTTTCTTTCGGTATATTCATATTAGCGAACTTTTACCGAAGATGTCAAGAGGTTTTGATGTTACAATAAATCAGTGTTTAAGCTAGTTTCCGATTACAAACCAACGGGAGACCAACCAACTGCGATAAAGCAGCTAACTGAAGGTTTGAAAAAGGGTGAAAGGCACCAAACTCTTCTCGGGGTTACAGGTTCGGGCAAAACTTTTTCGATTGCCAACGTTATTCAAAATGTTCAAAGACCAACGCTCATTATTTCGCATAACAAAACTTTGGCAGCCCAACTTTATCAAGAATTCCGAGATTATTTTCCGGAAAATGCCGTTGAATATTTTGTAAGTTACTACGATTATTACCAGCCCGAATCCTACATTCCTCAAACCGACACTTACATTGAAAAAGATGCTGACATAAATCAGGAAATAGATAAACTTAGGCTTTCGGCAACAACCTCACTTATGACGAGAAAAGACGTAATTATCGTTTCGTCTGTTTCATGCATTTACAATTTAGGTTCTCCTGCTGAGTACTCAAAAGTTGCGCTAGGTTTAGTTGGCGGCATGAAACTTCGCCAAATGGATTTGCTAAAACGATTAGATCAGCTTCATTACGAAAGAAACGAGTTTGAGTTTAAGCGCGGCACTTACAGGGTTCGCGGAGATGTGGTTGACGTTTTTCCGGCGTATCAGGATTATGGTGTACGGCTGGAGCTTTTAGGCGATACTTTAGTTTCAGTTACTCATTTTGATCCTTTGACGGGAACCAGAATAGACCGCAGTATCTTGCCTACAGAGCGACGTGGAAGCCATTCAAGATCGCTAACCCAAGACGAACAGGATTATACTGAACATCGGATGAAAGAAGGGAATTGGGGAGTAATTTACCCTGCCAAGCACTATATTACCGCGGAAGAACGAAGAGAGGGGGCAATAAAACAAATTGAAAAAGATTTGGAATTGCGGGTTGAAGAATTAAATAAATCCGGTAAGGCAATTCAAGCTTATCGTTTACAGCAAAGAACAAAATACGATTTGGAAATGATTCAGGAAATCGGGTATTGCAAAGGAATTGAGAATTATTCGCGGTATTTTGATGGCCGGCAGCCTGGAGAAAGCCCTTACACACTGCTTGATTTTTTTCCAAAAGATTTTCTAGTTATTATTGACGAGTCTCATATTACAATCCCGCAGATCCGCGGAATGTACAACGGAGATTACGCGCGAAAGAGCAATCTTATTGAATATGGTTTTAGGCTTCCTTCCGCCGCCGACAACCGTCCTTTAAATTTTGATGAATTTCAGCGAAAAATAAATCAAACTATTTATACCAGCGCTACACCTGCTGATTGGGAGATGAGCATGTCCATTGGAAATGTTGCTGAACAGCTTATTCGTCCAACCGGCATTCCTGATCCTAAAGTTACGGTTTTGCCAACAAAAGGTCAGATAGAGGATTTGGAGGCAAGGATTAAAGATAAGGTTTCAAAAGGCCAAAGGGTTTTAGTTACAACCTTAACGAAAAGAATGGCCGAAGAGCTTTCGTCGTTTTTGCTTGAAAAAGACATTAAAGTTACTTATTTACACTCTGACATTGAGACCCTGGAAAGAACTAACATTTTAGATGACTTAAGGCGGGGAAATTACGACGTTTTGGTTGGAATTAACTTATTAAGGGAAGGTTTGGATTTGCCCGAAGTTTCGCTGGTTGCCATTTTAGATGCGGATAAAGAAGGCTTTTTGCGATCTGAGAGGTCTTTGGTTCAAACCATGGGCCGTGCTGCAAGGCATTTGGAGGGTGAGGTTATAATGTACGCTGATAATTTTACCGACAGTATGAAAAGTGCCATTGCCGAGGTAGACAGACGAAGAGCTCTTCAGGAAAAGTACAATAAAGACCGTGGCGTAAAACCAACCCAGATCGAAAAACCTTTCAGAGAAAAACTAATAGACGAACTACTTGAGGAGCAACTTGAGTCTAAGAAACTGGGCAAAGATATAGATGAGATTGATTTTGCCCAACTGCCGCCAAATGAGATCAAAAAGGAAATCAAGCGCCTAACCGAAATGATGAAGTACGAAGCCGAGACACTAAATTTTGAAAAAGCGGCTCTTTTGAGAGACAAAGTTAGAGGTATTAAGAAATACCTCGAATAACCCAAACTCCTTGACTCTAGGCTACCATTGAAGTTAAATGAAGCCAGCGTAAATTCCCCTGCCATCGCGTTTAATGAATTTTAAAAAGCTTTTAAACAGTTCTATAGCTGCTTTGATTGGTATTGTTATTTTTGTTGGCCGAAGTGTTTTGCTACCGTTTGAAAAAATTGTCAGGTTTTCGGCCAAGATTAAATTAAAGCCAAAAAGATTTCCTAAACTTAAATTCAAATTCCCAAAAATCAAAAGCCCTATTCGTAAACTTAGGCTTAATTCAAACCTAAAGCCGATTTCAAAGAAAATTCGCAAATTTTACAAAAAATTAATACCACATGTTTTGAAGATCGCAGTGTTTGCTGTGGAGGCCGTTAAGAAATTGCAGCCCCAATTCACAAATTTGGTCAAAGAATTAAAAAAGGGCAAAAAAAGTAAAATTGTTAGAAAGGTTAGAAAAACGCTTAAGGGTAGCAGGTACGCGCCTTTTGTTCTCGGAATTATTTTCTCGCTTTTGTTTATTTATACACCTTTTAGAGTTTATATCTGGTACCGCGAACTTCCGCGCCCGGAACTTCTTTCACAAGTAAATCATAAATCCACACGCATTTTAGATAGGCAGGGCCACCTTCTTTACGAAATCTATGTTGACAAAAACTATGACCCGGTTTCGCTTGATAAAATTCCCCAACATGTTATTCAGGCAACTTTGGCTATAGAAGATAGAGGTTTTTATTCTCACATTGGTGTGGACTTTAGGGCAATGTTACGGGCTGCATGGAATAATCTTTTCAATGGTGGTTTGCAGGGTGGCTCAACTATAACTCAACAATTGGTAAAAAACGTGCTCCTTGATCCTGAAAGAACAATATCGCGAAAAACTAAGGAAATAGTTGTGGCTTTAATGGCCGAGCAAGCCTACACAAAAGACGAAATTCTTGAGATGTACTTAAATAACATTTCTTATGGAGGCACAGCTTGGGGAATTCAGTCAGCCTCGCAAAAGTTTTTTGGAAAAAATGTTGAAGATTTAAATCTGGCAGAAGCGGCCTTTCTTGCTGGCCTTCCTTCGTCACCATCTTCTTTTTCGCCTTTTACGGGGAATGTAAGGGCGAGTAAGCAGAGGCAGACGCAGGTTTTAGAGCAGATGGTTGAGTTAGGATACGCGAGCCGGGCAGATGTGGATTTGGCTTTAGCAGAAACCCTAAACTTCTCGCCACAGACAGAATACATAAGAGCGCCCCATTTTGTTAATTTCATCCGCGACCAACTGGAGCATGAATACGGAACCCGTCTGGTAAATTTAGGCGGTCTTACAATTACAACAACTCTAGATTTGGATTTGCAAAACAAGGTTCAGGATATTGTGACAAGCGAAGTGGTTAATAACTCGTATCTTAACTTTTCAAACGGGGCGGCGCTGGTTTTAGACTCAAGAAATGGTGAAGTTTTAAGCTATGTTGGCTCCACGGACTTTTTCAGCGACACAATTGACGGAGAAGTAGATATTATTACGGCTTTCAGACAGCCAGGTTCTTCAATCAAGCCTCTAACCTACGCCTTAGCTTTAGAAAACGGGTTTACGCCCGCAACCGTTATAGAAGACGAAAAGATTACCTTTAGTTTTCCAGGTTCTGCACCCTACACGCCAGTAAACTACGATGGGAGATATCACGGGAAAGTTACGTTAAGGCAGGCGCTTGCCAATTCGTACAATATACCGGCGGTAAAAGTGGCAAACACTTTAGGACCTGACAAAATTGTAGAATTTGGCAAAAAGCTGGGATTTCAAAGATGGGAAGTTGACGGATCGTATGGAATTTCCATTACTTTGGGTGGAAAAGAAATAAGACTTTTGGATCTAGCGAACTTGTACGCCACTTTTGCGCGTAGTGGCGAGTACAAAAAGGTTGAGCCAATTTTATCTATAAAAGACGCTAACGGTTATGAAATTTACAATGCTGAATCCGAGGGCCGTGGGCTTATTTCAAAAGGGGTTTCGTATTTAATCTCAAATATTCTGTCGGATAACAATGCAAGAAGCGCGGCGTTTGGCCCCAATAGCACTTTAGTTATACCAGGCCATCAGGTTGCGGTAAAAACCGGAACTACAGATTCCAAACGTGATAACTGGACATTTGGTTATACGCCCTCTTTTACGGTTGGAACGTGGGTGGGAAATAACGACAACACCCCGATGAACCCAATACTCAGTTCGGGACTTTCGGGAGCATCGCCTATCTGGAATAAAATAATGCTAGTTCTCTTAGAGGGAAAGCCAAATGAGCCTTTTGAAGCCCCCTCCAACGTCTTTGTAAAAGTTGACCCAGAATGTGATAATAGAAGTGAAGTATTTGTTAAGGGTTCTGCCCCCGCACACCTGTGCGATCCCTCCGATGATAACAAAAAGGATGATAACGATGATTAATTCTTTGATTGGGGGTGAACTTTGTGAATAGATTTAGACAAGGTTTAAACAATTTCATGGCTTCTATAAGAAGGGATAACCCCGAAGCAAACTGGGGAAATCTTCTTACCGGAGTCGTAATTCTTGTTCTTATTGCCGCTTTTAGCATTTGGTACTTTGGTAACACTTCCGAAGACAGAGGCGGGTTACTTAACGAAATCTTCAACGCGCAGGAAACTCAAACAGAAGAAACCGCAGGCACCCCTAACATAGTTACAGTTCAGGCTGGCGAGGGGCTTTGGCAGGTAGCAGAAAGAGTTTGTGGTGATGGAGAAATGTACAACCTCATTGCTGCAGAAAATGGCCTAAGCGTTTGGTCGGAGATAAGTGAAGGACAAGAACTTACCGTAAGCTGTAATTATTAATAAGATTGAAAGACAGTTCACCTGCTCAACTGGTTTTGGTTGGAAAGTAGTGGAACTAAACTAACAAACTTAAATATAAGGGTATTTCAAAAGCTTAATGGTGAAGATTCAGACGTCGTCACCGATAAGCTTTTTAGGAAGTACCTTTCAGAAATTGTTTTTAACGATTTTGAGTTGCCGCTGCACTATCAACTTCGTTTAGACAATTTTGTTAAAGAAGTTGTGAGAAACAACGATATAGGTGGTTTGCTGGAGTATTTTTCAGAGGCTTTGGGTTGTTGTGCCTTTAGTTTAGGCAAAAAGAGCGTAAAACTACGCGGCTTAAGGTATTTAGAAACTCACGATGAGGTTGGCAAGGTTCTGAATTTTCTTGAAAACCCAAAGAAGATCTGGAATTTTATTGAAGACAACTTTTCGCTTTACCCGACACTTGTAACAAATCACATTAATATAAGTTCATCTAGGCTTAATAACGTGGCTTTCATCTATAAAGAGTTTGGAAATCGCAGGCTTGGGCTTGTTGGGCTTTTCCCGATGGATTTTAAGCTTGCTGTTAGCTTTTTTGAGTTCCTCCGCTTCCATGTATAATTTTCTTAATGTCCATAAGAATCGTCAAAGTAAAATCTGTTGAAAAACAGGCCGAGTACGTTATAAACCTGTTAAACAAATTTAACGATTATTTATTACTTCTTTCCGGTGGTAAATCTCCTGAAGAACTCTATTTTCAGATGGCTAATAACGATAGTTTCAAACTGCCACGAGACACCGCACAGGTTGATGACCGCTGGGGAACCTTTCCCATGCATGAGTTTAGTAACTATAGAATGATTAAGGACTCGGGCTTACTGGTTCGCATAGAAAGAGAAGGTAGAAGGTTTCATCCTATGCTAATAGGCGAAAACACTGTTGAAAAGACCTCGATACTTTACGCGTCAAAGCTATCTGACCTTTTTGTTGAATACGCTGGAAGAATAATTGGAGTTTTTGGGGTAAGTGAGGCTGGACATATTGCGGGTATTGTTCCGGACAGTCCAGCTATTGCTTCAGAAGAGTTAGTGATTGGATATAAAAGTGGGGATAAATACGGTGAAAGAGTTACCTTAACCCTTAATACCATAAGAAATCATGTTGATGTTGCCATTGTGCTTTTGAATACCAAAGAAAAACTTAAAGCTTTTGAGGATATAATGAGAGAAGAAGAAATTGCTAAGTTTCCGGCGTTAGTTTTTAAAGAAATGGAAGATGTGGAGGTAATATGTATATCTCAATAGATTTAGGCGGAACAAATACACGGGTTGCCTCCTCGAAAGATTTGAAGGAGATTTATAAGATTGAAAGGTTTTTAACGATACCTGATATTGAAGGATTAAGAAAGTCCGTTCATCAAGCAATTTCTAAAGTTATTGATGGTGAGGAGGTTGAATATGTATGTATTGGAGTTCCGGGAGCGATCGATAGATATGAGAGAAAGGTTCTTAGAATACCCCGCATCCCAGGTGTAAAAGACATGCCTTTTGAAGAATTCTTTGGAGTTGAGAAAGGTGCCAATCTGATTGTAGAAAATGACGCCGCACTAGCTGGACTTGGGGAAGCTATAAGAGGTCAAGGAAAGAACTACAGAGCGGTTGCATACTTAACTTTAAGCACTGGCCTTGGCGGCACATTAATTTTGGATAAGAAAATACTCAACACGCCTAGAAATTTGGAGCCGGGTAGACAAGTCATATTAGAAGGCGGAAGAAGATTTCCTAATAGGGAAGTTCCCAAAGGACATTTTGAAGCTTATGCTTCAGGCTCAGCTCTTAGAGAATTTTATGGGGTTGATCCCGAAACTTGCGAGGATCAGAAGGTTTGGGATGAGTTTGGAAGGCATGTGGCTTCCGGAATAATTAATTTACAAGCTTTGTGGAGCCCGCAAATAGTTATTCTTGGAGGGGGAGTGTCTAATCAGTTCGAAAAGTTTAAAGATGCGATGTTTAAAGAGATTGAGGAAAACATTGTCGAGATTCCCAAAGTCGTGAAATCAGACCTTGGTGATATAAATGGGGTTTTAGGCGGCTTCGATTTGATAAACGAAATGGTAAGAAAAAACTAAGGACAGTTCAAAGAATGAACTGCCCTTTGGCACGAGTGCCATAGTTTTGCACTGATTTTTAACGACTCTCAGTTACAAACCTTTCATTAAGATCCTCCATAACTTTCCTGTAGGCAGCATATTCAAGCTGGCTGTAAGGTAGCATGGCACATCCGAAGGATCCTTGTTCGCGCATCAGCATAGCTTTTAGCTGGGCCTTTTTACGAGTGCTGTCCCAAGCTGGGTTGTCAAACATGTCTACGCCCTCAGAAAACATCCCCTCTGGCGTAATGGAGTACGCCATCGCCGACACGATCGGCAAGCAGTACACCCCAGTTACGGCTGTGTTGATAGGCACAGGCATGAGAGGCATGTTATGGCTGCCACGCGCGTCACCCGCAACATATGGCGCTACCGTAAAGGGTGACATAAGCTCTTCTGGTGCAGGGAAGATGCCTTGTGTGCGAACGAGCCCTACGGGATCATCCTTACCCTTGTAGACACCGGCAATCGAATGGAGTCTGTCGGTGGATGTCGATGCCACCTGTTGGTGCGGGTATCGGTTGGAGTGGATCGCTAAAATCCCATACTCATCTTCTCCACGAAGTAGCAACTTCAGTTTGGGAAGTTCCTTCCCACCGTCGAGCCTGATTACCCTGTCAACATTCTTTCCTGGTTCAACATGCTCCATATCAATCATGGTGAAAGTGAACCCATCAAGCATATTTGGTAACATCAAGCCGGCAGCCATGTCGGGATCGGTGAAAACCTTTCCGAACAGGAAGTTGAAAATGCCTGGCCCACACTTGTCGGCTGTCACCACCATGAATGTTTCGGCTGGGCGTTCCGGGGCGTCTGTGGCGAAGGTGATTGAAGCGACACCAGGCCCTGCCCCTCGGACATTTCCAGATGGCGCGCTTGTGAGCAAGTCTTGCTTTGCTCCATAGAGACCTTGCGTTTTTGCAATGTCCCCGGCCCGATCCAACGCTTTCCATGCAAGATCATTTACGCTTGGGCCGTTCTCCGGAAGATGCGACATCAACATGCAAATATCATCGCCTGTAGTTGTCACACGACAGTCCAAGAGTGTCTCGCCAACTGCATTGTGCATTTCTTCCTCACACACCGCAACCATTTCTTCTGAAGGTTGGGTGTGCCCTCCTCTGCTTCCAACATCTGCCTTAATAGCAGTGAGGGTAAGCAAGTTTGAATTTGCCACTGGTCTCTCCTTCTGCGGTTTTCCGCACATAGCTTATAGGATAAAGACGAGTATACACTTTCAATTTCCTATTCACAAACCCGAAACTTTACCGTAATATAAATAGGTCATGCCAAACCCTCAAGATACAATTACAGTCCGTGGTGCCCGTCAGCACAACTTAAAGAACATTGATTTGAAAATTCCCAAAAATAAGTTCGTGGTATTTACTGGCGTTTCCGGTTCGGGAAAATCGTCTCTTGCGATGGATACAATTTATGCCGAAGGCCAGCGCAGATATGTTGAAAGCCTTTCCGCTTACGCGCGGCAGTTTTTAGGAGTAATGGACAAGCCTGATGTTGATAGTATTGAAGGACTTTCCCCCGCAATTGCTATTGATCAAAAAACTACTTCCAATAATCCACGCTCAACCGTTGGAACTGTTACCGAAGTTTACGATTTCTTGCGACTTTTATACGCGCGAATTGGTCACCCTCATTGTCCGCAGTGTGGGCGTGAGATTAGCAGACAAAGTTCACAACAAATTGTTGATAATATTTTAAAAACTATTCATGAGCAGCCGGAGTTTAAAACAGCGCGGGGAGTTCGCTTAATGATTTTGTCTCCGGTGATTAGAGATCGAAAGGGAGAGTATTCTGCGCTTTTTGAAAACCTTCAAAAGCAGAGTATCGTTAGAGCCCGTATTGACGGTCAAATCTACGACTTAAGTGATCACCTGGAGCTTATAAAAACCAACAAACATACAATTGAAGCTATTCTTTCCCGTCAAATAGTAACCCACAAAAAACTTAAGGAGGCAGGGGAGGAAAAAGCTTTGCACAGTTTGCTTCATCAAACTGTAGAAACTGCGTTAAAACTTAGTAGTGGTTATGTTGTTTTAACAATTGTTAAAGATAAAGATTTTGATTTTACCGCAGATTCCAAACCCAAAAAGTTTGAAGACCAGATGTTTTCGGAAAATTTTGCTTGTCCGCACTGTGGAATTTCTTTACCGGACTTGGAACCTAGAATGTTTTCGTTTAACTCGCCTCACGGAGCCTGTTTAGTTTGTGATGGTTTGGGGACGCAGCTAAACATCGAGGAAGACTTGGTAGTAAATCCGCGGCTAAGTATTAAAGAGGGCGGGGTTTTCCCGTGGTCAAGCCTTTTTGACTCGTACTCATGGACGGCAAGGGTTGTGGAAGCTGTTTCTAAGACCTACGGCTTTTCTTTAAAAACTCCAATTGGCGAACTTGATAAAGCTTCACGCAGAATTCTTTTTTACGGAACCCCAACCGATGAAAGGTTTAAAGTTGAGTATGTTAAGGATGGACAAAGAAATGTTTTCCACGCGCGTTTTGAAGGAATTGTCCCAAATTTAATCCGCAGACATAAAGAGACCAATTCCGATTTTATAAGACGTGAAATTGAAAAGTATATGGTTAAGGAACCGTGTCCCAAGTGTTTAGGTTCACGTTTGAATGACACGGCGATGGGTGTGGTTATAGATGGAAAAAGTATATTTGAGATTGCTGAAATGTCCGTGGATATTTTAGCTAAGTGGTGCGGGGAACTTCATGAAAAAAGCTCGGAACGTGAACAAACCATTGCAACGCCAATTATGAAAGAAATTATGTATAGGATTAAGTTTTTGGTTGACGTGGGATTAAGTTACTTAACTTTAAGTAGAGCTGCTGGAGATTTATCTGGTGGTGAGGCTCAAAGAATTAGACTCGCCTCGCAAATTGGCTCGGGGTTATCCGGAGTTTTGTATGTTTTGGACGAACCTTCAATTGGGCTTCATCAAAAGGATCAGGGACGTTTGATTAAAACCTTGAAAAACTTAAGAGATCTGGGAAATACGGTTTTGGTAGTTGAGCACGATACCGAGACTATGATGGAAAGCGATCATATTGTGGATTTTGGGCCTGGAGCTGGTGCACACGGAGGAAAAGTTGTGGCTCAGGGCACGCCTGCAGAAATAATGAAAGATAAAAACTCTCTAACCGGCCAGTACTTATCCGGAAAGAAGAAAGTTGGCAAGCAAGTTATGAAGCACATTGAAGCTATTGATGAGGACGAAGAAAAAAGAGTTTATAACGGCGAGTTTTTGAAACTAAAAGGCGCAACCGGAAGAAATTTAAAGAATATTAATTTTGAAGTGCCGCTTGGAAAATTCGTTTGTGTTACCGGAGTTTCGGGTTCGGGAAAGTCGTCTTTAGTTATGGATACTTTATATACGGCTTTAAGACAAGATTTTGGTTTAAAGATTTATGAAAGAGCCGAACCTTTCAAATCAATAGAAGGCACCGAACATGTCGATAAGGTAATTGCAATAGATCAATCCCCAATTGGCAGAACACCTAAATCCAACCCCGCCACTTACACCAAAACCTTTGATTATATCCGCACCCTTTTTGCTAAAACTGAAGCGGCAAGAATCCGCGGTTACAGCCCCGGAAGGTTTAGCTTTAATGTTAAGGGTGGGCGTTGTGAAGCGTGCGATGGCGAGGGCCAAATTAAAATTGAAATGCAGTTTATGCCAGATGTTTATGTTAACTGCGAAGTTTGTAGAGGTAAAAGATACAACCGCGAAACTTTGGAGGTAACCTACAAGGATAAAAACATTAGCGAAGTTTTAGACATGACTGTTGAAGAGGGCTTACAGTTTTTTGAAAATGTTCCGGCCATCCGTAGAAAAATAAAAACTTTAAATGATGTAGGTTTAGGTTACATTCAGCTTGGACAACCTGCGCCAACACTTTCTGGTGGTGAGGCTCAAAGAGTAAAACTTGCAACCGAACTTTCAAAGAAAATGAAAGGTAGAACCTTATATATTTTGGACGAACCTACAACTGGACTTCATTTTGCTGATTTAGAAAGACTTATTACGATAATTAAACGTCTTACTTCCCGTGGAAACACTGTTTTGGTAATAGAACATAACATTGATGTGATAGCAAACTGTGATTGGGTTATTGACCTTGGGCCTGAGGGCGGTGAGGCAGGCGGCGAGATACTTTTTTCAGGGCCTCGGGATGAATTGCCAGCCAATAAATCATCGTACACAGCAGAAGTGCTAAGGCAGCAACTCCAAAAAGAGAAAAAACTGGTTTAGGCGTTTCTGGCGGCTCGCCTTGCGAAACCGCGAAACTTAAAACCTTTCCTTTTCCGGTAAAATCTTCAAAATACAATTCGTTAGAGTCTTTTGGAAGCTGAACGGTTGCAGTAGAGAAGGGTTGCAAGATTTGTCTTTTTCGGTTGAGGTTGTAAAGTTTTATTCCATCCTGATTGTAGATGGTGTACGTTTTTAATTCCCTAAAGCGGCTAAGCAGTTTTAGTATAAGGCTTGGATTTGCTTCTTCGTAAACTTTTATATTCTCATTAAAGTTTATTTCTTCTGGGTTTTGGGCAAAATCCACTTCAACCTGCTTTTCGTTTCCTGTTACTTTATACGCGCCCGCAGGAAACGGGTATTCAGAACTTGTGCCCTTTATGCTAAATACGAAGTGGTTTGTGTCTAGTTTTGTAAAGTAATCAATCCCCGAAGTATTTCCCCATGTTGGATCAACCTGCACCCAACCAAAATTAGGATCATAAAATTCCGCCCACGAGTGAAGTAAGTCCCCGCCTTTTAAATTTATTGATAGGGGAGTGAGGTTACTTTCCTGGGCAAAAGCATAACCATTTAATTCCCGGGCGGGAATCCCCATTGCACGCGTAATTGCAATAAATGAGTCGGTAAATTCCATGCACGCCCATGGACCGGGGTTTGTTAATGCGTTTAACGCGCCGTTTCTATCGACAAAAGACTTATTTACAATATCAAAATCGTATTTGAGATTTTGAGTTACATATTCGTAAACCCTTTGTGCGTTTTGAGATGTCGTTAATCCTGTATCTTTAAGTGAACTGGCAAGATCCTTTATCATAGGTGCGTCTACTTCCCAATATTTCTCCGCGCCGGTGTACTTGCGCTTCAACTCCCCCGGTATTTCGCTCAAACTTCCCCCAAAAAACGGATTTATCTGTTTGCCAGCAATTCTTGCAGAGCCGGTGAGGATAACCTCTACCTCATCATGCCCGCCAAGTTTATATGTCGCAATTAGGTTTCCGTCATCATCTGTATGAAAACTGTAGGGTTTAGGTTCCAATGATTTATACAAAACTTGCTGTGTATTAGTAATATCCGGTGGCAGAGCAATTTCCTGGTATGAAGTAAAAGCCGATTCGTTGGACAGGTTATATTTGAGTTGAAAGTTTAGAGTCTGAAAATTTCCGAAAGACGCGGTTATTCCTTTTTCGGCCAGGGTTTTTTTATCAAAAAAATAGGTTATTGAGGCACCTTCATCAGTTGCTTTTGTTGGTAGGGGCGAAATAAAAATTTCCGGTCCAAATTCCTTTGGAACCACTAGCGTTACGTTGTAATCCTTAGTTAAATCCAAAACCTCAACTTGTGGTATATGTACGTTCCAAACTTCGCCAACTTTAGTGGCAATATCTCCAGACTTGTATTTAAGTTGCCATTCGTAACTTCTGTCGGCTCCAATTACTTGTTCATTGAATTCTGTTTTAAGTGTAGTTGTGTTTACGTCTTTTGATGTTTCAAGTTTTAGTTCACCTTCATCATCAGTTCCTGCCGCATCGTAAATGTTCATGTCTTTTATGGTTAGCGAATAATTTGTCGCAACCACGTCATCCTGTTTGTTGGTAATTTTTATGTTTTGAACAATGCTAGCTTCACCGGTTGGGGCGATGTTGTAGACGACATTGAATTCTGTGTCGAATAGCTCGTCTGCCAAAGCGGGGGGTAGCAAAAGAGAGGTAATAATCAGAAAAGTGGCTAAGGTTAACGACTTTAGTATTCTAGGCATTGCACTAATAATACAAGATGCGGTAAGAGGTGGCTATGGACCTATAGGTTGCACGTAAAGCTATTATAGGGTATAATTACAGAAATTCCTTTCAAAAGCTCAGGAGGCTTAGGTGAACCCGACGTTGATTTTAGTCTTTTTGGTAGCTTTTGCTTTCCTTGGTGGCGCTGCTATGCTGTTCGCAGGGCGCCGCCCTACCTTTTCGCCGGTCCGTCGCAATATCGCGACTACAGGCAACTTGGTACCGGTCCTGCTGGGCAAGAAATCAGAGCCCGTGCAGCAGGTGTGGAGCAAGCGTGACCCCCGGAACAAGCGCCCATTCGTGCGCAGCGGCCGCGGTAGCCCTACTCACCGGCCGAAGGTATACCTGCGCAACGCTACGCCGACCCAGCGCGCCAATTGGCGTCGGCACCCAAGCTACCGTTAAGTAAGTACTAACGTAGCTATCTTACAAGGCTTAGGAGCATCACCGCTTTTCCTAAGCCTTGTTTTTTGTCTATTCCCTAATTAAGCTATAAAATCCCTTTGTGTCTCCAAACAAACTTCTACAAAAAGTAAATAATCTCCCCAAACGCCCAGGCATTTATATGTTCAAAAATGAAAGTGGGAAGGTTATTTATGTTGGTAAAGCGATAAGATTGTATGACAGGGTTAAATCCTATTTTGTTATAGCAATTGACACAAGTTCAAAAACTGCAGCTCTTGTTAGACAAATTGTGGATCTGGATACTATCGAAGTTGAAACGGAACTTGAAGCATTAATTCTTGAAGCTTCTCTTATTAAAAAACACAATCCGAAATATAACGTCGCTTTAAAAGATGACAAATCTTCGCTTCATATTGTTATTCGAAACGAGGAAGTAAAGATTAATGGAAAACCGGTAAAACTTCCAGTAGTGATTACAGCGCGTGCAACTGAACTAAAACCTAATGATAAAATCTACGGCCCGTACGCTCACGGAACCGTTGCAAAGTATTTGCTACGGACTCTTCGTCGAATGTTTCCGTTTAGAGACTGTTCTACCTCCAAGTTTCAAAGGTACCAGGGTCTTGGCTCGCCGTGTTTTTATGGACATGTTGGTCTTTGTCCTGCGCCTTGTACCAATGCTGTTTCCGTTGATGAATATAAGGCTCAAATAAAACAACTCCAAAGACTTTTAGAAGGTGAAAGTCCAAGACTTCTAGGTTCGCTGGAAAAAGAAATGAGAAAACTTTCTAAAGAGATGAAATATGAGGAGGCGGCTCAAAAGCGGGATCTTCTTTCAAAAATAAACTATATAACCCGCAACTTTAGAGATCCGGAAGAGTACATGGATAACCCTTATTTAATTGAAGATTTAGTTTCACAAGCGTTAGATGAGTTGGTTGCAAATATTCCTGAATTAAAAAGACTCCCGTCAAGGATTGAATGTTACGATATTTCAAATCTGTTTGGAAAAGACGCGACGGGTTCTATGGTTGTGGCAACCGATGGGCGTATTGATAAAAGTGAATACCGAAAATTTAGAATTAAGTTTAAGGAAACACCAGATGATTTTGAAATGATCCGAGAAGTCTTAAGGCGAAGGTTTGCGCGGGAGAAGCTTGAAAGTAAAAATATGAAGAAGTGGGGAACGCCAGATTTAATTGTGATAGATGGTGGAAAGGGGCAGGTTTCAGCAGCGGTTGAGGTTTTGCAGAAACTTGGACTCTCAATTCCCATTATCGGACTGGCAAAAAGGCTTGAGACTATAGTTTTGTCCGGGTTATCGGAAGTTTCACTGTCAAAAGATAATGCAGGTTTAAAGCTTTTGCAGAGACTAAGGGATGAGGCGCACAGGTTTGCCAAAAAATACCATATGCAGCTTAGGTTGAGAAAGATAGGTAGCGGGTTATAATTAATGCATGAGATTAATCTTACGCTCAGTTCTTATTTCGTACGCCTCTATTCAAATAGCTCAAAGACTTGTTAGTGGAATTGACTTTGGTGCGAATCCCGAACAAAACATGATCCTACTTCTTGTTGCTTTAGTTCTCTTAAATCTGTTCATAATCCCGATTCTTAGAATCCTGTCTCTTCCACACATGGGCTTAGGTTTTATACTTTTAAACTTCCTACTCACACTTACTGTTCTGTATATTCTGACGATCTTTATTACGGATTTGAGTATTGTGGAAACAACGCTTCCCGAGTTGAGAATTTTCGGCTTTGTGTTACCATCAAGGCTGCTTTCGGTGGTTGAGTCCGCCGCAGCTTCAGCGTTTGTTTTAAGTTTTGTTTACCACTTCTTTGAGTGGTTGTGTGAAAAAAGATAAGCATGAACTTTTTGAACCTAAGTAAATTACTACAAATACTCCTCGCCGCCCTTCTAACCCTTTTTGTGTTGATTCAGTCCAAAGGCATTGGCCTTTCAAGCGCTTTTAGTAATGTTGGTGGATTTTACAGGACACGCAGAGGTGTTGAAAAGTTAATTTTTGGTTTAACCGTGACTTTTGGAGTAATTTTTGTAATTAATTCTCTTGTAATTGTTTTTCTAAGTTAGTTTATGTCAAACGTTTTAGTTGAAGGTGGCAACCCTCTTGTAGGAACTGTAAGAACTTCCGGCTCGAAAAATTCTATTTTGAAATTAATCCCAGCTGCACTTTTATGCAACGAAGATGTTGTTTTTGATAATGTTCCCAGAATAGAAAACTTGGACGCAGACCTTGAAATTGTAAAGCTTTTGGGAGGAAAGGTTGAATGGTTAGGTACAAATAAGCTTTTGATAAATGGGTCGGGCGTCAACACTTTTGAAATCCCGTATGAACTTGGTAGCAAAAATAGAACAGCCCCTTTATACGCCGCGCCATTAGTTTTTAGATTTGGCAAGGCTGTGGTCCCGTTTCCAGGCGGTTGCAAAATTGGCCCGCGGCCTATTAACAGGTGGGTTGGTGTGTGGGAAGCGCTTGGCATAAGTGTTAAAAACGATGAAAAGTTCATTTACCTGGACGCTCAGACCTTGTCTGGAAGCAATATTAATTTCCAGAGAAATACACACATGGGAACAGATATGGCTATTCTTTTTTCCGCCTTTGCAAACGGAGAGACAATAATAAACAACGCTGCTCAAGAACCAGAAGTTGATGATTTAATAGAGTTTATAAACCTTCTTGGCGGCAAAGTAGAAAGATTGGAATCAACAAGAATAAAAGTTACAGGCAGCAAGCAATTTAACGGCGCTTCTTTTACAGTTCAGCCGGATAGGAATGAGGTTGTAACTTACGCTGTTGCTGCGCTTGTTACAAACGGAAACATGACAATAAAAGGTGTTAACCGCGCGCATTTACTTTCGTTTGTGAACGTTTTAACCAAAATGGAGGCTAAGTTTGAAATTAATGACGATGAAATGAGAATTTGGAGATCTGGAGAGGATTTGCTACCGGTTGATATAACAACAGCGCCAGCCCCAGGTTTCATGACCGACTGGCAACCCCTAATCACGCTGCTTCTCACGCAAGTTTCCGGGGAAAGCACTGTCCACGACACAATTTACTGGGATCGATTTGGCTACACAGTGGATCTAAATAGAATGGGTGCGAAAATAAATTTAACCACGCCTCAAGAATCAGGTTTGGAAGTACAAGTTAATGACGATACATATGATCTCGAAAAACTTGGGGAACCAAAAAGCGTAGCTAAAATAACCGGAAAGACTCCTTTGCACGGCACAAAACTTTATGTGCCTGATTTGCGTGCCGGTGCGACTTTAGTTATAGCCGCCCTTGCCGCCGAGGGTAAAAGTGAGATTGTAGGGTTCGAAAATGTAACCCGCGGTTACGAAGACTTTATATCCAAGCTCGCAAGCCTTGGGGCCAACATTTCAGCCGTAGAATAGTGATATACTAAAACTTAGTATGCACGCGCAGCTCCTTTATTTACTTTTAGCAGTAGTTTTAACAGGTTTACTTTATCCGCTTTGGATTAATTTCGTTTATAAATATCACATGGGTGAGGAAGTCCGCGGTAATGGACCGAAATCCCATTTGAAAAAGCTCGGAACCCCAACAATGGGTGGCCTGGTTTTTATCCTAATCGTCTCTGTGATCACACTTCTTTTTAACCGTTCCAGAACCCAAACACTTTTCCCCGTCCTTGTGGCATGTATGGCCGGGTTTTTTGGAATCATGGAAGATTTCGGAAAAATATATAAAACAACCGGTTTTAGATTTTATTTTAGAAATGTATGGTTGGGAAAGATTTTTTTGATAGCGCCTTTAAGATTTATGATTCAAGCACTGCTTACACCCTGGAGGGGATTTAAAGAATTTTGGCGAATAGTTGGAAGTTCTGACGAGTCAGGCATGAAAACTTACCAGAAGATTTTAATTCAGTCTCTAATCGGCGGTTTTGTTTCATACTGGACTTATTTTAAATTGGGATGGGATTATATTTGGTTTCCATTGTTGGGCGATGTTCACATCGGGTGGTTATATCCCGTGGTAATTTTCCTCATGTTTATAGTGGTTTTGAATTCCGTTGCCTTTACCGATGGTTTGGATGGGTTGGCAGGCGGGTTGGGATTAATAGCCTTCATTGCCCTGTGGGTTATGGCTAGCGAACTAAATTACAATGAACTTGCACTCTTTAGCGCGACCTTTGTAGGCGCCTTGTTGCCATTTTTATATTTTAACGTGAACCCCGCGCGAATTTTTATGGGCAACGTGGGCTCACACGTGTTGGGGGCAACAATTGCCGTTTTAGGTGTAGTTATGCATAGAGAGGTGGCGGTTTTGCTTGTCGCCATAGTTTTCTTGTTAGATGGTATTTCCAGCCCGTTACAACAGCTTTCGTATGCCCTGACGAAAAAGAGATTATTCAGAATGGCACCTGTACACCACCATTTTGAACTTTTAGGCTGGCATGAAACCAAGGTGACTCTGCGATTCTGGCTGGTGGGAGCTTTATTTGCCTTTTTGGGATTATTGGTAGCTCTGTTGTAAATCTATGTCTCCAAGAAAAAAAACTAGGGAAAGTTCTTATAAAGCTGGATATGGCATCAAAGATATAGACAGGTCTTTTCTGATTCTTCTGATTGCACTACTGGTTTTTGGGGTTGTTATGATATACAACGCTACCGGAGTCTATTCGCAAGGTGCTTTTGGTGGAGCGTATAGATTTGCCTTGTTGCAGGTGGGATGGCTTGGTATTGGTTTGTTAGGATTTTACTTTTTCTTCAAATTAGATTTTGATACTTTAAGAAGAATCTCCCTGTCTCTATTTGGAATTGCCCTCCTTTCATTAGTTGTATTATCTTTGGCCAACCTTTTTTCGGGCTGTGGTTCCGGTGGCCTTATTTTTGCGCCATGCGTAAATGGCGCTCATAGATGGCTTTATGTTAATCCTCCGCCCTTACCACAAATTCCATTGTTAGGTGTTTTGGGCTTTCAGCCCAGTGAGTTTGCGAAACTTGCCCTCGTCATTTATTTAGGAGTGCTTTTAGATAAATTTGTGCGCAACAAAGAAAAGCCCTTTTGGGTTTTTATTATTGTAGTGGGGCTAACATCGGTGTTGGTTTTGATGCAGCCTAACATGTCCACGGCGGCGCTCCTTTTTATAATAGGCCTTTCTATGTATTTTGTGTCGGGGGCGAGTTTAGCGCCGCTAGTAGCTCTACTGCCACCGCTGTTTCTTGCCGGGGTTGGTTTCATTCTTTCGTCCGATTACAGGCGGGCCAGACTTTTAACATTTTTAAATCCCGCAGAGTCAGGTGATTTATCTTTGGGTTATCACATAAGACAAATTCAAATTGCTTTAGGATCCGGTGGGTTGTGGGGATTAGGTTTTGGGCAATCCCGGCAAAAGTTTCAGTACTTACCTGAGGTTGCCGCGGATTCAATTTTTGCGATCATTGGCGAAGAATTTGGTTTTATTGGTACCGCGGTTTTTATTTTAATTTTTAGTTTTTTTATTTATAAAGGATTTATGCTGGCCAAAGATTCCACAACATTATTAGGCAGGCTTTTAGCAACTGGAATCACAACCTGGATCGCCGTTCAATTTTTTGTGAACGTAGCCGCAATGACCAGACTAATTCCTCTAACGGGCGTGCCGTTACCTTTGGTTTCGTACGGCGGATCCTCATTGGTTTTTAGCTTAATGGGTTTAGGTTTGCTGGCTAACATTTCCGCGCGAAATTCCTAATATGAGAGGGATGCCTAGTTGCACAGCCGCGAGGTAGGTGGGCATAATGTCCACATGAAAGTAGTAATAACCGGAGGGCATCATACAAGCGCAATCCCTGTCATTAAAGAATTTAGAAAAACCCCCGAAGTTCAAATTTTCTGGTTTGGCCATAAATATTCAATAGCAAGAGATAAAAATCCAACTTTGGAATATAGGGAAATTACCGCGCTTGGAGTTCCTTTCTACGACCTTAAAGCCGGAAAATTATATAGAACAACAAATATTATCCGTTTGTTAAAAATTCCGTTTGGGTTTTTTCAATCTCTCTATCTTTTAAAAAAGGTTAGGCCCAACGTGATTCTATCTTTTGGTGGGTATCTTGCTGCACCTGTGGTTTTTGCCGGGTGGTTTCTTGGCATACCGTCAATTACTCATGAACAAACTGTGGTAACGGGCTATGCCAATAAATTTGTGGCTAAGTTTACAAAAAAAGTTTTGGTAACCTGGGAAGAATCAAAAAAGTATTTTCCGGGCAAGAATGTTGTAACGGTTGGCCTTCCCCTAAGGAAAGAAATTTTCGAACAGGAAACTAATAAACTAAACTTGAACCCAGACCTCCCCACAATTTATATAACAGCCGGCAAGACTGGTTCGCATACCTTAAACAAAGCGGTTCTGGAGGTTTTATCCGAACTGCTGTCAGTATCGAATGTAATCCATCAGTGCGGGGACACTTCAATCTTTAATGACTACCAGAAATTGCTGAAAAAGTCAGAGGCTATAACTGCACCAGGGAAATATAATCTGAAGAGTTTTGTTATGGAAGATGAGATTGGTGAAATTTTTGCAAAAACAGATTTAGTCGTTGGGAGATCCGGGGCTCACACTATTTATGAACTTTTAGCACTGGAAAAGCCGGCCATTTTAATTCCGTTACCTGCGGTTTCACATAATGAGCAGTTCGAAAATGCAGCTTTACTTTATAAAGCAGGGCTTGCCCGGATCCTTGAACAAAAGGACTTATCGCCTAAATCTTTAGTCACAACCGTAAAACTTGCTTTGGAGAACTTAGATCAAATGAAATTAAGAGATAGAAAAATTAAAGAGAATATGATTTCAGATTCTGCGGAGCGGATTGTAAATGAAGTACTCTCAATCGTCAAAAAATAAATTTAGAAGAAAGTTTGCTAGGCTTGCCTCTTATATAACCTTATTCTTGGTTTTATTGATCATAGTTTTATCAGGTTACATTGTTTTTATCGAGAGGGGAGCATTTAGAATTCAAAGTGTGGAGGTTACCGGTACAAAAAGTTTCGTCAGCCAAGTTGATGTAGCAGAGTTGGTTAAATCGCGTGCCTTTGGACAAAATATTTTAATTTTTAATTCCGGAGCGTTAGAGACGTCTTTACTGGAGAGCTTCCAGGGAGCAAAAGAAATTTTTGTACGAAAGAGTTTTCCTTCCACCCTAAAAATTTCCGTAATAGAAAGAACTCCAGCCGTAGTTATGTATGATGAGAAAAAGGAGAATTTTTACCTGGTGGACGAGGAAGGTTATGTTTTGGGGCAAATTGAGCCTGGCACCACAAACTTTCCGGAAATTTTATATTCAGGCCAAATCGCCGTTGGATACTTTTTGGACGAAAACCTAGTTTCAGCCTACTTTGGACTTTTGCAGGCTTTGGACGTAGAAAAGATAAGCGCGTCCAGCATGAGTGTGCATTCAGATTACGTTTCCCTTTTTATTCCGGACTCCATAGAGGTTTTGGTAAGTAGGGAAAGAAATGTCTACGAAGCGGCTTCTCTGCTTTCGGCGTTACTAAAGCAACTTGCCACACAGGGCAGGGATGTTAAGAGGGTTGATTTACGGTATGATAAAGTAATAGTATCGTATAGATAAATTTTAAACAGAATGTCCAAAGAAAAAATCATAACAGCAATAGATATAGGGTCTTCGAAAATCAGCACCATCATAGCCGCGCTTACCGATAATAAAATCTCCGTAATTGGAGTTAGCGGAAATGTCCCATCACAAGGAATAAAGAAAGGCAATGTCGTAGATATAGACGATGCTGTCCAGGCAATTTCCAATAGTTTAGAACGGGCTGAAAGAATGGCAGGCGTTTCAGTCTCCTCGGCTTTTGTGACAATAAACGGTAGCCATTTGGAAACTCTAAATTCACACGGCGTGGTGGCAGTTTCTCATCAAGGCGCGGAAATAACAAATGAAGACGTAGCCAGGGTTACAGAGGCGGCACAGGCTGTTTCTTTGCCTTCCACACGGGAAATTATCCATGTGATCCCGCGGGACTTTATGGTTGATGGCCAGGACGGTATTAGAGATCCGATCGGGATGTCGGGTATAAGACTTGAGGTTGAAACTAACATCATTCACGGTTCGGCTACAGCAATGAGAAACTTGGCCAAGTGTGTTGAACAGGTGGGTGTTGAGGTTGAGGATATGGTTTACGTAGGTGTAGCGTCGGCTGAAGCAGTTTTAACTGATACGGAAAAGGATTTGGGCTGCCTGCTGGTAGATGTAGGCGGCGGAACCACTTCCGTTATCGCTTTCCACGAAGGAAGTCCGGTTTACTCCGATGTCCTTCCAATAGGAGGGAAACACATTACAAGTGACCTTGCTATTGGTCTGCGTGCCCATATGGAGGCATCCGAAAGCATAAAAATAAAACTAAGTGAGGAGAGAGAAAGCCTAAGCCCCTTGGAAAGGGATATGAACAGCGAAGATTTAGACGTTTCGGGATTTGGCTTGGATATGGAGAAGGTGCCAAAAAAACTCCTCTATGGAATTATAGATGCGCGTCTAAACGAGATTTTCAGCCTTATAGCCTTAGAAATTAAGAAAGCTGATCTACAGGGCAAGCTTCCAGCAGGGCTAATACTTACTGGAGGCGCTTCCTTAACCTCTGGAATTGAGAGAATTGCCAAATATGTCCTTAAGGCTCCCGTGAGAATAGGTTATCCAAAAGGTGTGACAGGTCTTATAGATGAGATAGAAGGTCCGGCATTCGCCGCAACAGTAGGGGAAGTAATTTATGGGTCAAGGCTTATAAGAAGCGGTTCCTTATTGTCATTTGAAGCCGGACGAGGTAAGATTGGAAACATCCTGTCCAGACTATTGGAGAAAGCAAAATCCTTCCTGCCCTAAAAAGTTTGTAATGTAGATATATAATTGGACTACTAGTTATAGTGTAGTGTTTAAATATGTTTGTAAAACCTGAAATAGAAAAATTTGCGAAAATTCGAGTAGTAGGTGTTGGTGGAGCCGGATGTAATGTCATTAACACAATGATTGATTCTCAACAAATTCAAGGAGTTGAGTTTATCGCAATTAATACAGACGCTCAGGCGCTTTCTGTAAATAAAGCCACGATTAAACTTCCAATTGGTCAGGAAATAACAAAAGGTTTAGGGGCGGGTGCTGATCCAGAAATTGGTAGAACAGCCGCGGAAGAATCTGTTCAAATTATTAAAGCAAACCTTGAAGGAAGTGACATGGTTTTCATAACCGCGGGCATGGGTGGTGGAACGGGCACAGGTGCCTCTCCTATTATTGCCCAAATTGCTCAGGATTTGGGAGCGCTTACAATTGGGGTTGTAACCAAACCTTTTCATTTTGAAGGTGCCCAAAGAATGCAAAGTGCGGAAGTAGGGATCGCGGCTCTTAGAAAAGAAGTTGACGCACTTATAACAATTCCAAACGAAAAATTATTAGAAATAGCCGATGAAAAAATGTCGGTACTTGAGGCCTTTAGAGTCTCGGACAGTGTTTTGCACCAGGGTGTTCAGGGCATTTCAGACTTGATAGTTATGCCCGGACTTATAAATGTTGACTTTGCGGATGTAAGAACAATTATGAAGAACGCAGGCTCAGCTTTAATGGGCATTGGTATTGGTACCGGAGAAAACAGAGCAGTTACGGCTGCGAAAGCGGCAATTTCCTCGCCATTGCTTGAGGTAGATATTGAAGGCGCAACCGGTATATTGTTTAACATTGTTGGTGGATTGGATATGAGCATGCAGGAAGTAGATGCTGCGGCAAAAATTATTAACGAGGCGGCAAGCCCGGAGGCCAAAATTATTTTTGGTACCACAATTGATGCCAACATGACCGATCAGATAAAAATTACAGTTATTGCTACAGGATTTGGTGCAGAGTTAGACATAAGGTCGCAATTAGGTATGCCCGAAGGTGCTAGAAGAAGAGAGGTACGGGAAATGCGAGACGTGGAAGTAAGTGTAGAAGAAGTTGAAATTGAAGTTACAGGCGGTAGCAAGGACGCTCCGCAACAGGAAGAGAAGAAAGAACGCCTTAGCGATGATGATTTTGACCCAGAAGGCGATAGAAAGTACGACATCCCTGCGTTTTTAAGAGGTAATTAGCATAATTTCACATAAAAGTTCATAAAGTATTGACTCTCGTTCAACGAATGTGTTTATATTACATAACGAGATGTTGTCCGTCCCGATATCTCTTTCTTTTTTCTGTACCAAAGTAAGTTACAAAAGTAATTTCAGCAGACGACAGATTTGTTTCTGGCAGTAGAAGCTTGTCGCCCCCTGAAATTCCCTAAATATGAAGTGGTTAGAAAAGTCCGAAAATAAACAAGTTGAAATAAGTGTTCCCGAAAAGAACAAAACTATTGAGTTAAGCGATAATTCCCGAACTATTTTAGAAAAAAGATATTTGCGAAAGAAAGAAGACGGAACTCCTGTAGAAACAATCGAGCAGATGTTTGAAAGAATAGCCAAAGCTATGGCTGAGGCAGATGAGGGATATAGGGATGTAGAACTTTCAACCACTGAATTTTATAACATGTTAACTACTAAGAAGTTTTTCCCCAATTCTCCTACCTTCACAGGAGCGGGAACTCCACTTGGTCAACTTGCCGCATGTTTCGTACTTCCAATTGACGATGAAATGGGACGTAGCGAAAATGGAATTTTCTCAACGTTAAGAAATGCCGTTCTTATTCAGCAAACTGGTGGAGGGAACGGATTTTCTTTTTCCGATTTGCGCCCGAAAGGTTCCTTTGTTTCAAAAAGTGCCGGCAAGGCAACCGGCCCGGTCGGCTTTTTAAAGGTTTATGATGCCGCTTTTGGCGAAATCGCGCAGGGCGGGGTTCGACGAGGTGCCAACATGGCTGTTTTAAGAGTTGATCATCCGGATATCCGAGACTTCATTAAATGTAAGTCTCAGGAAGGGTCTGTGGCAAATTTTAATATATCAGTGGCGATAACTGACGTATTTATGCACGCAGTTCAAAACGACACTACATACGAACTAATAAATCCAAAAACAAAAGAGGTAGCGGAAATACCTCAAGCACGCGAAATTTTTGATTTAATTGTTGAGCATGCCTATAGAAATGGTGAGCCTGGAGTTTTGTTTATAGATAAAGCAAATAGAACTAATCCCGTCCCTCACTTATATGAACTTAAAGCTACAAACCCATGTGGTGAGCAGTGGCTTGGACCTTATGAAAATTGTTGCTTAGGTTCCATAAATTTGTCCCAGCATTTAGATGAAAACGGAAAGCTTGACTGGGAGTCCTACAGAAAAACAATAGAACTTTCCACAAGGTTTTTAGATAATGTTGTAACTCAAAATAGTTACGTTGCTGAAGTCCCACGTTTAAGAGAAGCTGCGCTTGGCGCAAGAAGAATAGGCTTAGGTTTCATGGGCTTGGCTGACTTAATGTATTCGATGGGGATTAGATATGGAAGTGAGGAAGGCCAGGAATTTGCGGCCCAAGTCACAGAATTTATGAGATTTCACTCTATGAAAACATCAATTGCTTTGGCACAAGAAAAGGGCCCTTTCGCAAAGTTTGAAGGAAGTATTTATGACCCAAAGAATTTTAGGTGGGAATTTCCAAGACCCCTAGTTCCCTATAAGAGAGATTTTGGAATGCCGGCGGTAGACTGGACTGAGATAACAACTGGAATCAAAGAGCATGGAATAAGGAATGCGGCTCAAACAACGGTTGCACCAACAGGAACGATCTCCACGGTGGCAGGAGTTGAGGGTTACGGTTGCGAACCTGTATTTGCGCTTGCTTACTACCGAAACGTTTACCAAGCCGCGATGGACGAAGCAGGACTTACCTTAACTTACACAAGCCCGATGTTTGAGAAAGCTTTAGATAACCTTGGTATATCGGGTGACGAAAGGAAAGCTATTGTTGACGAAATTTTGCAGGCAGGTTCGTGCCAGAATATAAAAATTTTACCCGAGGAAATTCGAAATACCTTTGTTGTTTCGGCAGACATAACCCCAGACGAGCACCTTAGAATGCAGGCTTCGATTCAGGCTTTCATTGATAACTCAATCTCAAAAACCTGTAATTTTCCTGCTGATGCCACAAGAGAAGATGTTGCCGCGGCTTACAAAATGGGGTGGGAACTTGGCTGCAAAGGCCTAACCGTATATGTAACGGGAAGTAGAAGCGAAGTAGTTTTAGAAACCAAGGGAACAAAAGATAAAAAAACCGGAGTTGTTGTCGCTGGCAGACCAGCAATATTAGCGCGCCCTACAAAACTCACGGGGTCTACTTATAAGCTAAAAACACCTCAAGGAAACGCCTATGTAACCCTTAATCGCGACGAAGCTGGCAACCCGCTCGAAATATTTTTAAGCGTTGGAAAAGCCGGCAGCGACGTTTCAGGGCTTGCTGAAGCTCTGGGAAGGGCTTTATCCGGGTGGTTACAGGCTTCCGCTGATACACATGCCACTGTCGCTGAAATGTCTACTCAGCTGCGTGGAATTGGCGGCTCCCGGTCCGTTGGCTTTGGCCAGAATAGAATTTCGTCTATTGCCGACGCTGTTGCCAGAGTTTTGATTGAAGAGTTCAAATTAGACATAAACGCCCCCTCCATTGCTGTATCCGAACCCACCGAGCCCACGCCAAAAACCTCTGCGCATGCCGACATGTGTCCCGAGTGTGGCAACTCCTCTTTGGTGAAAGAAGAAGGTTGCGCCAAATGCTATAACTGCGGCTATAGCGTGTGTTAAAATCCCATCATGGCAATCTACACAGGTAGGGGCGATTCAGGTGACACGTCACTAATAGGAAATATAAGAGAATCAAAAGCCTCTCCGGTTTTTGATGTCCTTGGAATGCTTGACGAGTTTAATGCAACCTTAGGTCTGATTCTGGCGGAAATTAAGTTTACCACCGAAGCCCGCGACTTTCTCATAAACACTCAAAGGGATCTTTTTAAGATTGGATCCCTCATAGCCAACCCTAAATCTACCGACCAAAGTTTTGAGTGGTTGGAGGGGCGGACCACACTTATTGAGAACTATATTGATGAAATGGAAAAAAAACTTCCCGAACTTCGAAACTTTATACTTCCAGGTGGTACTGAAGGCTCGGCAAAGGTTCATCTGTCCCGCACAGTTTGCCGAAGACTTGAGAGAGATCTCGTAAACTATTTTGATAAAAATCCAATGGGGAAAAAGTTCGTTATAAAGTTTGTGAATAGACTTTCCGACTTACTCTTTACCCTTGCACGCTACCTTAATTTCACCGAAAATGTAGAAGACATTATTTGGATTGATAAAAATGAGTAAAAAAACTTTATTTCTCTTTTTGTTACTAATAGCCTTTGCGGCCTACGTTATTGGGGTCTTAGTTTCACGCGCCAAAGCAACAGATGATTTTTTCTTAAATACTGCGGAGGTAGTGTATGAGTAGGTTTAAGACCATTGAAAATAAAAGTATTCCCGTTTTGGAAGATGAGGCAAGAGATTATTGGGAAAAGAATAAGATTTTTGAAAAGTCTGTTGAATTTAGACCAAAAGACAATCAATACGTGTTTTACGATGGACCGCCCTTTATTTCTGGACTTCCTCATTATGGGCATCTTTTAGGATCAATTGCTAAAGACATAATTCCACGCTACTGGACTATGAAAGGAAAAAGGGTTGAAAGAGTGTGGGGTTGGGATGCGCACGGATTAACAATCGAAAATAAGGTTCAAAAAGAGTTAGGTATAAAAAATCGAAAAGATATTGAAGCATACGGCTTAGAAAAGTTTACCCAGGCCTGCTACGAATATACCTCAAGAATCTCATCTGAATGGAAATGGTACATAGATAGAATTGGAAGATGGGTAGATATGGAACACTCTTACAAAACTACAGACCGCACGTATATGGAAAGTGTCATGTGGACTTTTAAGCAGCTTTATGACAAAGGTTTAATTTATGAAGGGGTTAGAACGTCGCTATACTGTACAACTTGCGGCACGCCGGTTTCCAACTTTGAAATTGCGATGGACAATTCTTACCGCGATGTTGAACACCCATCCGTTACCGTTAAATTCAAAATAACTTCGAAAGGGGATTTTGAAGGAATTTACGCCCTAGCTTGGACCACAACACCGTGGACGCTTCCCTCAAACAGAGCGTTTGTTGTAGACGAAAAAGCTACTTATGTCGTTGTGGAAGCTAATGGGGAAAAGTATCT
>MEVA01000015.1:11050-16398 GCA_001772625.1 candidate division WWE3 bacterium RIFCSPHIGHO2_01_FULL_42_13 | reverse complement strand
TTATCCCAACTCACCACCCAATTGCCCGTACAGATTACCCGGATGTTGTTTATAAAACGGAGGCGGGAAAGTTTAGAGCAATTGCTGATGAGGTTGAAGAAAAATATACAAAAGGCCAACCGGTTTTAATAGGAACTACTTCAGTTGAAAAAAGCCAGCTTGTTCACGAACAGTTAAAACGAAGAGGAATTGCCCACGAAATCTTAAACGCAAAAAACCACGCTCAAGAAGCTTTAATAATTGCCCAAGCTGGAAAAAAAGGTTCGGTAACAGTTTCTACAAATATGGCAGGTCGAGGAGTTGACATTAAACTTGGCGGCGACCCTTCCACAAAAGAGACTGAAGATGAAATTCGCGGACTTGGGGGCTTACACGTAATTGGAACCGAAAGGCATGAGTCAAGACGAATTGATAACCAGCTGAGGGGCCGTTCTGGTAGGCAGGGGGACCCCGGTTCGTCAAAGTTTTACCTTTCTTTGCAAGATGATTTGATGAGAATTTTTGGTGGAGAACGGGTCGAAAAGCTTATGGACAGGTTTGGATTAGATGAAAACACACCTTTAGAAGCGGGTATTGTTTCGAAGTCAATTGAGAGTGCTCAGAAAAAGGTTGAAGGCTTTAACTTTGATAGGCGAAAACAAGTCGTGGAGTTCGACGACGTAATGAACGTTCACCGTGAAGTTATTTATAAGCTGCGAAGAAAAATTTTAGAGGTTGCCCAAGGCGATGAGGGTGCGAGGGAGTGGTTTATTTCAAAACTTGTGGAAAACAGCAATTTTGACGCGAATGCGGACTGGGAAGCCCATGTTAAATATTTTGGCGATGAGAACTGGCTTCAGATAGTTGCGGGTCTAAGTTTGCCGGTTATAGATCTTATGTGGATGGAGCATTTGGTTGACATGGATAATGTTCGCGATGGTATTGGGCTTAGAGGTTACGCGCAAAAAGATCCAATCGTTGAGTATAAGAAAGAGGGCCACGAAAGATTTGGGTTGTTAATTAGGAAAATTTATAGCGCAATTAGCGAAAGGTTAAAAAAAGTAAGCGCGGATGTTGCCAACTTGCCAAAATCAAAAGCAAGTACTACAGAAAACCTTCAGTACAAAGCTGGAAGTTTAGAAACAGGCGTTGCTGAAGAGGCGAGAGCGATAAAAGGCAGAAGAGTAGTCGAGCCCGTAAAATCGGGGGAGGTTAAGATTGGCCGAAATGACCCATGCCCTTGTGGAAGCGGGCTAAAGTACAAAAGATGCGGAATGATTAACGCGCCGGAACACAAAGCTTAAGTAACTGTATAATTCTCTCATGACAAAAGTCGTTGTAATTGGTGGTGGAACAGGAAGCCACACATTACTTTCAGGTCTTAAAAAATATCCCTTTGATTTAACTTCAATAGTTACCGTTGCCGACAGCGGTGGAAGTACAGGTAGGCTACGTGATGAGTTTGGGTCGCTTCCGGTCGGAGACTTTAGAATGGCATTAACCGCGCTTGCTCCAACGGATGAGGAAGCTGAAATTCTTCGTAAACTTTTCTTATACAGATTTGATAAGGGCGAAGAGGGATTAAAGGGACATAACTTTGGAAATTTATTTTTGGTTGCTTTAGGAAATATTTTGGGCTCGTATGAAAAAGCCATTCAATACACTTCGAAAATTCTTAGGGTTACCGGAAAGGTTTTGCCTATAACTTCGCAGCCGGTTAATTTGGTTGCTGAATATGAGGACGGCACTACTTTATACGGCGAAGCGAACATTGATGAGCCCCCAAAAGATCACAACGGAAAGCAGAGAATCAAAAAACTTTGGGTGGAGCCGGATTCAGTAATCACTGCCGATGCCTCTTACGAAATACTAAACGCTGATTATGTAATTTTGGGTCCAGGAGATTTGTACACCAGCCTTTTGGCAAATGTTGTAGTTAGCGGCACGGCTGTGGCCATACGGAAATCACGCGGAATTTTTATATACGTTTCAAATTTAATGACCAAGTACGTCCAAACTTATGGTTTTTCTGTTCGAGATCATATTAACGAGCTGGAAAAATATATTGACCGCACACCCGATTATGTTTTGCTCGATGACTCAGAATTTCCCAAGGACGTTCTAAAAAGATACGAAGCGGAAGACGCGTACGTTGTTAAAGATGATCTTGGAAAAAAAGAGGATTTTGAAATAGCTCGCGCATCGGTTTTAGCCAAAGAGGAGTTTGTGAAAAACTCGGGGGATCTAATAAAAAGAAGTTTGCTTAGACACGATCCCGATAAACTTGCCTGGGAAGTGGTAAAAATAATTAAAGAGCACGACCTGTCCGTTTCAATATAGCTTCAAGAATTTGTTTTGTGATCTGTGAGTTTGGGTTTAATTCCAGCGCTTTTCTCATATATAATTCCGCGTTTTCCAGGTCGCCTGTTTGATAATAAATGTTGCCCAAATTGTGGGTGGCATCGGCGTAGTTTGGATCAAGCTCCAAGGCGTATTTGAAAGCATTTATGGAAGCTTTGGCATCCCCCTCCTTGAAGTAAACATCGCCTAAATTGTTGTATGCCCGGGCGCTGAAAGGGGCAACCCTAACTGTGGCCTCCCAGAGCCTTTTATTTGTTCGCCAGTCTGAATTTCTCATTATTGTTCGGGTGCTGTAAAAAAGCGTAATTATCGCAACAATAACTAATGCTAAATTTCTTGTCTTTTCTTTTTCTTCAACCTTTACCAGCAGAAGCGACAAAAGAATCGCGAACATTCCGATTGCTATGTATACATATCTTTCGGCAAAAAACCAGGCAACTTGTATTGGACTTAGCATATATGCAAAAGACGCTATTGCCATAAGAGTTAAGCCCACTATTGTCCTGTGTTTTTTGTAATTAAAAATTATAAATCCGAGAATAAAAACTGCCACTGCCCTCATCACAAATAGCAACGTTTGGCTGATAGGTTCCGCATCGTGGTAGAGAGTTAACTTCCAGGGAAATATTAAAAACTTTGCCGACATGTACAGCGAGTAGGGTAGCGCGACAAGATACGAAGTTTTTGCCTGGTCCAAATCCAGCCCGACGCTTTGCACTCTAAACTCAATTAAGGACCTCATGGTAAATAGATAAAATAGGGCGGGAATAATCAAGGGCAAAAGCACTAAAGCTGATTTTAAATTAAACTTTTTCTCAAATAAAAACTGGTCGAGTATTAAAAGCATAGGCAAGATCACAAGCACATGCGAACCTCGAATAAACACGAGGGCGGCTGTAAATATTGCGTATGTTACAAAAAGCCAACTTTTCTTTGACGACTTTTTATATATTGAGTAGGAAGTAAGAGATGCGAAAGTGGCAACGGCTGTTATTAGGTAAGCATTTCCGGAAATCCATGAGACGGCTTCGGTTGCCAAAGGATGCACAATAAACAAAGTAGTCGAAAACATCGCTACCTTTTTCGAAAAAAACATGGATGTAAATATAAAGAAAAGCACAGCCACTGTAAGATGCAAAATGACAGAAACGATATGTAAAGGGATGGGAGTAAATCCAAAAAGAGCGGAGTTGGCTGCGGACAGGACTTTGTAAAATGCAAATGTCTTTAAAGTTAAGGGTGTGCTAAAAACCTCACCAGGAGTATAAACACCTATGTCATCGGAAACGAACGCGCCCTGTAAAGAATTTGCGTACACAACAAATGTAAGAATGGCCAGCAGAATCATGAAATCCAGGTGGTGAAAGAGAAATGCCTTAAGTTTAGCGATTGAGGTTATGTCCGCGTAGGGGGTGTAAGAATCGATTTTAGATTTATTTTTTCCCATTACTAATGTATTGTACCTAATATGCAAAATAAGAGCTTCTTTTTAGAACTTGTCGAAACTTTTGTTGTTTCTTTCATTGTTTTAACGGTTTTATATGGACTGATAGCTTTTCCTGAAATAGTTTCGGGCGCGAGCATGGAACCTGGGATTGCTGATGCGGATAGAATTCTGGTCGAAAAAATTTCAAGAATTTTTACCGGGTTTGATAGGGGCGATCTTGTTGTGTTGCACCCTCCCGATAACGACAATATTGATTATGTAAAACGTATCATAGGAATTCCGGGGGATGTGGTAAAGATATCTGATTGTGAGGTGTTCATAACCAGAGATGGAAACAGATTTGTACTGGAGGAGCCCTATTTGTACGAAAACACGTGTACAAGTGGCGGTAAGTACTTTCAGGAGGGCAAGGCCCAGAAAATAGAGGAAGGTTATTACCTTGTTTTGGGAGATAATAGGGATAGGTCGGCCGACTCCAGAGTTTTTGGGCCTATAGCGCAAGAAAGGATTGTAGGCAAGGCAGTCTTTAGATTTTGGCCTCCCTCTAAGCTAGGCTTCCTTTAACCGCTGTTGACATGTACAATTTAATGTGATAGTTTCGCCTCTGCAGAACTAACATTTAAAAAGAACGCCGTCGGGATGATTTTTTTAAAGCTGTACCGTTAAAAGTACATAAGTTTGTTATAAAGCGCGGGGGTACCGTGCTAGTTTCTTCGTTAGAGGTTTTTTACTAATGAGACATAACTTTTCAAAAAGAAAAAACGTTTTGCCCCTACCTACGCTCTCTAGCGTACAATTAGAGTCTTACGAGTGGCTTAAACGTGAGGGTATGGACGAGGTTTTGGACGAACTTGGCACCGTTGAGGATTACACAGGACGTGGTTGGGTCCTTAAATTTTCCGAGCCTTCCATTGATGGAGAAAACCTTTCTATAGATGAGGCTTTAAGAACAGGAAGAACTTTTGATGCCCCCTGGTATTTAAATGCTGAAATAAAAGATCCCCAGTCTAAAAAGTCAAAAAAGAAAAAAATTTATATGGGCGATATTCCGTTGATGACACCAACAGGAACTTTCGTCATTAATGGAGTAGAAAGAGTCGTAATTAATCAGATAACCCGTTCATACGGGGTTATTTTTAGTGGTGAAGCTTCTCCCACAGGAGGTTGGCTCGGTGGGGCAAAAATCTTGCCAAAAAACGGGGTTTGGATTGATATAAGTACCTCAAGAACCGGCGTCATAAGCGTAAAAATAGACCGAAGAAGGAAAATGAGCATTACCACACTTTTAAGAATCTTCGGCTTAACCGAAGATGATGCTATTCGAGGCGCTTTTGCAAACGTTGATACTAATCCTGAAATTAACTATATAGATGCAACTTTGGCTAAAGATCCAGCCTCAAGTGTTGATGAAGCAATCATTGAAGTTTACAGAAAAATGAGACCTGGTGAACCTTTGGTTTTAGAAAACGCTAAGTCTTTAGTAGACGCTACATTTTTCAACAAAAGGAGATACTCTTTAGGAAAAGTTGGGCGGTTTAGAATGAACCAAAAACTTAATCTC
>MEVA01000015.1:0-11031 GCA_001772625.1 candidate division WWE3 bacterium RIFCSPHIGHO2_01_FULL_42_13 | reverse complement strand
ACTACTGGCTTCTGCAACTTGAAGATTTAATTAAAATCGTTTCTACAATAATTCAAATTAACAATGGAGAAGTTGAGCCTGATGATATTGATCATTTGGGCAACAGAAGAATTAGGAGTGTTGGCGAACTTTTGCAAAACGAAATAAGAATAGGATTTCTACAAATCGAAAAGAATATTAAAGAAAGAATGAGTCTTCAGCCAAGGGAAGAGCTTCCGGACCCCTCTCTTTTAATTTCACCAAGAGCGGTAACGGCTAAAATACACAGCTTTTTCGCGTCGGGACAGCTTTCCCAGTTCCAGGATCAGCAAAATCCGCTTACAGCCCTAGACCATTTAAGAAGAATTTCCGTGACCGGACCTGGGGGATTAACCCGGGAGCGCGCGAGCATGGCTGTTCGTGACGTTCACTTTACTCACTATGGAAGAGTATGTCCTGTTCGTACACCAGAGGGCCCTAATATTGGATTGATAAACTACTTGGCCATGTATTCACGGGTTAATGAATTTGGATTTTTGGAAACGCCGTATTTTAAACTTGAGAAAGAAGCAGATGGGCGCGTAAGAGTTACAAATGAAGTAGTTTATCTTTCCGCTTACGAAGAAGACAATTTCTACATTACCGATTCTTCTATAAAAGTTGATGAAGACGGTTACATTTTGCAAAAGCAGGTTCCTCTTAGAAGAAGTGGAGATTTTACTTTAGGCGATGTTAATTTAGCTGCGTATGTGGAAGTTGTTCCTCGACAGGTCGTGGGAATTTCGGCGGGAATGATCCCATTTTTAGAAAATGATGACGTAAGCCGTTCTCTTATTGCTACCCAGCAAATGTCGCAGGCAGTGCCTTTAGTAAGGCCTGAAACCCCAATTGTTGGAACAGGTATTGAGGCCGTAGTTGCGGACAATGCAGGCGCTGTTATCCGCGCTGAAAGTAAGGGTGTTGTTGAATATGCTGATGCCAATAAAATAATTATCAAATACGAAGGCCAAAGAAATAAAAGAGAATATTTAACAAGAAAATTCGTAATGTCCAACCAGTCCACTTGTTTTAATCAGATCGTTAAAGTTGACAGTGGCCAAAGCATTAGGAAAGGGGATATTTTAATGGAGGGACCTGCCGCAGAGGGTGGGGAACTCGCAATTGGAACAAACGTTAAAGTAGCGTACATGATCTGGGGCGGTTATGAATATGAAGACGGAATTGTTTTGTCTGAAAGATTGGTTAAAGATGACACTTTAACATCCATTCATATTACTAATCACACGGTTCAGGTTTTGGAAACAAAGCTTGGTCCGGAAGAAATTACAAGAGATATACCAAACGTTTCAGAAGAAGCTTTAAGAAACCTAGATGAAGACGGTATTGTGGCAGTTGGTTCTAAGGTTGGTTCTGGAGATATTTTAGTTGGTAAGGTTGCGCCTAAAGGTGAAACAGAGCTTTCCGCCGAAGAAAGACTTTTAAGAGCAATTTTCGGCGAAAAAGCAAAAGAGGTTCGAGACAACTCTCTAGTTATCCCGCACGGTGAACATGGCGTGGTCATAGGCGTTAAAAGGGTTACCCGAGCTGAAAATAAGGGCCTACCAGCCGGTGTTTTAGAAGAAATTACTGTATATGTGGCCCTGCAGAAAAAGATTGAGGTTGGCGATAAACTGGCTGGACGACATGGTAATAAAGGTGTTATTTCGGCAATTGTTCCCGAAGTAGACATGCCCCATATGGAAGACGGAACTCCAGTTGATATTATTTTTTCCTCATCCTCGGTTTTAAGTAGAATGAACGTTGGACAACTGCAGGAGGCTCCATTGGGATTTGCAGGCAAGAAGTTAGGCAAGAAATATTCAGTTCCTGTTTTTGAATCTCCTAATGAAGATGAAGTTTCTAAAGAACTTGCAGAAGCAAACTTGCCAGTTTCCGGAAAAATGAAACTTATTGATGGTAGAACCGGCGAGTCTTTTGAAAATGAAGTAGTTGTTGGAGAAACATACATTTTGAAGCTTATTCACTTAGGTGAGGATAAAATGCATGCCCGCTCAACCGGACCATACTCTTTAATTACGCAACAGCCTCTTGGAGGAAAAGCCCAGTTTGGTGGTCAGAGATTTGGGGAAATGGAAGTTTGGGCTTTGGAATCTTATGGCGCCGCGCATATTCTTAGGGAAATGTTAACAATTAAATCTGACGACTTAATTGGAAGAACCCAGGCGTATAAAGCAATCTTACAGGGAGAACCAATCCCTGAAGCAACAATTCCAGAGTCATTCAAATTGTTTGTAAGGGAAATAAACGGTTTGGGAATAGGGGTTGAGGCATTGGGTAGCCAATTTGGAACAGATTCAGAAGAAAGTGGTGAACCCGCATTAAGTAAAGAAACGCCGGCGGAAGAAACTTCAATAAAGGAGGAAACCGAATGAGAAATTTAAGCCAACTAAGAGACTTCTCTTCAATAAAAGTGTTTTTAGCCTCGACCGAGGATATTTTAGAGTGGTCTTACGGAGAAGTCACAAAACCCGAAACAATTAACTACAGAACCTTCAAGCCTGAAAGAGAGGGTTTGTTTGATGAAAGAATTTTTGGTCCGGAAAAAGACTACGAATGTTCATGCGGAAAGTATAAAAGAATTCGTTACAAGGGTGTTATATGTGATAAGTGTGGTGTTGAAGTAACCCACTCAAGAGTACGAAGAGAAAGAATGGGCCATCTTAAACTTTCTTCCCCTGTTGCCCACGTTTGGTTTTTTAGAGGAATTCCTTCGAAAATGGCGGCTTTGCTTGATATAACGCCAAGAACTTTGGAATCGGTAATTTACTTCTCGTCTTTTATAGTTACGCAAATCGATCACGATAAAAAAGCCGAAGCAATTTCCAGTATCGAAAAAGATTTAGAAAAGGCAAAAGCAAAACTTCAAAAACAGTTGGATGAAAAAATAGCTGAACTTGAGAAAGAAGTTAAGAAGGCTGGAAAAGGTGAAGAATTCACAGCAAAAGAAGCTGCTCTTAGAAAAAACCAAAAAGTGATGGCTCTAAGAGATACTTATACCGAGGAATTAGATGTTATAGAAAAAGATCAAAAAATAATTCTTAAAAAAATCGAAACAATCGAATTATTTTCAGTGCTTTCAGATGTTGAATATTTAAATCTTGCTGATTACGTTGACATGTTTGCCAAAGTAAACATAGGCGCGGAGGCAATTCAAGGTATTTTAAAGGCCATGGATTTGAACAAACTTTCAGCTGAACTTAAAGAGGATTTGGAAAGAGCCAAGGGTCAAAAAGCGGTAAAAATTACGAAAAGATTAAAGATTGCCGAAGGATTTAGAAGAGCTGAACTCACTCCGGACAGAATGATTATGGACATAATCCCGGTCATTCCACCTGATTTAAGGCCCATGGTTCAACTAGAAGGCGGAAGGTTTGCTACCTCGGATCTTAACGACCTTTACAGAAAAGTTATTAACAGAAACAACCGTTTAAAAAGACTTTTAGATTTAGGCGCCCCCGAAATTATTATAAGAAACGAAAAAAGAATGCTGCAGGAATCAGTTGATGCTTTGTTTGACCAGTCAAAGCAAAGAAGAACGGTAAGACGTGGTCGAGGTAAGCAGTTAAGATCACTTGCCGACATGTTAAAAGGAAAACAGGGAAGATTTAGACAAAACCTTTTGGGTAAAAGAGTAGACTACTCAGGCCGTTCAGTAATTATTAATGGTCCAGAACTAAAACTTGATGAGTGTGGTATTCCAAAAGAGATGGCATTGGAGTTATTTAAACCGTTCGTCTTAAAAGAAATATTGGCAAGAGGATATGCGCCAAATGTTAAAAGCGCAAAGTTTGTTTTGGAAGCACGCGGCACCGAAATCTGGGATATTTTGGGAAATATAGTTGAAGATCACCCTGTACTTTTAAACCGTGCTCCTACACTTTGGAGGCTTGGTATTCAGGCGTTTTACCCAAGACTTGTTGAAGGTAATGCTGTAAGGCTTCACCTTTGCGTTTGCGATGGTTACAACGCGGACTTTGACGGTGACCAGATGGCCGTGCATCTTCCCCTTTCTGAGGCCGCTGTAAAAGAGGCTAAGGAGCTGATGCTTTCAACTCACAACTTGCTTAAGCCTTCAGACGGTACCCCAATGTCAATTCCGGCAAAGACCATGCTTTTTGGTATTTATTACATGACATTAATTGATGATTCCGTACCTGCGTGGTCGCCCGTTTTTGCTTCGAGTAGAGAAGCGATGTTTTCGCTGGATGTGCTTCATGAAATATCTTTGAGGCAGAGCATAAAAGTTAGAATAAACGGCGAAATTGTGGAAACAACCCCGGGCAGATTAATATTCAACAAAATTATTCCGGGCGGGTTTGGTTTTATAAATCAAAAGATGGACAAGCCGAATATAAAAGAATTTCTTGCCCGCGCCTTCAACACGCAAGATAACGATACAGTGGTAAAACTTATTGATGACCTTAAGTATCTTGGTTTGAAGTACGGAACTGTTTCCGGACACTCGGTTGCTTTAACAGATTTACAAATTCCTAAGAATAAGGACGAAATAATTAACAACGGAAGAGAAAAAGTTGCGGAAATTGACAACAACTTTAACCGTGGGCTTATAACAAAAGCTGAAGCCAGAAGATTAACCGAAAACGTTTGGCAGGATGTAACCGCGACGGTTGATGATGCCGTGTGGAGCACGCTACAGGAAGAAAACCCAATTAAACTTCTTATTTCTTCAAAAGCGGTTCGAGCTTCAAGGGATCAAGTTAAGCAGATTGCCGGTATGAGAGGTTTAATCTCTGACCCTACCGGAAAACTTGTGGAACTTCCAGTTTTGGGTAATTACAAAGACGGGTTGTCAGCACTTGAATATTTCGCTTCGGCAAGAGGCGCGAGAAAAGGTTTGGCCGACCGAGCACTAAAGACTGCCGATTCGGGTTACTTATCAAGAAGATTAGTGGATGTGGCTCAGGACGTAATCGTAAGAGAAGAAGATTGTGGAACTGAAGAAGGCCGAAGCATCAAAGTTGGTGAAGGTACAGTTTTAAGTACGTTTGCCGAACGAGTTTCAGGGCGCTATTTAGCTGAAGGTGTTAGAGGTAAAAATGGTTCGGTGGTTATTAATAGAGGCACAATGATCACTCCTGAAGTTGTTGAAGAGATAGAAAAAAGTGGCATAGAAAAAATAAAGATCCGCACCCCACTAAGCTGTGAAACAAAAAGAGGAATTTGCGCAAAGTGCTACGGCAATGATTTGATGACAAGAGAATTAATTGCCATAGGTAGGGCAGTTGGTGTTTCAGCCGCGCAGTCTATTGGCGAACCTGGAACCCAGCTTACGATGAGAACATTCCACACCGGAGGTATTGCCGGTAAGGACATTACACAAGGTCTACCCCGTATTGAGGAAATATTTGAGGCCAGAACGCCAAAAAACCTTTCCACAATGAGCGAAATTACTGGTAGAGTTCAGGTTTTAGAAATTGGCGAGGAAAGAAAAATAATAGTTACAGCGACAGATAAAGATGATGCTGAACAAGCCGCGGAATATTTAGTTGAACCTCTCGCGGAGATACTAGTTGAGGACGGACAGTTGATTGCGAAAGGTGAAAAATTAACAGCTGGTCATCTTGACCTCACTGACTTAGTAGCATCTGTAGGTGTCCAGAAAACCAAAGATTACATAATTGATGAAGTTCAGAAAGTTTACTCTACCCAAGGTGTTGCCATTAATGACAAGCACATCGAAGTTATAGTGAGCAAGATGTTCAATCATGTTCAGGTTGCCGATTGCGGCGATACCGATTTCTTACCTAAAGAAGTTGTAACAAAAGATACTTTCAGGGAAGAAAACGAAAGAATTCTGGCTGAAGGTGGAGTTCCTGGTACGGCGGAAGTAACGCTTTTAGGTATAACTAAAGCAGCTCTTCAAACCGACAGCTTTTTGTCAGCTGCGTCCTTTATTAACACCAGTACTGTATTGACCGACGCTGCGGCCTCTGGTAGAGTGGACCAGCTACTCGGGCTTAAGGAAAACGTTATTCTGGGGCGGCTAATACCAACCGGAGAACGTTCAAGATTAGATGCCGAGGAGTAGGTAAAATATGCCAACAGTGAATCAATTAGTCAGAAAAGGTCGAACGCAAAACAAGCGAAAAGCAAAAACCCCTGCGTTATCGGTGGTTTATTCCTCGTTGCACCGACGTTTTAAAGGTAACGAAGGTCCTTTTAAGCGTGGAGTTTGTCTTCAAGTTAAAACAATGACTCCCTCAAAACCAAACTCAGCTTTAAGAAAAGTTGCTAGGGTCAGGCTTTCAAACGGAAAAGAAGTTACGGCCTATATTCCAGGAGAAGGTCACGGTTTGCAGGAACACTCTGTGGTTATGATTAGAGGTGGAAAAGTAAACGATCTGCCTGGTATAAAATACACAATTGTCAGGGGCAAATACGATTTACAAGGCGTAGAGGGAAGAAAAACTTCCCGTTCAATTTATGGCACCAAAAGGCCAAAATAATTAGACAAATATGCGTGGTAAACAGGTAAAGAAAAGACAAATAAGCCCCGACCCCCTTTATAATTCCCGAACTGTGGCAAGAATGATAAACAAAGTGATGCTTGGCGGAGAAAAAAGAACAGCTGAAGGCGTTGTTTACAAAACTTTAGAAAAATTTTCAGCAGATAGAAAAGAAGCCCTTACCATTTTTGATGCGGCGTTACAAAATGTTATGCCAAAACAAGAGGTAAGATCCCGAAGAGTCGGTGGTGCTACGTATCAAATTCCTTTCCCGGTTAAGCATGAGAGGTCGGAAGCTCTTGCGGTAAGATGGCTTGTGGATGCGGCTCGAAATAAAAGCGGCAAGCCTATGGTGGACAGACTGTATGAAGAGATCAAAAGCGCTCACGAAGGCGTTGGTGACGCTATAAAAACCCGTGACGATACTCATAGGATGGCCGAAGCTAACAAAGCTTTCGCCCACTTCCGGTTCTAATTTCAATTAGGAATCAACATGGCTGAAACTAAACATTATCCTTTAGAAAAAATAAGAAATATCGGTATTATTGCGCACATTGACGCGGGTAAAACCACTACCACCGAGCGTGTGCTTTTTTATACGGGTAAGTCTCATAAAATTGGTGAAGTTCACGAAGGAACTGCGCAAATGGACTGGATGGCTCAGGAACAAGAAAGAGGAATTACCATAACATCAGCTGCCACCACGTGTTTTTGGGATAACCACCGCATAAATATTATTGACACGCCTGGACATGTTGATTTTACAGCAGAAGTAGAACGCTCCTTAAGAGTTTTGGATGGAGGAGTAGTTGTTTTTGATGGATCACAAGGCGTTGAGCCTCAATCCGAAACGGTTTGGCACCAGGCTGAAAAGTACAATGTTCCATTAGTGGCTTTTGTAAATAAGATGGACAAAGTTGGCGGTGATTTTTACATGACTTTAAGTTCAATCCACGAAAGATTAACACCAAACGCCGTTGCCATTCAGCTTCCGGTTGGACTTGAAAATGATTTTCACGCGATTATAGATTTGATCGAAAGAAAAGCCTACAAGTTTGAAGGAAATCTAGGCTCTGAAATTTCAGAAGTAGAAATTCCGGAAGATATGAAAGAAAAAGTTGAGAAGTATAGAGCGGCTATGGTGGAAAAAATTGCCGAATCCGACGACACTCTTATTGAAAAATTCTTAAACGGCGAGGAACTTTCAGTTGAGGAAATAAAGGGTGGGATTAGAAAACTAACAACTGCAACCAAAATATACCCGGTGCTGTGCGGTTCCGCGTTAGGAAACATTGGAGTGCAGAAAATGCTAGATGCGGTTGTTGATTATCTACCCTCGCCAAAGGATGTGGGTGCCGTAACTGGACATAAGGTTGATTCAGATGAGGAAATTATTTTAGAGCCTGATGAGAACGGACCATTTTCTGCTCTGGCTTTTAAAATCCAAACCGACGCCTACGTTGGAAGATTAACTTACTTCAGAGTTTATTCAGGAAAACTTAAAGCAGGTTCGTATGTTTTGAATTCTACTCGAGGCGAAAAAGAAAGAGTCAGTAGAATTCTTCTTATGCACGCTAATCACCGCGAAGAAATAGAAGAGGTCAAAGCCGGAGAAATTGCCGCAGGAGTAGGCCTTGGTCAAACTATTACCGGGGACACATTAACCTCAGAAGATAATCCTATTGTTTTAGAATCAATCAGCTTTGCCGAACCGGTCATTGGCCTTGTTATAGAGCCAAAAACCAAAGGTGATAGGGATAAGCTTGGCATGTCGCTGAAAAAATTTATGGAGGAAGATCCGACATTTCAGGTTAAGTCGGATCCGGAAACTGGACAAACTTTAATTTATGGTATGGGTGAGTTGCACCTGGAAATTATTGTCGACAGATTAAAAAGGGAATTTAAAGTTGAGGTAAATACGGGCAAACCTCAAGTTGCCTACAGAGAATCTATTAAAAATAAAGTTGAAGTTGAGAATAAATACATTAGGCAGTCGGGTGGTAGGGGACAGTACGGGCACGTTGTAATTATCTTAGAACCTTTGCCGTTAGGTTCGGGTGTCGAATTTGAAAATGGAGTCGTTGGCGGATCTATTCCCCGGGAATATATTCCAGCTGTAGAAAAAGGTGTGCGCGAAGCTGCTGAAACTGGAGTTGTAGCAGGATATCCGGTTGTGGACGTAAAGATTACTTTAACAGATGGTTCATTTCACGAAGTAGATTCCTCGGAAAATGCCTTCAAGATTGCAGGTTCCGGAGCCTTTAAAGACGCCCAAAGAAAGGCAAAACCTTATCTTTTAGAGCCGATTATGAATGTTGAAGTCGTAACGCCCGAAGACTTTATGGGCGACGTAATAGGAAACTTATCGAGTAAAAGAGGAAAAATTGAGGGAACAAAACAACGGGGAAGTGCTGTTGTTGTTTCGGCCAAGGTCCCGCTTGCCGAAATGTTTGGTTATGCTACCGATTTGCGTGGTATGACGCAGGGTAGAGCATCTTTTAACATGGAACCAAGTCATTACGAAGAAGTACCAGGTAATGTTGCAGAGGAGGTGGCACAGGGAAGAGCGTAGAAGTCAGGCTTGCTTTTGTCGCCGTCATCTGCTTAAATGGATACGGTTCAGAAGTGAATTTTAGTAAGTAATTATTATTTCTACGAAAGGAATACATGGCGGAATATCAAAGAACAAAACCACACGTCAACATTGGAACTATTGGACACGTTGACCATGGTAAAACTACACTAACCGCTGCTATCACCAAGGTTTTGTCGACCAAGGGATTGGCAGAGTTTAGAGCTTTCGACACAATCGATAAGGCTCCAGAAGAGAAGGAAAGAGGGATTACAATTAACATTACTCACGTTGAGTATGAGACAGAAAAAAGGCACTACGCTCACATTGATGCTCCAGGACACGCCGACTACATTAAAAACATGATTACAGGTGCCGCTCAAATGGACGGAGCTATTCTTGTAGTTTCCGCTCCAGACGGCCCAATGCCTCAAACAAGGGAACACATTCTTTTAGCTAAGCAGGTTAACGTTCCTGCGATGGTAGTTTTCCTTAACAAAGTTGACATGGTAGACGATCCTGAAATTCTTGACTTGGTCGAGCTTGAAGTTCGCGAGCTTCTAACCAAATACGGATTTCCCGGAGACGAGGTACCAATTATCAAAGGTTCAGCATTGAAAGCTTTAGAAGGCGATGCTGCAGCCGGAGAAAAAATAATGGAACTTATGAAAGCGGTTGACGACTACATTCCAGATCCAGTCAGAGATCTTGATAAACCATTTTTGATGCCAGTTGAAGACGTGTTTTCTATTTCCGGAAGGGGAACCGTTGCTACGGGAAGAGTTGAAAGAGGAAAAGTTTCCGTAGGCGAAGAAATTGAGATAGTCGGTATTAAAGATACCGTTAAAACCGTTGTTACAGGCGTTGAAATGTTTAAGAAGTCCATGAAAGAAGCTCAAGCAGGCGACAACGTAGGAATTCTGCTTAGAGGTGTTGAAAGAGAAGATATAGAAAGAGGTCAGGTTTTAGCTGCAACCGGAAGTGTTACACCTCACTCCGAGTTTGAAGCCCAGGTTTACGTTCTTTCCAAAGAAGAAGGCGGAAGACACAAGGCATTCTTCACCGGATACAGACCGCAGTTCTATATTAGAACCACAGATGTTACCGGCGAAATTACCTTAAGCGAAGGTGTTGAAATGGTTATGCCGGGTGATAACGCTACCTTTAAAGTTAAGCTTATTAACCCTGTTGCTCTTGAAGAGGGAGTAAGGTTTGCTATCAGAGAAGGTGGACAGACAGTTGGAGCAGGTGCTGTTACGAAAGTAATTGCCTAAGATTTAGAAGTTTGAAAGTTGGGCCCCGCTAGACGCGGGGCTTAACTATCTCAAAAACAATGGTTACTACTAAACCAAACGAGCAAAAAATCAGAATTAAACTTAAAAGCTATGATCATAGAATCATAGACTTAAGTGTTTCAAAAATTGTTGATACGGCTGTAAGAACCGGTGCCAAAGTTGTAGGTCCGATCCCTTTGCCAACCAGAAAAGAGAAGTTTACTGTGATTAGAGGCCCCCATATCGACAAAAGGTCACGAGAGCAGTTTGAACTCAGAACCCACAAAAGAGTCATTGACGTTTTAAGCCCAACCTCGTCTACAATTGACTCCCTATCCCATCTAAACCTACCCGCGGGAATAGATATTGAGATAAAGATGTAAATGGCAAAACCCCCTTGTTCTCGCCCTGAAATCCTGTTACAATCAGCCACGATGTTGATGCGCCCCATATAGTCCTTACATTTTTTGAAGCGGATTTCTATAGGGCGCTTCGGCGCTTTTTGCGTTTATACATCAAAAAAGAAACTTATGTTAGGTAAGTTCAACATAATTAAAAGTAACCATGGAAAAGGCTACACTAAAGGGAAAAAAACTTCATATGTCTCAAATCTTTATGGACAATGGTAAGGTCGTCCCTGTTACTGTTGTTGAACTCGAATCCGCCGAAATTTTACAGG
>MEVA01000014.1 GCA_001772625.1 candidate division WWE3 bacterium RIFCSPHIGHO2_01_FULL_42_13 | reverse complement strand
AGCAAAAAGGTTGGGAAAGAAGTTTTTTATTCAGTAAACAAAGTCTGCCCCCATTTTGGTCAAGAGTGTGTTTTATATAGTTTAAAGTTTCCGGAAATAGCACATGTTGGAAATTAAAAATCTACACGTAAAAATAGACGAGAACGAAATTTTAAAGGGTGTGAACTTAAGTCTGGCTGAAAATAAGGTTCACGTTTTGATGGGGCCGAATGGTTCGGGAAAAAGCACCTTGGCGCAATCTTTAATGGGCCACCCGGGATATGAGGTTACAGAAGGCTCAGTGATGCTAGATGGCAAAAATTTGCTTGATTTAGAGCCTGATGAGAGGTCTTTAGCCGGTCTGTACCTGTCGTTTCAATACCCAAGTGAGGTTCCAGGCGTTACAATCTCAAGCTTTTTACGAATGGTTTATAACAAGAGAAACAAAGAAAACTTGTCGCCCGTTAAGTTTAGAAAACTTCTGGCGGAAAAGATGAAGGTTTTGGGTATAGATGAAAGCTTTATGACAAGATATTTGAATGAAGGGTTTTCGGGCGGCGAAAAAAAGAGAATGGAAATTTTGCAGATGTTGGTTTTAGCCCCAAAGTTTGCGATTCTTGATGAAACAGACAGCGGTTTGGATATAGATGCGCTAAAAGTTGTTTCACATGGAGTAAATGTTTTGAAGGAGCAAACCGGAATGGGAGTTTTAGTAATCACTCATTACACACGAATTCTAAATTACATTACGCCCGATTTTGTTCACGTTATGAAGGACGGAATAATTGTTAAGTCGGGAGGCAAAGAGTTGGCAGATGAACTAGAGAGCCAAGGTTACGAACCTTTCGGGGAATAAAATTATGGGAAGAAAACAAGTACAAGAAACGTACAAAACAAAGAAAAGTAACGTTGGGATAGTAAACTCCAATTACAAGGCCAAATACGGGTTTAATGTTCCCGAAAATGCCGTGTTTAAGACAAAAAGGGGGCTGAATGAGACCGTAGTGCGACAGATTTCCGAAATGAAAAAAGAGCCCAAGTGGATGCTAGATTTTAGACTTAGGGGCTTGAAGATTTTTAACGAGAAGGTTTTGCCCGAATGGGGAGGGAATTTAAAAAACATTGATTTTGACAATATTTATTACTATCTAAAGCCCTCCGATGGCGAGGGTAAAAACTGGGCCGATGTTCCGATGGATATAAAAAACACTTTTGATAGACTGGGAATTCCAGAGGCGGAAAAAATGCATTTGGCGGGAGTAAAAGCTCAGTTTGATTCGGAAGTTGTTTACGGATCTTTAATGAAGGAGCTTTCTGATGAAGGAATAATTTTTATGGGAACTGACGAGGCTTTAAAGAAACACCCGGAGTTTTTTGAGCAGTATTTTGGAAAAGTAATCCCCTCTCACGATAATAAATTTGCAGCGCTTAATAGTGCGGTTTGGTCGGGAGGCTCGTTTGTTTATATTCCAAAGGGAGCAAAAGTTAAAAGGCCACTGCAAGCATATTTTAGAATTAATGCGATTAACATGGGTCAGTTTGAAAGAACTTTAATTATTGCCGATGAGGGCAGTGAAGCTCACTATGTCGAAGGCTGTACGGCGCCTGTTTACTCGGCAGATTCGCTACATTCCGCCGTTGTTGAAGTCATTGTGAAAAAGGGTGCACGATTTAGATACACGACAATTCAAAACTGGAGCAACGATGTTTACAATTTGGTAACGAAACGCGCAAGAGTTGAAGAGGATGGAATTATGGAATGGATTGACGGAAATTTAGGCTCCAGGCTTACAATGAAATATCCCTCATGCTATCTAGTCGGTGAACGCGCGCACGGAGAAGTTTTGTCTATTGCGTACGCGGCCGAAGGTCAACACCAAGACGCGGGAGCAAAAATGTTTCACATTGCGCCAAATACAACTTCGCAAATTATTTCCAAGTCTGTAAGCGTGCGTGGAGGAAGATCAAGTTACAGGGGAATGGTAAATGTATCCCCTTCTTCAGACAACGCGAAAAGCCGTGTTGAATGCGATGCGTTAATTTTAGACGCCGATTCCCGTTCAGATACGTACCCGGTTATGAAAATTGACAATTCTTCGGCAAATATTGAGCACGAAGCAACCGTTAGTAAAATCGGCGAGGAAAAAATGTTTTATTTAATGTCACGCGGCTTGACCGAGCAGGAAGCCATGGGTCTTGTTGTATCGGGCTTTATTGAACCAATCGTTAAAGAATTGCCTTTGGAATATGCGGTTGAGTTAAACAGACTTATTGAACTTGAGATGGAGGGGAGCGTTGGATAATCGCAATATGAATTATGAAAATCGAATTATTAAAATCTCAGCAAAATATCATACTTGAGCCTCAAGAAGACACTCAGTACGTTATTATTCCCAGTGGTGAAGCTTCGATTGACTTGATTTTGAACAAACAGGGAATCTCGGCAGAGCTTTTTGCACTTTTTGCACTAAAAGGCAGCGAAAATGTTTTTCTTTCCACAAGATCAGTTCATAAAGTTCCACATACAACCTGCACAATAAATGTGAAGGGTGCGCTTTTTGATTCGTCAGTTTCAAACTACATTGGAAAAATAATTATTGAAAAACCGGCTCAGCAAACAACTTCATATTTGGAAGACAATATACTTTCAATTGGAAATAAAACCCGTAACGCCTCCCAGCCTATTTTGGAAATAGAAGCTGACGATGTAAAGGCTTCTCATGGCGCAACAACAGGCAGAATCAACGCGGATCAGATTTACTATTTAATGTCGCGTGGTTTGTCTAAAGAGGCTGCGGAAAAGATTATAATTAGCGGTTTTTTTGAGGCGTTGCTTTCGAAGGTAGTAGATGAAAAAATTAGAGAGCAAGTTAGGAAAAAGCTAAATGTCTAATATGTTTGACGCAAACAAGATCAAAAAAGATTTTCCAATACTAAACGACCCAAAGTTTAATGAGGGCCTGGTGTATTTGGACAATGCGGCAACTTCACAGAAGCCACAGCAGGTTATAAACGCAGTAAGTGATTATTATTCTCACCACAACGCAAATGTTCATAGAGGAATTTATGAGTTGAGTGAACGTGCGACAAATATGTACGAAGACTCGCGGGCAAAAGTTGCGAAGTTTATTAGCGCGAAACATCCGGAAGAAATTATTTTTACAAAAGGAGTTACCGAGTCCATTAACCGAGTGGCATTTTGCTGGGTAATTCAGCACGTAAAGGCTGGGGATATGATTATGGCGATGGAAAGTGATCATCACAGCAATCTAATACCGTGGCAGCAGGTGGCGGAAAGGACCGGCGCGAAACTTGAAGTTTTGCAGGTTGATGAAAAAGGCGAAATCTCTTTGGAGCAGATTAAGCAAAAGTTTGATGAGCTTGCTGGTAAAATTAAGATTGTAGCAATTTCCCACGCCTCAAATGTTTTGGGAACAATATTTCCCGTTAAGGAAATTTGCAAACTTGCGAAAGAGGCAGGTGCAGTTGTTTCAGTAGATGGCGCGCAGGCAATCCCACACATGAAAGTTAATGTTGAAAGCTTGGGTTGTGACTTTTATTCATTCTCGGGACATAAAATGTTAGCGCCAACTGGAATCGGAGTTTTATGGGAGCGAAAAGAATTGCTGCAGGAAATGATTCCTTACGAATACGGTGGTGGAATGATTGGCGAAGTTAAAACTCATACTTCAACTTGGGGCGAGATCCCGCAAAGATTTGAAGCAGGAACTCCGAACATTGAAGGCGCTGTGGGCCTTTCGGCCGCAATAGATTACTTGGAGGGAATTGGCATGGAGAATGTCCGCAAGCATGAAATCGAACTAACTACTTATGCTTTAGAGAAACTTGGCGAAATAGAGGGCTTAACGATTTTAGGCCCGCAGGAAGCCGAGAAAAGATCTGGTTTAGTCTCATTTATCATCAAAAAAATTCACCCGCACGACATCGCAGCAATTTTGAGCCAAAAAGGAATTGCCGTAAGATCCGGACAGCATTGCACAATGCCTTTGCACGACAGGCTTGGAATTTCGGCTTCAGTTCGCGCAAGTTTCTACATTTACAACACCAAAGAAGATGTCGACAAATTAATTCACGAACTTAAAGAGGCGAAGAAATTGTTATCGTAAGAAATAAAAATGAACGTAATGAACAAACAAGATATTCAAAACGACAGTTTATACCGCGAACAACTTTTAGAGATTTATAAAAATCCGTCAAACCGTGGAAGTTTGGCGAGTAGTTCGGTAAAAGTTACAGAAAAGAACGCGTTTTGCGGAGATGTCGTTACATTGGAGCTCGAAATTGAAAACGGCGTGATTAAAGACGTAGCTTTTGATGGAGATGCTTGTATGGTGGCCATTGCTTCGTCTTCGTTGCTAACTGAGGAGATAAAGGGTAAAACTGTTGAGGAAGCTGGTAAAATCACAAAAGAGGACTTGCTGGAAATGCTGGGTGTAGAACTTACAACCAGCAGAGTAAAGTGCGCGATACTTATTTTGGAAGCGCTACAATCTGCCTTAAAACAATTATGACTGAAGTAAAACACATAAAAGTTACAAAAGAAGCAAACTTGGCCGAACTAATTTTCAAACATCCGGAAGCCGCGGAGGTTTTATTAGACTACGGTTTGCATTGTGTTGGTTGCATTGCCAGCGGCTTTGACACAATTGAGGCAGGGGCTAAGGTTCATGGCTATACGGAAACGGAAATCCAGGAAATGATTGATAGGGTTAATGAAGTCATTGAGCATGGTGAATAGCATTTGACTAAACTTCCCCACTTCTATATAACACTATAAGAAAGGACATGCGGACATGCACTCGGCATATAGGAATGAGACTTGCCCCAATTGCAAGAAAGTTCAAGCTACAAGGCCGGACGTGTGGGTTCCCAAAATCGGTTGGCACCGAAAATGTGTGGTGTGTGGAACCAGGGTAACAGAAATTCGTGCCGTACTAACTGCGCCAAGTGGTGTTGGAAGGTTCATTTTTCACCTCAATGCCCCACTGACAGGGAACAATCGTATTTAAACTGTGAAACTGTTTTTACATAAGAGGGTCGCTTGCCGGACCCTTTTTTGTTTATGTATAATGTAGTTACCCTATGCCCCTCCAGGTAACCTCGGACAACATGGAAGTTACTCCTAGTATGAAGGCTCTCGCTGAAGATAAACTTTCCAAGATTTTAAATAAACTTACAGATACGCCCGGCGACCTTATTAATACCCGCGTTGTCTTAAACAAAGGCGATGGTGAGGGAACCTTCGATACAAAAATAGAACTTTCCATTGCTGGAAAGATGATTGTAGGTGAAGACACAGATTTTACGCTTGAATCGTCCTTGATAAAGGCAGTTGAAGATGCGCTTAGACAGTACGAAAAGATGAAATCAAAACGGACCAAAGAGGAATGGGAAGGTAGGCGAAAGATGAAAATGCTAGAATTGACCTAGATCAGGGCTATTATGGAAAAAACTACTGTGGGAAAAAACTGGATCCAAAAGGATCTGCGAAGGCTTCGAAACAACACACTTGTCTTGGTTGTTATCACTTTCTCAACACTCGGAGTTTTACTTGGATATTATCTTTTTAGCGATACTTTCCGCGGCTCCTTTAACAACGTATCTTACGCTTACGAAGGTTCGGAAATGAAAGTTGAGTGGGAAACAAAATTTCCGGCTCGAACGCGCATTGAGTACGGCACTTCGCAGATTTATCTAAATGAAACCGATTTCACCGAAAGTTTCGAGACGACACATGCGACCGAGGTGATAGGGTTGCTACCTGGGAAGCCCCACTTTTTCAGACTAATTGCTGAAGATAATACTGGTGAAAAGTATATATCCGACTTTTACACCGCTCAGTAGCCTTGATTTTCCCAATTTGTTGTTTAATTTTTGAAATGTTAAAGTATCGGTGCGAGGGTGATTAGCTCAGTTGGTAGAGCGCTCGTCTTATACACGAGTGGTCCCTGGTTCGAGTCCAGGATCACCCACCAAAGGCTTTTATAGAATACCCAACTCTTGCTTTTCCTCGTCAGATTTTCTTTCAATGTGATCCAAATACCTTTCGGTTGTGGAAACTCTTTTGTGCCCCGCAATTTTACTTACAGTTAACAAGCTTGTTCCTTGAGACAAGTGGAAAGCAACGAAAGTGTGCCTTAAATCGTTTACTGTGGCATCTTCAACACCAGCGCGGTCAAAGAATCTGCTCAAAGTAGCCCTGATATTTCTAACCAACAACGGATTTCCGGTTTTGGTAATGAATAAGTGCACGCTATTTTCAATTTGTGGTCTATCTTCAAGATATCTTTTGATAGCTTCTGTAGCGGCCTTGTTCAAAGGAATTGTTCTTGCTTCATGTCTACCCATTTTTGGCACAAAAAGCTTTCCTTCGTCTTCCATCTCAACATGCTCCGTTTTAATTTTGGAAAGCTCCGAAATTCTTACACCTGTTTGAAGTAACACTTCAATAATTGCAAAAGTCCTAGCGTCCTCTTTTGCGGCATCTCTTAACGCACCGTATTCAAGTCTGGAAAGAATTCTTGGGGCTTTTATTTCAACTTTAGGGTGCTTCAAGTTGTCAGCTACGTTTTCTTCGATATGCCCCTCAGCGATTAAAAATCTAAAAAAGGTTTTTGTAGAATTTGTTTTTCTGGAAATAGACTTGTTTGTGTAATTCTTCTCCGCAAGGTTTTTCATGAACGTTTCGAGATGATTTAATTTAATCTCTGAAGCATCATTTACACCCGCTTTGTAAAGGTGGTCAATTAACTGCTCAATGTCCTTTTTGTAGGCAATAACAGTTGATTCAGACCTGCTCTTGTCCTCAAGGTTTTTTATGAAGTTTTTGTGTGCTAATTCAAGTTTAACCATATTCGTATTCCTATAGGATAGAGTACCATTCGAAAACACCAATGTCAACTCCTATATTTTGCTATAATATCAACGATGTCCCTGCCTGCCTACTTGAAATACATAGGACTCACCATACTTTTTGCCGTTGCTACGGTTAATTTCACCAGAACCACCCTAAGCGTAATAGAGAGCAGTAAGCGTCTAGATGAAGCAAAAACAGAGGTTTCTGGGTTGGAAGACGAAAAGGCCAACTTGGAGAAAGAGCTTGAATACAAGCAGTCTAACGAATACGTTGAAAAGGAGGCTAGAAACAAGTTAGGGCTAGTACAACCTGGAGAAGAACTCTTTGTGGTTTCGCAAGTTTTAGGCACAGCAGCCCATAACGAAGAAGCTGACGTTGTGGCAAAAAAGAACTTAGATAATTTACACCTTTGGTTTGAACTTTTCCTTTAGCGGCTACCTTGCGAAAGCCTTTTTATTCCCGTTTTGACAATATCCATGCCTTCTGTTAGTATCTTGCTGTAACAACGCGGGATAGAGGAACAGTACCTCGCCAGGCTCATAATCTGGAGGTCTCGGTGCGAATCCGAGTCCCGCAACCAGAAGCTAAAACTGTGGCCACCGCGAGGTGGCTTTTTTGATGCTAGAATTTGGTACAATCGGTTTTGTTTACCTACGCCGACGTAGCTCAGTTGGTAAGAGCGGTCGTTTCATAAGCGACAGGTCCCTGGTTCGATTCCAGGCGTCGGCACCAGAAATTACCTTACCCTAACCTTTCTGTTCGTGTAATAATTAAACTATGAGTAAACGAATACTAACGGGCGATACGCCTACAGGAAAACTTCATATTGGCCACTATGTTGGCACCTTAGCCAACCGGGTTAAACTTCAAAACGAGTATGAAACTTTCATAATTTTGGCCGATCTTCACGCCTTCACCACAAAAGTTGATAAACCAGACGAAATCGCTGAAAGCACTTTACAGGTTGCGATGGATAATTTGGCCGCGGGGTTAGACCCGGCAAAAGCCACAATATTTGTGGAATCAGGAATTCCGGAAATTTACGAACTTGCCGCAATATTTAGCATGTTAGTTTCACACAACAGGATTCTCCGAAACCCGACAATAAAGGACGAAATCGTCTCAAAAGGTTTGGGCGATCAATTTTCGATGGGCCTTTTAAATTACCCGCTTTTTCAGGTTGCCGATATTTTGGGTGTAAAAGGAACTTTGGTACCGGTTGGAGTGGACCAGCTTCCTCATCTCGAACTAACAAACGAAGTCGTTCGCCGCTTTAACAGCATGTACGGTAACGTTTTTGATGAAATAGAAGGTCTAGTTGGCGAAGTTCCCAAGCTTGTTGGCACTGACGGAAGTCCAAAAATGGGCAAGTCATTAGGAAATTGCATTTATCTTTCGGATGATGAAGAAACGGTGCGGGAAAAAATTATGGGAATGTACACCGACCCAAACAGAATCCATCCAACCGACCCGGGGAAAGTGGAAGGAAATCCGGTTTTTATATATCACGATGCTTTTAATCCAAACAAAGAAGAGGTTGCCGATTTAAAGGCCAGGTATGAAAAAGGTACGGTTGGGGACGTTGAAGTTAAGCAAAAGTTATTTGTGGCAATGAACGGATTTTTAACGCCAATTAGAGAGCGACGCAAGGAGTATGAAAAGAATCCTGACCTAGTTAAGAAGATTTTAAGTGAGGGAACGCAAAAAGCAAGAGAAGTTGTTCAAGGCGTTTTGGTTGAGGTTAAGCAGGCAATGAAGCTTACCTTTTAGTGTATAATCCCCTAGCTATGGCTCGAAAGACGGGTAAAACCCAAAAGAAAAACAGCAAGAAAAGATCTCAAATAACAATGAAAACGTTCAAACCCCGAAGCATTTTTTCAAATGTTTTCTTTTACGTTTTCGTATTTTTAATTGGCTATGTGCTTTTTAGCACCTTTGTTCAAAGTGAAATGAATGCAGATGTAAGACCAATCAGCGAAGCAATTTCGTTAATTAGGGAGGATAAAGTTCAAGACATTACAGTTTCCGGAGATAGGCTGGAAGTTTTATTGCGGGACGGAACAGTTTTTAGATCGGAAAAAGAGCCCAGCATAAGTTTTGATGAAATGTTGGCAAATAATCAGATTGATAGATCAAAAATTGCCGGAGAAATAAAAATTGAAAAGGGATTTGATGTCGCTGGCATTATAGTTCCCCTTCTTTCGTTCGCATTCCCGCTATTAATTCTGCTTTTCATTTTTAGGCAAATGAAAGGAGCTGGCGGCGATATTATGTCGTTTGGACAGTCAAGGGCGAGACTTTTTAACAAGGAAGACACTAAAATTACTTTCAAGGACGTGGCGGGAATTGATGATGCGAAAAGGGAGTTGTACGAAATTGTAGATTTTTTAAAAAACCCGGGAAAATATAGAAAGCTTGGGGCCAGAATTCCAAAAGGAGTTTTGCTTGTAGGTTCTGCCGGAGTTGGAAAAACTTTACTTGCAAAAGCTATTGCCGGCGAAGCTAACGTTCCGTTTTTCTCGGTTGCGGGAAGTGAGTTTATGGAAATGTTAGTAGGTGTTGGTTCGGCTCGTGCGCGGGACTTGTTCCAAAAAGCAAAAGCTGCACAGCCAAGTTTAATATTTATTGATGAGCTTGATGCGATTGGGAGACAAAGAGGAATGGGAATTGGTGGAGGTCATGACGAGCGCGAGCAGACTTTAAATCAGATTCTTATTGAGATGGACGGGTTTGATACAAGAACCAGCGTTATTGTCATTGCGAGCACGAACCGGCCCGACATGTTAGATTCAGCACTTGTCCGCCCAGGAAGGTTTGATAGGAAGATAGTTATTCCTATGCCGGACTTGAAAGATAGAGAAGCAATCATAAAAATTCATATGGTGGGTAAGCCTATTGATAAAGATGTCGTAGTTGAAAAGATAGCTAAAAGAACGGTTGGGTTTAGCGGAGCTGATCTTGAGAATATGGTAAACGAAGCGGCAATTTTAGCAGCCCGTGAAGATAGAAAAACAGTTACCGAAGCAGACTTGGAGGAAGCAGCTTTGAAGGTGACGATGGGAAGTGAGCGTAAGACTTTACAAACTCCCGAAGAAAAGCGAATGGTTGCGTATCACGAAGCGGGGCATGCACTAGTTGCCTCTAAAATGCCGGAGATGGATCCGGTACATCAAATTTCAATTGTGGCACGCGGAGCTTCGCTTGGGCATACGAGCTTACCGCCTGAAAGAGACCGTTATAACGAAACGAAAACCCGACTTTTGTCTTTGATCGCTACGATGCTGGGAGGCCGCGCAGCCGAAGAGCTGGAGTTTAACGAAATGACCATTGGTGCAAGCGATGATATTAAAAAGGCAACAGGTTTAGCGCGAAAAATGGTAACAGAATTTGGAATGAGTGACTTAGGTCCGGTAAATTACGATGGGCAGGAAGAGTTTGGCTGGATTGCCCGCGAAATATCTTCCGGGCGAAATCACAGTGAAGACATGGCGTCAAAGATTGATAGTGAGGTAAAAAAGATTATGGACGCGGCCTACGCTAAGGCCAAAGAAATTTTGCAGAAGCATAAGACCATCTTGGATAAAATAGCTCATGCCCTTTTGGACCATGAAACTGTAAGAGGTGCGGAATACGAAAAACTTTTAGCGTAACATTACTGGCATGAGAAAAAAGCTACTTTTGATAGACACATTTAACTTTCTCCACCGCGCGTACCACGCCCTACCGCCTACTTTAACCGATTCGGAAGGAAACCCCACCAACGCTGTTTATGGCGTTACATCAATGTTAATCAACATTTTTGGCCAGTTAAAGCCCGACTATGTTGTGGCAGCGTTGGATAGCATAGAGCCAACTTTCCGTGTCGAAGATTTTACTGCCTACAAAGCTCATCGCAAACCTATGGAAGATGCCCTTGCTTCCCAAATCCCAAAAGTTTTTGAAATTATGAAGGCATTTGGTATAAAACAAATTACGGTTAACGGTTATGAGGCCGACGACATAATTGGAACCGCTGTGAAAAGATTTTCAAAAGATGTTGATGTGATTATTGTTTCAAACGACAAAGACATGTGGCAGCTGCTTGGTAATGGGGTTGCGATAATGATTCCGACAAAGGGAAACGATGTAGATTGGATAGGGCCGGCGGAGGCCGAGAAGCGATTGGAAATGAAGCCCGCGCAGTTAATTGATTTCAAGGCTTTGCGGGGTGATCCAAGCGATAATATTCCTGGAGTTTACGGAGTTGGTGAAAAGACTGCCAAGAAATTAATTGAAGAGTTTGGAAGTGTCGAAGAAATTTATAAAAACATTTCAAAAGTTAAGCCAGAATCTTTACGCGAGAAACTTGCGAACAACGCTGAAGAGGCCGTGATGAGTAAGCATCTAGCGACAATTATTACCGATGTGCCTATGGAAGTGTCGTTGGATGAGTGCAAGTACACCGATTTTAACCGCGCCAAAGTAAAAGACGTTCTGCAAAAGTACAACTTTAAGAGTTTGATCAAAAGGTTGGGATTTGATATAAGTGGTGATAAGAAGGAAGAAGATAAAGACCAACTAAGCTTGCTATAAAAGGAGAAGAAGCCATGCAGATGATAGTTATTCCCCGCCCCGACCCCGAATCAATTAGTTTCGCGTACGGTATTATGGATATTTTGGAACGCAAAATCGGGGAGAACGGTTTGCCCAAACTGCAGTATCGAATTTTCGACGATGGCCCAGCGGAAGCGCTCCAAATGCAGGAAATTGTTCCCGTGGTTTTGATCCAAGCAGATTTAAACTTGGGTAAGTCCAATTCCGAATGGCTATCGGATTTTCGAAATGCTTTCCCACACGCTAAGATCTACGTTTTGGACGGGTGGCTTATGCTACCCCGGGAAAAAGGTTTAGATAAAGCCGACGGAGTTCTTAACGGGCAAAACGTGTTTGAGCTAATGGATCTAATGCTCGAAATCGTGCAGGAAGACATTTACGCCTAGTGTAGGTAATAAACTGCAAAAAAACTCGCATCGCTTGGTGCGAGTTTTTGCTGTTATAATTTTCCAAATGGATCGTAAAGAACGCGCTTTGGAAGTTGCCAGACTTCTCAAAAAAGAACACCCGAAACCAAAAACTGAACTAAATCACGAAAATGAAATGCAACTGGCTATTTCCGTTGCTATGTCAGCCCAAACTACTGACAAGAAAGTCAATCAAGTTAATGAGAAGCTTTTCAAGAAATACAAAACATGGCAGGATTTTGCCAACGCAAATCTAGAAGAATTGCAGTTGGATATGCACGGGATAAACTTTCACCGTGGAAAAGCCGAGCGGGTTATAAAAATGGCGCAAATGGTTATTAATGATTTTGGAGGCAAGCTTCCGCAAAACATGGTTGATCTGATGAAACTTCCCGGAGTTGCAAGAAAAAGTTCGAATGTGATTATGCAGGAGCTTTGGGATATTGCCGAGGGAATTGTTGTTGATACTCATGTGACAAGGGTTTCGAACAGACTTGGGTTAACAGAGTATCAAGACGCGGTGAAAATAGAAAAGGATTTGATGGAGCTGCTGCCAAAGGAGTCCTGGCGAAATATTTCAGGGGCGATGGTTTTGCACGGGCGTTACGTTTGCACTGCTAGAAAGCCAAAGTGTGGAGAGTGTGTTTTAAACAAGATTTGCCCGTCGGCTTTTACGTTTGAGTAAAGTTAGTTACCTTCGGCAATATACAACCGGCCTATTTTCCCGCTTCCCACTTCTTCAAAAGTCCAAAGCTTTGTTCCATACAGTTTTAGTTCAAAAAATGCGTTTGGTGCAATAGCAACTCCACTGGCAAACTCGGTGTGCTTTTTAATCAATTCCCTCACCACGATCTCCTTGTTTGTACCATTTTTCCACCTAACGACCTGACCTTTAGTAACGTTGGCGATATTTGGCGAAAAGCCACTTGCAGTAAAAGTAATTTCTAGAGTTCCAGGAATTTGTGGGGTAATAGTGGTAGTTGCTGCTGTCGTACTTTCAGTTGTTTCTTCGGCGGACACGTATGAATTTGAGCCAGTAATATCGTTGGCCGGATTAAAAATTACTTCTTTCTCATTGTTAAAGACATCTCCTATACTTTCTACCAAAGAGACGCCGGATGTATTTCTTTGTGACATAACAATTATGACGATAAAAATTACCGCGAATAAAATCCCAATTGCAAAAATAGGTTTGTTTCTTTTTATAAAATTCATTTTACTAAACTAATTGGAGGCTTCTTATTTATTAAAACCTCAATTACGTTTGCCGCCGCCATTCGAGCCATTTCTATTCTTGCCTCGTGAGTTGCGCTACCAATATGCGGCGTCAACACAATGTTTTTCAGCTCTTTTAACCCCGCGTAAATTTTGGGCTCTTGCTCGTAAACATCAATGCCCGCACCCGAAATCCAGTTTTCACGCAATGCCACGCATAAATCGTCCTCATCAATAATTGGCCCACGCGATGTGTTAATAAGAATCGCAGCTGGTTTCATTTTCTTAATTTCGCGGCGGGTAATTAAATGTTTTGTTGAAGGAAGAAGCGGCACGTGAAGAGAAACAATATCTGATTGCTCCAAAAGCTCATCCATACTAACGTAAATTGCCCCAAATTCCTTTTCAGCAGACTCATTTTTAGAAATATCGGTGTAAAGAATCCGCATGTTGAAAGCACCTTTAGCAAGTTTCGCAAACCATTGACCGATTCTTCCAAACCCGACAAGCCCCAAAGTTTTTCCGGAAAAAACTGGTCCTAGAAAAATCATTGGATCCCAATATTTATATTTTCCTTCGCGAACAAATCTGTCGGCGGCAACGATTTTTCGCCCAACCGTTAGCATTAAAGCCATAGCGTGTTCGGCCACCGATTCGGTAAGGTCGCCCGGCGTGTTGGAAACGTAAATTTTCATCTCGGTTGCGGCTTTAACATCAATATTGTCGTAGCCAACGGCGTAGTTAGAAACGATTTTAAGATTTTTTGCGCTTTGCAGAACTTCCCGGGTGATTTGATCAGGAATAACTGAAATAACTGCGTCGGCATCTTTTATCGCTTTTTTAAGTTCGCTGTCAGAAAGTGGTGCGCCTTTTCTATAATCAAGTTCAAGTTCGGCATGTTTTCTTAGGAGATCAATTCCAGCGCGCGGGATTTCTCTAGTGATTAAAACTTTCATAGTTTAGGCTCCGTAAAAAGAGTTTTGGTAAGTTTTTCCTCCATTTGTTCTTTTGTGCACGCTCCTGTGGTTGCTCCAACAACAGCTATTCCGCTTGCCGAATTTATTGCGCCCCACTTTAGAGCTTCTTCCGCCTCTTTTCCGTAGAACATTGCGCTTATGAAGCCGCTGGCAAAGGCATCCCCCGCGCCCGTCTTGTCCTTCACCGTGCCGTCTATATCGTAAATTCCAATTTTTACCTGTTTTGAGCTGTCGTACGCGCTTGAGCCATTTATGCTATCCGTAATTACAGACAGCCCCACACCCATTTCCGCAAGTTTTTTGTGGAGCTCTACAACGTTTTTTTCTTTGCTCCCAACAATTTCCTGAGCCTCTTCTTTGTTTACAAACAGTACATCAACATTTTTCAAGAAATTCTGTACAGCCTTCATATTAGTGTGAAGTTGTGTCGAACCTGGATTCATTGCAAGAATAGTGTTGGGATTTTGTTCACACCATTTCTCCAATTCATTTTGTATTTCTTCAAAACCCTCACCAATTGAGGTGTAATAAATAAATCTTGGAGACTTAAAGTTAGGGAAGCGGTAATCTCTTTTTGAATGATGTGAAAATATTGTGCGCTCGCCTTTAAAAACCACGACGGGGTGAATGTCAGTTGGGATTTCTGTCTGTCCGGACAGGCTGGTATCAACTCCAGCTTGCTTTAGTGTTTCCAAAATAAGATTGCCATCGCTGTCGTTTCCTACCTCAGTATAAATTGCCGTTTTTAAGCCTAAAGTTGCGCAATTTACGGAAATGTTCGCGGCATTCCCTCCAACCTCTTTTCTAAAGTTTTTAACTGGAATTTTATCGGCATAGTTAAAGCTGATTTTGCATTCCTTATCGTCTATTTCGCAGTTCACGGTTGCATCATCAATTTCCATAAACTCGTCTATTACGCTGTCTCCGATTGTTATTATGTCAAAAATCATTAGTTTTTGTGAAAAAGTTTTTCACTTCCAAAATTATGTTCGCTTCCGAAATTCCGTACTTTTCCCAAAGTTCGCCAAACTTTCCCGATTCACCAAAAGTGTCTTCAACCCCGATTATTTTCATACGGATTGGTTTTTGCGGCGAGCTTTCCTGCGCCAAAATTTCTGCCACCGCGCTTCCTAATCCCCCAAAGACTTGATGTTCCTCAACAGTTACTACACGTCCGGTTTTTTCGGCTGATTTAAGTATAGTCTTTTTATCGAGTGGCTTGATTGTTGAAGCGTTTATTACTTCGCACGAAATGTTGTGCTTAAGTTTTAATTCCCGCGCCGCTTTCATTACTTCATACAAAATTGGCCCGCACGAAATTATTGTAACGTCACGGCCTTCCATAAAAATCCGTGCCTCACCGATTTTAAATGGCGTTTTTTTGGTTGTGAATACTGGGAGTTGTGCCTTAGAGGTTCTTATGTAAACTGGTCCTACGTGTTCGGCGGCAGCAACAACGGCCTTTTTTGTTTCTTCATAATCAGCTGGGCACAAAACCGTCATGTTAGGCAAAACCCGCATGAGGGCAACGTCCTCCAGAGCCTCGTGAGTTGCTCCGTCCCCTCCATCAGAAAAGCCTACATGCCCACCCACTATTTTTACATTCAAATTTGAAAAGCAAATGGAAACTCTAATTTGATCCCAATTTCTTCCGGGACTAAAAACCGCATACGAAGCAATAAAAGGAATCTTTCCACTCAACGCTAAGCCTGCGGCAATTCCTGCCATGTTTTGTTCGGCAACGCCTGTTTGTATAAATCTTTGTGGAAATTTTTCTTCAAACTTATTGCTGCGGGTGGATTCAGTTACATCGGCAGAGAGAACTACAACGTTTTCATCTTTTTCCCCGGCTTCAACAACTCCATCACCATAGCCATCGCGTGTGGCAATCTTTTCTAATTTCGAGGTAAAGATGTTTTCACTAAGATTTTCACTCATCTGAGCAGGTGTAAGTTTCTGTAACTGTTTCGAAGTTTACGACTTTGTCAGTTTTGCTTATGGCTACAATGTCCACAAACATATTTAGTTCTTCAGTTACAATACAATCGTCCGCCGGCTTTCTCATTACCGAAGAAACTGTAAGCTCATTTTTTTCTTTATCTTCATAAACTCTTCGAGTTTTAAATTCGTACCCGTCTGTTTTGAAGGTTTTTGAGGTAGTTCCAATAAGGTACTCGCGGTCAAAGTTAATTTTTTCATCAAGCGTTAGTGTGCCTGTTGGATCAACCGTCGCGAGAAAGTTCACTAATTCTTCTTCACTTTTAATTACAGTTTGAGTTTTTTCTAATTCTTCGGTAAGAGCTATTTTTGCTGGGTAGTCGTCGAGCCTTCTTACTTCTACAGTATTATCATCGTTGAAAAATGGGATTTTAACGTCGCCTTGAAGTAAAAAGTACCCTGCTCCTATAACAAGTCCTAACAAAATGATAAGGGGGAGTTTGGCCATCCCCGCCATGTTCGTTTGCTTTTGGTTTAAATTATTATTCATGTTCACTTTCTATACGGCCTTTAAGCGTTCTAAGTTCGTGAAGCGCAGCTTTTGCTTCCTTATCGTTAGGGGCTTTTCCGTGCCATTCAAATTTGTACTCCATGAAGTCCACACCTTTTCCGGGTATTGTATGCGCAATTATAGCAGTTGGCCGCTCAACTATCGCCTTGGACATATTACACGCATCTATGATTTCTTCCAAGTTATGCCCGTCAATGTCAATGACGTACCAGTTAAACGCTTCAAGTTTTTCGCGAAG
>MEVA01000013.1:21142-21352 GCA_001772625.1 candidate division WWE3 bacterium RIFCSPHIGHO2_01_FULL_42_13 | reverse complement strand
AGCTGTTTGTTTAGAGTTGTCATAGCCCCTGCTATTTAGCAAAATGAAGATCTCTTTTCTGTAGAAAATAAGGGCAAAAACAATTAAAAGAGCGGGTATTATAAGGATAAGAGTTTTTTTAGGCATGTTCGTGCATTAATGGTACTAGAAGCTCGATCTTTTGAACAGGTTGACTGGTTTTCCTTGCCATCCATCTATTTATTAGATAAG
>MEVA01000013.1:0-21005 GCA_001772625.1 candidate division WWE3 bacterium RIFCSPHIGHO2_01_FULL_42_13 | reverse complement strand
GAAGAAGTGGTCCCGGAAAAAACTCTATCAGAGTCGATAGGAGATATATCCATTTGTAACCACGATGATCCAGAGTTGTGCGAATTTATTAACAGGGGAACTGATATTGATTATTACTACCCGGGTAGTTTTACCCACCGTTACTCTCTAACCACGACTGATGACCATACGACTATCACGATAATGCGAATTGATGCAGAAGGTGAGGCCCGTCTGACTGAAAGCGTAGACAAAGTCAGCACATATGATGCTATTATCCTATCGGAAAAGTATTACGAAAGGGACATGGCAACACCAGTTTTCAATGGAAAGTGGACCGAGGGAACCTTGAGCGAGGAAGATAAAGTTTATTACAAGAATTATAAAACCGATACTATACAGAGTGCTACTTCATACGCTAACAGGGCAGAATACAAGAAGTTGGGAACAGAAAAATGCGGGGCATTAGATTGCTATGTTTATGAATTTACCGTCGCAGATTTACCAGGAAGAGTAGACAGGTTTTTCATTGATACAACAAATTACCGTATCCGTCTGCACACAGGCACTTTGGAAGACGGATCTTTAATCGATGCGGAATTTTCTTACGATGAAGTAGAAGTCGAAAAGCCCTCTGTTGATCTGTAGCCATTATGTACCCTACTACGTCAGCACAGAAACAAGTACCCAGATCCACTAGCCCATACCTGTACGGTCTTATAATCATACTTTCTACAATTTTTCTTAGGAATGCTGGTTTTGTTATCGCAATCATTTTTGTTAGTATTTTCCATAACAAAAAATATAAGGCTAGGATGGAAAGTTCCATTAAGATTAAGGTGGCAGTTACCTACAGTTTAACCAAAGGGATGATCAACGTTTTATTTTTTGGAGGATTGCAAAATTCATACCGGGTTTTACAAAATTATGCCCCCAACATAACTGCAGCCGGCCAGACAACTCTTGCGATCTTTACTGTTATACACAAGGTAACAACCATTGCATTTGATTTTATCCTCGTCTACTTGATCCTTCTCCTAACTGAAAAAATCTATTCAAAATGGCAAGGCCGAAGATCTACTCAATCCCCCTCTGTCTAATCTGCCCATGGCTGAGCATGTCGGGTTTAGAACCTTTACACCCTTTCTCTAATCCTCAAAACTGGTAAAATACCCATGATGGCTCCACTAAAAAGCGTATTGGATTTTTTAACGAATACAAAACGTCCCTCACCTACAGCGGCTGTTTCTTCCCCAGTAGAGTTAAAGAAAAAGATCCTTTCCCTAAATCGTTCGACTGCCCCCTTTCAAATAATTGATGGATCTTCAGAAGGGGTTGATCTCATAGCGGAGTGGAAAATAGTAGACGCTAAATGGTATCAAATATTTGCTAAAGCTGGTTTACATGACGTTTTTAAAATATACATGAAGTTTGATTCTGCTAAAAAAGAAGTCAGGGCAAAAGATAAACGATTTACGGTTGAATGGGAAGCGGGGGTTCCTAGAATTTCTCTTACTGCTTCAGGTTTCTCAGGACAGATGTACTCCAAAGAGTTTGGTAAAGCGTACGCATTTACCGAAGAATTAAAATATGGGGAAGTATATACGTATAAATTCAATACCACGGAGATAAAAGCTCCGATTCAGAAAGCCGTAACTGAAAGCGGCTGGACCTATAAAGGAACAGTTTTTGGGGGACTGTAATCTAGCGTCGGTTGAGCACAACGCCCTTTCTGGCTGAGTATGTCGGTCTAGAACCTTAATCGCAACCGTGTGATAGTTTTAAGGTAAGGCTATGAAACTTTACTACAATCAGGTCCTTGGCTTTAATATCAGGATAAAAAGTTTCCGTTGGATTAGACTCTTCCAGATCAATCCCACAATCTAGTTTCGGGATGCAGAATCCTAGATAAGAATCATAAAGACTCTTCTCTCGGTCTTTTACAACGGGAATTATCATTAGCGGAATCTTGTTGCCGGCTGAATTCATAAAAATATACCCAGTCCCTTGCACAATATCAATATTTTTCGGGGCTGGTTCAAACAATGCTTCCTGCAAGTTTTTGTTTAGCTCCTCAGTAAAATTTACTTGGGATTCACATTTTTTGTGTGTTTCACCTGCGCCTCTTGTAGAAACCCCATCTTCAGTATAGGTTGTACCTTCCCAGCTGTAATCTGCGCGATAAGCACTACCTGTATGCAATACACTTCCGTATTCAATTTTCTCTATTGCCCCTATTTGTTTTCGAACCGCTTTGGAAAATGAGACTAGGTTTGTTCCATACACATAGACTTTATAAAAGGTTACGGAAAGTACAATTAAAGCTAATAGGAGAACAGTTAAAATTACTTTTTTCCTCACTGAGAGATTATACAGAAAGTTTGGCTGAGCATGTCGGTCTAGAACCCTAAAACCCTCTAAGATGAGAAATTAGGTTACGGAATATCTCGTTACCTTGTTGTTTTTCTACCATAACCTCTGGATGGAACTGGAATCCGTAGATTGGTTTAGTTTTGTGTTTTAGAATCTCCACGCCGTTTTTTGATCTTGCCATTTCAACTAAAGGTTCGCTGACCTTTGAAACGAAGTACCTATGACCCTCGTAAACATCGAACTGTTTAATGCCACCAAATATCCCGTCAGCTTGTGTTACAGAAATGGAGTACACACCTTCTTCCTTGCCAGCAAGTTTGGATATTTTCGTTCCAAACGTGTGAGCAATGAGTTCAAATCCGAAACAAATGCCAATAATAGGTTTTTTGGAGCTTAGTATTAACTGTACCTCACGTTTAAAAAGGACATCATTTCCACCTACGGTATGGGCACTACCACTCAGCACAAATAAGCCATAATCATTTATATTAAAGTTGAGATTCTCATAAGATTGTATTTCTAAGTCAAGGTCATTTTCGGACAGGAACTTAACAAGCTCTAAAGTGTGCTTACTTCCATTATCTATTAACAGCGTTTTCATAAATTTTTGGCTGGGCATGTCGGTCTAGAACTCTTTAATTTCTATAGTTCATCAATTATGCTCTTAATTTCTGGGTCGGAATAATCTAGATCTTTTATCATTACTTTTGCTTCGGGAGACATTCTTACGAACATCCATCTAATCTTTTCTTTTGTTCGTTCATAGCCATTACGCTTCATATACGAAGGGATGTTGTATTCGAAGTAAGCTACACTATCGGCATCCCTTAAAATATTTATCTCTTCATTTCCGCCTACTTCATGACCTTCGACTAAAAGCTTGACCTTTTGAATAACAGTTTTCGGATATTTATGTTTCTCTAAAATCTCAGAAATGAATTTTGCTGACCTTTTTGCATGCTCTTGTTTGAACTCATCAATTTTTGTGTAGTCTTTTAAGTCTTTTTCCGTTATTCCCGTAATCGCTCTATCAATATCGTGTGACAATGCAGCTATTTGCAGGGACTCATCCGCATCTGGTTTTAAGATAAGAACCCATTTGTGAACAAGCTGAGCATGTGTAGCTTCAAAATCAAGGGGCGAATTTTTTAAAGTGTCTAGTATCTCTTGTTTTATATTATCTAGGCTTTGCATATTTTTGGCTGAGCGTGTCGGTTTAGAACCCAGCTAGTTTATTCTACTCTCCAAGATGAAAATGAGACAAACGAGACAGCATAAAAGGGTAAAGTTGGTCTATACTACAGGGTTGCATGTATGCCGTTACTACAGTAAGATTCGTGCCATGTACAGCAAGTACTTAAGTTACAAAATTAATAGCCTCGCCTTCACAGAGGGCAGAATGGACATTTCAGTCGAATGTCCAGTTAATTTAGTGGCTTACCAGCTTGCTTAAACTTCCCCCAAATCTTTGCTAGCTCGGATAAGCCTCCAGAACGGAGGCATTTTTAATTCAAAAATCTCAAACACCTGGAGTCTTCTTCGATCCAACAAATCTCGACACCGAAAGGAGATAAGTGGAGGTGTTCTTGGATCAAAACAAAAACTCAAAAAAGGAGACTAAGATGTTTGGGAACCCAATGCGTATCGAAATGGATGGTTTTGGTGTAACACTGCGGCCTCACAAGAAAGAGGAGTTGGAAAAACTTGCCGAACTGTATAGCTCAATGAATATACAGTGGTACATACAAGGAACCGGGGCTATGACACTCGAACAGGAAATCGAGTGGTGGAAGCATGAGTCCGAGGCCAAGGATTCGGTAATCTGGGCAATTGTGCCAGATGGTTCGGATACTGCAGTTGGATCAACAGGCTTGCACAAGATCCATCCTTTGTGGGGGTCGTGCACTTCTGGGATTGTCATCGCCGATCGGAAGTATTGGGGGAAGGGTGTTGCATATCGTGCACATTTGATGCGCACGTTTTATGCAGCCGAAGTTCTTAACAGGATGACGATACAGTCCAAGGCCAGAGTTGAAAATGAAGCTTCGGTAAAAGCTTTGTTGAAAGTGGGGTATCGAGTTTCTGGAAAGTATGACAGGGATGTTTTCCGCCAGAGATACATCGATACTTATGTGCTTTCTTGGGTACACCCCGGTAGGGCTGCCTCGCTGTACCCAGAGGGAGTCCCAGAGGAACTTAATGTGTCGCTGAAATTGGCGTGGGATGCATTAGAGGTTGCCTCGGACAACGTCAAGTATCTGTAGCACCGAGAACCCCCGAGATAATATCAACGGGGTTCTTTTTTCATCAAGCCGTCACAAGCTTATTTCGGTTCGGATTAGGGATATTTCTACGAAGGGTTCAACAAGCCATTAAAGGAAGTTTGAGGGAAGCGGGACGCTAGGGGTGCCCGTTTTGGCTGAGCATGCCGGTCTAGAACCCCCTCACCCTCTAGGACTTAGGGTTATAGAAGAGGGCCGTAGTGTGAAATAAGGTACCAGCGCCCACTGACCTTAGAATACGTTTTTCCTGTTCGGCCAAGCCAATGCATTTGCTTTCCCACCGAACTTTCCCATAACGTGTCTATGTCCACTACGGCAAAAGCGCCGTCACCTTCATTAGACACTTTTATTTCTATGGTTTTTCTCTCATTTCGAACTAAATTATATTCCGTAAACATTTCTGAATAGAAGTTTTTCCATCTACCCAAATCAAATTTACCCAATGGTAGTTCCCAATCTATTAAATTCGGAGACTGATTATCTTTTGGCCAAACCCAGACAAAATCTGGGTGAAAAAGTGAAAGAAGAAGATCAACATCCTTTGTGTCCCATGCCTTAGTCTCCGTGTTAATGATCTGTTTAATTTCCTCTTGAAGTTCCATTTTTAAATTCTAACACTTACAATCTTTGGCTGGGAGGCAGGGACTTGAACCCCAGTTTTCGCGTCCAGAGCGCGATGTCCTACCACTAGACGACCTCCCATCGCTTTTAGCATTGGCATTTTATCACCAAAAACCCCCGGGCGTCCCCGGGGGTTTGTATTCGTAAAACTCAAATAGTTAGCAACTAAGCCAAGTCTCCGGTGTCCTCACCTTCAGAGCTATCACCTACAGCTCCTGCGCCATCAACAACATCTTCATCTTCATCATCAAGTGGTACTACTGGTGGCATCCCTGGTACTGGCATCCCTGGTACAGCAGGATTATCAACAGCTGGTACTACGTCGTCATTATTCATTAAATCAGTCATTCAAATACACCCCCTTACTTTTTATTGTTTTCAAATTCATTACAAGGCAGATTACTGCCATTACGTATAGTATAAAGGAAGTTTTTACATTGGGGAAGAGTTGGGTTATCATTTTCCTATGAGCACAAAGCATAAAGAACAGAGGGTAGGGGTGTTTGTAGACATTCAAAATATGTACTACTCGGCTAAAAATCTGTTTAGCGCGAAGGTTGATTTTGGCAAGGTTTTGAAAGAGTCGGTGGGGGACCGCCATTTAATCCGGGCATTTGCCTACGTTATAAAGGCTGATGTGGGCGAGGAAAAGGCATTTTTTGAGGCGTTGTCACAGCGTGGATACGAAGTAAGGGAAAAAGAACTTCAGACTTTTTATGGTGGGGCAAAAAAGGGAGATTGGGACGTTGGGTTGTGCATGGACGCGGTTAGAATGATGCCCAAAATTGACGTTTTGATTTTGGTTTCCGGAGACGGGGACTACCAGGATTTGCTTGAGTACGCGCGGAGTCAGGGTGTTAGGACAGAAGTTGTAGCTTTTGCCAAAACCACTTCGCACAAGATTTTAGAAGTAGCGGAAGATTTTCTTGATCTTTCAGAGGAAGCTAAAAAGTTCCTAATAAAGTAGGTAATTTGTTTAAAAGGCAGTTAGACAAAATAACATTGTTGTTGAAAAGCCCCAAAGCTTACGGCGTTGCCAGGAAAGTTTATTTTGGGCTTGTTTTTGTAGTTTTATTTTTCACCCTTTATCACATTGGTTATTCGAAGAGAATTATTCCAGGTGTAAAAATTGGAGACGTTTTTGTTGGAGGCATGACTTATGACGAAGCTTACGATGCGTTTTCGGAGACAGTTGAAGCACTTGAACCTAAATTGGTTCTAACCCACGAAAATATAAAGCACGAACTTACAGCCGGAGAAATCTCTTTGCAATATGATATTGCCAATTCCGTTTCCCGCGCGTTTGAAGTTGGGCGAAGCGGGAGCATTTTTCGTGACACGAAAGATAAACTTGCCAGTTTGGTTAAGAACATAAGGGTTAAGGCTTATTACAATTGGGACGATGACCTGCTAAGTGGTGAATTTTCAAAGTTGAGGGGTGAGATTAACCACGCCGCCGTGGAGCCAAGCTTCGTTATTGCTGATGACGGAAGTTTAAGCGTAACACCGCCAGTTACGGGTGAGAAAGTTTCGGATCAGGGAGTGTATGATGTGGTAATTTCGTCATTTGATTACCTTGAGTTTAGCGAAAAGGAAATTCCCGTTAGTAAACTTGAGCCAAGTCTAAAAGCTGAAGATTTGGAAGAAGCGAGAGGTGAGGTTGAGAGGATAATTTCGAAACCTTTGACGGTTAAAGCTGGAGAGAACTCGTGGGAACTTTCACCAAAACAAAAGTTTGACTTTATAAAGATTGAACCCCGACTCATTGGTTCAAAGCTTTCTTTGAATAGAGCAAACTTTGAAGCTTATGTTGATGGAATTGCCCTGGAAATTAACAAACAGCCCCGCGGGAAAGTTACTAGAATTGAAAATAATGTTGTTTTAGGATTTGAACTAACAGGTCCTGGTGAAGAGTTGGACGAGAAAAAGTTTACTGAAGATTTTGAGCGGGCTTTACTAGGGGAAGAAACCGAAGCCGTAATTGTAATGAACGTAATTAATAACTTAAGCGATCCTTCAAAATATGGAATTTACGCACTGCTTGGGGAAGGAAGCTCCAAGTTTGCGGGCTCTGCTGCGGCAAGAATCCACAATTTAACGTTGGCTGCTGAAAGAACAGATGGCGTTTTGGTTCCACCTGGGGGAACTTACTCATTTAATAATTCGGTGGGGGCAATAAACGGGGCAACAGGTTACGACACGGCTTACATAATCTCCAACGGTCGAACAGTTTTAGGTGAGGGTGGTGGTGTATGCCAAACTTCAACAACTATGTTTAGAGCAGTTTTAGATGCAGGCTTGCCTATTGTTACCCGCCACCCACACGCGTACAGAGTTTATTACTACGAACAAGATAGGCCAGTTGGCTTTGATGCTTCCGTTTTTCAACCTTCTCTTGATTTTCAATTTAAGAACGACACCCCAAACCATGTATTAGTTGCTACTTCATGGAATTTAGATGAGCAAACTTTGACATTTAAATTATATGGAACACCAGATGGTCGTGAGGTTGAAATTACGGAACCGGTTGTAACAAACGAAATTGCCCCACCCGAGGCTTTGTATCAGGATGATCCAACACTAGACAAGGGTGTAGTGAGACAGGTTGATTTTTCGGCGTGGGGAGCTACCGCGCAGTTTAGCCGTACAGTCACAAGAGGTGGTGAGATTTTGTCGCAGGATACTTTCAAAAGCACTTACCAGCCTTGGCGCGCAATTTTTATGGTGGGAACAAAAGAGACTTAAAGGTTTAACCCTTAATTAGCACACTTACCAATGTAGTTTTATCCGTATTTTGCTCGTCTATTGATTGAAAAGAAGTAGTAACCTCAACTTCCCTTTTTTGCTGCTTATATTTAGTGGTTGTAAAAATTTCCGAAGTTCCAGTTGAAGTTATTTCCCATCCGCTTGGAATTAAAATATTTCTATAGAAAGTCTGAATGTTTTCGGGCGAGTTTGAAGTTCTGTAAGTTGTATGTTCGCCGTCACTTTCCTCAGATATGCTTATTACCTCGTAATTTTCAGGATAGGGGAGGCGGGTTTTGTCTTGAGTGTTTGCTCCCTTAACCTGTTTGTGAGCTTCGGGGATCTGGGGTCTAAAACTTGAAAAATTCCCATATGTGTAAAAAGACAAGCCAAGAAGTACGGTAGTTAATATTGTTGCCGCCGCGGTTTTTGTTTTATTTGAAACTTCGGGTAGTTTTGAAGCTATTGTCATTGAAGGAATTATAGCGTATTCGCGGTTTTGATATAATGCGGATGCGTGGCCCCGTCGTCTAGCGGCTAGGACGCCAGGTTCTCATCCTGGTAACCGGAGTTCGATTCTCCGCGGGGTCACCAGAATCTTTTATTATTCGCCTTTGATATACTTTTGTTATGAGAAACGCAATTATACTTCACGGTTCGTGTGACAAAGAAGAATATCTCAATGACAAATACCCGTCACTTTCAAATAGTCACTGGTTTCCTTGGCTTCAAAAGCAGCTTTTAATAAATGGAATTCCAACCCAGACCCCCGAAATTTACGATGCTTATACGCCTGACTATTCAATCTGGAAAAAAGAGTTTGAGAGGTTTGATGTCGGTGTGGAGACGATTTTGGTCGGTCACAGCTGTGGGGGGGGCTTTTTAATAAGATGGCTGAGCGAGAACAAGATTTTGGTGGGCAAGGTCATTCTAGTAGCTCCTTGGTTTGACCCATCGAGAAGAAAGACCAAAGACTTTTTCGATTTTGAGATTGACCCAAATCTGCAAGATAGAGTTAGCAAAATTCACGTCCTACTCTCAAACGACGAAGAAACGGAAGGAATCAGAGAAACGGTTGATGAGATCTTGAGAGTTCTGACAAAGGCTCAATTACACAAATTTGGAAACATGGGCCATTTTACCTTTGGAGAAATGGGAACCGAGAAATTTCCAGAACTTTTGTCAATTATTCTAGGGAAAGATTGAATCATGTCCCTAAACACACAAGAAAAAAAACAGTCTTGGCACGGCTTAAAGCTTGTACTCCTGTCTTGGGTCCTTTGGAAAATTGACTTCGTCAAATAGCACTATCAGATTTGGTTTAATACAGTAGCAAACGTGGGCATCTTTGTTAGCTACAATCTTGTTTACCCTTATTAGAGACATTCCAAACCTTTTTGCGTAAAGTAACAGAGCGGGAAGCGCAGCTTTTCCCTTCACTTCTTTTGCTGTTCCCTCAAACGAGATTCCTCTAACGTCTTGACCAGGAGTGTGCGGAAGAACAATAGTCCCTGCTACCCTTTCGTTATCAACAATTTCTTTTGAGTGCCTTCTTTTAGGGGTAGAAATCCAATAAAGATTGAATTTGTTGTCGTAAGCAAAATAGACTGAGCAAGCCCACGGTTGGCCATTTCTGGAGGTTGCGATCTGCATCAGTTTCGCTTCGCTTAAATACTCTTCTATTAGTTTTTTAAGGGTCTTCATACAGATACACTGTACTACAGGGCAAGAGTCTTCCGCAACTTCAAGCCGATTTAGTGTTAGAATTTTTTCATGAAGGTGGTTTTATTGATGGTAATTACTCCAAACGGAATGATCTGCCGGGAAAATGGAGAAGAAGATTTTATCTCGGACAGAAGTTGGAAGGAATACGTTCGGATTTTAAACGAAGCTAGAAATGTTATTTGGGGTAGAAAAGCTTATGAAAACTTTATGGGGTGGGAAAACGCTGGGGAAAAATTAAAAGACTTGGAGGGGGTTAAGAAATATGTCTTATCTTCAAATCCTAATCTCGCCCCAAGTGGCGGATTTCAACTCGTTACGTCTGTAGAGGAATACTTAAGCGAAGTTGAAAATGAAGGCTTTGACACAGTAATGGTTACGGGTGGCGGAAAGCTTAATTCGGAATTTATGAAAAGAGGCTTGGTGGATGAAATAATTTTGAATGTTGAACCTTTTATCTTAGGCAAGGGCATTTCTGTTTTTAGTGAGGAAGAGTTTGAATTTAACTTGAAACTTCAGGGCGTTAGAGAAATTGGTAGTGGCACACTGCAGTTAAAGTATTCTATTAACCCAAGGTCTTGAGTGACATTCCGCCATCTATTGTTAGTATTTCCCCGCACATCGCGTCATTTTCGAGTAGGAATATTATTGCATGAGCCACTTCTCCCGGCTCTACAAATCGGTTTATTAGCTGTCCCGCGCCATAATCTTTTTTCTCTTTTTCTGTTAACTTGCCCCAGCGAGGTGTAAGTGTGCGCCCTGGTGCGATAGCGTTTACAAGTATTTTTGGTGCCAAAGCTCTTGCTAGGTTTTTGGTATAGCTTTCTAGGGCAGCCTCCAAAGAAGCATAGCCCATCGCTCTTGGTCCCCCGTGTCCTAATCTTCCGTGTATAGATGAAATATTTATTATTCTTCCTGTTTTCATCAGATCCAAGGCGTATTTCGTTACTCTTATTTGACTTAGAAAGTTAACATTAAAATTGTTTGCGTACACATCTAGGTTTGTCGGGGTATCAGAAGGGTAAAATATGCCGCCGCCATTGATTAGTATATCCAGCTTGCCGAATTTATTTTTTATCGTTTCAAACATTTCCTTTACTTTATTGTCGTTGGTAATGTCAGTTTTGACTATGATATTTTTGGAGGAATATTTGTTGGCCTCTTTTAATATTTGTTCAGCGGACTTCTTGTCGTTTTTGTAACTTATGATTACTGAAGCCCCCCCCCATCGCTAGTTTTATAGCTGTAGCCGCGCCTATTCCTTTGGAGCCACCGGTTACTAAAGCTATTTTTCCTGTAAGACCCATGGACACATTCTACAATAAACTAAAAGACTTGTTTATAACTCCAGTGATTTAATTCTTTGGGGTCCCTGCTGTGTTAAGATAAATCATATGTACGATAATATTCGAAAAAGTTTAGATAATATAGAAAAAAATCCCCAGACAGGAAATGTTGGTCAACAACAGCATATTGCCGTTACAGCAACACTTGCTAAGATCACGGCAGATTTAGTCGAAGAAGTTATAAAACTTAGGCAGACAATTTTGGATTTGGAATCTCAAAACCATAAACTTACAAAGGTAACAACTTTTCTATCTTGGGTTGCCGTAACCTTTGCCTTGATACAAGTGCTTCCGATAATCTTGGGATTTTTGGCTAAATAAGTTTATTTCTCCGGGGGTTTAAACATTTTCCCATGGCCGGGAACTATCCAATCAGCTATTTCTAGCACTTTCCCCCTTGACTCTTTTAGCGCCGCAACATCGCTGGCAAAAGGATCGTGAAGATTCATTAAAACTTCAAGCGAGGAAGTGTCTTGCTTCCCATCTTCCCACCAGAATACGTCTTGGGCTATGCAAACAGTTCCTAAATCGTCCTCTTCGAATATAAGTGCCGCGTGTTTCAGCAGAATGGCCGGGAGTTGGAAGAATTTGAATTTCAGTTCCAGGCAACTTGTCTGAATAGGCTGTTTCAGTGTCATCTTTCCAAAGCATCGATCCATCGTAAAGAGCGTTATTTGGAAAAAGTTTTAAGTTTAAGAAGTGATCTGGATGGTAATGACTCAAAAATAAAATATCAATGTCATTTGGAACTAGATCCTCTTCTTTTAGAGCGTTTAGCAACCTTTCCTTGTTGGCACCCGGGTCGACCAAAATCTTCAAATCGTTATGATAAATAAGTACGCATGTGGGACTTGCCTGGTAAGTAGTGCCTGGCCCAGGTTTTGCGTAACCTTCAACAAGGATTTTCAATTTGTTCATATTGGTATTATAAACTAAGTTATGGAAATACCTCAAAAACTTCAAGATTTGTATAGACACTGGGAACACCACACGCAACCAATCCCATTTTCGAATAGTGAGGCACTTGACCAGAAGATTTTGGCCGAAATGGAAAGTTTTATGGTTGAAAGAATGCAGATCTGGGAAAAGAAAGTCTTCCAACAAACCCCGCCCCATACTCAAGATAAAGTCCTCCAAAAATTCCGTTTCTGCAACATTTATAGAGAGTTAGATAAGCAAACCATAGAAATTCACGAACATCTGGAGGACTTACGAAGCAATTTCCCTTTATGGCTTTTGAATTTAGCCTTTCATAGGTTTGTCTGCAATCCGACTACTGTTAAAAAAGTTGGCCTGCTTAACTTTTTACATAAGAACAATGAGCAAGTGTACGAAAATCTCATGGAATTAGAACGGCCAAAGTACGGCACTGCCTACATTTTTCCAATTAGTACAATTCAGCGTTCAGAATGCCCAACAAGAGAAGAATTTTTCTGTTTTTATCTCCCAAGTGTGATGAAAAAGATTACTTCTGCCGTAGAAAAGTTTAAAAACACAACCGTTTTGGAAGCTTTAGATACTGTATTTCCCCTGTTTGGCTTTAATCTTAAGTTTCACTGGACAGAAATCTTAATCGATGTTGCCTACCAGTTTCCACAACTAATAAATCTGTACAAAGACTTTCCGATAGGACCCGGCTCATTGCCGACAATGAAAAGGCTTAATAATAAGCTAAATCCTACTGAAACTTGTAATTTACTTGCCCATCATAGGCCCAAAGACTTCCCTTACCTAACCTACAAAGGCAAAAAGGTTCTGCTTTCGGCTGAAAACTGGGAGGGGGTTGGGTGCGAGTTTAGAAAGTATACAAATCTAGGCCAAGGGAGGGGAAGAATTCGGAAGTATCACTAGCCAATTATTGCTAAAATATAACCAATGCCTGTCCAAGACCCGTTAGAACAAGAAAAAGAAAAACTCCAAAAAATCATTGCTGAGGTTAAAGAGGGCGTTATTATTGTTGACCCCGAGCAAAAAATTACTCTTATGAACAAGTCGGCGGAAGAAATCACCGGCCATGGCCTTGTTGAAGCTCTAGGAAAGCCCATTTGGCATGTCCTCACACTTTTATATAATGAAAAGGAAGTTAAACCTGATACCTACTGTCCCGTCAGCAGCATAAAACTTGAAGGTATTGTTTACGAGAAAGATAATCTGACCTTGGTTGATAAAAAGGAAGAAATAAAGGTTGTAAATTTGAAGGTGCAGAAAATGAAAGATGGAATGGAGATGGGAGTTGGGTGTATTTTAACTATTGAGGACACTTTTGCCCAAAGCGAGCTTGAAAGAATGAAGCTTGATTTTGTTGCCATGTCGGTTCACGTTTTGCGAACCCCACTCTCTATCCTAAAAGGCTATTTGTCTTATTTAACTAAAAAAGAAACGCTACAGAAACTTAACGAAACCGAAGCCGATTATTTGAAGAATTCTGTTGTGAGCACTGACGAGCTTGTTTACCTTGTCGATAACCTACTGGACCTTACTGAACTTCAAGCCAGTGGTTTTAGAATAAGCCCTATTCCTTTGGACTTGGACAAGGCAGTCCAGAGCGTAGTTTACGAATTTAAGCCTTTTGCTGATGCGAAAATGTTGGAAATCATTTATGCCCCGTCCCTTTCGGAACTTCCATTGGTTTACGCGGACGCCACACGCTTAAAAATTGTTTTGCGAAATTTAATAGGCAACGCAATAAAGTTTACAAATGAAGGAAGTGTTGAGATTATCGTTGCCCAGGAAAGTTCGGACTTTTTAAAAGTTACGGTAAAAGACACAGGGCGGGGAATTCCGGAAAAAAACCTTCCCCACCTTTTCAAAAAGTTTTACCGGGTGAAAGAAGCTTTAGAAATGGAAACTGGTAGAGGACTTGGCTTGTATGTAAGTAAAGAAATTGTAGGTTCTCATGGTGGGAAAATTGGAGTGGAAAGCAAAGAAGGAGTCGGATCGACCTTTTGGTTCACAATTCCCGTTTATAAGGAAAGGAAGTAGAATAACCCTATGCCTAAATCGCCCAAACCGCTAAAAGAAATAATCACAATAGGAGTTGACAGTTCAACGACAAACTGTGGCGTAGCCATCTTTAGAAACGGAACTTTGGTAGAAACCTGTAATTTTACTTTTCCCGGCACATACGATTTAGATAAACTTGAAAAAATTATCTCTGTTTTTGACAAGCTTTTTACCAAACACAAGCCCCAAATGGTTATTTTGGAAAAACCCGCGCCTGTAAGAAATTCCAAAACACTAACTGCGTTAAATCAGGTGGCCGGGGCAATTTGGGCAACAGCGGCCATGCACGGGGCATTTATTGACGATATGCACAATAAAATAATCAAAAAAGTAATGGGCATTGAAGGTAAGCATGATGCTATAAGAAAGGTAAAGGAGTCTTACGGGTTTGAAGTTGTAACTGACCACGAAGCCGACGCTGTTTTAACCGTCGAAGCTTACCGAATACATATGAGTGCACAAAGCATAGATTAGCTCTATACTTATTAAACTCTGCCCTTTAGTTCTGTCCCCAACTGCCAAAAAAATAATGAAAATGTCGACACGTTCCAAAAGTCTATTAGTAGGAATATTTTTCGGACTTCTTATCGTGGTTGGAATGTGGACATTTGCTGGATCACCCGGACATATTTCCAACTACCTCTCGTTTGTCCTCGGGGCTTTCTTTTTCTACCTTTTACTGGTTCGCAAATTTCGAAGCATTTGGCTAGGCCTGCTGGGAAGTTTGCTTTTGGCTTTAATTCCAAATCTTTTTGCCCAGTCTTTTCATTTTTCTACTGACGTGGCGTTTATGACCACTTTTATCATTTCTACATACCTTGCGGTGCTCTTTTCTGAACACAAGCAAACTTGGCTAGCAGTTCTTACAGCACTGGCCTCAGCGTTTTTGATTGATATGAAATTTGTCGGCTTTTTATTTCCGATTTTGCTGATTGATGTTTTCTTTCTTAATGGATATAAAAAAGAAGATAGGAAAGTTTTGTGGTTGTACCTAACTCTTACCGCCATTTTTACTTTAAGTATATTTCTTGTTTTTGGTCACAGTTCTTTTGTAAATTCGTCTTCACTGCCTTGGTTTTACTTTTTAAGATGGGTCACTACGACTACACCCGCCGCCTACTTAATTTTGGCGTTCTTTGGAATTTGGTTTTTTATATACTCGGTTCCAGAGGCAACAAGAGAAGAGTTGTTTGTAGGAGGGTGGCTAGTGGTTCCGTTAGTGCTTGGAACATTAACAAGGTCTTATTTTCTTAACATTTGGGGGCAGGCGTTTTTTTTATACCCCGCGATTTTGTATTTTGCGATATTTGCAATTGCCAAATCTTCTCCAAGAGTTAGAGCTGCGCTGCTGATGTTATTGGCTATAAACGTGGGCTTTATACTCTTTTTTGCGCCAGAAGTTTTACCCAATTTGACACCCGGTATTTAGGGTGCTAACCTTTGACAAGGTTAATAGCAGTATATCCCCAGCCACTGCAAGAGTTGGGGTTTTTCTTTTTTATTAGATTTATTTAAATTAATTTGAAAATATGTCAGACACTGTATTCCTAACCAAAGAAGGGTTGGAAGAACTTAAAATTGAATTAAAGCAGCTTATTGATACGAAACGCCCCGAAGTTTCCAAGAGAATCAAAAACGCCAGAGAAATGGGCGATCTTTCCGAAAACGCGGAGTATCAGGCGGCCAAAGAAGAACAGGCTTTCGCGGAAGGCCGCATTGCCGAACTTGAAGATATTATTAAGCACGCTAAGGTTCAGAAGAATGGTTCAAAAGATACTGTCGCAGTAGGTTCTAAGGTTACGGTCCACGTTGATGGTGCCGAACAAATTTTTCATTTAGTAGGAGCACCCGAAGCCGATCCGGCGAAGGGAAAAATTTCTCACGAATCCCCACTTGGAGCTGAACTTGTGGGAAAAAAGGTTGGGGATCAGTTTGAAGTTGCTGCCCCGGTCGGAAAACTCACTTACACCATTTTAAAGGTTCGCTAACCGCGATATTTTCGCCACTTCTCCCGTAACGCTAATTGTATTAGAATTTAGCTATGGCTACGCTAAAAGAGCTCCGCGATGTGCGGATTGAAAAGTTGAATAAACTGCGTGGTATGGGAATTGATCCTTATCCTGCGAAATCGCAAAAAGATTATCCTAATGCTGAAGTTGTTGAGAATTTTGCGAAATTTGAAGGGAAAGAAGTAACGCTTACGGGAAGGCTTATGTCGTGGCGGGAACATGGATCTTTAGTGTTTGCCGATTTGCAGGATTTTTCTGGAAAAATTCAGCTATATATCCATCAAGATGATTTAGAACAAGCAGATGTTAAAACTCAAACTTTGGGCTTTGCTGATCTTGGACTTTTGGACGTTGGAGACTTTGTTCAGGTTACAGGCATGGTTACAAAGACCCAGCGCGGCGAAATTTCACTTCAACCAAAACAAATTAAAATTTTAACTAAGTCTTTAAGACCGTTACCGGATAAATGGGAAGGCGTAAAAGATCCCGAGATAATTTTTAGAAGAAGGTATATAGACTTGGTGATGAATCGTGATCACGTTGAGTTGTTCAAAAGAAAAGCGAAATTTTGGAAGGTAAACAGAGAATTTATGGGTAAAAGAGGCTTTACTGAAGTGGAAACGCCGATTCTCGAACACGTCACCGGCGGGGCCGATGCAAAGCCGTTTACAACCCACCACGACGCGCTAGACCAGGATTTTTATTTGAGAATCTCAACAGAACTTTATCAAAAAAGGCTTATTGGTGGGGGTTTTGAAAAGGTTTTTACGCTTGGTCCAAATTTTCGAAATGAGGGCTTAAGCGATGAGCATCTTCAGGAGTATTACCAAATAGAATGGTACTGGGCATACGCCGATTACCGGGACAATATGGAAATGGTAAAAGAAATGTTTCGTTATGTTGCAAGTGAAGTTTATGGCACGACTAAATTTACACGGGGTGGACAGACTTTCGATTTAGCTAATGAGTGGGAAGAAATAGATTACATCAAAATCATAAAGGAAAAACTGGATGTGGATATTTTCAAAGATTCAGAAGAAAAAATGCTTAAAACCCTTAAAGATAATGGTGTAAAAATTTCCGGTGAAATTAATAGAAACAGACTCGTTGATAATTTGTGGAAAGTAATAAGAAAAGATGTTTCGGGACCAGCATTTTTAATAAATGAGCCCAAATTTATGTCTCCCTTGGCCAAATCCCGTGCCGACAACCCTGAGTTGACGGAGCGTTTCCATGTGATTCTGGCCGGAAGCGAGCTTGGAAATGGGTATTCGGAGTTAAACGACCCGCAGGATCAGCTGGCGAGATTTATTGAGCAACAAGGTGCCCGCGAGGCTGGAGATGCCGAGGCACAAATGCTTGATATAGACTTTGTCGAGATGTTGGAATACGGAATGCCTCCCGTTTCAGGTTATGGCCACAGCGAAAGACTATTTTGGTTTTTAGAAAATATTCCGGCGCGTGAGGGAACTCTGTTTCCACAAATGCGCCACAAACTTGATGAAACAACAAAAGAAATTTATGGAATAAAAGAATAATGATACCTACCCGCGAAGAAGCACAAAAACTTTTGGGGGAGCATGTTAAGGACGATTACCAAAAGTTACATGTTAGCATGGTCGCCAACGCTTTAGAGATGTACGCGAAAGAATATGGTGAGGATCCAGAGCTTTGGTATATAACCGGACTTTTGCACGACTTGGATTATTTTGAGTTTCCCGATGGGCACCCTCTTAAGTCGCTGGAATGGTTTAAAGAGTGGCAATATCCAGAGGAGCTCATCCACGCCGTTGCAGCGCACTATTGGAAGAAAACTGGGGTTCAGCCGGCTTCGAAACTGGCCGCGGCTTTGATTTCCATAGACGAACTGGCTGGATTTTTATACGCATATTCCTTAATGCGCCCGGAACATTGGGAAGGGATGAAACCAAGTTCGGTTCAGAAGAAGTTTAAAGACAGGGCCTTTGCTGCGAAAATAGATCGTGAGGAAGTAATGTTTGGGGTGGAAAAGTTGGGCGTTGATTTTTCAGAACACATCCAGAAGCTGGTTGACGTTTTCAAACCAATGTTTTTGGGAGGGCAAAAATGATTGATATTAAATTCATACGCGAAAATCCCGAGGTAATAAAAAAAGCTGTTGTCGACAAACAATTGGGCGAAACCGTTGATATAGACAAAATTCTCAAAATCGACAGAGAACATTTACTGCTTTTGCAAAAGGTAGAAACACACCGAGCGTTGAGGAATCAGTTGTCCGAGCAGATCTCGAAGGTATCTGGGGATGCACGCGCCAAACTAATCGGTGAGGCAACCAAGGTAAAAGAAGAAGTGAAGGAGTCGGAAGAGAAACTGAAAAAGTTGGAGCTGGAACTTGCGAATATGCTTTTGTGGGTTCCTAATGTTCCGGCGGAGGATGTTCCGATTGGAAAAGATGAGACCGGAAACGTTGTTATAAGGAAAGTTGGAAAGTTGCCAAAGTTTGGTTTTGCTCCTAAGGATCACTTGGAGTTAGGGCAGAATTTGGGAATTATCGATACAGAGCGTGGAGCCAAGATTGGTGGCGCAAGGGGATATTTTCTCAGAGGCGCCGGAGTAAAACTTCACCAGGCCATTTTGAAATATGCACAGGATCTTATCGAGTCCAAGGGTTTTGAGATTTTTGAAGTTCCATGGCTTGTGCGCCCAGATTACTTTGTAGGCACCGGATACTTCCCATGGGGAGTTGAAGACCATTACAGCGTTCAGGATGATCTAGCGTTGATCGGTACGGCCGAGGTTTCTTTAACCTCTTACTTTGCCGGGGAAACTCTGAATGAGGAGGACCTACCTATGAAACTGGCTGGAATAAGTCCGTGCTATCGCCGCGAGGTTGGTGGTTATGGAAAAGACACAAAAGGAATTTTTCGAGTTCACCAGTTTACAAAGGTCGAGCAGGTGGTTTTGCTTCCAGAAGGTGAAGATTTATCCCGCGAGTGGCACGACAAAATGCTTGGATATTCGGAGGAACTTTTGAAGGGCTTGAGATTGCCGTATCAAGTGCTTTTGATGTGCACAGGAGATATGGGCGCCGGCCAGCGAAAAAAATATGATATTAACACTTGGTTTCCAGCGCAGGAAAAATATCGTGAAACACACTCGGACTCGTACTTCTTGGATTTTCAGTCGCGTCGGCTAAATATTAAATACAAAACAAAAGATGGAAAAACAAAATTTGTGAATACTTTGAATAATACAGTTGCCGCATCGCCAAGACTTCTCGCTGCGGTTTTAGAAAACTACCAGCAAAAAGATGGATCAGTGAAAATCCCAAAGGTTTTACAAAAATACATTGGGAAAAAGGAAATTAGAAAGCCTCAATAATGGTTTTTGAAAACCTTCAGTTTCCAAAGCGCATATATCACACAACCTCAGACTACAACGAAAGAATAGAAGTTTTTCAGGCTGGAAAAACGAGAAGTCTTGCCGTTAATAATAGTGTCCAATCCACAAACTGGGACTCACCATTTGTGAAAAAAAGAGTTTGGGGGAAAATGGTTGATTTTGTGAAAGAGCAGCGCCCAGAAGCCACCTCAGTTTTAATTTTAGGCCTTGGTGGGGGAACAGTGTGCCATTTATTTTCAAAAGAAATGCCCAAACTCCAAATGGTAGTGGTGGAAATAGATAAAGTAATGATTGATGTCGCAAAAGAGTTTTTTGATTTAGATGAAATCACCAACCTAAAAGTTATTTGCGCCGATGCCTTTAGAATAATTTCCGAACCGGAAAAATTTGATCTACACCCAAGTTCATTTGATGTCGTTATCGTGGATTTTTACTGTGGCGACAAGTATCCGGAGCTGGCAACCTCCGGGGGCTTTTTGATTGGTATCAAGAGGTTTGTTCGGCCGGGAGGCTTGATAGTTTTTAACAGGGTTTATTATGGGCATCATCAACGCGACGTTGATGAGTTTTATGATTTAATTAAGGAAGCGTATGGAAATGTTGGAAATGTTGCGATCCCCGGGCGTACTAATTCCGACAATATTTTAATTTACGCGGAGGTTTAAAAGTTAGAAAATAAGTTTATGAACATTTGGCACGCTTTAATTTTAGGAATAGTTCAGGGTTTAACAGAATTCTTGCCGATATCCTCTTCCGGTCACCTAATTATTTTCCCAAGCGTTTTTGGTTGGGGAATTCAGCCGCTTGCTTTTGATACAACTTTGCATTTGGGAACAGCTTTGGCTCTTGTGGTTTATTTTTGGAAAGATTTGTTAAATATTTTGATGAAAGATAGAAAGCTTGGCTTTTTAATCCTTGCTGGATCCGTCCCAGCCGCGGTAGTTGGGCTTCTTTTGGAAAATACGGTGGAGACTGTATTCAGGGACGTTTCTTATGTGATTTTATTTTTACTCGCAGGCAGTCTTTTGATGTTTATTGCAGAAAAACTTGGCAGATGGAGACAAAATAAAGAGGTTACTATGAAAAGCAGTATTTTAATAGGAGTATTTCAGTCTCTAGCACTGCTTCCTGGAATTTCTCGCTCCGGCTCAACCATTTCCGGTGGAATGCTTTTTGGATTAAACAGAGAAAAGGCCGCTAGATTTTCATTTTTGCTTTCGATGCCAATTGTAGTTGCCGCGGGTTTTTTTAAAGTTGTTGATTCTGTAAGTGTTTTGAATGCGGTTCCATTGGCATTTTTGATCGCCGGGTTTTTGAGTAGTTTCGTAGTTGGAATGCTCGCGATTAGATTTATGCTGAACTTTTTGCAAACAAAAAGTTTGAATGTTTTTATTATCTACAGAGTTTTACTTTCTATAAGTCTTTTGATAATGTTCTATAAGATCTAATTTTCGATCAAAACTTCCCAAATACTGGGCTAAACAATTAAGGAGCCAAACATGAATGACCAGACCTTTATTTTGTACAGAACTGATAATAAGGAC
>MEVA01000012.1:9939-19053 GCA_001772625.1 candidate division WWE3 bacterium RIFCSPHIGHO2_01_FULL_42_13 | reverse complement strand
GAAAATGTAAAGATAAAATGGAAGGGCGAGGAGAGACGTTATTTTAGTTCCCACCGCAAGACCAAAAAGAATTGCCGTTAAGACTGTAAGCAGGGTGTCGGGGCCTTCTTTTTTGAAATAACTATAAAAAGGAATAAATGATGCCGTTAGCAGGAATGTAACTATTAAATCCGCGTTTGCGTAATGCCCGTGAACGATTAACATCCAATTTAACGAAAGAAAGAGTAGTGAAAACAAAACCCCTTCGTGATTCTTAAAAACTTTTTTATAGAGCCAAGCGCCTATAATCACAATCCCCAAAGACAAAAAAGCGTGAAAGATTCTAATGAGCAAATACATATTTTCTTTTGGAAACTGGATGTTAAGAAGATTGTGAATTTTGCTTGCGACCATTATTAAAATTGTGAAGAGATAAGCGGGAAAAGTTCCGTATACATAAGAGATAGGGATAAGTTTATAAAAGTCGTTGTTGGCGATAATGCTTCGGATTTGAAATGCGTAAAAAATTGCAGGTTCTACAAGCTCGGGCTCATCGGCGCGGAAGCTTTGAGGAAGGCCAAATTCTATGTGGTAGAGGCGAAGGAAAAATCCTAACGTTAGAATCAAAAAGATAAGTAGCGCAGATAACGCCGCACCCCTGTTCGTAAACTTGTTTAGTAAAGGCCTCATTTGCTAGTTTTGCCTGAAAGTATTTCTCTGGTCTTGGCTTTATAGCTTTCGACGTCTGGCTGATCAAACGCGTTTACGCCCGTAAGCCGGCCTAGAAACAGCATCTCAATCATCTTAAACTGCATAAAGTATCCAAGGCTTCTTTCGCCAATTTTTCCTAAATCTACTTCGACAAAAGGAATACCCTCCTCAATGTAGGTAAGTGTTACGCCCTTATAAATTGCTTTCATAATATCGCCAGCGGTTTTGTTTTTAAGGTTTGTGTCTAACGGGAAATAAGGCCGATCCGAGATTTTTACACTTTCTCTTGGATCCGCCCACACAAAGTTAAAAAACTTATCTTTTGGCCCGCCAATGTAAAGCTGTTCAACTGAATGTAGATCGCTGGAACCCACAGAAGTGGTTGGAGTTATGCCCAGCCTGTCTTTACCAAGGCTTTCACCCAAAAGTTGTCTGTACCACTTTCCAAGGGACTCAAGCTGAGGCAAAAACACAAAAGTGTCGTTTATAATTTTGCCGTTTTGATAGTTTAAGTAAGCTGAGATTGCCGATACAGCTGAGAGGTTTTTTTCCAAAGAAGTTTCTAATCCCTGTTGCCTTGCTTCCATCGCCCCCTCGAGAAGTTCAAACACGTCAATCCCCGCGCTTGCCAGTGGGAAAAGTCCACCAGGAGAAAAAACTGAATATCTCCCACCTACATTTTTTTCAATTTCGAGTAAGTTAACTAGGCCCTTTTCGTTTGCGGCTTTCCAAAGCTTGGAGTCTTTGTCCGTTGTTATTACAAGACGTTCGTTTATTTGGGGAAAAATACCAGCGAGAATTTCCAGGTTGGTTAAGGTCTCGGTTGTTGTACCCGACTTTGTGACCACATTTATTACAATATCCCGCGGATCCTCAATTTGCTTTACCAAGTTTGTAAATTTGTATAAAAACTCGGAGTCGGCCGTGTCTAAGAAAATAAGTTTTGGGAATCTGTCCGGCTCAATAACATCGAAGTGGCCAAGAAGTGCATCATAAACAGCCTTAGCTCCAAGTTTTGAACCGCCAATCCCAATGTTTACGAAATACTTAAGCCTGTCCGTGGACATCTTGTCTCTCACAGTTAGAACCTCACGAACCATTTTTTCGTCGAAAGGAAGATTTATTGTGGACTCGTGTTCTTCGTACGAAATTTCATCGCCGGCGTTTTTTGCAACCTTTTTTAGTGTTTGAATGTAGGGAAGAAGCTTTTCGAAAGCCTTGTCGTAATCGGATTTTTTGATTAGAGAGTTTTGGGACAGAAGATTCATGGGGTAATTATAGCGTAATTAAGTATGAAAGCGCCCCATGCTCTGTCCGAAGGACAAAACAGGGGGCGCTATTCCAAGCTTTTGGTAGTTAAAACGCGGGCAATTTGCCCCGAACGAACATACCAATTGCCAGCTCTTTTGCTGCATTACAGTAGTTGTCTGGCAAAAGCACGTGATCCAGGTCCATCAGGGGGATAGCAATTCGGATATCGAGAAATGCCTCATCCTCTTCTGGTGGAGTCATGGGAGGAAGTTCTTCGACTCGACGAATGATCACTATCGGGATCTTAATTCCGTCGACATTTCGAGCCCTGTTCAGCCAAACCTTTTCCGTTGCGATACCTCGGCCGGCGTCGTCTGGGTCGTTGATGATCCTGACCAGCTTTCCGCCTATCTCCTCTTTGGTCTCGGTCTCGACGGCCTCCCTGAAGGTAAGTTTTGGCTTTGAGTACCCACCGGCCAGGGTAAGCGCGTACTGCTGCATAAACGCTCGCCATTGGAGGCGAACATGCAGATAGGGGGTATCTCCTACGAATTCCACAGTAGCGATAGAAAGGCTAGGTGCCCGCTCCTTAACCCCCATCATTTGCGGCAGGTTCTTTGTAGACGTAGGGTCGTCTGAACTGGTGAGAACCAGCGGGCCTTCATGTATGTAGTGACTGTCGTGGGATGCATACAGTTTTCCACTGGCGTCTTTTTTCGCGACGATCAGAACACCTACTTCACCGAAGCCTTTTGTACTTTCTAAACGACCAGTTCCACCGTCCCACTTCCAATCTGTGGATCTGGAATTAACGGGGGTACCGTCTTTGTAACAAAGGCCGCATCGGAGTGCCTCCCACAAAGTCATGTTGTATTCCTCGGGAGGTTCCAGACTAGGGTGTTTAGCCATGCCCAGGGCGTTGAAGATTGGCCCAAACTGAGTTTGGGGTAAGTATTCCGGAAGGCTCAATGTGCCTGTCGGAACGTAATGAACTTTTGCCATTTCGTCCTCCAACGTAGATTAATTTGCTGGGCGCGAGTATAAGGCAAAAGGAGCGAAAAGTCAAACTATAGGGTCTGGGAGCTGAAAAAGTCTACACTGCCGCTATGCGCTATTTCGTTGTTTTTTATCCACCCACCCCCCACCTCCAGCACATACTTCGCATTTTCCGAAGGTCCATAAGTCCTACACATATTGCGTAGTTTATCCATAGCGGAGCCTTCCACACCACAAGGCTGAACATTTTCCTCAATGTGTACAATTTTCATGTCGGCACTAATCCAGATAATGTCCAGCGGAATATAAGTATTGGCCATCCAAAATGTATGTTTGCCTTCGGATGGAAAGATAAACAGCATTCCCTCGTTTTCGCCCAAACCTTTTCTAAACATCAGGCCTTTTGCTCTTTTAGCAACTGTATCAGCAAGCTCAACCTTCACAATTGCCTCGCCAATTTTCACATGAGAAATGTTTTTAACTCCGCCCAACTTGTTCGTAAGAAATTCTTTTGCAATAAATAAAACCAGCAAAACTCCGACTACCGCAATTAATATTAAAAAAGCTTTTGTGCTCATAACTTCCTAAGTATACCTTCGCAGTTGCATCAAAAGATACTTCGCGACATACTTGTAATATGCCCAAAGCCCCAACAAAGGATGAAGCCCGGAAAAAACTTACCCACGAGCAATACCATGTAGCTTTTGAAAAAGGTACGGAACTCCCGTTTAGTGGAAAGTACACTGATATTCATGATAAGGGGGTTTATAAGTGTGCAGTTTGTGGAGAAGCCTTGTTTACTTCGACTACAAAATACAATTCCGGATCTGGCTGGCCAAGTTTTTATGAAACAATGGAAAAATCTCCTGTTCAAACAAAAGTTGATGATAGTCTGGGAATGGTACGAGACGAAGTTGTTTGCGGAAATTGTGGTGCACATTTGGGCCATGTTTTTGATGATGGCCCGGACCCTACCGGCAAAAGATATTGTATAAACTCGTGTGTTTTGGAATTTGATCCCTCCAAATCTTTATAAACACGTTACAAAAACGACTGAAAGATCCCGAAGGAAATTCCAGTCGTCTGTTTTTGTTAGCGCAGCTTAAGCTTTTACAGGCACGAGTCCGTAGAGGCTTTTTTCAAGTGCCCGTACCTTTTTTGTAATAGGAGAGTTCTGCGCCCTTAACTCCTCTTCGATCTTTTCCACACCGTGTTGAACTGTGGTGTGATCGCGTTCGAGCAGGCTGCCTATTTCGTTTAGGCTTTTGCCTTCATGCTCACGAAGTAGGTACATGGCCACTTGTCGGGCAATAGCGAGTGGATACTCACGCCTGTCCGAAAGGAGCCTCCCGATGGGTATACCGAACTCCTTGGCCACCGCTTCGATCACGGTTTTCGGATCCCTCTCACGCAGGTCGGAAACAAACTCGCCGAGGATTTTCTCCAGGCCGCCGTTTTCCAAACTCTTCCCCATGTATCCAGTCGTGGCAACGATCCGGTTTAGTACCCCGATCAAGCTTCGGATATCATGGGTTATGGTTGAGGCGGTTTTCTCAAGCACCCAAGGTTCAATCTTCAACCCTTGGTTATCCACGAGTTGTTGCAGAATGCCAAGCCTCGCTTCGAAGTCTGGTTCCTCAACTTCCACGAGCAACCCACCTTTTAAGCGGGAAGCAAGCGCTTCCTCAAGCTCCATGTCCTGTGGCGGCTTGTTAGTAGCGAGCACGATATGCTTGCCTTCACTGTAAAGGGCATTGAAAGTGCTGAGAAATTCTTCCAGCGTTTTCCCTTTGCCCTGAAGGAAGTGAAAGTCGTCAACCAGCAGCATGTCTGCACGGCGGTACTTTTCGCGAAATTCCTGCATATTTTTGGTACGCAGTGCCTCCACAAAACCGTTTGTAAATTCCTCGGCCGAGGCTCGAAGGACGTTAACGCCGTAGGCTGTGGCAACTTTAGCGATTGCCGCCAAAGTAACTGACTTTCCGACTCCTGGTTCGCCATAAAGAATCAGTGGGTTGTACATAATCCCTGGCTTTTCCGCAATCTTCTGGCTAACTGACAGGGCAATTTGATTGCCGGACCACCTAACGAGTTTTGTGAAAGCTTCCAGAGCCGTTGCGATTTCTTGCGTGCGGTCTTGGAAGACTGGGGACTCGCCGTTTTCCACAGGGGTTGCTTTCCCGGCGGTTTCAGTCGGCTGCCACACCACAAAGCGTACTTCCACCGTGCGGTTCATCATGCCGGTAAGCATTCGCGCTATGGTGCTTTTCAGCCTACCTTCCAGCCAGTCGCGAGCATAAGCGTTGTTGGCGCCAATGACAAAAGCGCCATCTTCGTATGCGACCAACTCAGCGTCGCGAACCCACGTGTCGTAAGTTCCCTTGGGCATCTCCACTTGGAGCTGACCCAATGCTGCTTGAAAAGCCTGATTAGCGTTCATTTAGTCTCCTCCTCAGGAGTGCAAATTTGTTTGATGGAATTGATCAGACAAAAATCTTTAGTAATAAAGGATCTTACTTTAGATGGATTTTACAGTCAAATGGGGTTTAATTTATAAGATTTAGAATTTTACTGGGACGCGTAATTCATCGTTTTGCTCTAGAAGCCCTGATGGATTATTCTTTTCAAGCACTAGGGTACCACTACCTAATGTTGCCTCATCAAACACGAGTGTAACGCTAAACGGAACAAACTCCTCAGTCATCCACTCGCCCTGCGCTTGAGCTATGCCTGTTGCAATTTTGTTGCCGCTTGCGTCATATAGGTAAACGGGAAAATCCGCTTCAAAGTACCAAGTGCCGCGTGCCTCGCCACTAATTTCCAATGGGCTTGAAACTGTTTCATTTGGACGCGGGGAAGCAATCATAATCAGATCAATCTTTTCCAACTCATTTCCTATGTCTTGCCTAAACCCCCTGCCGTTGGCTATGCATTGTGCTGGATAAGATTCTAGAATTGGATTTCCTGCTGCGATACATTCATCAAAACTGGTAATTTCTTTTACTGGTTTATTTGAGAATACAAATGCCACAGTGAGTATGGCCACAATAATTATTAGTAAGTAAAGAAATTTATTTTTCATCAGAGCCCTATCTGCTCAAGTATCAGCGAGCGGAGTGCCTGGGCAGTTTCATTGATAACTTCTGTAGTGGGTAACACGTTGTATCCCATAGCTTTGCTAAGGAAATACTATCACCTTAAGAAGGATTAGGCGCTTAATTTCTCTGCGTCCGCTTTGCTTAAGAATTTGAAAAGCTTTGTCCCGTTGACCTCTGCTTTGGCCGCTTTTCTGCCATTTTCCATGGTTATTATCTCTATCTGACTGTCTGGAACCTCGACTTTTTCTTTTGTTTTAAGGTTATAAAACTGTATATGAATCACCTGCCTACTTTGTAAGTTTGTTATGTAAGTTTAGCAGGAAAGTAGGACTGCGTTTGTTGTGGTTTGAGTTTAGAAAGTATTATGATAAAATCATAGTACGAGATGATAAAGACAAAAATTCTTGCATTACCCTTATTTTTCATACTACTTACGTCCTCAGCTCTAGCTATAGAAAGACCCGATTATGCGGGTAATTCAAATTCACAAGAAAAAAGAGAACTAGCACAAAATCGCTTAGGCGAGGCAAAACTTAGATCGTGCCAAGCCAGGGAAAATTCCATAAAAACCCGGGCAGATAGCTTACAAGGACTGGCCACAAACATGATGGAGAAGTTTGACGCCATCACCGAGCGGGTAAAGGAATTCTACGACACAAAAGTAGTACCTGAAGGGAACACCGTTGAGAATTATGATGAGCTTCTTGACGATATTGATGCCAAAAAAGAAGCTGTTCAAAATGCCCTAGACAAAGCCAAAGATGGTATAAACGGATTTTCCTGCGATGGTGACGATCCAAAAGGCCTTTTGACTCAATACAAAGAAGACATGCAGGCTGTTAAATCAGCACTAAAAGATTACCGAACATCCATCAAGAATTTGATTGTGGCAGTTCATACGGCTGTGGGAGAGAAAACGCAGGAAGAAAACAATGAATAAACAAAAGCAAAGTGGTATTGGCTTAATATTACTGATTATCATACTAGGGGTGGTTGGTGCCTTGGCTTTGGTGCTATTTTCGCCGAAAAAGGAGGAAGTTGTAGAAATCATGCCCGAAATAAGCGATGTAAAGGGCCTCAATACCGCCTCTTCAGAACTTGATAACACTAACCCCGACAAGCTTGATGAAGGTTTGAATCAACTGGATCAGGATTACTCCGCCTTTTAAATATCATCAGACTGATTGCCCCCCATACAAAATTTTATTTGGAGTTTGATGGAAAAATGCCTGTACTACTTCAAAAGTTTATGTGCGGAATAAGCAAGATAGCCGGCTAGGAGAATGGCAAAATAGCTTATCCAAATCGGAATCTCCATCCCACCAACAGCTGCTTGCCAATTTAGCACGATTCTTAATACATGAAGAGCGGCGATTACTGTAAAGATTGCACGTATTATTTCAAGAAATGTTTTTTGTTTCAAAGTCATTAGAAGCTAAATAAGTCTAGTATTTTGGCAACAAATCCCTGATCCGATTTGAGAAACGCACCCGTTTCTGCACTGTATATTAATTGGGCGGGGATATTAATTTGAAATATTCCCAGAAGTCTTTCTGATCTGGCGCCTGTTAGTCTGTATTCCAAATCATTTTCTGATTCTAATTCCAGATCCTCATCTCCCACCAACGTACCTGCCAATTGCGCTCTTTCTATAATGCTGTCAGGCATAGTTTTAAGTTCCACATTTCCATTTGGAGTTTCAACAAAGACCTGCCCGGTTTCGTCATCAATTGTTATAGGAAAGTTTGAAAGTGCGTTAATACCACCTCTTGTTAAGATGAAGTTTTCGCCTTTTGTTTTTATGGTCAGGCTATTTTTTTCATCATCAGTTCTAATCACCAGTTTTTGATCTCGCGCGTCAAATTTAACCCTCGAGAGTTCCGTTTCTCCTTCTTTAACTCTAAATTCAATTTCTTTTCCGTCTTCGGTTTTAAATTCCAAATCTGTTAGTTTGGTTCCGGTCTCATCGTATGTTTTTACCCTCGCCTTTTCCTTGCCCTCCTCATTCTCATATTTCTCAACCATTACTTTGTTTCCCACTGCGTCAAATGTCCTAAATTCAACTTTAACTTTCCCATCGTCTACTTTTCTTCTTATTTCGGTTGTGGTGCCGTCTGGATTGATAATAGTTTCTCTTGTTTCATCTTCGTCACCCTCGTTTTCTAGCTCGTCCTCGTTTTCATTCTCTTCGGATCTTAAAGTCCCACCTGAACCGGATCCGCTGTTGGAGTTATTATCGTCTTCGTCCTCCTCATCATCTTCATCGCTATCATCACTATCTTCATCCTCATCACTTCCACTGTTGTCATTGCCATCCTCGTCATCCTCATCCTCGTCTTCATCTTCGTCCTCCTCATCATCCTCATCGTCGCCACCACCTTCTCCGCTTTTGGAACTTAGAACATCGCTTTTTTCTTGAGGATTCTTAAAGCCTAATTTTGCCGTTGATCCTGCAACAACAAGCGCTAAAACGAGCAATATCGGCAGGAGAAAGGAGTATAAGTTAATTGAATGTTTCTTTATAGGGTTGGGCAAACTCACTAGACAAGTTTAAGATTCCAGCAGTTTAGTGTCAAGTTTCTATTTGAGTAATCTTTCAGCATTTTTCCAAGCAAACTTTTCCTGTACTGTCGGGTTGAGCCTTGAGATAAAAAATCTTCCGTAATTTGACAACGCCTGCCCCACTTCCGGGTCGTGGCTCCAGAGAATCTGAGGACTTCTGTCCGTTCCCCACATAAATTGATCTGGGTGTCTTTCGATTGCGGCCTTCCATGTGGCGACATCTTTTTCGAGCAGCTCCTCATAATTCTGCAGATACTTTAAGAACTCATCCTTTTTTACTTCGGGACGAATCATCCATTGATCACCGTAAAGCTCATCAACTGTGTAAAAAGCGTTTGAGTGTCGCTCAAGTATTTCTTCTATATGTTTTAAATTCTGGATCCCATCTTCGTACGGAATTAATTGATCTCCGTGCCAGATAAAGTTTATATCAGGGTTTTGATCTAGTATTTTTTCAAAACTTTCCTGCTGACCCTCGCCGAGATGAAAATAAACTACCAAACTGTGTTTTCTTACA
>MEVA01000012.1:0-9905 GCA_001772625.1 candidate division WWE3 bacterium RIFCSPHIGHO2_01_FULL_42_13 | reverse complement strand
GTGGGAGAGCCTTAGCTCCGCCTTTGCGCTCGTAAAGCCCGATTTCGCCAAACCCCTTAAATAGCCCTGGATATGTTGTTAGCATTTTTTCCAAGTACTCTGCATCAACAGTTGGGAATCCACCAGGATCGTTGTCGCTTTCCGGAGGCATAATAAATGGAACAAGTGTGTCTGGATATAATTCCATTGTTTCTTTGGCAAGATCCAAGTACTCCTTATCCATCCCGGGAAAAACCGGGAAGAACGCAAAAGCTTTTTTTGTCCCCTCCTGATTTAGTGTGCAGATGATATCGCTGATCGTCATGTTTTTTCCAAGGATCGGTTGTATGTCATTGAAAAAAGGCGTTTCAGGAAGGTTTGGGATGTGATAGTGAGTATCAATTAGCGGTCCTTTGTAATACGAATCGTCGAATGTGGGGCCTGTAACTTGCGGGCAATCATAAGACCCAATGGCTGATTTTGTATTTTGTGGCAATTTGCGCGGGAGAAAAATATAAACTGCCACACCAACAGCAGCTACAAGCAATATTAAAAGGACAGTATGTGCAAAACCCTTTTGAGATTTCACTAGGAATAATTGTATACGAAAAAGGGAAAGACCGTGTGGTTAGTGGCAATAGTCGCTATTTTTACCACTTTGCCCATCAGCTCCCGGTAAGCTTTTGACAATAACTTTGTCCGCCTCTTCTAAATTGTCGAGCCAGCAGATGGCGTGGTTACCCCATTGCTCTATGTTGAAATAGTTGCGGCCTTCGTAACTCACCCCATTGGGCTGCCTTAGGTCATAAACTCCAAAATCCACAAAAACATTTTTATTCGACTCAAGACCGACTTTTGTAGCAACAAGCTCACCTTTTTTGGTAAAAACTGTGGGGCGAATTCGTGTTGTTCTTGTGTCATTCTCACCACCCATGGGGATTTTACTTACAATTTCTGCAAATTTTGGCGTTAGCTCTCTTAAGTGATCCAGTTTGTAAATGATTCCGCAGTCGTCAAGAAAATAAAGTACATATTGAAATTCACCGGCGGATGGGTGTTGTGCCGCTTCAATTAGATTTGCGTCCATTGGCGCGTAGACATTTACCAAGTTGTTTTCAAGTCCGTCAAATCGAAATCCACCGTGCGCCTTGTAGTCACCGCCCCTGACTTGACCGGGGTATAGGACTCCGCTCACCAAACTTACATCAACAGGTGAAGGAAAAACTAAGGGCTCACGACAAACTGGGGGAGTGCCGAGCGATCGCCAACTTTTACTGTTATTATCAAACTCCCAACTTACTCGTTCGGTGTTTTGTTGCTGGAATGGATTGTCGATAGAAGTTTTTGAGGGTTTTAAAATGAAGATGGTGGCTACAGCAATTCCGACTAAACCCAAGACTACAATAATGTGGGCAAAACCTTTGTTCACTATCTTTAGTCTAGCAAAAACTGGTCCCATTCGAAGCTATAAAATTTAGCGATGTTTACACCCGGCCCAGCAACAAGGTCTTCGCATTCCTTCTTTGAGCTCTTTCACCACCCTACCCACATGTCCTTTTCTGGTGCCCACCCTCTTGACATTAATTGTCCAGCAGATCCATTCGTTACGGGCGAGCGGTGTAAGATCTTCCCACACTAAAAGAGCTTTTGGGTCAGAAACTAAAGTTTTCCTTAAGTCTGTTGGAACTTTATGCACCACGCCACCCGAAACCCTTTTTTTAATCATGAAGTTATCTTAACAAATCTATCTTGGCTCCTAACCCCGAGTCCAAAAAATTAACAATTTTCTTAAAAAGCAACGACACAAGGTAACTTAGCGCGAGTGTTAGAAGAAATAGAAAGATTGTCGTTGAGTTGATTGTGTTTGTTTCTGGATATACTAGAGGTTTCAATACTTCCAGATATATGATTGTGTGCACCAAATATATCTCGTAGGAATACGCCCCAAGGTGTTTCATAACTTTACTGTTTAAGATTTTTTGAACTGGCCCGTTTTCCCAAAGGTAAAACAATAAAAAGGCTCCAAACAGCACAGCTTGGAGAGTGTACGCTCCACGAATTCTAATTGGATTTGAAAACAGTCCAAAAGTAGCGCGTTTAACTGTTTCCATAGCAGGGTTTGATAAATAGAATTCCCAAATAGGTGTCATGAAAAGTATTATTGCCAATAAAATTATGCAGAGCAGAGAAATTTCTTTAAAATGCACATACTTACTTCTCTTTTTTAAAAACAAGTATGCGATAAGCATGCCCACCGAAAGAAGTTCCATAGGAGCCCTAAAGTCGGAAAGGTAAAGCAACTTACTTTCAGTACTTAATAGGATCAGGTGAGCTATTAGGGGGATTACTCCAGTAAACAACAGTATGAGAAAAATGTTGTCTTTTAACACATGCTTGTTAAACATGAATAGAAATGGGAACAAAAGGTAGAAGATTATTAGAGGTCTAAGAAACCACGTGTTATACCCAAATGGTTCTATAAGTGTTAAGTTCTTTAAAAACCCCGTAAATATAAATTTATCCGAAAGAAACAAAAGATACACTAATAACACAATCCAATAAGGGATAAGTACTCTAAGACCCCGTTTTCTAAAGAAGGAAATTAGTTGTTTGTAATCTCTGAAGTCTGTTTTTTGCTTTAGACTCGAGTAAGTTAAAGCAAATGCACTTAGTACAAAAAACCATGCCACACCTACGCCCCCCGCATTCCCAACCTGTGTATGAGTCATTACTACCATAACAATTGCTATAAAGCGTAGTCCGTCTAGGGGTAAGTAGTTTTGCATACTTTTCATATTAGCAAAAGGTTTTGCTGGTAGATAAGGGTTAGTTTGTATAAGTCCTGTTTGGCTCAGGGCTGTAAAGGATATTAGAACTATATACAGTAGCAAAAGGAGCATATTAATATTTTGGATTTGAGAAGATGTTTTGTGCATTAAAACGCGATTCCCGTTTATAAAATGCCTTTTGGTATAATAAGTATGTGTTTAAGATAATCCTCGTAATAATCATTCTGGCCGCGTTAGGAATTTTCTACAACCAAACCTTCAGGCTACAAAACACCTTGAAAAAAGCTGAGGAAGAGATCAGCCTAAATGTCGTGGCGGGAAATGCTCTGGACCTTAGTGGTCAAGGATTGGAAAAATTGCCGGACTACGTTTTAGATCGTTCAAGTCTTGAGGAGTTAAATATTTCCAACAACAAACTAATTGGTGCTTTACCAGCGGAAATTCGTGGCTTGAAAAACTTAAGGATTCTTAATGCTTCAAATAATCTAATGACTGGGGTTCCAGCAGAAGTAGGCCAACTACAAAATCTAGAAGTACTGGATCTTTCAAATAATCAATTGACCGGGCTTCCGCACGAGCTTGGAAATCTTAAGAAGTTGAAGATACTTAATTTGTCGGGAAACGACTACGCCGAGCAGGACTTAGAAGTTATCAAACAAGGACTTTCTCCTCAAGTTGAAATTATTCTTTAGTTTAAATCCCAGACAACAGGTAGCTTACCTGTAAACGGGTAATCGCCGAATAGGACATCGGCTACACCTTGCCCCTCGCTTCCGGGTAACCACGCCGCAACGAGTGCGTTCCATTCTTTATGGTGCCCTCTAACATCGAGCGGTCTGCCGGATACTATTACCACTACCAACCTTTCACTTACCGCCTTTGTTTTTTGGATGACTGCAAGATCGGCTTCACTTAGTGACGGATGCGCGGAGTCTCCCCACCCTTCGGCGTAGGGTTTTTCCCCAACAACAACAATGCCAATGTCAGCCTTGTTCCCAGCTGTTAAAAAATCTCCTGTTTCACTAAATTCGACATTAGTACGACCCGAGACTGCAGATTCAATGCCGGACAAGATTGTTGTTCCAGGAATCCAATTCCCATCTATACCTTGCCACTCAACTGTCCAGCCCCCCGACTGCCTCCCAATATTATCTGCGGCCGATCCTGCCACAACGATCCGGTCCGCCGTTTTTGACAAAGGCAAGGTGTTGCCTTCATTTTTAAGAAGCACGAGTGATTTCCGAACTGCTTCTCTCGCGATGTCCCGGTTACGCTGGGAACCCAAAACCGATAAGTCTGGATTATCAGAAGCAATGGGGTCAAAAAGACCTAGTTCAAATTTGACTTGAAGTATTCTTCGCACCGCATCGTTAAGCCGTTCCTCACTAATATCACCTTTGTGTAAAGCTTCCTCCATGTAGTACACAAAAGATTTGTAGTCGAAGGGTAGCATAATCATGTCCACTCCGGCATTTACAGCGGTAACTAATGATTTGTACTTACTGAATGAAATTTCATATACGCCGTACCAGTCACTTACCACAAAGCCTCGAAAGTTTAGCTCTTCTTTTAAAACCTTGGTTAGTAGGTAGTGGTTTGCCGACATTTTCTGGCCTTGCCATGTGTTTAAACCTGCCATAACGCTTTTGGCTCCGTCTTCAACCGCGGCCTTAAAGGGTGGTAAGTGTATACTTCGCAAAGTTTCCTCGTCTATTCTTGTTACGCCTTGATCTATGGCAAAGTTAATATTGTTGGAACTTCCCCATTCCATCGATCCGTTGCCGAGATAATGCTTAGCGGTTGCTAATACTCCAAGACCTTCCACATACGCTTTTCCTAATTCCGCAACCGTGTTTGGATCGGATCCGAACGATTCGTATGTACGACCCCAACGGATATCCGAAATTACATCAAGACTGGGTGAAAAGCTCCAGTAAATATTTGTGGCCCGCATTTCCTGTCCTGTTGCTTGAGCGATTCGGCTGACAAGGTCCGGGTCGTGTGTTGCCCCAAGGCCGATAAAGTGGGGGAAAATTGTAGCACCGGGAACATTGCTGTGACCGTGGTTAGTGTCGACACCATAAAGTATTGGGATTCCAAGGCGACTGTATCCGGTGGACGATTCAAACTTGTTTACCATGTCAAGCCAACCTTGAGGGGTATTAGGTTCGGGTTTTCCGCCAAACCCGCTCATTACCCCACCCAGTCCATATCTGGCGACATCAAGAGGGTCGCTGATGCTGTTCTTTTCCACCAAGGCCATTTGGCCTATCTTTTCGTCGACGGTCATACGACTTAGCAAATCATTAATCCTCTCATCAATTGGTAGGGAACTATCTAAGTATGGCCAGTTATTTTTCCTAAACTCACCCAATTCATAGGTTTCATTTCCGGGATGTTGGGGAGGGTTGTAGTGTTTGTAGAGAAGAATTGCAAATCCAGCTCCGGCACCCACAATGATAAGAAGGGCAGAAAGAAGAATTTTATTTTTCGAAAGCCATGAAAATTTCATGAGTGCTTGATGTGCAGTTTAATTATAGCGTGTGAAGGTAATTTATGAAATTGGCTCCGAATTGTAAGGGACGTTAGAACAATTATACAGGGGCAAGAGAAGTATGTTTATATCCCGGATTTGAGAGAGTGGGCCACTGAATAGATTTGTATAGAAAGAAAAAAGCCTCTCACGAATGAGGGGCTTTTTTGTTTAGTTCAGAGGTTTAGAGGCGCAGGAGCGCCTGGGTAACCTCTTCTGGCACATCGATCCAAGGGGTATTTGATGTGTCAGGTTCTGTTGGGGGCACTGGTTGCAAAGGTGTGTATTGCATTCGCACCGTCTTGAGACCTGGCCCAAATTCGAGCAGGCCATCATAGCTGTCGTCCTTCGTCTTCATACCCACGAAGCGACGTGCCAAGAGTTCCCCTAGGATGATGTCCTTGGAGATTTCTTGGGGCACATCAGCAACATTTGTCTCTTTGTTAAACAGCCTCTCCGCTAACCCTGCTACTGCAATCACTGCATCTACTAAACCACTCATGAGAGTCTCCTTTGTGAGAGTTGCTTTTGCTGGTCATTATAAATTAAAGTATCAGAAATGTCAATGCTATAGGGTTATGGCTCCCCGGGCTGGATTCGAACCAGCGACCTTCAAGTTAACAGCTTGCCGCGCTACCACTGCGCCACCGGGGAATGCTTGATTCACTTTTAGTTTATTCCTGAATCGTGAGGTATGCTATCACGGCTTAGTATTGGCATCAACGTTGCTCTTAGCCGCGCCATTTTTTATGTAAAAAATCCCAATAACTCCCACCAAAACGTTAAGCATCAGAAACCAGTACGGATAATTTATTGGGTACTGAAAGGCGTCGCTTAAAACTTCAACAATCAGGGGCAAAGTAATAGCGTGCAAGCCAACTTGGTAGTATTTCGAGAAACTAAGCTTTAGCCCTCGTAAGGCTCCAAACGCCATTAAAAGTAGAGAAACTATTAATAAGTAAGCAAGTCTGAATCCAAAGTAATAAAGCACGGTTCCCAACAAAGCAAATCCAAGCACAATATAAGGAATAGCCTTCAGAAACGGCCTTATCTCGGTTGCTAGCGATCTTAAAGTTTCGGCTGTCAGTTCGCCATCGGGATAATCTTTTAGGGGGTATACCTCTACTTTATTGTTGCTTTGAACAAGGATGTTTGTTTTGTTTACCAAAATCAGGGTGTCGTATTTTTCCAGATCGTTTAGGGTTCCGTTAGAATCGAAAACCAGGAAGTTGGATGGGGTTTTAGCTACGGGCTCAGCATCTTCAGGTTCAGCGGCAAAATCTTTTGGCATAACAAAAATATAAGGTTCTGGCTGGTTGATGCTCAGTTCGCCGCTTTTTAAGGTTATTATCAAATCTTTGGGGTAGGCACTTAAAACTGTGGTTTCGAGGGCGCCTATTCCTTCGCTAAGATCGCGGGTTATTGGTTTTACGGTAGAAGAAAAGGTAATTAGTGAAGCAATTAGAGCCAGAACGGCAAAGTATTTAAGCGAAAAGCTAAAGCGGGTTTCTACAATGTGTTGATAGTATTTTGGTGAAGTAAGGCTGTTGATGAAAACATATATAGCGGCTTTTAGCTTTTTCATGGTACATCAACTTTAGCACAAAGCCTGAATCGGTTTTATAGTTTGGGTGATATAATTTTCATAGTGAAACAATCGGTGTTAAAAACAGTCCTATCCATGGTTTTTCTGTCAGTTATATTGTTTTTTCCTTACAGTAAAAACGTTTTTGCTTACACAACAGATGAAGTTTTTGTTGACTTTAATTCTGAATTTGTCCCTGGCACGAACGACAGATGTAGCAAGGCTAATTCCGGGTTCATCTCAATATGTGGGCAGGTAAGGCAAACTGCCATTTTAAGCAGTACCATAGCAGGGGACGATACCAAACATACTAATCGCCCCGTGAAAAATGCCACTATAAACGTGTATTTGGGAGCCGACGGCACCACTACTGGAAAGAAAGAAGGAAAACTTACCGAAAGGCTTGAGCAGGCAGTAACAAACGCTGATGGCATTTTTAACTTGGGAATTCCACAGGGTGTGGGGGTAGATGGAAAAGTTTATGTGGCGGTAATTTGCGGCAGAGCCCTAAAAGATTTGTATGCGCTTGATACATCGTCTGACTTTGTGAATTTTGACATTGCTGTTCCGTGCGGAACTGATGCGGGCCAGCCCGTTCCTGCGCCAGAGGATTTAACACACGCAAGCAGGGAAGGCTTTTTATCTTGTAAGGAGGAGGAGTTTGGGGTTGGGTACTCTGAATCTGCGGGGACGACAATAGACGTCCCTCTAATTGATCCCAATGCAGACCCCAAGTATTTGGGATCTTATAATTACCCGGTTTCGCAAACAGAGGAAGCGAGCGAACCACTAATAGGAAAGTTTGCGCAAGATACCCTATTTGCACTCCAGGACATCCCTTCCTTGATTTATAGCGTAGTTGGAAGTGTTTATAGTGTTGTGTCCTCGCCAAAGCATGAAGATTTTGGTTCCGAGGACGCCCCACTCGCAAGTTGCCAGGATATTTTATGTTGCTTTCAGGGAATTAGCACTGGAGGAATTTGTGGTAACAAGAATATGCAAACCTGTGGAAATATAGGCACTGGGTTAATGGATCCGTACGAGAGTAAAGAAGTGTGCTCCCCCGCCCGCACTGACAGAAGTAAGACCATATGTGTGGATGGTGGCGCAGATGTTAGCCTAGACGAGTTTATAAGTAGATACAATGTCTACCCAACATGGTTTTGTAGAGGGCCAAATAGCAGTGCCAAAGTTGAGGTGGATTCAGAAGCGGTTAATGACTCCTACGACTCAAACTATATCGAACCGTTTGAGCAAAAAATATTTAGCATTCTACCCAAGGAAAATACCGAGCAATTTAGCTTGCCCAAAGGTATAAATATAACAAGTACTAACTTTGACGACAGCATCGCTCCCCCAATTGCTTACATAAGCCAGCCGTTTACTAAGATTCAAGGTATAGATTCTGCCGGTAATATTAATCCCGATCTAGAATTTCCAAAAGAAGGCAGCTACTACAGACTTGGTTTGGCGGAAACCCTCTGTGGCTGTGTTCAAACAGAAGGTGTATATGGGAAGTGCTTGGGTAGTGGTACCAATCAAGGCCCGGCAAATATAAGTTTGTTTAGGATCGAAGGTGAGGCAGATACGGATGCCGGAGGTTACGCCTATGTTCCCCCGGGGTCAACGCTTACGAATTTTTTCGGAGTTGACGTGGCAAGGTTTTTTATAGGGGCTGTTGATCATGTACTTTCGGTGTTTCAGCCTCCTTATGATGGGGAAGAGTCCGGACCGTGTGCCCCAATGATCGAGATAGAGATACCAGATCCACCAGGCCCTCCAATTATTGTTGAAGTTCCAGGACCATATATTTGTGAGGGGGATATCAAGGACACTTTGGAGACAAAAATTACTGTTGCTAAGAGTCCGGGCGCTGAAGTTGCTGTGGGTTTGAGGCAAATGATGGCCGCGTTTCAACCACCATTTACGGAGATACCGGCAATGGGTGGTGGGTACACGATAGATGTTGAAGCAACCAATGAAGACGGCCAAGATGTTGGGAAAGGAAAAGATGTATTTTTGGATTATGGTTTAAACGGGGCGGTAAATTACGCAGATAGGCTGCGGCAGTTTGTATCGGAGCCGGTCGTTTCCAAGAACGCATCCCTAAATGAGCCCACATTTTACATTGGAGGTGGTGGGCCACCAGTGCCGCCGGGAGAAATTGATTGTGATCTCAATGCTCCGGATGTAAACATTGCGGGGCTTATAAGTAAAGAGGCTTTTGGGCAACTTGCAGATAGATGGATTAACAATCAGAACTTTGCGGACGAGTGCTACAACGACACTGTAAGAAGAGCGGTAGCCAAGGGGGTAAACCCCGCTTATCTCCTTTTTGTTTGGCTTGGCGAATCTGGGGCAAGTAACTTTTCTGGCAATTATCAAGATTTTGGTATTAATCTTGCAAGTGTTGTGGGTTTTAATGCACAGATAGAAAGATCCCTTATTACCTTAACTGGAACACCACATAATTTTTGCGCAACCAATGGTATCCCTCCTTGGCCAAGTAAGCTATATGGACATTTTGCTTGTTATATCGCAGGAGATAGGAATCAAAGTGGAAGTGACTACCAACGATTAAAGGCAAGAATAGAGGCTTTCTACGAGACTTTTGTTACTGTTCTTTGGCCAACCATAGCGCCAGGTTGCCCGTTATCAACAGGGCCTACCGACAATACCTGCCCTTAGGTTATTTCATTGACATGACAGCTCGCATCGACTATCATCGATGCGATGGGTAACCACACCACAAAATTCAAAAATGGTCTCAATACGCGGGTAGTCAGGTGCACACACTGCTTCAAATCTGTAAGTGTACCTTCGCGAATGGCCATTTATAATCACTTAAACAAAACTGAAGGCAAGGAGGCTACAGTTGGCGAGATAGTTAACCATGTCGGGCTTACCCAACCCACAATCTCCTATCACCTTCAGGAAATGAAAAACACAGGTTTGTTAAAAAGCAAAAAGGTTGGGAAAGAAGTTTTTTATTCAGTAAACAAAGTCTGCCCCCATTTTG
>MEVA01000011.1:4393-5995 GCA_001772625.1 candidate division WWE3 bacterium RIFCSPHIGHO2_01_FULL_42_13 | reverse complement strand
GCCGGATAACGAATTTAATATTGCTAAATTTCGGGCTATTAAACAGCTAATTCTTAGTCAGGGGCCGGAAGGATTAAAGCCAGAAACCGAGAGAGCCAAGCCGTGGGAAAGAGAGGCCCAAATCAGCAGCCCTGAAGGCAGGAAAGAATATTGGCTTAATGTCACAGAACACGCCCAAGCAGTGGCCCAGGTTGCTGATGTACTGGCTAAACTCGTTAAGTTGCCCGAGGGCCAACACCAGCAACTGGTTCTTGCCGCCTGGGCCCATGAAACAGGCAAACGGGAAGAAATACTGGGAACCAAGCAGGGAAAATACCCGAAACGCAAAACGGCAGAAGAACGCACCCACCAATTTTTAGCAGACCAATATGGCTCCGAGATTGCTCATATCATCAGAGGAACCAGCGTTGGCGTAATGGAAGAATATCATCGGGGTGAATTAAGTGGTAACAATGAATTATTGACCCGATTGTTATTCTTTGCCGATGAAGTTGTAGACGGATCGAAGGTGACATCCTGGCAAGAGCGAATTGCCGCCTGGACCGACGAAGACCTAAAGACCAAACCAGTTGAAGCTTATGGCGGCCAAACACAGGCCCAAATTGAAAGCAAATTCGCAGTCGAAGTCGAAACCCAAATCCGCGAACTGGCCAAACTACCTTCAGAAATAGATCTTGTTCCCCTGTTGCGAACAGCGATAAAAGCTCCTAGAGTATTAAAGCCTTCCGAAAATGAACCTTGGGTACCTGTCACGTCTCAGCCAGATGTATCTAAACTCGTTTTTTTGGATAGTGAAGATTTAAATGATATGAGAAAAGCTAAGATGGTCAACACAGCAAGACTCCATCCCGGTCAAACTCTTTCGCCCCATGAACATATAAATCTGTCAGAAATTTTTGTCATAATTGGTGGACGCGGTGTTATTACCATCAAAGACATGACATGGGAAATTACTCCTGGGGATATGGCAGTTGCTTGGCCATACCAGCTTCACTCAATCACCAATGTTTCTAGCGATGAACTCACCATTTGTACCGTAGGGTTCGCAGTTTAGAACTTCATTGGTCCCACATGTTTCAAATCGCTAATTCAATCACAAAACTCTCTGCCAATTTCATTTTTTTAGTTTTCAAAAGCCCAGAGAATAGGAATTTTTAGGTACAATAGAGAAATCTCAATTTTAGATCGATTTATATCCAGCCCGCCCCTCAGCATTCTCCATGAGCAAACACTCCTTATCCCCTGCTCTATGACCAGCCACTATAACGGAAAAACTATCCTGATTAGTTTCAGATAAACGGTGATCAGGCAGACATACAGAAACGATTGCACATCCAAAACAAGTCCTCATCGCCACATCTTTTTCATGCATCGCTAGCCCGTAATAGAATGTTTTATTTGTTTCGATTCTTGATACCGACCCCATGCCCAAATTATACTTCAAGCATTAATAGTTGTCAAACTCTCAAGTTCTACTACAAAGCTCTCTCCCCAACCAGCCGCGTCGATTAGCCGGTTAAAAAAGAGTAATTTTTCCACATAGGGAATAAGTTGACTTCCCGTTTTTTGAGGCTGATTAGGGGCGCCGTCCCACATTCCATC
>MEVA01000011.1:4193-4350 GCA_001772625.1 candidate division WWE3 bacterium RIFCSPHIGHO2_01_FULL_42_13 | reverse complement strand
AGAATTGTCCATAAATTGGGAGTAGCCGTTTTAATAGATACGATTTTTAACCCCTCTTGCCTCGCCAGTGTCTCAAACGACCTCAGGTTGAAATGATTTACGTGATAGGGGATATGCCAATGCAGCCAGTTTCTCCCCCATACATATCGAAACAACG
>MEVA01000011.1:0-4146 GCA_001772625.1 candidate division WWE3 bacterium RIFCSPHIGHO2_01_FULL_42_13 | reverse complement strand
AATTTTTTGGCGGCCTGCAAAAATCTTGCCGGTTCGGGCTCATGTTCCAGGACTTGAGACGCGGTAATTAAATCGAAATATTTCTTAGGGAACGGGCAATCGTAGATCAAACCGCAATGAAACTTCAAGCCCAATTTAGTAGCCACTTTTTGCGAGTTTTTATCCGGGTCCATTCCCCAGGCCATTCCACCCATGGCGGAGATCTCCACCAACGAGTAACACGCCCCGCTTCCCACATCTAAAACTCTATCCCCCTTTCCTACAACCCCATAATGACAAGTGGTTGTCAAGCCTTTTCGTTTTATCTCCTCCCAGGTTGGCATAGTTTCCCCGGCATTTCTGACTGTTTTTATATCTGCGTCCCGCCGGGGATAATATTTCGAATACACTCCCGTCAATCGCTTGCCAGCCAGTCGCGGTTCAGTCTCCATAAATCCGCAACTAATACACTCATAGATATCAAAATACCCCGGATATCCATGCCTGTTATCAAACATTTTCCGGTACTTCACCAACAGATTCCGTTTGCATATCTTACAACTTACCATTCGCACTATTATAATACTGGAGCATGCCAAAAAAACCATTGATATTTATCATTTCCTTAGTAGTCCTCACAGGAATTATAGGTTTTGGCCCGTTGTTAATTCCTCCGACAAACCCTTTTTATAATATCGATCCGGAAACAGCATTCATTTCCAACTCCCTCGAATTTTTGGAATCCGGTAGGATTGACTACTACGGCCACCCCGGTACACCGGTCATCATTTTGCTGGCCCATTTATTTTCTATCCTCAAGTACCCTGTTGAAATTCTTGGCCAAAATTTTGTCCAATGGTCACTGGTCCACTATCGGGAGATTTTTTGGATTTCCAGGGCGTACTTCTTTTTATTGTTTACCATTGGTAACTTCATCCTTCACTTTTGTGTTTATAAACACTTCCGATCGTTTCTTGTCAATTTATTTTTGTTCGTAATTTTATTTTTAGATCCGAGCTTTCAGGAAATATCGACCAAGGTGGCTACCGAGCCACTGGCCTTCCTGCTCTTTTCTTTGTGGTTGATCTCTTTTTTGGCTTACATAAAAACTCAAAAAACCAAAGCATTATTCTGTATGGCACTCATATCCGGCGTGCTGGTTGCGGACAAATTAATTTACACTCCGGTAGCCGTCGCCAGCTTACTGTTTACTTTAAAGCAAAAGAAGCTATCGGTCGGAATTGCCCTTTTTTTGTTAGCGTTTTTTACTGCCACCTTACCCACCATGAGAAACTATCCCAAATTGGCATCGTGGCTGTTTAATATTTCGACAAAATCAGGCATATATGGAACAGGAACACCCGGATTAATCGACCGCAAGCTGTTTATCCAATCCGCTTCTTACTGGATTAATACTAGGCCAGGATTTATTCTTCTTTTATTATTTGTCCTCATCGGAGTGTTTCGGTCAGGAAAAGAAAGAAGCTGGAAATTGATCACAATAACAGCATTACTTGGATTTTTATTTTTCATGAAATATCCTGCGGCTCGGTACCAGTCAGGCACCGTCCTTCTACTGTTTACTTCTGCCATTTATGTCTTTACCCATCTTAGTAAACACAAGCAACTCCTGTTTTTATTATTATTCTCTGTTCCGGCATTCTTTTATGGGAGTCACGATTTCCAGTATAAAAGAGGCTTGGTCCTGAAAGCCTCAAACCTTCAAGTGTTCATCGATCATCTTCCACCCGATGAGGATATTGTCTGGGAATATGCTGAAGCAGAGGACTTCGCTCTTATTAGGGCCAGAAACGATTCCGGATACTTTATTAGCCCTCAATTGAGAGTCATAAAACCTCATATGTGGGAATTGGTGTCGCAGACACTTACTGACGTCAGAAACAACAAAGATGAATCATTTGATATATCATGTTTGTGCTGGGATGGTATAGTAATGCAGAAAAGCTCTTATAGTATATTTATTTCCAAACAAAGGGATACAAATCTCTTTTTAACAGAACATATTCCTGGGACTGAAATGCTATATATTAAAAGAAACAACTTATGAAAAAAAGCCAAAATTCCCTCTCTGATGTTTTTGTCACAGCTTCTCTAATTGTCCAGAACGATGAGAAAGTCATCGTTCAGTTTATCCGGAATATCTATCGGAATTTGAATAAAAATTATGACTACTTTGAAATCCTGGTTGTAGACAACTCTTCCAATGATCATACTTTAGAACTTGTCCGACAGCAGCAACGGCAAATTCCTGAAATTCGCATCATCTCGTTATCCTATAGACATAATTTACAGACCGCATATTTAGCCGCCCTGGAAAATAGTTTGGGCGATTACGTGGTTATATTTGATTTAGAGAGCGAACTATCTCACTTAATTAAGGAATTTATTGACAAAAGCATCTCCGGGTTTGACGTGGTCATAGCCAACCCGACTCTAGATAATCGTTATTCTCCGATAGAGAAAACCGTTTTAAAATTTATAGATACTGCATTTATTAAAATAATGGGTGTAAATTTTTATCCAAACGCTTACTTTTCCGGAGTTTTTAGCAGAAGTGCCGTTAACTCCCTGGTTAAAGTTCGAAATAAGAAACTTCATCTCAGATATTCCAAGGCCTTCATGGGGCTTACCAAGCACTATTTTGATTACAAACATATGGGGAAGAAAATACCATTTATTTCTTCCTTAAGATTGGCGGTCGATGTTCTTATCTCCAATTCGCAACTTCCATTAAGACTCACCACTCTTCTGGGCATGTCAGCCAGTTTCTTGAGTCTCATGTTTGTGGTCTATGTATTCATAGTCACCCTGGTAAAAAAACAGATTATTGAGGGGTGGATAACTACTTCACTTGTGACAGGTGGACTGTTTTTTCTTCTCTTCGCTATCCTGACTGTTCTATCGGAATATGTAGGACGGATACTTACCGAGCTCAAGGATGAACCGGTTTATTATATAGCTAAGGAATTTAATAGTGGTAACACAACCGTCAGCAGGAAACATAAAAAACTAAACGTCGTATGACAAACGCATTAATCGGCTTTACCGGATTTGTGGGGAGTAATATCTTGTCTCAAACAAAGATAACCAAGTTATATAACTCATCAAACATTGAGGAAATTAAAAATAAAAAGTTTGACTTGGTTTTATGCTCGGGGTTGAGAGCCGAAAAATGGAAAGCCAATCAGAATCCGCAGGCAGATATCGAGAATATACATGTCCTTATGAACAGTCTGGAAACAGTAAAAGCAAACAAGTTTATCCATATCTCCACTGTGGATGTCTATCCTACCCCAATCGGAGTGAATGAGGACACATTAATTGACAGTTCCAATCTTCAACCTTACGGGCGGCACCGGTACTTGTTTGAAGAATTTGTCCGCGGACATTTTAAGAATGTTTGCATTATCAGGCTTCCCGGACTATTTGGTAAGGGAATCAAGAAAAACTTTATTTATGACCTAATCCACAATAACGCTCTGGACTACACCCACAAAGACAGCCAATTTCAGTTCTATGATTTAAGTAGAATTTGGCACGATATACAGATTGCAATAAATAACCATTTACCGCTGGTCAACATTGCCACACCCCCGATTTCAGCGGAAGACCTAGCTTTAACCTGTTTTAGGATTCGCTTTACCAATGTTACGGATAAACCACCCGTCCGCTACGACATGCACACCAAATACGCTAAACTATTCCAATCTCAAGGAAACTATCTTTATTCCAAACGGTCCATTCTAAATGGCGTTAAAAAATTTGCCGATGAAAATTTCCATTTCTAATTTAGCCTGGGACCCCGTCTTTGATAATCAAGTGGCGGAACTATTGCACAAATACCATATTTTTGGGGTCGATCTCGCCCCCACAAAGATTTGGAGTCATCCCGTCTCAATCTCCCGCGCGGATATTTTGAAATATCATCAATTTTGGACTGCCAAGGGCATATCAGTAGTTGGAATTCAATCTTTGTTATTTGGCCATCCGGAAATGGAAATATTTAAAGACAACAACACTAGAAATGACACATTGGAATACTTACGTAACATCTCCCGCCTATCTCATCAACTAGGCGCTCGTGTGCTTGTCTTCGGGTCGCCCAAAAATCGTCTTGTTGGCACTCTGGAAAAATCAGAAGTTAAT
>MEVA01000010.1:22675-30342 GCA_001772625.1 candidate division WWE3 bacterium RIFCSPHIGHO2_01_FULL_42_13 | reverse complement strand
TGATGCGTTATCCGCTACACCTACTAAAGCTCTGTATATATTCGCACGGGTTTCCCAGTTGGCCGCGTTTAAAGGATTAAGAACTTCGGTAGCAATTCTTGAGCTTCTTATAGACTGCGAAACCAAAGCCTGCACGGTATTTTTTTCTTCATCACTTAGTTGGCCTCTGGAAGCTACGGCATTTGCCAAAGCCAGGTTGGTACTTGCATACGAATTATGATATAAGTCGCGCGACGGGTTTACATTGATGGCTCTTTGTTGCATTCCATAAGTTAGTCCCCCATCGTTATCAACAGCCCCCAATACCGCTTTTCGCATATAATATTCGCCAGCGTACTGTCGATACAAGTAGTAGCCGCCGGCTAAGACAAGAGCCAGCAAGGGAACTGCTACAAAGTATTGAAACACCTCTTTGTCGTCTTTCACAAGCGAGAATCTCTTCCCACCTGTCAGAGACGAGAGGCTAAGTCCAACTAATGCCACTTCCCCATCGGGAGATCCCAACCGAATACTGACGGTTGTGAGAGCCAGAAACAGTACCAAAAGAAAAGCTAAAGTTATGGTGGCATAGGTGAAAAACATCACAATAAGCAGTGAAATAAACCCGGCGGCTAAAGCTGCTGAGTTGGTATCCGCAGGATTCCCGGGAAGGTTTTTAGTGCGAAGTGAGTATCGCAGGGCTTTGATTCCGAAAGCCAAGACAACCGTCACACCCACAATTCCAAGCGAGCCTACCACGGCGAAGGCTTCACTGTAGGGCTTATCAAAGCGAACATTCCAGTATTCTTTTTCGTTTACGGAAAGGGGTCTATATCTTGTGTAATCAAGACCAAACGTGGAAGGACCGGTTCCCAAAACCGGAAAATCACGAATAACAGAGGAAACTACCAACCACGATTCTTGGGGTGTAATTTTTATTTCTTGGGGATAGTTTTCATTTACTATAAAACCCCGTGAAACCGGCATGGCAAGTAAAACTATCGTTGTTAATATAAAAAGACCTACAAGACCAAGAGGTGCTTTATTTTTCACCCACACATTTGAAGGTACAAAATACGCTACCACCAAAAGCCCCACAAACAGCGCAACCCAGGAAGGTACAGAACCTACAAGCGCAACGGCTAAGAAGTTAGGAATTAGTATAAGTACCGACAGGAACTTCGCCGGGGCTGAATCCCCTCCTAAAACCTTTGTTAAGGCAAAAACAACCGCCAAGGCGGCAAGAACCGAAGCCGTAACTGTAGATCCGGTTAGGGTAAAGTTTGGAATTTGTAGGTACGCTGCGGTTCCCAAACTTAAACCAAAGTAACTTAACAAAGCCACAACCGATGAGACTGAGATTCCCAGCATTAAAGCGTTAATAACCTCTTTTATCATTTTCGCCCTAGAAGCTGTGGTGGCAAGGACATAATAGAAAACCAGCAAAGTTAGGACGCCAAACAAACTTGGGAACCACCTTCCCTGTGAACCAAAAATACTCGAAACCTTATGAATTGAGAAAATGGTGGATAAAATAAAAACCGCCAGAACTAGGAGCATAGACACATCAACCGGCGATTTTACAACCTCAACGCTTCTCTTGTAAAACATTGAAGCAGTCCATAGAATCAGCATTAAGGCCGTGGAGACGGCAATTAAAGCCATTTTGTTAAATTCAAAGAATTCAGTTGTTAAAGGTAAAAAGAAAATGGGTACAAAAAATGCTAAAAACAAAGGTAGCGCTTCGAGTAGTTTTTCGACTAAGGCAGGAACGTTTTTCATAATATTAAGAATAATCCTTTTATATTTAAGATGTCAAGAGGCAATTTCCCGTAACGGGAAGTGTTTGGTCCCACCGCGACAACCTATGTAGGTGCGCCAAAATCTACCAAAGCTACTAATCAGAAACCCACCAGCTAAATCCGGTGTTTTGGGCCACTGGCGAATCCAATTCTATATAAAAACCTTCGTACGGAACTATATTGGAAACCCAGTACCTTGTGGCTGGGCTATAGTTACCAGTAAAAGTTATGTAAATTTTTGAGGTTGTAAGAGCGGTTGGTGCCTTTACAAAAACCGTCTTTATTCCACTTGGGAAAATCCCATTACCAGAAGCGGTTATGGCGTTTATACCGGTAGAGACCTGGCCCGTGCCATTATAAGATGTCTGCAAATTGCTCCTGATACGCGATCCGGTGGTAGTAAATTCGGCAATCAAAATAACAAAAAGTAAAGCGACGGATCCGTAAACAAAAGCATTTCTTTTACCCTCGGAACTGTTCATAAAAGAAAACACCCGCCCAAAACCTCGTCTTACATTTTCGGCACCTATTCTTCTTTCAATTTCCAAATTGCTTAGACCCTCCTCTTTCCACTCGGTTATGGACTGTAGTCTTTCTAAAGCCCAATCAGGGTAATGTCCTTCCACACTTCTCTTTTTTCCAACCTTGCGAATCATGTGAGGAAGCCAGCCAATTTTTGTATAGTAACGCAGTCTGTTATAAGGATCTCCACCACCAAAATTAATTCCCTTACTTTTGGCCTTCTTTATTAGTTCACCAACAGCTATGAGGTTTATCATAAAATCATTATGGCGATTGCTTTGTTATTTTGCAACTATGAGAGTTTGCGCGAAAAGCTAACTAGTTAATATAGCCTAAAGGATCCTGGGGCACACCATTATAGTTAATTGTGAAGTGGACGTGCGGACCGCTTGACCTGCCCGTACTTCCCATTAAGCCCAATACTTGGCCCTGGTTCACCCGTTGCCCATACCCAACGTCAATGACACTCATGTGCCCATACACAGTTTCAAAGCCATTGCCGTGATCAATCCTAACATGCAAACCTAACCCCCAAGGGTCCCAACCGGCACGGGTCACAGTTCCGCTTGAGCTTGCAAAAATCGGAGGCATTCCCCAACTCCACGGTACCGCTATGTCTGTACCATTGTGATACCAAGCAAAATATTGAGTGATAATTCGTGTTGTTGTTGGCCAGATAAAACCATCACCCAAGTTAGGAACATCAAAGGCCAACGGAGGTTGCACAACAAAACTTGGTGCCAAAGGTATAACCTGCGCCGGTACCTTTGCGTCCGGAATAACAAGTTCGGTTCCAATCGCCAAAGTTGAGGTATCCAAAATATAGTTAAAGTCGGCAATTGCCTGAGGAGCGACAGAATATTTTTCGGCGATGGAATCAAGCGTATCCCCTTCCTCAACCGCGTGGATAAGACCTGAAATCGGAGGAATCGTTAAAGTATCTCCAACAGTTAAAACGGAGAAGTCAGTTAAGCCGTTCACATATTTAATAGCGTCAACTGAAATTTTAAATTTCTCCCCTATCCCCGAAAGGGTATCACCACCCTCAACAGTGTAAGTAAAAGAAACCGCGCGCTTTCTTTCTTCAGGAATAAGTGTCGTTGCGGTATTTCTATTTGGAACTACATCGGTAACGTTAGACAAATAGTCCGGGCTTATTTCCTGGCTATTCACAAATTTTTTGCTGCTCAAAATTTCGCCGAAAGTGAAAACCATAAAGGCTATGATTAAAACGATAACGTTGGCAATTGGTCTTCCAAGCCTGCCCCGTGACCAGATAAGTTTTTTTATAATTAGCGCCTTAAACCAGACTCCATAGTTGGTAACATAAACAATACTGCGAACCAAAAAACGCCCTAATGCCCTAAGTTTTTTTGTGAAGTATTTAAAAACCGCCTGAAAAAACAGGGTTGAGGACGAAATGGTTTTTTTGAATTTTTCCCGCCAATTGGGCTTAAAACCGCCCAAAGGTAACTGGGAAATTCTTTGAGGCCAAAGGTGCCCAATAAACTTAAAAAATCGTTTCACGGGGGTTATTTTATCAGCACTTACCCTCACGTGCCACCAAGCTTTATCTTACTTTCCAGGCTCCTGGAGGGTCTTTAAAAACTCCTGATTCGTCTTGGTTTTGGCAAGCCTCTGAAGAACAAGCTCTGTAACTTCGCTTTCATTAAGAAGAGCCATCATGCGTCTTAACCTCACTACTGATTCGTAAGTTTCTTTATCGTACAAAAGCTCCTCGTTTCGGGTAGAGCTGTTTTTTATATCAATGGCCGGATGGATTCTTCTGTTGGCCAAATTTCTATCAAGTTTTAACTCCATGTTCCCCGTTCCTTTGAATTCTTCAAAGATTACGTCGTCCATTCTGGAACCTGTTTCAACCAAAGCTGTTGCAATAATGGTTAGGGATCCACCCTCTTCAAAGTTTCTCGCGGCACCAAAAAAGTGCTTGGGCGGGTACAGAGCCGAAGGATCAAATCCACCGCTTAAGGTTCTTCCGGAAGGCTGAACAACCAAGTTGTAGGCGCGGGCAAGCCTGGTGAGCGAGTCCATTAAAATGACCACATCCCCACCTTTTTCGGCAAGCCTTTTGGCTTTTTCTAAAGTAAGTTCAGCAACGCGGGTTTGGGCCTCCGGAGATTCGTCAAAGTTACTGGCATAAACCTCGCCCTTAACTTTTCGTTTCATGTCCGTAACCTCTTCAGGACGTTCACCAATTAACGCAACCATGAGTGTTATATCCGGGTGATTTGCGGCAATGCCCTTAGCGATCTCTTGCAAAAGCCAGGTTTTACCAGCCTTAGGAGGAGCCACAATCATAGTTCTTTGGCCTTTTCCAACCGGCGAAATAAGATCAATTATTCGGGTTGAAAGAACATTTGGTTCAGTCTCAAGCTTCATCCATTCATCTGGGAAAATTGGAGTAAGTTTACTAAAAAGTGGTCTGTTTTTGGCTTTTTCAGGATCTGCATTGTTAACTTTTTCCACTTTAAGAAGAGAGAGGTACCTTTCCCCTTCTTTTGGAGGCCTGGCTTGGCCTTTAATAACATCCCCGCCTCTTAAACTAAATCTGCGGATCTGGGAAAGGCTTATGTAAACATCGCGGGGAAGGTTTTCATCTAACTGTTCGTCTTGCCTTAAAACTCCATAGTCGGTTAAAACTTCTAAAGCTCCTTCCACAGGAACTGTTTCTCCAACAAATTTACTCATGGCCTCTTCGCCATTTCTGCTTGCAGGCCTAGTTGTTGGGGTTGTAGGTACGGGTGATATAGGTGGTGTAGATGATCTTACAGGCATAATTCTTTCTTAAATTAAATAAATATTAAGTTCTTTTTTTTAAATTTTTGGTTTGAAATAACGCTTCAAAAGTGAGCTCAAGTGGGGAGATAACCACTGCCCCGAGTTACCTCCCCGCTTCAACCTTCGTCTGCTCAAAGGTACGATAGTTTCAGACGAAAATCAATGGGAAATTAGTTGGGCGAAACAAGTTCCGCTTTTACCACAAGACGCTTGTTGTATGTCCCCTCTTTTTCATTCCAGACCCCTCCGCAAGTAATTAGGATTAGTTCAGCTTTATCACTCTCCTGAAACACTTGTATTCGTTGTGGATCTTGGATATCAACAAAAAAGATGTCAACAACCCTGTAAGTAAAATCTCTTCCCAACTCGTCCTTGATTGATACTTTATCATTGAGCTTAGCGCTTTTCAATACCCAAAAGGCGGCCGGTGATGCTGTGTCTGTGTCGTAGTGGCCATCTATTATAACTGCGCCCATTTGGCCGGGTTTTGCGCTTCCCCTGTACCAACCTGCCCCATCCCACGAACTTGGGGTTTGAAGTTCTCCGTTCTCGTCAAGATCAATCTTTTCTAAAGCAAAGTTTTTTGATTGTGAAAAATGCAGCGATAGTAAGGCCGGTGCATAATATGGGTACTTTTTTAGCTCAGCAAATGCTAATTTTCTTTGTTCGCCTTCCCTGTTTAACTCTTCTGCTTTTGCACTTAAGACATCGCCTTTCCAACTTGCTTTGAATACCTCACTTGCAACTAGAGATGAGACAAGAAGCGTTATTAATAAAACTATAGCTAGGGAAATTTTATGCATTGGACCTTATTTTATACTGAGCAGGGGCGATTAGGGCAAAGCTTAAACCCAAGATAGAATAGTCGCGTAAGCTTGCGCGAACCCAACTATTCTACCCAAGGCTTAAACCTGGGCGGAGCTGCGGCAAACGCAGCCCCAAGTTACTTCCTTCTCTTAAGGAAGAGTCCAATTCCAGTAGAAGCGAATCCGAAAATGCTCATTAACTCGGTAGACAAAGGTCCGGTCTTTGGAAGCTCCGTAATTATCTCCTCACCGTAACAAACAGTGGCGGTGTCAGAACCTTCCAAGTTGCCCTCGTGTCTTAGTTCGGCCTTGTTAACAACACATTTCTCGAAATTGTCAGCTCTGTCAAACTCTATAGACTTAATTCTAGCCTGGATTATGAAGGTATTTTCTTCGTCAACAAGGAAATCGTCCCATTCCTCGGTTAATTCAGCACCTCCAGTTCTTTCCAATTCGTTAGGCAAGATGTCCTTCATTTCCATATTATCTGCATCTACCTCACCGATATTTTTCACTCGAATCCTAAATTCTATTAACTGACCTTCTTTAACATTAGTGATTTTGTCTTTCCAGATGCTATCACCTTGAAGCCTTACGTTTTTTTCGATCTCAAAATCCTTCTCAAAAACACAAGTTTGCCCGTAAGCTCCGTCATCTTCACAAGCAGCGTAGGCTATAGAAGGCAATAAAAGCATGGTCAAAGCACCTATTAAGGTTACAAAAAGCACTATGTTTAGTTTAAACATTTTATTCATGGTTTTGTTGTTTTGGGCAAAAAACAAGTTAAGGGCTTGGACCACCGCTTTCAGCGGCAAATTGGTACTTTACTGCCTTAACTCTATAGCGGTTATTATAAGCTCTATTGTAGAGTTTGTCAACCCTATAGTTGAGGTGCCAAATTACCTGAGTTGTGGGGTTTTGGCAGTTAGAGAAGCAAAAAAGAAGAGCCAGACTGAGTCTGACTCTTTTTTTGCCCAGAGGGGATTAGACAAGGCTGAACATCCCTTTATGCAAATCGTAGCTTTGCATACCACCAAAGTTGACTCGAAGATAGTTGTTTTTGTAGTCGACGCTAATGCAGGTACCGATCTTGTTTTCTAAATCCTGCGTCTTAACAAACTGCTCCTGGTCTCGAAGCTTGATCGGCAGCTCTCCTAACTTGTTGAGGATTACTTTCTGGCCTCTCCAAGGCTCCTTCACCAGTTCGACGACGTAGTGCAACAACAGTCCAAATAGTACAAAAAGTAGTCTTTGCCATACGGCGTTGCTTTCAGTTTGGAGTGGTAAAAGATAACCACTTACTGAAAGCACTAATGGCACAGACAAGAAAAGCAACGCTTTTTTGATTTTTGTAACCATTGTGTCTACCTCCTAGACGACTTGATTTATTTGATAGGAAATTTAGCTAACTGTGCTAGTTCCTTATGGCCCAGATTCTACAGTGAAAAGTGAATTCAGTCAACCTATAGGTTACGTCGGTAGGACTTGTCTTGGGTAAAACGCCTGTGAATAATGTAAAAAAGGTGGCCAAAGCCGGTTTTCCAGATAGATTGCTTGCTAGGTTCCCCTAACCTCTCAAAATGGTCAATATGATGTTCTCCAAATCTTATCTCTTTATTGGCAAAAGCAGCTATTTTAATTTCAGGGGAAAGGTTCCAGTCACACATTTTAAGATCAAGCTTGGGTACAATTTCAGATCTAAGGGCCCACATACCAGTTAGAATATCGCGAACTTTTACGCCGTATAAAAGAAATATTG
>MEVA01000010.1:0-22662 GCA_001772625.1 candidate division WWE3 bacterium RIFCSPHIGHO2_01_FULL_42_13 | reverse complement strand
ACGGATGCCCAACTGTCTTGTCTTTGAAATGGCCTTGGAGTTTTTAAGAGGTAATCTGCTGCACGAAACGAAATCAAGTTTATTAAAATCCATGTAATCAACTAATCCTCTTATTTGGTAGGAGGGGTAAGTGTTATCTCCGTCCATGGTAAAAACAATGTCTCCTCCCGAATAATACAAGCCCTTCATTATTGCGCAGCCGTAACCTATTCCATTCTTAGTCCTCTCATCGGTAAGAACTTTTGCCCCAGCTTTCTTTGCTACTTTACGGGTATTATCGGTAGAACCGTTATCCACGACTATTATTTCATCTACATAATCTGGAACATTTTTTATTGTCTGGGCAATTATTTTCTCCTCATTACGGCAAGGTATAATCACCGTTATCGATTTACCGTTGACCACACGCAGATTATGAATGAACTAGTTCACCAAAGCAATAAACGTTATAATTCCAAGCATGTCTAAGCTCTTAAATGCGGCCTTATTTCTGTTTTTTGTAGTATTAATAGCGATATCTTTTTATGGAATAGATGCTCCGGAAGACCGCATTAGTGAAAAGCGTGTAAAACAATTTACAATCCAAACTTACAGGTATGGACTTACAATTAGCAACGATAATAAAATATTCTATAACATCACCCCTTTAAACTTTTACTTTGAGGTTTTTGGGAACAAAAGATCGGCGGTAGAATTAAACGAGGACATAGCTATAGAAGAATCAAAAACAGATAGTAAGTTAGCCAAGTTGATGCAGAGCTTAATGAACTCGCTAAAGCTCAATAAGCTTGTCGCAACAATAAAAACAAATGATCAGTACTTTGTTTTAAACGGCAACTTGCAAGGAAACACCCTTACAGTAACCCCAACATTGAATAATACTACGCCCACCAGTCTAGCTCAGGCGTTAACTTACAACAAAGGGGATCTAGTTTTTGATGAAAACATGGAAGTTTATACTCCAATTGACGACATATTATTGGGAGAGATCAATTCGTATTACGGTACGGGCTTTAAAAATGAAACCGAATCGCCAGACGTTACTGGTAAATCTGTTCTTATTACAAACTTAGAAAATCCGGGGGTTATACAGTTAGATTTAAAAAATAAGACAGCTCAAGTTGATAACCAAAAACTCGCCATAGAAATTAGGACAAGCGAAAATCAGGATCTGAAACTTAATTTTTACAATAACTTGGCAGAAAGTTTGGAGGCTTTAAGATGATTTTGGGAAACTTCACAGCCGCGATAACCTCAAGCTTATGGTTTTTGGTACCAATGTTAGTTGGCATGCCCTTCCTATTCCTTTTTAAGTCTCATGCCCATACCTTAAATAGTGCTGATGCTATAGATCCAGACGGTGGTGGGCTGGATCTTGCCGATATGGCCACGGATGCTGCACTGGCTTTTATTAACGGTAGTTTAGTAATCTTTTTACAAACGTTAGCCATTAGTTACCTAACAAATTACAATCCTATTCAACTGCTGTACCCATTAATACTTATCGAAGTTTTAATAGGGCTTGGGGCTGGAATTTGGCATATCTTTTTAAGTTGGGGGAAAATAAAAATAACCAAAGAGACCATTTTCGCAATTGCGGTTGTTCTAACGTTATCTTTGGTAGGCTTTAGCATTTGGGGCATAAATAATCCCCCCGGCTCTATCCTAAACTGGGATATGTTCATGCATCAAACCACTATCTCAAACATTAGACAGGGTGGTTTTAACATAAACACTAAGAAAATAAGCGATACTTTCAATCTTTATAGCTACACTCCCCTATTTCATACTACGGTACTTAGCGCCCAGCTTTTTATAAAAAACCTAGATATACCTAAATTTTGGTGGTTTACCCAGTATTTCCACTACCTGTGGACGATAGTAGCGTCGTATGTAATTGCCAAAAGGCTCTCCGGAAGAAGGTTTGTGGGTCTGTTGGCAGCTATAATCGGTGCTTTTGTCTTTGAATCCGTGCTGGCCTACACGTCCCTTATACTGATCCCGCAAACTATTGCGGCAACATGTCTAGTTTTTGTAATATCGAGGTTAATTCAAAACCACGACAGAAAAGTACGCCATTCGTGGATGCAGATAGCTTGGGGAATAGTTTTTCTACCACTTGGGCACTTCTTTGTTGGAACGGCAGCCTCTGCGATACTAATCTTTAGCCTAGTCTTTCTCTATGCAACAGATAAATTCGAAAAGTTAAGGGCACGACTTCCAACTTTTCTTGTTGTTGCCGGGGTACTTTTAATTCCCATAGCCTATTTCTTAACTCAAGGCATAGATCTGGGAAGTTTAAATAGATCAGAGGCCGCCGCTTTTACCCTAGCTGTGAGCGAAAAAATTGACTACATGAAAGAGTTTTATGGCTATTTGGCATTGGTATTTTTCCCACTCGGAATATTTTTTGTGGTAAAAGATAAAAGCAACAGAAACCTAGCTTTAGGCGCGATAATAGCATTAACGGTAGTTGCCGTAATCGTAACTAACTTTCCCTATATCATAAAGTTTTACACAATAGGGCGGTATTTTGTGCATGCCGTTATGGCCTATGGCATATGGAGAATCATTAAAAATTTCGGGAAATTAGGACAGACTATTTCCATCGGGCTTCTGGTTTTAATGCTTTTTACGGCTTTTACAATAAACACACACGACTTTAAAAATGGTCTTTACTATGATGGGGTAGCTTCTCATGTAAAACCCGAGGAACTTGCCGCTGTGAAATTTTTAGTCGAAAACGGATACGCCAAAATCCCAGATGTAATGATAATAAGTGATCCCACAACTATGCATATCTTTGAAGGGCTGGCTGGAATTAATACGCCGGGCGGAGCATTTACCAGCAGAGAAACCAGGCAAGTTTTGTCTGAAATTTTTGCCTCCAGAGACTCCTCAAGGATAAAAGAGCAGCTTTTTTCGATAGAAGACGGGCTTACAGGGTCGGCTAAGCAAAAGGTACTATTTATTATTAGCGGCAGGTTTTCAAGCTGGCAGGAATTATCAGATGGGCAAAGGCTGGGCGTGGTTTGGAATATATGGCAACCAGTAGATCTAACCTACAGCGACTACGAGTTCATAAACTTCTTGGAAAAAAATGCAAGATTCACACCAATATATAAAACACCAGGGATAGCTATATATGAAATTGACAGATAATAAAGTGGGCAATCAAACAATTAAAATACTTCTAGTGATCCCCTTTTTCTACCCACATAAGGGAGGTTCTCAAAAGTACGCGGAAGAAGTTAATAGCAAAATAATGGAAATGGATTCAAGGTTTAAAGTTGATGTGCTTTGTTATAACACCAAACGGGCTCCCAAACTTGAATCGTATAGAAACTTTACCGTGCACAGAATCCCCTGCTGGGAAATAATTAAGGACAAATTCTTGCTCCCCAATCCGTTTTCCTTGCTTTTAAAGCTCATCTCTTTATCGAAAAATAACTACTCTTTTGTGGAAACCCACGTGAGGTTTTTTGATCCTACCTGGTGGGTTTGGGCTTACGCAAGGCTGATTGGAGCAAAAAGCGTGTATGTGGGGCACGTTCCCGGACATCCGGTACATCAGGGGTGGCTTGTTGCGATGATTGGAAAGTTTGTGGACCTTACAATCGCCCGCTTTGCTTTACAAAGGTACGATTTTATTTTTTACGCAAATAACGCCTGCAAGAACTTTTATGAAGGGGTCTTGGGAATTAGGAAAGAGGGAATTGTCGCGCACATTGGAATCAATCCCGAAGAATTCTCCAGCAAGGAAAGGGATGAAATACGCATTGTTCCAAACGCAAACATCACATTGAGTACAAATAAAGTTCTTATTACATACGCGGGGCGGATGCTGGAAACAAAAGGGATAATTTATTTGTGGGAGGCAATACTTCGGCTCAAAAACCAACTAGAAAAAAATGTTCGGGATCAACTGGTATTTTGTTTTGCCGGGCCTGGAAACTTAAACGAAAAGCTTAGGAGTCTTATAAAAGAGGCGGGGCTGGGGGCAAATGTGCTTGTTTTAGACGAATTAAGTTACACGGATGTTAGAAAGCTTTTGGCAATATCCAACGTCTTTGTAAATCCTTCAAGCTATGATGAGGGCTTGCCAAATACCCTGCTCGAGGCTGGGGCGAGCAGGTGCTTTGTGATAACAACAGACAGCGGCTCGATTAACGATTTGATTGTAAACGGCAAAACTGGAAGCTTGATAGGTAAAAAGAACGCTGGTGAAATTTCCGAAGCAATAAAGTGGTATTTAAATAATCAGGCGCAAGCTCAAGTAATGGCTGATAATCTATCTGCAGATATAAAAAACAATTATACGTGGGAAAAGGCGGCAAGAGTTTTCATTAATAATCTTAGTTAATTCACAAAACCTACAAAAAGGAAGAAGCCGGTGCGCTAGCTAGTTTTTACACTAGTTTGCGAACCGGCCTCTAAAGTCTCTTCCTTTTGCTACCTACTGCCCAGGCTGCCATGAGGCAGGGTGACAAGTAGGATCTGGAACGTCGTTTCCGACGGTCATTTCTTCGACGGTTTGGTCCGAATCTGGATCGCCGCCCGGTCCGATTGAGATCGTACCGAAAACTGAGCTGTCGCTGGGAACCGTGAAAGTTACACGCATCCATTCATTCGGCATTATTACTGCCGTGCGAGCAGCTTCACATATCGTACCGTCCTCATACTCCACGTACATAAAGAGGGGCTCGACGATTGTGATCGCTAAGTACGGTAGCTCTTCCTGGCCACCATTTCCGTGTTGGCGGGCGGCTAGTGTTGGGTCGTGTACGACCAGCCTATCCAAGCCCTGATGCCAGTACGTCCCGGTCAGCGCTTCAAACGTGAGATCAAAGGTCGCGCCGATAGGAACATGCCATTCCGTGCAAAACTCCAAGTACTTGCTCGGGTCACCGACCAAAACAGCATACGATGAAGTGTACTGATCACACACGTCAAGCGGACGCTTTTCTGGATGCCACAGGCGTTTATCCGGAGGATCGGCGCTGTAGTCATCAAACCGTAGCAGGGTTTCGTCCCTGTCACCGTCCATACCAGGAAGCCTAGGAAGTAATCCTGGCCACAGGTTCGATTCAGCCGCCTCACGAAGACTTTGCAGAGCTGCTTCTAAAGCAGCTGCCTGCTCGTCTGTGAATTGCTCACCCGCAGGCACAGGCTCTTCGCCCGTGGCCGGTGTAGTACCTTCTCCACCGCCGCCGTTTTCAGTGGTATTGGTTCCAGCTGACTCCAACTTCGCTTCTTCCAACTCCAAAACGGCTGCGGAGGCTTGCCCCACATCTTGCCCATAGCCCAACACAACGAAGGCGAGAACCAAAATGCCCACGATGGCAAGGCCTTGAACAAAGCGTTCGGGCGGAGCGATGACGTTGTCAACCGCATACAAAAAAGTAGCGGCGAAACTTGCCACCACAACCCCAGTAAAAAAGCTGGACAAGAAAATAGTCCAACTAATCTGGATTCCACCAACACGGCCCACACTCGCTATGAAAGCGGTCAGGCCAACCCAGTTGATGGCAACAAGGATGCTTGCCAGCAGGGTTGCTAGCAGCGCCCACCCCCAGTACTGCCAAATCTGTCTTATTGACATGTTCTTCTCCTTTGTTAGATAGAGGGTTTATTTGTTTTTCAAGATGCGCTGACTATCACTAAATGCGCGATAGCTGCACATCACTATTAAGTAAAACTTAACAGTCATCTATAGCTATAGCATAAAAAAGACATGCAGGGAACGTGACAAAATTCGTCATCACGTTCCCCACATCTTGCCTGCACAAACGCTTAAGGCGTTGTAGGTGCGGGCGGGGTGGCCAGGGGGGTCGGGTTCGCGGCTTCCCATTCTTTCAGCTTTTTCTTCAGGAAACCACTTAGCGTGCTCATATCCCGTTTCCCAGTCGCCGGGTCAATGGGCGCACGATCCATCAATTCTTGGATGTCGGCGGGCACCAACGGTACAGGCGGGGTGGCCGGCAACGCGGGCACATTGTGAACCTCGTACGGGTTCGGACCTTGAGGTTGGATCTGTTGGCGCAACTCGTGATCTTGCATCAGCGGGTGGTAAAGCACCACGGCCAATAGATCCTCGCTTTGCTCCTCGGAGAAGATGAACTTGCCGGCTGTATCTTTAACATCCGACACATCTCCACCTTCTGCCAACTCCCAGTCCGCCAGCTGCCTGAGATTATCAATCACGAGAGGCGGTTTTCCGCCTGCAGTAGAATATGATGCCACTGCCAGCCTAATCTTGGACCGCATTTGCCCCGTTAAGGGCAAATCCTTCAGCGGAATGTCCGCTGGGGAAGGTGGTCTTTCCAACCTTATATGACGCATGAAGCCTCCTTAAATTTGGAATGCAATCGGAACCGATTTGTTCGATTTTGATTTCTGGATTATAAGTCAAGGATCTTGAAATGTCAAGCTATAGGGCATAGCACGACACCCTAGAATTAGTTTAAAAATGTGACCAAATGCCCCTCCTTTACCGCATAATTGCTTCGCAAAATGCCAAAAACAGTGCTAAACGACATTCTAACGCTTTTTGTAGCAACCCAACTCTAAAGCCCAAGTCACGCCATAAAAGTTCGCATACTCCAACGAATGTAGCTTGTTTACTTTTTGCAAATGATCTAATTTTGTAACTAATTAGTGCTTCTCTGTCCAGAAGCACTAAGGTCTTATTCGTTTACAGCAATGTAGACGCATACCAAAGAAACGCATCTGTGGCTGCCGCTATTAGTCGCTGCTAACGGGGCGTTTTTTTGTTTTTGTTTGAAATACCCGTTTTGAAAATATCTGGCCGAGAAACAAAAAGGCCAATCAGCAAAAGCCGACCAGCCTTCAAGCAAACACTTCCAAAACTAACATAACTTCATCTTGCCAGAGGAGCAAAGACATTCTCAAAATCGGCCTTCTTAAATGGCAGCCAGGAAATCCATCCTTTGCTTTTCATTAGGGCATCAACAACGCTCAAAAGCAAAAAGCCTATGGCCGCAGGCGCAAATGATGCTCTAAACAAAGCCTCACCTACACCAAAGTCGGCAAAACCTGCGTAGACATACCACCCGGAAAAAATGGCCGCCAAAGCGAATACGTACCAAACACGCAGGTAGCGTTTTCGATCCCACCGTTTCTTAAGCACCAGATTTAACTGGCACAACATTACAACCGTAAACAAGGTCCCAAATACATAAGCGGTTGAAAGGAGCATCGAGCCCGTAGTGCTTACCGCCGCCACAGATGGCCATAAAATTGAGAGTAGCGCGGCGTAACACAGTCGTACTACTGCCAAGATCAGAAACCAATTAATAAGCTCCCGGTTGTCGCTAATCGTTGCTTTAGCTAAAAAGTCTTTATCCATCTCTCCTCCTCTAGGTGAGAACTAGTCAATTTACTAAGGGCGTTCTTTAGGCCAGATGATATTACTTCAAAGTTGCAAAGTCAATTTAAGGGTTATTCTTCGCAAAACACCATTTTCCCGGCGTCTGTTTGGATTACCTTCGAAACCGTCACCATCAGCGTTTTCCCAACCTTATTCTGCGCCCCGGCTACCACAACCATCGTTCCATCTGCCAAATATCCAACACCTTGGTTTGGTTCCTTTCCGGCCTGCACAATTTTGATCCTTATTTTTTCCCCAGGCACCGCGGCGTATTTAACCGCGTTTACCAACTCATTAAGGTTCAGAACCTTAACTCCTGAAACTTTTGCCACTTTGTTCAAATTAAAATCCATGGTCATGAGTCTAGCATCGTATTTTTTGGCAAGTCGAACTAATTCTTTATCCACTCCATCTTCTTTTGAAATATCTCCCGGCGCTTCATGCACTTTAACGCTTCCAACCCTCTTCAAAGCGTTTAGCATATCCAATCCCCTACGGCCTTTCTTCCGTTTCAGATCGTCTTTACTGTCGGAAATTAAATGAAGTTCATCCAAAACCCCTTTAGGAACAATTAGGTCTTCACTTAAAAAGCCCGTCTTTACAACATCCACAACCCTACCGTCCACTAAAACCGAGGTGTCAAGCAAAACCGTTGCTTTAAGTTTTTCGTGCGTTTCTTTTTCACGTTTTTCCTTCTTCTCTTTTTGTTTCACGCGCCTTGCCGCTGACATTCTTCTTGACTGCTGATTCCAAAAATCAGACACAATGTTTGCGACAACCAAAGCAATCAACTTTTCAAACCAACCCCTAACTTTTTCGGCAATAATTGGGACGGTATGAAAACCAAAAACTCCAGCGGCAAGTGCTATTAAAGTTTCGGCTAAAAAGCGGATCCCAAAAATAGGATTTTCAAAAAAGAAAGCTGAATTTGAAAGATTAAATGCGGAAATAAAAAATAGACTAAAAAGCGTCACCCGAGCCAAAAATCCCCAGACTTTAGGGTTTTCTAAGGCCTTGCGAAAGGCGCTACGGGGGCTACGAACAACGTTTTTTCCAGTTTTAATAATTTTGGCAGCAGACATGTTTTCTCCGACGGTATATTCATTTTGGCAGTTTTAAATTTTAAGACAATGCTAAGATATAGCCAGGCTTATAGCCTCTTTCACAGATTTTATCTTCTGCGGGTTTATTACATTAGTATAGCCTAGTTTCTTTGCTTCCTTAATTCTTTTATCCTGATGTGAAATGTTGCGAACCTCACCAGCCAGTCCCACTTCACCAAACGCAACGGTTTTTGATTTTATTGGCTTATTTTTTACAGATGATGCAACCGCAAGACAAACTGCCAGGTCTACCGCGTATTCGTTAACCTTAAATCCCCCGGCAACGTTTATATACACATCTTGATCACCAAGATTTAGACCACAACGCTTTTCTAGTATTGCGATAAGAACCTGTAAACGGTTTACGGGAAAGCCACTAGTTGTTCTGCGCGGGTAGCCAAAAAAGGTTTTTGTAGTAAGAGCCTGGATTTCAAAAAGAATTGGGCGGAAGCCTTCCATTACAACCGAAACACATGAACCCGAAGCCTTACTTCCCGCTATTTCAGCCAGAAACATTTCTGAAGGATTGGTTACATCAATCATGGCTTTATCGGTCATTTCAAAAATCCCAACTTCTGACACCGGCCCAAAGCGGTTTTTCGTAGTTTTCAAAATCCTAAACAAATGTTGGGAATCACCTTCCAAATACAAAACCGTATCCACAATGTGTTCAAGAACTTTTGGACCCGCAACCGTTCCTTCTTTTGTAACGTGCCCCACTAAAATTACTGGCACCCCGGTCTTTTTTGCCATATTGGTTAACTTTTGTGTTCCAGCACGAACTTGACCGATTGATCCTGCAAAACCCGTGTACTCATCTGAAGTGATTGACTGAATTGCGTCAACAATCACAAGTGAGATACCAACTGTTTGCTCTATAGTGTCAGCAATAACATCGGCGTCAGTTTCGGCAATAACTAAAAGGTTTTCCGCTTTATAACCCATTCTTTCGGCACGAACCTTAACCTGGGCCAAACTTTCCTCACCGCAAACGTACAGAATTTTGTTTTTCGGCATGTTTTTGGCAATCTGGGTCAATAATGTACTTTTGCCAATTCCAGGATCGCCGGCCAATAAAACCGCCTGCCCGGACACAAATCCCCCACCCAAAACTCTATCAAATTCGTCTGACCCCGAGGAAGTCCGCTCAGTTTCCTTATTTTTTACTTGGGATAAGGAAATTGGCTTTGCTGAGTAACCGCCCGCTCTTCGTAAACCACCAAGCCTTGCCGAGGCTTTAGTTGGAGCTGCAACAATTGTTTCCTCAAAAGTATTCCAGTTCTTGCAAGATGGACACTGCCCAAGCCACTGGGGGCTTTCAAACCCACAAGACTGGCAAATGTAAATATTTTTTGTTTTTGGCATAAACTTTACGAAAGCTCGTGCTTTCTATTTTTAGTGTATCAGGAATTTTGGGTGGGGAAAGAGGGTGGGTTCTAAGTTTGTTGGAGATTAAAAACTTCAAGGCCGCGTCTAGAAAAAAGGACGCGGCCTTGTTGAACTTAACTAACTAGTCTTGTTGGTGTAAGGATCTTCGTAGTAGCGATGGTGATCTGTTTTCAATTCGCCACCTTGCATGTAGGTCTTCTTAACGACGATCGATAGGCCGCCGTTTGTGAAGTACCCCTCCTCCATACCGGAGAACCACACTTCATATTTGGGAACTCCTACCCCGATTTCGAAGCGCTGGCAAAATTCATTGACCAGCTCAAACCGTGTCTTTTGCATGGGCGCATAGCGCCAATGTGGATCGGGACAAAACACAAACATCAGCTTCGTGAGACGGTGGAGCATCCAAAACTGTGCTTCGGGCCAAACCTTGCTCGTGTCGGACAGTATGTCTATTATGTCCTTGGCCACCTTTTCAAACTCCCTCGCAGCCCACAACCACAGCTGTGGAGCCATGTGGTCGACGCGACGGCCGTCTGTTACTGCCCAAACCGCCCCAACACAAAATGCCCAAAAAGCAACAGCGCTACCCGTAATGAGAATGAAAATCGGCCAAATATCTGCCAACCCCCATTTCCATTCCGTAAAAAACTGCAACGCGGCAATTACAAATACTGAGATGCCCGCACCTGCAGCTGTGAACCACGGCAACTTCTTAAGCCACTTCCCTTCTTGAAACACTAGCTTCAACATTTTGAAGCCTCCTTATATGGTGCATACGCACCGAGATTGAGCATACGCTCTGGGAACATTTTAACTTATGAAGAGAATAATGTCAATGCTATAGGGTTATGCTTATTTGCCTGCTAAAGCTAGCTTTAAGCCTCAATGGCCTCTGCGGATTCTTAAGCAAAAACTCGGCTACTTTGTCTAAAAGCTCGGTTTCTACCGTTCTTCGCAAGGCCCTGGCGCCATATTCGTCGTTGTAGCCTTTTTCGAGCAGATGTCTTTTCACAGAAGCGGCAACTGTTAAGCTAATTTGCTGGGCCTTGAGGGTCTTATAAATTTCAGCAAGCAAAAGTTCCAAAATCGTTATCTGCTCTTTTTTACTCAATCTCTTAAACACAACTATTTCGTCAAATCTGTTGAGTAACTCGGGCTTCATAATCTTTTTCAAATTCTCTCTAAGTCTTCCTTCAACCTCATCGTCAGATTTTCTTCCACCACTAAAGCCAATGTCTTTGCTTAGAACAATATCTGTGCCCAAGTTGCTAGTTAGCACTACAACCGCTTGTGAAAAGTCATGCGACTGACCTTTTGCATCTACTAACTCGCCCTCCTCTGTAATTTGAAGCAGGATGTTTAACACGTCCGGGTGGGCTTTTTCTATTTCGTCAAACAAAACAACGCTATCTGGCATATTATCAATTTTTGAAGTTAGTTCTCCACCTTCTCCATAACCCACGTATCCTGGAGGGGCACCTACAAGCCTTGCCACCGTGTGTTTTTCGCCAAAATCACTCATATCAAGCCTGATTAAGTTTTCGTCTCCAAAAGCAGCTTCGGCTAAAACCTTAGCAAGTTCCGTTTTTCCAACACCAGTAGGTCCAAGAAATAAAAAGTTACCCAATGGACGCTTTTTGGCCCGTAGCCCAAGTCGTGAGCGAATCAAAGCTCGCGAAACAGTTTCAACTGCCGCATCTTGTCCAACAATCTTCTCTTTTATTCTTTTTGAAAGATTGCTTAGGCTTTCTAAATCAACAAAGCCGCTATCAATTCTTGAAACTCCCATGTCCGCCAAAACTTCGTCAATTTCAACGGTGGTAAGCTCTAAAGGTTTGGTCATAAGTAGTGTGTGCCTTGTTGAGTCCAATCCTGTTTCAATTACGGCAAGCTTACCCCTCGCTTTCATCGCATCGTCTATTGCACCAAGTTCTAGGTGCTGAGTAATCTGTTTATTTAGATCGTTTTTCTTTTTGATAAGTCTTTTATATTTCACTGGAACAAGATCCTTCTTTAATAGAAGTTTAGTGCAGGCTTGATCCAAAAGTGAAATGCCTCTTTGAGGAAATTTTGTATCCTTTATGTTGCTTTTGGCTGTCCTGAAAGCATAGTTTAGAATCTCAGGTGAAATTCTGATGTTATGGTAGCGGCTTAGCTCCTGGGCTTTTGCCTTTAGTACGGCCTTAATCTTAGGTTCTTCTGGTTCTTCAAGATGAATTTCTTCAAAGTTATCCAAAATTTGAGTTGCTTCTCCAGCAAGTCTCTCGTAAAAAGTCGAATTTACTATCCCAAGAATACTAACTCCAGCAGTTGAAAGGTAAGACTTAAGCATCGAAAAGGCTAGCGGCACGGCAAAACCAACGTTTGTACCAATAAATAAGCTTTGGAAATCCTTAATATACAAAATTACATCCCCCGCGGTGTCCAGCTCTTCTAAAAGCGTTGTGATACCGGCCTCAATCCCTTCGCGGTTTGAAAGATTTGCAATAAAAGAGATCACGTCAAATTCAATAATCTGATACCCAGCCAAAGCTACCGGAACCTCCATGGCATTTAATTTATGAACCAAAAGCTCAACTAGGCTTTTTTTCCCAACCCCAAAGTCCCCAATTACCAAAGGATTCGCGTTTTCTTTCTGCAATAAAACAGAAATTAGCAGCTCCACCTCTTCCCGGTATACGGGCATCGCGCTGGACAAATCTTTATTTAAATTAGTTCCAAAAGCGTCCAACAAGGGCGTCTTGGTAGTAAATTCCGAAACCTGGCTGAAATTTGGAAAGGAGCTTAGGCTGGTTATTTGCTTTTTCACATTTTCAACATCGGGCGAACCGGTAATTTCAAGTAAGGCAAGCAAAAGATGCTCGGTTCCAACGTATAAATGCTGCAAAGAAGCAGAGTGGTAGTAAGCTTTTTCCACTAAATCGTTTAAGTTAATGTGTTTGGAGGTTTTTAGCTTTAAGCCCGGGTTATTTTCTAAAATGTAAGTTCCAACCCCACCTGACGCTTTTATTGAACCGATCACGTCGCTGGCACTGGAATTAGATTTGTTTTTTGGCTGTGAAACGCCGAGTATTGCGGTTTTTGCTCTTTCGGTAAGTCTATTTAGCATCTTTGTCAGGTTCAACACCTTCACGCATGCTTAGGGCAAGTTTTTGATTTGCACCCTCGACATTTGTGACGGTAACTTCAACCTCTTCGCCCTCTTCTAACGGGCGTGTTGCTTCGGAAACGTGAATCAAGCCATCCAACCCTTTTTCCAAAGTTACAAAAGCTCCAAAAGGAACGATTTTGCTAACTTTTCCTTTTAGCTTTGTTCCAACGGGGTATTTTTCCTCCGCAGTCTTCCATGGGTTATCCATAAGCTGTTTAACACTTAATGCAAGCTTTTTTGAATCATCATCAACTCCAATAACTTTAACTTTAATCGGTGCGCCAACGGTATAGTAATTTCCTGGGTGGCTTACCTTTTCCCAAGCAATTTCGGAAATATGAACCAAACCTTCAATTCCTTCCATATCTACAAAAAGTCCAAAAGGCATAACGCCTGTAACCACTCCTTCAAGTTCGTCGCCAATTTTAACTTGTGATAATTTCTCTTCGCGAACTTCGGTGCTGTATGTTGAAGTCGCATCTTTTTCTGAAAGAACAAGTCTGTTTTTTTCCTTATCAATTTCAATAACTTTAACTGTAAGTTTTTTACCGGCTAAAATTTTTAGAGATTCTTTAAGTTCTGCTTCACTTCCCGCGGCAAACTTGGCCATATCCTCTGTAAAATGTACCCGGTCTAAGTGGGACAGGGGAACAAAGCCACGAAGGCCCATGCAATCAACTAAAAGTCCGCCTTTGTTGTATTCCAAAACCGTAACCTGCAGCACAGACCCATCCTTAAAAGCCATTTCAACATCTCTCCAACCGCGTTCTCTTTGTGCGCGCTTAAAAGAAAGAACTATGTGGCCCTGGTCATTTTCCGCCTGCATAACATAAGCCAAAACGAAATCGCCTTCCTTTAGATTTTTTGCCGCTTCGCTGTCTCCTAGTTCGTCGCTCATCACAACGCCTTCAGATTTAGCTCCAACGTCAAGTAAAATTTCTTTGGGGGTAATACTAACTACAATTCCTTCAACCACATCTCCCGGTTCAAAAGATTTTAGTTCGACAACTTTGTCGCCCAAAAGCTTAACCATTACTGAATCTTGTTTAAATATATTTCTTGCTTTTGACATTTTTGAAATTGTTCTGTGCTTATGGCACCCATCGTTAGTTGCGATGTGCCATTCGGTCTTGCCTTGATCAACCATTTACATTGCCGCGACAAGGCAGAACGAGCGGCGTGGGTAGTACTTCGGCATTATACAAGAGGGGTAAAGCGCTGTCACGAAAATTCACCACTCCATGACAGCACTTTTCACCGTACTCGGATCAAATTCTTTCGGGCGACTGGTGTTTAAATTTACCAGTAGGATTTTGGTACTTTCAAACATACAACTCACTTCATCAAAACACAGGTTGTATTTTCTAACCTCATCCTTGCTGAAAAAACGCCACTTTTCCCCATCAATTAGGAGAATTTGATCAATTGTAGCAGGGTATAGATTTGCCACTGCAGACCTCTCTTCCTAGTTTGATTTATGAACACTGTCCCGGCAACGACCTATTTTCCCCGAACTTAAAGAACGAGTATCTTCGGCGCTGATGGGCTTAACTTCTCTGTTCGGAATGGAAAGAGGTGTGACCCCATCGCCATCGTCACCGAGACAGTGCTCACAAACCAGCCTCACAGCTTGCTTCGTGCCCTGATTATTGAATAAGAAGTATGTTTGTTTTCACCTCACCAAAATTGTTCATCAAGAAACAACAAAGATGCGTAATCATTAGTACCACTTGGCTAAACACATTACTGTGCGTACACCTATGGCCTATCAACCTGGTAGTCTCCCAGGAGTTACGTCCCTCTTAAAGAGGGAAGGATTCTAATCTTGGAGCGAGCTTCGTGCTTAGATGCTTTCAGCGCTTATCTCAACCGAACGTAGCTACCCAGCGATGCTCCTGGCGGAACAACTGGTGCACTAGAGGTTCGTTCGTTCCGGTCCTCTCGTCATCATGTCCCCTATCACTAGGGGGATAGACTATATCTTCATCCTCTCTTGTTAAAAGAGTAGGAGTCGGCGTGTGATGAAAGTTTAATTCCTGATTATCAGGTACCTTCCATCTCTCCCTTACGGGATCAGTCGTTACGGGGTCAATCTAATAAATTAGATGACTTCCCACGGTATCATCTTACTTTACTGGTCCTCAAGTAAATGAGGTCACATGATTATCGGACCGAAAAATCATATGAAGTAAAGTAAGGATTCACCGTTATTAGCCGAATTGGCATCGCGAATTACTTCGCGAAGTAGCAAATTCTCACTAGGAACAATCCTCCTCTGAATCCAATCGCACATTGCGGAAAGGGACCGAGCTGTCTTGCAACGCTCTGAACCCAACTAACGCGCCATTTTAATGGACGAACAGTCCAACCCTTGGTAGCTGCTTCACCACCAGGATATGACGAGTCGACATCGCGTACTACTCAACTATTACTAGTTGTACTGACTATATCTTCTTCCTCTTGTCTCTAAAGTTTAGAGAGGAGGAGTCGGCGTTTTATGGTTTTTGGAACCATCTCTCCATTTAAGGATCAGTCGATACGGGGTCATAACAAAAGTTTATATTTCATACTTTCAATCACATGAGGATCTACAATACTTTGAAATCTTTTAAGCGATTCTTTGAATAATCTTATTCTGAAGTACTTTTTGTCTCTGTTAAGAGAGCCAAAAAGGTTCATCTCGCTTAGTTTTTCCAGAAGCATTTGTTGATCTGATAGGGTAAATTGCTGTGTATTTAAATACACTGAACTTCTATCTTTCGAACCATCGTCCATAAACCAAATGGCTAAAGACAAGGGGTCTAGTATAAGTTCGTTTGGAACTCTTTTACAACCTTTCTCGTAAAACACTTCATGAAAACTGTTCAACACCTCTAAGCTTTTTGTTGTAAATCTGTAAGACATTCTGTTCTTTCCAGACTTACGTAGCTTAGGTGGTGTAGAAACTAAATTTTCGAGAGCGCTGTAAAACCAGAGCACATATTCTTTTTGTTTATGCGAGTGGTTTATTTCGAGTAAGGTGTTGCTTTTCTTTCTAAGAGTTCCGTCACCAAGCAATGTTCCTACTATCATGGATTGTTGGACTTTTGTCAGACTTCCCACGGTATTCTCCATGCACAAATATTATCACAATATGCATTAGGAGTTCACCGTTATTAGCCGAATTTTTGGTACGAAATTACTTTCGTAGCACCCCTAATTTTTGTTTAAGGTGCCAAACGGTGCCGCCGCTGTGGACGCTCGGGCACCATTAGCCTGTTATCCCCGGGGTAACTTTTATCCGATAAGTTCCGGGCCTACCATTAGGCGCTCGGAAGATCACTAAGACCTGCTTTCGCATCTGCTCGACTTGTAAGTCTTGCAGTTAAGTTCCCATATACCTTTATGCTTACATCCCGATTTCCATCCGGGATAAGGGAGCCTTTGTACTCCTGCGTTACTCTTTAGCAGGAAACCGCCCCAGTTAAACTGCCCCCCAGACATTGTCCCCGCGCCAGGTTATGGCGCATGGTTAGGTTTGTAAGTTTGAAAGAGAGGTATTACATTGTTGTTCTACCGAAGTAGAACTCCCTCCTATACTATACAGTCAAAATTACTTACCAATGCCAAGGTACAGTAAAGCTCCACGGGGTCTTTCTGTCCAGCAATGTGTAGCCGGCATCTTGACCGGCAGTTCAATTTCACCGAGTCCGTGACTAAGAGAGTGCTCCAGTCGTTACACGTTTCGTGCGGGTCGATAATTATGCGACAAGGGATTACGCTACCATAGAACAGTTATAGTTACTGCTGCCGTTCACCCGAGCTTGCTCCAAAGGCTTGTCCTAAGACTCACCTTCAGGCTTGACTTACGGGCACTGGGCACGTGTCGGCCCCTATACATCCCCTTGCGGGTTTAGCAGAGACCTGTGTTTTTGATAAACAGTCGCTAGAGCCATTTCTGTGCCCCCTACCTTGCGGTAGGGCATCCTTTTTCCTAAGTTACGGATGTAGTTTGCCTAGTTCCTCGGCCACGGTTCTCTCGTTCGCCTTAGTATTCTCTACTCGACTACCTGTGTCGGTTTGCGGTACGGATACCATAAAATCTCCCTAGAAGATTTTCTCGGACACTTAACTCGGTTGAATAAACCGTTTTACGGGTTTCTTCCTAAGCTTGGATAAACGCTCGTGCGGATTTACCTACACAAACTGCCTCGCTTTTGGAACTGAAATCCTTAACCAGTTCAACCTATCATGTGCCGTCCCTTCATTGGTGATAACGACTTTATGGTAGTGCAGGAATATTAACCTGCTGTCCATCGATTACGCCTTTCGGCCTCACCTTAGGACCGACTAACCCTCCGATGACTGACATAGCGGAGGAACCCTTAGTCTTACGGCGGGATGGGTTTTCACCATCCTCTCGTTACTCATGCCAGCATTCTCACTTGATGTCGCTCCAGCAGGCCTCACGGCACCACCTTCACAGCTATGCCATATGTCTATGGCGGCATCAATGCTCCCCTACCACTTCCCGGGCAACCCCAGGAAATCCACGGCTTCGGTTCTTTGCTTGAGCCCCGTTGGATCTTCGGTGCAGAACCGTTTAACTAGTGAGCTGTTACGCTTTCTTTAAAGGATGGCTGCTTCTAAGCCAACCTCCTAGCTGTCTAAACAATTCCACTTCCTTTACCACTTAGCAAAGATTTGGGACCTTAGCCGATGGTCCGGGCTCTTTCCCTTTTGCAACACGAACTTGCTCCGCATTGCTGACTCGTGTTCGAGAATTTGCGCATTCGGAGTTTGGTAAGAGTGTGTATCCGTAAGGACCACATCCCTTTTCAGTATCTCTACCTCGCAAATCCTAGTATGAACACGGCTATACCTAAATATATTTCGGGGAGAACCAGCTATCGCCAGGTTCGATTGACGTTTTACCTCTTACCACAAATCATCCCAGCCATTTGTCACTGACACGGGTTCGGTCCTCCACTACGTTTTACCGCAGCTTCAACCTGTTCATGGTAAGCTCACCTGGCTTCGGGTCTAATGCTATTTACTAATCGCCCTATTAAGACTCGGTTTCCCTACGCTTTCACAACTGAGTTGCTTAAGCTTGCAAATAACATTAACTCGCTGGCTCATTTTTCAATAGGCACGCTGTCATCCATACAAGATGGACTTCAGCAGCTTGATTGCATACGGTTTCAGGTTCTATTTCACTCCGCTATTCGCGGTTCTTTTAACCTTTCCCTCACGGTACTAGTTCACTATCGGTGTCTTTATGTATTTAGTCTTACCAGATGGTCCTGGCGAATTCACACAGGGTTTCACGTGTCCCATGCTACTCTGGAAAACCCAAGAAGTTACTCCAGTTTCGAATACGGGGCTATTACCCTCTATGGCAAAGCTTTCCAGCTTGTTTCTCCTACTAAAGTAATTTTTTACTTCTTCCAAATTTAATTGGATGAGTTTCCTAACCCCCAGTTTCTAAAATAAAAATCTGGATGCTGTTTTTAACGCAGCACCTAGTTTTCATTTTAGTCTTAGGTTTAGACTTCTTCCCTTTCGCTCGCCGCTACTCAGGAAATACCTGTTTTGGTTTCTATTCCTCCAGCTACTAAGTTGTTTCAGTTCGCTGAGTTCCCTCCACATTATCTATGACCGCCTTGCGGCGGCTTTCAACAATGAGTGACCTAGGATTGCTCCTGGCCGGGTTTCCCCATTCGGACATCTCCGGGTAATAGCGCTTCTCAGCAGCTCCCCGAAGCTTAACGCAGCTAAGCACGTCCTTCATCGGCATAAAGACCCAAGGCATCCACCATATGCATTTGTTACCTTTGTTGTTTATCAACCTCAATTATGAGCATTAAAGGTTGATTTGAGAATGTGACTTTTAAATCACAACAATACTATGACGAACAATGTTGATGAAATTTCTCATATATCTTGCGATATATTTTCCAGTCCAGACACTGCTGTCTGAACTGAACATTGTACTTCTTATTCAATTATCAAAGTACGAAGCGAAAAACGAATCCACTTATGGTGGACCCTAGGAGACTCGAACTCCTCACCTCGGCGATGCAAACGCCGCGCTCTACCAGATGAGCTAAGGGCCCATGTATTGGAGAGACCTTCGGATATTCAATTATTCAAACTTTGAGAATCCAGAGCTTCTGGCCGCATGTTTTAAAAACAAAAGCGAGAGAAGGTAGCATTCCATTCCGTAGCGTTAAGATAATATAGCGCCACCTAAATGTCAACTCATTGCCTGGGATGAGGGCAGAATAATACCGTTAATTTTAAGCTTACTCTTAGCCGCCGTAAACTTAAGCTTTCTTGGTGTCTACCAAAAGCCAAAGCGCAGATACACCAACCAATACGTAAACTAAGCTTACCAACATTGGCCAGCTGCCAAGAAGCATCGTAACTAGGTTAAGATTTAACAGACCAATAAGACCCCAGTTAAGGCCTCCAACTACAAGCAAATACCAAGCAACCATACGAAGATTTTTCACATAATTCACCCCCAAATATAGATGCAAATAGATATGTATTAAGTCTAGGCGAAAATGGCGGGCGGTTCAATTGAGGTGTGTGAGAGTTTCTATACGATAATTTTGTGTGATAATATAGCCAGCGTTGCGAAGGAAATGTTTGGGTCTGTAGCTCAGCTGGTTTAGAGCGCTCCTCTGATAAGGGAGAGGTCCCTGGTTCGAGTCCAGGCAGACCCACCATTAGACTGAACGCTAAAACCAGTCTAGAATAAATCTCATGGCTACGTACAACGATCCGTTTCTAGAGTCTTTGAATAAAGCCTTTTTACAAAATCCCAGCGATTTAAACTTCAAAAAGTATTTCGCGTTGGAACTTTACAAGAGGGGGGAATATAAAGATGCGTATAAGCTACTCCTCGAAGTTTTTGCTGAAGACAAAGATTTGAACGTCGAAAGGGCAATAAGGGATGTTGAGGCAAAACTCCCGAAGGAATCGGGACAGATAGGATTTTCCCAAGAAGCACCAAGCAAAGAGGAGCTTTTGGAACAAGCGCCCCAGCTAAAAGGAAGTAAGGTTGTAACATTCTCAGATGTGGCGGGCATGGATCATGTGAAAGATGAGATTAGAACACTGATTATTTATCCCTTCCAACATCCAGAAATTTATAAGCAATACAACAAACAGGCTGGGGGAGGAATTCTGTTGTATGGCCCTCCGGGATGCGGAAAAACGTTCATCGCGAAAGCAACCGCGGGCGAGATCAACGCCAAATTTCTAAGCGTATCTATACACGAACTTATATCCTCCTTCGCCGGAGCAGGTGAAAGAGCTCTCCACGACATTTTCGAATGGGCAAGATCTAATTCACCAGCTGTTTTATTCTTTGACGAAATTGACGCAGTAGGAATGAGCCGAGGGAAAACATCGGGCGTACTAAGAACACTTGTGAACCAGTTTTTAACAGAACTGGACGGAATCGGCAACGATAATAAAGATGTCTTGATAATGGGGGCAACAAACCTACCTTGGGAAGTAGACATAGCACTAAGAAGGCCGGGCCGCTTCGACAAAGTCATATTTGTAACGCCACCAGATAAGGCAGCCAGAAAGAAAATTGTAGAGTTAGAATTAAAAGGCAAACCTACTGCTGAAATTGATTACGAAAAAATTGCGGGAATGACTGTGGACTACTCAGCCGCCGATGTAAGAAGAGTATGCGAGGAAGCAACTGATGAAGCCTTCAAGAAATCCATTAAATCAGGTCAAATTGAAAAAGTTACACAAGAGATTTTAGAAGAAAGAGTTAAGAAAATTAAATCCTCTATTACGGATTGGTTTTCGACAGTTAAGAATTACATTCAGTACAGCAACGAATCAGGCCTCTACAACGACGTAAAAGATTATCTTGACTCCAAAGACAAAAATTAATGGAAGACGACACGCTCGCTAAACTCGAAGAATCCCTATCAATATTAATGCAGGGTCACAGAATGGATCTAATTGCGGACTACGCTAATAAAATTCTAGCAATCGACCACGAAAATGAGTACGCAACTTCCTGCTTACTGTTCGCATACAACAACAGCCAACAGTACGAAAAACTTTACGAAGCTGGAACCGCGGCTTTGAAAACTTTTCCAAATGAGGCGTGGGTACACTACTCGATGTACTTTTACTACCTTCACAAAGGTGGGAGTGATTATCTTAACGCAAAAAAACATATAGAAATAGCAATAAAGCTGGACCCCGAGTGGGCTGAACTTTATAGAAAATTGGCGGAAATATACTTAATAAACCGCGAACCTGAAAAGGCATTAAAGTATTTGGAAGAGGCTGTTAGGCTGGCGCCCGATCGTACCGAATATAGAAGCAGATTAGGGCTTGCTTTAATACGCACCGGAAAGGTTAAAGAGGCTCTAACTACAATAAACAAAGCCCTTAAAGACGAGCCTGATGACAGAGATGTTCTTGATACTTCTGGGATGGTTTATTTACTATCTGGAGAACTAGATAAGGGGGAGGAACTTCTTCGAGATGCGATAAGACGGTTCCCAACCTATGAATACTTCCAAAATCACATAGACTGGATCGAAAGAGAGAAAAAAGACAGGCAGAGCCGTGAAGCACAAGGAAAAAGCTACACGCCCCTATACATTAGGCAAAAAGATAGAAAACGATTTTTTGATGAAGACGAGGAAAACTAGAGAACAATTCCCAAAAACTTCGCGACTTTTTTATCCAAGTCACTCATATGATCCAAAAGCTTGTGAATTTTAACCCAGGCAATTTGTTCTATTTCGTGATCGTCAATAAGATCTGTAGTTGCCTCGGTAGTTAGTTTGCATTCTAAATAGTGAACATGTACTGGGTGATGTGGGTGTTTTCTTTTATTTATTAATGAAACGGCTTGTATATAGTGACCAGTTTCTTCTAAAGTTTCCTGGACTGCTGCCTCCTCAGGCGTATCGCTGTTCTCAATTGCTCCTCCAGGAAAAACCCAAGCTAGACTACTTTTACCTAAGCCTTTTTCCGGGTTTTTTCTCTTAACCAGTAGGACCTCCCCCTGTTTATTTTTCACGATAGCTAGCGCTATTTGAGATAAGCCTGCGTCTTTCATTTTAGTATCTATTCGTAGTTTTTAGGGGGCAGCTAAAATTTAACTCATGGGATTATATTCACTTATGAATATTAAATCCAGCAATCCCCACTTTACTAATTTAGGACTTCAAGAGATCAAAGGCGAAAGGAATGTTTGTTTTGTTTTTAGGGTTTAGGCTCACCCGAAACCTGCTCGCTGACTGTGAGAGGTCAGCTTATACTGTCGCAATTTTTAGAGCTGTTACATTGCGAAGGCATTTTATATTTTAGTAGGCTTTTACATCGTTTAGATGTAAGAAGATTCTACCAATCAAAAATGCAATTTTTTTCTCCCTTAGAAAGGAGGTGATCCAGCCTCAGATTCCCCTAAGGCTACCTTGTTACGACTTCATCCTCATCACTGATTCCACCATGGGCCCACAAAAAGTAGGACTTCAGGTGATCCCAGCTTTGCTGACGTGACGGGCGGTGTGTGCAAGACCCGAGAACGTATTCACCGCAGTGTAGCTGACCTGCGATTACTAGCGATTCCAACTTCATGGAGGCGAATT
>MEVA01000009.1:18720-35311 GCA_001772625.1 candidate division WWE3 bacterium RIFCSPHIGHO2_01_FULL_42_13 | reverse complement strand
GAAGCTCCTCGGTGAGCTTTTTCACATCTCCATGCATCGCCTGTCTTGGAACACAGTTTGAAATGTGCTTTTCCATCAACACCGAGTCTATTTTCTTTAAGGCTTTTTGTACAGCCAGGGATTGCGTTAATATGTCGATGCAGTACTTTTCTTCTTCTATCATTCTTGCCAAGCCTTCTACCTGGCCGGCGATTATCTTTAACCTGTGGGAAAGGGAACCTCTGAAATATTTCATATCTTTATAATAATACCCCCGTGGGGTATTTGTAAAGGGTTATCACAGCGTGATTCCAGCAGGTAGGGACGGGAAAACCAAAGCGAGGGCCGTTTAGGCCCTCGCGTAAAACTTACAAATCCGTTCAAACTAAAATCTAAATTAAAGTTCTAGGGATCCGCAGGCAGTGTATACACTCAATTCTTCTGCAGACTTGTGAATATTAATCGCAAGCGGAAGCATAGCTTTTAAGTCAGCTATGGCTACTGGCAATTGTGTTGTGGATTGACCATCAACTACATCTTCCAGTGGATACGCAATTTCTCCAACTCCAGGACACTCACCTTTGTGAATATGCGCGGGCTGCAGCTCAGTAGCCTCCAAGGTTGTGAGTGTGATTGCAACTTGAATACCAGTTTCTGTTTCTGTAATGACTGCGACACCTGATTGATCAATAGTATTTACATCAATGGCATCAAGAGTCACAGATACTTCTGCTGGCATCGCTTCTGGTACTTCCTCGACCACAGTCGTTTCTTTCACCTCCGTGGGTTGAGGAGCCTGTGTCATTTGATTATTTTTATAGAGATAAAAGGCACCGGCAGCTAAAAGAAGCATGACAACAATAACGAGTACGGTGTTATTATTTTTCATTCTTACTTACACCCCCTTCAGTTTGAAGTTTATATATCTGAATTTATTGTAGCACAGGTTAAGGGGAGTTATAGGGCTGGAGAGTGCGGCAGGCGGCTTGGATTTATTGCTACAACCCAAGCCGCCCTCTTTCACTAGGTGAATAAATCATCCTAGTGCCGGCATTGCGGCCGACTACAACTTAGCAGTCTGGATCAACGTACCCAGCTGCGTGTTCTGACCCTTCTGACCTTTCATAGACAAGCCCTCCTCTCTGCGGCAGCGGATATTAATTACCGCGGGATGCCCGAAATTATAACAAAACCCAAAGCAAAAGGTAATTTCCAATATAAATAGAGGTCTTGGACCCTATAAAAAGCATCGAAACACAGCCCCGCAATATTTCCCAAAATGAGCACGAAAATTCTAATAAAAGGTAAGTTTAGGCCGTAGCCGCGCTAGAAAACAGTTGTTAAGTTAAAGTTAAGGAATTAGGGCCGACCATAGGAACTACAGCAGAAGCTGCTGGAAGGAGACTGACATGGGATGGTTCGGCACTTGGTCCTCAGACGAGGACGATTACGAAGGTTATGATGACGACGGGGACGGCCGGATGATTGGGGGCAAATCGGACGGCGATCACAACACGGCGTACCGGGAAGGCAGCCACAGGAGCTGGGATTCTGATGATCGTGGCAACAGCTACAACGATCATTCAACAGACCACGGCTCCGGCGAGATAACTCAGCGCTAAGCTGGGAAAGCAAATCAAACTTACCGGCCCTAATTCCTAATGTATTATTTAGTTAATATGTCACTAAGAGACGAACTACTAAGCAAGTATATAAGTGAGCAAGAAATAACCGATTGGTTTTCGTATAAGAAAAAGCCAACGGTGAAGTTAATCAATTCGATTTTCACTTCCTCTGCCCATGATTACAAAAGTGGAAAAATTAGCCACGGGGACTTTTCGCTCATTTGTGTAAATTTGTATTTTGAGGCAATAGTTTTTCTTTCGATGGTTGAGGAAAAATCAATTCATAAGAATGGTGTAGCTGCTATCGAGGCATTTGCTGATCCTCATGGACATCTTCTTAACCCACAAGGAGATGTTCTGGTTGATAAGCAGAATGAGCTCCTAGATAAAGCCCTGGGTGAATAAATCACTTCAGAGAAAACTTTTCCGTATAAATATAATTCGACGAAACACCCAACTTATTCAAAATCCCAACGACAGCGGCCATCATTGGCGGCGGTCCGCAAACGAAAAACTTAGTTCTCTTGATATTTGAAACCTCGGCTGAAACTAATTCCTTGGTAACAAATCCGCCAACGACATGAACTACCTTTAACCATTTGGAACTTTTCTTAATGGCAGCGATTTCTTCACGAAAAGCTATATCTTCTTTGGTTTTGTTGGCGTAAATAAGTGTAATTTCTTGCGCAACACCGCCCACCTTCACATGCTGGTCAGCCACAAATCTCAACATACTTCTAAAAGGGGTGATGCCAATTCCACCGGCAATAAAAACAAAATGCCCTCTATGGTCGCCAATACTAAATACCCCGTATGGGCCCTCAACCTTAACCCTATCCCCTTCCTTAAGCGTGTGAACATTGGCCGTAAAATCTCCGGACGATTTTATAGAAAACATAAGATGATCTTCAGTTGGCGAGGCGGAAATTGTAAACGGATGTTCTTCCCGCAAAACAGCTTTGGAATAAATTGTAATGAAAGCAAATTGACCCGGTTTAAAATCTAACTTTTTACCATTTAGAGGTTTAAGGTAAACATTTGTAACATCGTGGGTATTTGGTTCCACTTTTGCAACTTCGTAAATACTTTTTTTAAATCTGTGTGGACGAACAATATGGAGGTAAAACAGCGCGGAGACTGACACTGCAGCCAAAAACCACCACCAGTAATACAGATGCTGACGGGTTAAAATGTCAGAACCTATCATGTAGCTATGCACAAATCCCAAAATTAGCACAACGTAAGCCACAAGATGAACCTTTCTCCACTGATCGTATCTTAAGCCCAGTCGTTTGGAAAAAACCGCGGTAATAATTATTAAAATGATAAGCAATATTGCCAAGGCTCCCAACCATTGCCCAAGCCCGAAGCTTTTCACAAGACCAAAAATTTTAATCCTGCCCGAGAAAAGTGGACGGAAGAAAAGCGACAGGGGGTGGGCCAAAACGAAAAGTAAAATGAAATTTGCATTGAGGTGGTGAAAACGCATTAATCTATCGTGGCCAATATTTTTCTCAATTAGGGGAATTCTTGCGGAAAGAACCTGCTGGACAACCAAAAGGCTTAGAGACACAACCCCGAAAATCTGCCCAAATTTATAAAGCGCATCAAACTTAAAAACTCCGGGCGAAGATAGCACAGTAACTACCGCCGCAGTAAGGATAAAAAGAAGATAGAGGCCCAAAAGAATCCAAAGTTTAGTCTTGCTAAGTAACATTCTCTAAATTTTAGCAGAGTTACAGTGTTATCATTAGCTTATGGGAGAAAACCTTGAGGTAGCAACATTAGGCGGAGGATGTTTCTGGTGCACAGAGGCTGTTTTTCAAAGATTAAGAGGGGTGGAAAGTGTGGTGTCAGGATACGCGGGCGGGGATATGGAAAATCCTGATTATTCTGCCGTATCTTCAGGCCAAACTGGACATGCGGAAGTGATTCAAATCCATTTTGATCCAAAAGTAATTTCGTATGAAAATCTTTTGGAAGTTTTCTTTGCCACCCATGACCCAACTACAATGAACCGCCAAGGAAATGATGTAGGACCGCAATATAGATCTGTAATTTTTTATCACGATGAGAAACAAAAACAGGCCGCGGAAAAAATGATTGCCCCTCCAATTGTTACAGAACTAAAACCTTTTGAACATTTTTACAAAGCCGAAGATTATAACCAAAATTACTTTAACCAAAATTCGGGCAACCCCTACTGCACAATTGTAATTTCGCCAAAGCTGGAAAAACTAAAGCAGAAGTTTAGCGAGAAGCTAAAAAGTTAATTAGCCACAACCAACTTGTAAATCTTATCGTCCCCGTCGCGAACTTGACCACGCCCGTCTCTATTACTCGTAGAAAACCAAATTTCTCCGTTTGGGCTTTCCACAACGTCACGGATTCTGCCAAAATCCACTTCCACAACTTTTTCTGCACTTACAGCCTCCGTTCCATCAAAAGTTACACGATAAAGCCCCGTGCCTACCAACCCTCCAAAAAACAGGTTTCCTTCAAACTGTGGAAACAATCTTCCCGAATAAACCAGTGCGGAAGCGGGCGCCACGGCGGGCGTAAACACCCACTTTGGACTTTCCATACCTTCAGCACTCTCCTCATGTGAAACTTCCGGCCAACCGTAATTTTTGCCCGGCATAATTATATTTACCTCATCTCCCCCTCCAGGCCCATCAAACCCGCTTGGGCCATGTTCTGTTTCAAACATTTGCCTTGTTTCCCCATTCCATGACAAACCTTGCGGATTTCTATGCCCATATGAGTAAACATACGAATCCTCAAATGGATTATCCGCAGGCACTGATCCATCACTATTCATTCGCAGAATTTTTCCGGCCAGCGAATCCAAATCCTGCGCCAGCTGCCTATCGCGCGCATCACCTGTTGTAACATAAAGCTTTCCGTCAGGACCAAACTTTATTCGACATCCAGCGTGAACTTCGGCAGCGGGAAAATCATCTAGCAAAGTTTTATCAATTCTTGCCAAATCTCCTTCGTCCACTAAACGAACGATTTTATCGCGAAGCCCACCATCGGCTGTGTAGGTGTAACAGACATACAAGTATTTGTTGTCTTCGTAGTTAGGATCAATTGTAAGACCCATCAAACCCGCCTCACTTTGTTCCGAAACATCCTCAAACGTAAAAAGCGGCGCTTCTAAAAGTTTGCCGCCCTCAATAACCCTAATATTTCCATTTCGCTCATTAACCAACACGCGATCATCCGAGGTAAAAGTAATGCTCCACGGTACATACAACCCGCGAACAACTTCCTCCACTTTATATCCAACCTGACCGCCGGAATTGTTAGGAAGTAAATCATCTCGAACATCTGAAATTGTGTTGGGATCAACGCTGGTATCTCTTGTACGGGCGAGGTAACTGGCAGCCCAGTAGGCACCGGCTCCAAGAACTATTACAACAACTACAGCTAAGGCTAAATTTTTCATAATTTGTGTTAGTTAACGTTTAGTACGTGACAGTTGTGTTAGTTTCGGTATTTACGTTAACGTCAAGTGTTGCGTCAGTATCTTCAGCAGCTTCAACAACTACAATAGTGCCTGTATCTGACGGGAACAGGTGGTTGTGGTATCCCCACTCACCAACTGCCGTGAAGGTAAAGTTATATTTTGTATCTGCTTCTCCACCTTCAAGTTGGTCAAATCCTGGCAACTCATCGTGCGTTGGGTGAACATCAGAAGCTACCCACATAAGACCGCTGCTGTTGTTCACAAAAGTTACTGTCGTACCAGGTTCTACTTCAACTGTTACCGGTTCAAACCCGGCATCTGTATACGAAACTTCCACGGTTGCCTCTTCTTTTACATCTTCATCTTTTGTATCTGCTACGGTCATTTCTTGAGACTCCTCCGTTACTGGAGTGGTCTGCGGCATGTTGGCCTGGCTGTTCGTGTAAAGATATACTCCTCCGCCTAAAATTGCTAAAGCTGCTATTACCCACAAAAATTTAGACATTAGAATTCCTTTCTGTGTTTGGCGTTACTAGCGCAAACGAAATAAGTAATAAAGGAAAAATAAGTTTCATACTGGTATTTGTATATTACAGGTTTCGAGGCGGTGTAGCAACCCCCACGAGGGGTTATTCTGTCGCTATTTTCCTTGCCTGAGGAAATACATGAGGGCAATTCCCACTAAAAATAGGGCGAAGGCTTTAAGAGATTTGGCGAGATTTGTTTCGTTTCTAATCTCGGGAATTAAGTCCGAGGTGGAAATATACAAAAATCCTCCGGCGGCAACTGGGAGTAAATAGCCCAACAGCATATCGGATGAGGAAAGAAAAAAATAACCTAACACCCCTCCACCAACTGCCATAAGCGCCACAAGGAAGTTATAAAAAATCGCGGTTTGCTTTTTAATGCCAGCGTGTATAAGCACACCAAAGTCGCCCAGCTCCTGAGGAATTTCGTGAAGAATAATTGCGGTACTTGAAATAATTCCAAGTTCAATACTAACAGAAAAGGATGCGGCGATAATTAAACCATCAATAAAATTATGAAACGCATCACCCAAAAGGTTCACATACCCAAACTGATGAATATCGCACTCACCATCGTGACAGTGGTGCCAGTGGAGAAGTTTTTCTATTAAAAAGAATGTGGCAAAAGAAAGAAGCATTACAAGAGAAACCGTTTCTATACCCAAAAACTCCAAACTTTCCGGTATGAGATGAAGAAAGGCGCTGCCTAGTAAGGTTCCAGTGGAAAGGCCAACTAGGAGAAAAGTTATTTTGTTTAGAAATTTACCATCGCGGGATATAAGAATCGCACCAAGTAATGAAATAAGGCTTATTACAAATGTTGCCCCGACAATATAAAATAAGGTGGCCATAGACTTTGGAAATTATAGCATTGCGGGCTAGTGTGATAGGCTATGGTGGTTGACCAAAGATTTTACGAGATATAATCAATCCAATGAAATCCTACCTACAGAAATTTAAAAACTTTGAACCTTTGAAGGTGTTAGTGGCAGGCGATTCAACATCCTCGCCTTACTGGTGCCACCCACACTGGGTTGATTGGTTGGATCTTATATTCAGAGGGGAAGACGATTGGGCTGGTGTTCAGGGAAGACTGATAATCAACAGTGCCAGAGATGGAGCAAAAATAGAATATTTCTTGGAGAACTTTGCTTTCTTGATTTCAGATTTTGACCCTGATGTGGTAATTCTTTCCTTGGGAATAAACGAGCGCTTCCCCAGTTTTGATCCCATAAAAACAAAAACAGATTTAGACAGTCTTTTTAGGAAAATAGCAGGCGTCGGTATGGATTTGGTGGCATGGTCACCACACCCACTTCTAAATAACAAGTTTTCCAATGAAATAAAGCAAATTAGGGATATGTACGAGGAACTATGTGATAAATACGACGCCAAATTTGTGGATGTTCACTCCGAGTTTGAAAAGTACGATCTAACCAAGCTTTTCACGTTTAAGTTAACTTTTGACAATGTAATTGCAAAGATGAAGCCGAGCGAAATTGACTACCTACACTGCAATACGGTTGGGCATCAAATCATAGCTGACAAAATTGCCAAAGAAGCGTTTGATTTAGAACTTTATGATTGGGACGGCTACGGGACAATGAATTTAGTCGACCTAGAAAAATACAAAAAATAGCCTGAGTTCTAGATCGACATGCTCGGGAGACAGGATGCATCGGGGTATAGCTCAGTTGGTAGAGCGCGCGGTTCGGGACCGCGAGGTCACTGGTTCGAGTCCAGCTACCCCGACCATAACTTACCAGCAAAAGTGATAATATTGATAAAATGAGAACTCTTCCTTATCTTCTTTCCGTCGTCATAACGCTTGCAATCACACTTTTGGCCCTAAATTTATTCGGCGTTGATATAACAATACCCTTAAATTTCAGCGGGGACGCGCTTGTTCATTACAACTTTGCAAAAAATATTGAGGATACGGGCTGGTGGTTAAGTAATCCCAGATTTGGTGCCCCCGGTAATCAACTGCTTTACGACTTTCCCCTTACTGAAATTGTTCATCTCACAATTCTAAAATTTCTAATCTTTTTGGGGCTTAACTGGTACATGAGTGTAAATATCTTTTTTATCTTAACGTTCCCTTTAACCACAATTGTGTCCCTGTACGTAATGAAAAAAATGGGTATAAAAACATATATTGCCTTGCCGCTTTCTGTAATTTATGCGTTTATTCCATATCACTTTTTTAGGGGTGTGAATCACTTATTTCTCGCCGGGTACTTCACAATTCCTTTTACTGTACTAGCAGCTTATCGTCTGGCAATAAATGATCCACCAAGCAACATCCAAGCAATACTGCTGGGGTTCGTAATTGCGCTGTCAGGGCCTTATTACGTCTTCTTTTCTAGTTTTTTCATAATAACGGGCTTGTTAATTGGCTTGTCTAAAGGCTTTGGGAGAAAGCTGGCATATAAGGCAGGGCTACTGCTTTTTTCATTAGTTTTTTTCTTTACCCTAAGTTTGCTACCTACAATCTTATACAACCAAAAATATGGAGAAAACCTAAATGCAACGATACGAGTGCCAGCTGACACCGAAGTGTATGGTTTAAAACTAATACAGCTACTACTTCCAATTGAGGATCATAATTTAAGTTTTTTAAATAAAATAACCAAACAATACCTAGCTTATGGATTTTCAACGACTGTAAATGAAAATCAGTATTCAAGTCTTGGAGCTATTTCTTCAATTGGATTTTTAATTCTTATTTTTTGGATAATATTTAAGCCTATCTGGCCAAAACTTGAAGATTCGCTAAAGGCTAAGTTAAATTTTCTTGGCGCTCTCAATCTTATTGCAATCTTACTGGCAACAACAGGGGGATTTAGTTTAATTATTTCAACATATCTAAATCCCACTTTTAGATCGGTAAATAGAGTAAGTATTTTTATTGCATTTTTTGCTTTGGTAGCTTTGGGATTTTTGTTGCAGAACATAAAAAAGGCAAAATGGGCCTTATTTTTTGCCTGGATTATTTTACCTGTAGCGCTTTTTGATCAAATATCGCAGGGCACTATGAGAAACTTTTTAAACAAACCAGAGGACTACCACAAATTAGTTGAATACGCCCAAAAGATCGAAGAAAGCATCGGGGCCGATGGAAAAATATATACTTTGCCCTTTGGACAATACCCAGAAGGAAGCGACAAGAAAATAATGAAAGTGGCCCTTCTTACCAACACAGTAAGTCTTAGCACCGGGGCGGAAAGGTGGCGGGCTGTAAATTTTTGGCAATATAAAGTTTCGCAAATGGACGCAAAGACTCTTCTTGAAACTATAATAAACGAGGGGTTTACGGGACTACTGATTTATGCACCACAATATGATAACCAAAAACTTATGGAGGTTGAGCAGGTCTTGCAGATAACTCCTCTAACAAGTTTTGACGGCGAATTTAGATTCTACAGCTTGAAGAATTATATTGAGAACAATAATATTACCGCAAAACCATCCGGTCTGTTTTATTATATTTCCGGAAAATGTTTGCACGATTACTCGCAGGAAACTAATAAACTAACTGGCTTTTGGTGCATTGATAAAGCCCACGTTGTAATAGAAAATAAGTCGACCAAGGAAATGAACAAAACCCTTTCGTTAGTAATTGAGTACCCCGATACAGGCGTTAAAGAAATCAAGCGACAGATAGTGATTCCCAGCGGAAATTCAGTTATAGATGTGGGCAAAGATCCTAGTAACAGCGGTGTTTTTCCAATCCCCCACGGACAAGTAGCTTGGCCTCCTAATTTGGGGTATCCAAACTTTATTATTTATGGGGTTGAAATTTTAGATTAAGTGGTTCGGAAAAGTTAGGAACGATAAGCTTTGATGGTGCTAACGAAAGGTAAATCCTGGTATAATCTGGCTCGAAAGGACAGGTCCCCCATGAATCCGTATCACCTGCTCGGCTACTCTGGCTTTTCGTATACGTACCCAGTTCGACCAAGAAAAGGAGAAAAGATAAGGTTCTGGCAGAACAGTGGCGTATCTCACGTGGGCAGAGACAAACATGCTCAAGATATCATTATTCCCGATCCACAAGAGAGACCTTTAACAATATGGGTCCCTCAATCTGGGGTCATTGTTGGTCTTGCACAAAACAGCACTCAATGGGGTGAAACCGAAAGATTTGCACCTTTTATGAACTTCATAAGAGTTTATGTAGGCGACAAAGAGTTTTACTTCATCGCCCACATAAGAGCACACTCATGTGAATTTTCAATTGGGGATAAAGTAACCAAAGGTGCAAAACTTGCATTGACGGGTGCAAATGGTTGGATGACTGATGTGCGGCATGTGCACTTCATGGTAGGCAGGTTTGGCCGTAATTTAAGTTATAAAAGCTTAAAAGTTCGTTGGGACTGGAAACAAAGTTATGCCCCTGCAAAGTAAAGTGGGGGCATAATTAATTTGAAAGGAAGTTTATTACAACCTCATTCCACTTTTCTGAGTGTGTGTGGTGGGCGTGGTGGCCAGCACCATGAATAATCTCAAGTTTAGAGCTTGCTATCCCCTTCTTAAATTCCTCCGCTATTGCTATTGGGGTAACCGTATCCTTCTCTCCCCACACAATAAGGGCCTTGCTTTTTATTTTGGGCAAGCAAAAGCTAAGATCTAAATTTACAACCCTTTTCATAACCTCTCGCATCACAGGGCTTGCTGCTTTGTAATCTTTTGAACCAATTAGCCCGACTCCCAAATTTCTTAGAGGTGATAGGAACTTGAACTTTTCTTCGATCTTCCGAAATATTTTAGATATAGAAATTAAAGAAGACCTTGCAACCTTTGGCTCTAAGTTAAGCCCCGCAGAATCTGTGAGTATAAGCCTATCAACAAGTTCGGGATGTTGAGCGGCTAGGTAAACTACGATTCTACCTCCAAAAGAGTGGCCCACAAACGTACACTTCTTATTTTGCCCAAATTTACTTTGAACCTCCTTAACTACAAACTCTGCATATTCTGGGACACCCCAAGACGGGTCAGGCTCGGGAAGATCAAATCCCGGCATTTTTACTGCTAAGCAAGAATATCCTTTTGTCTCAAAAAACGGGGTGTTTTGTTCCCAAGAAGCCGAATTTCCAGCCCAGCCGTGAAGAAATACCAGTGGAGTGTTTTTAATGGGTTTTGTTTCAGTCATAGTGTTGGGTTATTTATTTTGAACAACAATTAGCACAGATGCCAAAAGCATAAGCACACACCCCACAAACCGCACTAAATAAACTTTTAGGGAATGCTGTTCAAGCCACTTGGGATAAAACCTGGAAATTGCTGTAACAATTACTAGCGTAAACACACCTCCAAACATCGCTAAGGCTTGCGAGATTGTTACGTTTTGTTTAAAAGCATTATAAACAGCTACCTGCGCTGAAATGGCAAAGAGGTTGTTGGCAGCTAAAGGTAAAACCTGTTTTACAGATGCCGTGAGCTGTTTTCTGCTGGCAACGTAAACCGGACTAAATACAATAAACAATCCAACTATTGACCAAGCTTTAAAGTTCCAGGGATCCAAGCCGGTTATTAGATTTAGCTTTACCAAGATATCCGATACAGCAAACAGAATTATCACGGCTAGCATTAATGCCGAACCTTTGTTAAAGAAAGCCTTAAATTTTGTCCCTTCTGAGTACGAAATTAGTACTCCACCTATTACGGCAAGCAGAAGAGAGGTATAAATATTAATGCTGAACCTTTCGTGAAGGATAAAATAGGCAAGAATTGCAACAAAAATTGTTTGGGCGCTAAAAAGTGGCTGAAAGACGGTAATCTCCATGGTATATAGTGCTTTCCACATTAAATAGGTCGCAATTGCTGTTACAACTATAAAAAGTGTTAGCGGGAAAATTGAATGTAATGGGTTTTGTATGTGCCCGGACAAAATGAACAAAATGGGAACGAGGGGGAGTGCAGAAAAGGCTAACCAAAAAATTAAGGCTCCTAAGTCTTTTACTTGATGTTTCGTCGCGAGTTTACCGCTTATACCTGCCAAGGAATATAGAAATGCTCCCAATAGGGATAAGAAAATGTAATTGGTCATAAGGTGATTATGATATCATATACCAATGCAGACAATCGTTGTAACCGGCGGGGCGGGCTTTTTAGGCAGCCATCTCTGCGATCTTCTCATACAAAAAGGTGAAAAAGTAATTTGTGTTGATAATCTTTTTACCGGTAATAAAAATAACATTAAGCATCTTATTGGCCACGAAAACTTCGTTTTTATAAATCACAACATAATCGAACCTCTAAGTCTTGAAAATTACATGATTGATCAAATTTATAATCTTGCTTGCCCCGCATCCCCCATTCACTACCAAGTGAACTCTGTTCGAACAATAAAGGCAAATACAATCGGGGTTATTAATATGCTTGGTATGGCGAAAAAACATAAAGCGCGGATTTTGCAGGCTTCAACTTCGGAAGTTTATGGCGATCCTTTGGAGCACCCCCAGACTGAAAGTTACCGCGGAAATGTAAACACCATTGGCCCCCGTGCTTGTTACGACGAAGGAAAACGCGTTGCCGAAACCTTATTTTTTGATTACCACCGCCAACACGCCCTACAAATTAGAATCGCAAGAATTTTTAACACTTACGGCCCGCGCATGGCTGAGCATGATGGGAGGGTTGTTTCTAATTTTATTATGCAAGCTTTGCGTGGCGATCCAATTACAATTTACGGTGATGGAAAGCAGACCAGATCTTTTTGTTATGTAGATGATTTACTTGATGGTTTATATAAACTTATGAACCACGAAAGTTTCAAGGGCCCAGTTAATGTTGGCAACCCCGAAGAGTACACAATGATAGAACTTGCGGAAAAAATAATAAAAATGACAGGTTCTAAATCTAAACTTACTTTTGAAACTTTGCCAATAGATGATCCTATGCAGCGCCGCCCGGACATAACGCTTGCTAAGAAAGAGTTGGGGTGGGAACCAAAAGTAAAAGTTGACGATGGATTAAAAAAGACGATTGAATATTTTAAGGGTGTGCTTTAAATCCTACCTAACGATTTCTCTTATTACGTAACTCTTTCTTTCGCCCGACTCAAAGTAAATTCGAAGTAAAAGTTCGCCAAGCAAACCCATCATCATTGACTGCAAACCCACAATAATTAAAAGAACCGCCATAATAAATAGCGGACGGCTCCCAATACTTTCGCCCATGAAAAACTTAAGATAGGCGAGGTACAAGCTTAGAACACCGCCAATACTTGTTACGATAAAGCCTGTAAAGCCAAATAAGCGCCCAGGCATCATGGAAAAGGGCTTTTTGGCAAAGTACAGCATGAAAGTCAAAGTAAGTATATCCAGCAAAACCTTAATGGTTCGCTTAAATCCGCTCCCATACTGCGACTTACCATAGTCCCTGTCTTTAAACTCAACCTCAAATTCTTTCATCTTAGCACCGTACACCGAAAGGTAATCTGGAATAAAACGGTGCATCTCACCATACAAACGCAAATTTTTCAATAAATCGGCCCTAAAACCTTTTAATCCTGACCCGCGGTCTGAAATATTCACTTTGGAAATTTTGTTAAGGATTTTATTTGCGCTATCACTTGTCATCGCCCGCGAAACTTTAGCATTTCCCCACCTGCCAAGCCGATGCGTGTTTACAAAATCAAATCCTTGATCTAAGTACGCTACAACTCGCGCAATGTTTTCCACCGGAATTTCTAAATCAGCGGCCAAAGTTACAATGTAGTCACCTTTCGCCAAATCAAACCCCGCCTGATACGCATCACTTAGTCCGTAATTTCGCATTTGATTGACACCAATTATTTCGCGATATTTTTGGGCGTACTCTTTTATGACATCCCATGTTCCGTCTTTACTGCCGTCGTTTACAGCGATGATTTCAAAATTATGATTTTGCTTGGAAATTAAATCCAAAAGCGCATCAAAAGTTCGATTGATGTTTTTTTCTTCGTTGTAGCAGGGTATTACGATGGATACTAGTTTTTTATCACTCATTTTTGCCAAATCTTTTCTTTATACCACTTAATTTCTTCCGCTAAACCAACTTGTGGTGTTATAGAAGGATTATAACCTAAAATCCGTCTGGCTTTATCTATGTTTGCTTTAGTTTCAAGCTGATCCCCTTCCCGTTTTGGTTGTTGTGTAAGTTTAGCTTTCTTACCCATAATTTCCTCCACAATCTTTATACCCTCGCCGGTTGTAATAACTTTGTCGGTTCCTAAATTAAAAATCTCGCCGATAGATTCGTGAGTATGGCCTAAAACTGCGATATAACCATCTATCAAATCGCTAATGTATGTGTAGCTTCGAATGTGGGCCGTGCTTCCTTCGAATAGTGGCAAAAAGTAATCGTCATCAAGAATTGACCGAATCAACTTTGGGTAAAGCTTTTCAGGACGTTCGCGCGGGCCATAAATAGAAAATGGGCGGACCGAGCAGGCGGGAAAATTCTTATCTCGTTGCCAGGCTAGTACTAACTGCTCTGCGGCAAGCTTGGTAACGCCATAATTGGAAGTTGGTTTTGGAGCCGCGTCTTCGGAATCTGTTGCGTGCGCTCCGTAAACAGAAGATGTTGCCGTGTTTATGAAAAGTTTTAGTGTGGAACTATTTTCTAGGGCTTGGAGAAGCTTGTGGGTGGCGAGAATGTTATTTTTTATATATCTATCAAGCGGAACTTTTGAAGAAATCCCAGGTTGAGCGGCTAAATGAAAAACAATTTCCACGCCTTTTACTACTTTACTTAAATCATCAGTGGCAAGGTCAAGTTCAACAAATTTCGCACCTTTGCTTTTAATATCTTCAACATTTAATTCTTTTAACTGCCGGGAGTAATAGTCATCAAAATTATCAAGGCCTATGACCTCATGGCCGAGTTCGCAAAGTTTTTCCGCCAAGTGTGAGCCTATAAAACCCGCGGCGCCTGTTACTAATACTTTCATCGCTGGTTATTTTATCATTTTGAGGGCTTTTGCTCATCAAACCACTTCGTTTTATGAATATTTGGCTCGGAACCGTAATTTGGGTAGGAAAGTTCTGAGATTTTCTTTTTTCCAAGCGCCCAGTTTAAAATATTTGCTACCGTTACGCCTATTTTTAGTCCGGTAAAGGAACCAGGACCGTGATTTGCGGAAATTTCATCTATTTCGCTAAGTTTTAGGTTGTTTTCCTTAAGCAAACTTTGAATTTCCACCGTTACATCAATATCACCAAACTTTTCACCAAGAAGTTTATCGTCTTTAAACAACTTAACGCTTTTTTCGTATCTTTTTGCTGTGTCAATTAAGATTTTGTGCATGGATTCTTCTTGTGTTTTCATCAACGTATTCAAAACTAATTTTTGTAACGTTTTCAGGTAAAAACTCTTCGGCAACCTCAGGCCATTCGATTACCGTAATTGAATTTGGTTCGGAAAAAAGATCGGACAAACCTAAGTCCTCAACTTCTTCTCTCGACTGAATTCTGTATAAGTCCAAGTGATTTACTGCTTGAATCTTTTTCTCACTTTCGGCCGCATATCTTCGCAAAATCACAAAGGTTGGGCTTTGAACCCGCTTTTCAATTCCAAGCGCCGAAACCAGGTATGAAGTAAATGTAGTCTTTCCGGAGCCTAAATCCCCGTGCAACGCCAAAACATCGCCAGATTTAAGCTGTGTGGCTAAACGTTTAGCCAGTTCTTCAGTTTCTTGGGTAGATCTTGATAAAACGTCCATAAAATTAATCCTGCAGTGCCGGCGGCCACGGCATCAATAAGTACATCGGTAAGCTGGCCACTTCGTGTTGGAACAAACTGCTGATGAAATTCATCCGACATCGCGTATAAAACAGTTAGCACAATTGCCGAAAGCACATTCTTTGTACCACGATAAAAAGTAAAGCACAAAAGAAAATATAAAAATACGTGGGCGGCTTTATTGGCGGCGTAGTTCCAAAGATAACTTTGCGAAATAGCGGTGCCGTGTCTGGCAGAGGAATAAAAAATTATTAAACAAATTACAATTGCCGGCGCCCAGCGAGACAAAGTTTTCATCTATTTATTCTAGCACTTACTCTTATTTCTCCAGCTTCATAATATTCTCATTAAGCCTGCGGACATAATCGGAAAACCAACCTCGACTCCAAATTTTGTGCCGGGGAGTTTCGTATATTAAAGCCGTTTTAGTATTTTGAACCTGAAAATAAACTTCCGCGTATGAAAATTCTCCACTTAAAAACTTAAGTTTCATGGCCTTACTTAAAACCGGGAAATCACTCCACAAAGCACTCTCCGAAACCCACTTCTCACTTTCGTCATTCCAAATCTGCGTATATTTAACGTTTGAAGCTGGCCGGACACGAAAACTATTTTCTTTCAGATTGATCAGTTCGTACTTAAATAAAATCTCAACCTCATTTTCCAAACTTAGCACACTGCTGGCTGGAATAAACTCAAAATAAGTTTCTTTCGCAAAAGCCGGTGGCAAAAAGATGGTCAGAAAATAAATTAAGGTAAGGAGAAAAACTACTTTGAAAGTTTTCGCATGCATTGCACGCAAAGTTAAAAGCAAAAGCACGTTGTGGACAAGGGTCTAATTTCTAATCTACTTAGAGATTACTTAAAAACAACCGCCTGGAAAATGGAACCTGTGTTGTAGTAGTCTGAAAAACTTAGGTCTGGCCCGTAGTAAGGGTCGTACATTACGTAATCATCACCATCCATATCGGCCAAAACTACAAAGTGTGTACCATACGGACCAGCATTAATCCCTACAATAACGGGATTTCCATCATCGAGTTCTCCCTCAATTTGACTTGTATTTATTGACCTATACGAGGTACCGGAAGGTGCTGGCCAGGGAATACTCATCATTGCTGTGGAACCAAAGAAATAGTCTGATTCACTGGCAATATCTTCAGGCGTTACATCATGCCCATATCCCCTGTGAACCATGGCAACGCTTGTTACCAGACAGCCCACCTCAAAAACTATTTCGTTGGAATCGCCAATATTTT
>MEVA01000009.1:0-18709 GCA_001772625.1 candidate division WWE3 bacterium RIFCSPHIGHO2_01_FULL_42_13 | reverse complement strand
CTCTCATCTCTTTGAGAGTAGTACCAGCCTTCATCTCCCTTACCAAATGCATTTGCGCCAATAACTCCACCGCCCGCAGAACCCACGAAACTCTTAAAACTATTCGCCTGCGCTATAGCCTGCTTGTAAAGAGCGTCATATTTAACCGCATCGTTTTGGGTCTGCTGCTTGAGCTTTTCCTTAGAGGCACGTTGATTGTTCAAATCGACTTGGTAAGATTCTAGGTTTTGTTTTTCTTGCTCTACTTGCGCCCTCAACTCTTCCGTCTGTGATTTCTTTTCCTCAAAAAGGTTCTTTTGGACTGTAAATGCTTCTTTTGTGGCCCTCATCTCATCTAAAAGCTTCTGATCCTGCATTTGCAGGATGCGCAGATACTCCGCTTTTTTTACTAAGGTATCCCAGGTGTTTGAGCCAAGCAACACCAGAAGCGGCGAGGTATCTCCGGACTTGTATCTTTCCCTCATACGCTCCTGCAATACATTTGTTTGAAAATCAATTGAATCTACTAGGCTTTCTATCCTTTGGGAAAGGTTTTCTATGTCTATTGTGAGCTCCTCAAGAAGTTCTGTTCTTTTCTGTATTTCTGATATGGAGTTCTGGATCTTAAGCTCTGTAAGGCTTATTTGGGCATCAAAATAAGCAAGCTCTCCTTCTAATGTTTTGACCTCACCAAGGGCTTTATCTCTTTTATCCAGAGCCGACTGGCATTGATCTCGTAAAACTGAGTCTTCTATTTCCTTACATTCATCAACAATCGCATTTGCACTTCTGGAATAAATCACCGAGAGGGCAACAACTAAAATGAGGAGATGTAGTTTAGTTTTCTTAAACATATAAGAGTTAATACTTGAGGTATTTCTTAATCGCAGTTTGACTTCCAAGGTAACCTAAAAGCCCGCCAAAAATCAGAAGTAGTACTACCAGGATAATTAGAAAGATCCAGCTTAAAACCCTAACTCCCGGCAAAATAAAAACTGTCGAGGTTGCCCCGAAAAGCCCCAAAAACTTTATCGAAGTGAAAAATATCAGCAGTACAACCGAGGCAATAGTAGCCGACACTAAGCCAAAAAATAGGCCTTGAAATAAAAGTGGACCTTTTACATAGTCGTCCGTAGCTCCAACCAACTTCATAATTTCTATCTCATCACCTTTGGAGTCAATTGTTACCCTAAGAGTTGACATTACAATCGCAAAAGAAAGCCCGAGGAAAATTAAAACTAAACCTCCTCCAACAATATAAATTACATTCGCCCAATACCTGAACCTTTCAATTACATCTCTAAAAAACTTTACTTCTTCAACACCTTCCAAAGATTCAAATTCAGTTGCCAAAGATGACAAGTCAGACAAACGTTGCGCACGGATTTCTAAACTTGCCGGTAGAATATCTTTTGAAACTGCTTCCAACAAAATAGGCTCGTCCTTATTTATATCCGTAAAAATCTGGAAGGCTTGTTCTTTTGAAATATAACGGACGTTTAAAATTCTTTCATCAGCTTCAAATCTGCTTTTTAGGGCTAGAATTTCACTTTCAGGGTATTTGTCTTCAAAAAATAGCGTAACCTGAGCCTGCTCCTCTAAACTTTTTATCGCCGTTTGCATTCCAACCGCCGTACCAAAGAAAAAGCCTAAAATCACAAAAGTTACCGTCATAACGGCAATATTTGAAAGTACTAGGAACTTCTCACGTGAATATAGGGTCTTTAAACTATCTAAATGCTTGATCAATGTGCTATTCATCATATTTTCCTTCTTTCTTATCTGAAGTAAGTTTACCTTTTTCTAGCCTTAAAACCCTCTTTTTCATTTTATCGACAATTTTGTAGTCGTGCGTGGCCATAATGATAGTTGTGCCCAAAGAATTAATTCTTTCCAAAACCTGCAAAACATCATCCGTGGCTTTACGATCAATCATGCCTGTTGGTTCATCAGCTACCAAGATTTCAGGTTCATGTGCAAGTGCTCTGGCAATAGACAGTCTTTGTATTTCACCACCCGAAAGCTGCTTAGGAAAATGCTCTGCCTTATCTGATAAACCCACCAGTCCCAAAACATTTGGGACAATATTTTTAATTTCGTTAAGCGTGGCGCCCGCAACTTCCAATGCCACCGCGACATTTTCAAAAACATTTTTCGAGTTCAAAACCTTAAAGTCCTGAAAAACAACTCCTATCCTTCGTCTTAATTCCGGCAGCCTGTCGTGGGGAAGGTCAAAGATATTCACCAAACTGCTCACAGTTTCTACGTCCGAAGCAATACTCTCTACCGCTTCGGCATCCTCAACCGCACCTAAACCCTCAAACCAAATTTCACCTTCAGTAGGTAGCTCTTCCCTTATCAAAAGCTTTATCAGGGTCGTTTTTCCGGCTCCTGAAGGCCCAACCAAAAACACAAACTCGCCTTTTTCCACCTTAAAGGACACATTATCTAAAACCCTATCGTCCACATCGTAATCTTTAGTTATATTTTTATATTCAATTTGAGCCATTTTTGATTACTACCTTATCAACCATGAGATAATCTTCGTTTTTTACAGTTTTGTCTTCTTCACCGTAAACTGTACCGTAATGTCCCTCGGCAATTTCAAGCTTTTGGTCTTCGGCCTTTAGCAAAATTATATCGTTACCATTTTTATCCACCAAAACATATGAAATTTCATCTTCTAAATGTAAACGTGGTTCTATAAAAGTTATCGTTCCTTCATAAAAAGCCTGTTCGGTAGGTGTTTTCTGAGACAAGGCTTCTTGAGCCGCTTTTCTTTCGCCGATTTTTCCAACAACATAACCTACACTTAAGCCAAGGATGAGAAAGGTAATAAAAATATAAATAAGGAGCCTGGTAAGACTTTTCCCTTTGTAATTAGCGAGCAGTTCGGGCATAAGCCCATTATACCTTGTGTGAAAGGGAGCGCAAACCCACCTAAAAGGTTTAGCCCAGCCCCGCTTGCATAACATCCTAATAAAGATTATATTGAGCCGGTACTAGTAAGCCTGCTTATCCTGCTTTCCTAGCCCATGAAAACTAAATACTGTTGCGAAAGCAACTATGACCTACTTTGAGATAAAAGCCATAATTGAAGATGGCGAGGGCCCGGTTGGGGGCCACGTAGTTTATCTCTTTAGCAAAGAGAGGAAAATTCTTCTCCCAATTAAAGTCAACGAAAATTCAGCCAGAGAAATCTTAGCCGCCCGCGAACCTTACCACGAACCTAGGCCTCACATTCATGATACAACCAAAAGACTTATAAATGCTTTGGACGGAAAAGTTGAAAAAGTAATCATAAGCGGTTACGACAATGAAATATTTTACTCTTACATAAGAGTTAGACATGGTGAAAAAGAATTTGATATTGACGCAAAACCAAGTGACGCTATTGCCATTGCTCTTAGAACTAAATCGCCCATTTATGTTGAGCGGGGGGTTGTGAACCAAATAGGAATAAATATTACACCGGAATTGTTGAGTGAAAAGCTATAATTTCTCGGAAACGTTTTTGTTGTGCTCTTCTAAAGTTGTAGCGTAGTGAGTAATTCCGTTTTTATCTGTTAAATAATAGTTGTAAGGCGTATCAGTGTAGTTTAGAACAGCTTCTATTGCTTGAGCTCCGGGGTTAGAAATTGGTGTGGGAGGAAGTCCTGCATGTACTCTTGTGTTGTAGGGGCTATCATAAGCTAAATCACCGGCCGTTAATTCTCTAGGCCACCAGTTTACAAGTTTTGCGTCCTCTTCTGCTGGCCAGCAATCTTCTAAAGTCCAAAGCTCCACCTCCATACCATCCGCCGGGGCACAAACCTGCAAAGCCGCCACGGCGTACTGCGTTGTGGCATCAGCACCCAAAAGTTCATCATTTTTCCAGCGTTTAATTAAGATTCCGGCAACAACGGGCCTGTCTTCTTCGTCAGAAACTTCGCGCTCAACGATTGAGGCAAAAATTATAGCTTCTGTTTTTGTAAGGCCTGCGGCTTCTAAAGCTCTTGGAGCTAAGATGCCGGCAGTTTTTTCTTCAAATGTGATTCCTAAAAGCTCAACGATTTCCTCTTCATCAACGTCAGCGTTAAAAAAATATGTGTCCGGAAATAAAAATCCTTCTTTGTCTTTTGCTAAGGTTAAAAATTCATTGTAATCAACGTTTTCAAACTGTTCACTTGCGGCCAAAGCGTATTCTTCAACCCTCCAGCCTTCAATAAAAGTAATTGAAGCGTCGTTTGTTCCGTGTTGAAAAATTAAGGCAAGTTCCGCAACAGACGCACCTGCTGGAATATTATAAACACCCGCCTGAATTTTTGTATGTAGGCCTTGCGAAAAAAGATGTACCTTAAAGAGAAAATCAGAATTTACCAAACCTTGCGCGTGAAGCCTACTGGCAATTGACGAAATAGCCTCACCTTCCTCAATTTGAAACTGCGCCTCTTTAAAACCCTGAGCCGGACGGTTGAGAGCAATATTGTAGTAGGTATAAGTTAAAGCCGGCAAAACTACCAAAAGCAAAACAAAACCCAACGCAATGTAGAATTTCTTATATTTCATGTTTAAAGTGTGGAATTTGGAAGAGTCGATGTTTTCCATGTGATTTATATTAACACAGCCTACGGATCCCTGTGCGTACCTGGACTATAGGGCGGTTTTACTGTATAATCCCCACGTAGGAAGCAGAACGATCGCTCTTGCCTAACCGTAAGAGAGGAAAGTCCAGACTGCGTAGAGCAAGGGGATGGGGCGTAAGCTCCAATTGGTAACAACTGGTGTTTCAAAGGCGAAAGTCTTTGGAAATAGAATCTGAATCAACAGGTTCTAAGAGCAACAGTGACGATGCTTTTTCTAAATTTGCTTTGTCAAACACGGAAAAGTAGTGCAACGGGCAATCCCACCCGCAGCAATCCACGAACGCACCGTTTGAGGCTGCTCGCCGAGGTGCAAAGATGGAGCCTAGATAGATGATCGAAATGGCGCAAGCCAAAACAGAATCTGGCTTATTCGCATCCTACAGAAAAGTTTAACGTGGGGAACCCAACCGAAAGGTTGGGTTTTTCACCAATTAGAGATGTTAAGAGTTATAAGTGAGAACTTTTTTCGCAATCAACACAAGAATCATTGTAAGTGGAACCGCAACAATTGCCCCAACCGCTCCAAAAAACTGACCACCAATAAGAAGCGCGATTAAAATCACCAAAGGACTAAACCCGGAAACTTTCTGCATAATTTTTGGAACCAAAACAGTATTTTCAAGTTGCTGAATTATTAAAAATAAAATAATTACACCAAATCCTTTTGCAGGGGATGCAGCAAAACCTACAATTGCGGCAAGGACCCCGGCTATCACAGGTCCTAAAATCGGAACGATTTCCAGTAAGCCCGCTACTAAACCAAGCGCCAGCGGGTAATCAATACCTAAAACTACTAACCCAAGAAAACTTGCTGACCCGACAATAAGCATAAGAAGTAACTCGCCCCTAACCCAATGTCCAATATTAACTTCAACTTCAGCAACGATCTCGGAAATTAACTGCTTGGTTTTTCCGCCAAACATTCCAATAAAAAGCCTTTTTAAGTTCTCCCAGTCTAAAGACATATACAGAGACAAAAAGAGGACACTCATAACTGCCACAATGTTTGAGAAAAGTGAGAAGGTCTGATCAACAATATCTCCGGAAAGATTTGAAAGCTGGGGAATAACATCTTGAATGCTTAGTTCAAAGTCTTCCAAACCCGGAATCACAGAAAAAATACCAGACAAATTAAGTAAAAGTTTTTGAGCCTGCGAAATTACGGGTGGTAAACCAATTGTAAAAATAAACACAACAACAGTTATAAAAAGGGTGAATGTTAGGGCAACTGCAACACCCCTGCTTAAAAGTTTGTTTAAGACTGTCCGTTTTCTGAAATACTTAACGGTTGGCTCAAGCGCTAAAACTACAAACAGCGAAATTAGAAGGGTCGCAAAAATTGGAGCAAGACGGTAAAGAATCCACAGCAAAAATAGGATACTTAGAGCGGTAAGGACAACTTTTATTGTTGTTACGACTTGTTTATCCATTAGTTAGATTCTACATTATTGAGCCACTTTATGTCTTTGTTTTTCTTAAAGTAAGTTTGCTGACGACGGATGTAGGCGTGTAGGTCAAATTTAGCCTGCTGTTTTGCTTCATCTTCTGAAAGTTGGCCAACTAGAAAAGCCTTGGTGCTTTTGTAAACTATGCCATTTAACGGCCGCGTCTCTCCAAAGCCCGCGGAAATTAAGTTTTGAGTTTCGGGGAGTAGTCCATTTTGCCAAATACTGTCTAACCAGACATCTGCTCGCTCATATAAAACTTCGCGGGAAACATCTAAACCTGTGTATTCAAATTTTACGTTTTGCAAATAGGGCAGGGGAGTAGGGGAGTGATTTTTTCCGGTTTCTATTTCGATTGCCCGAATTAAACGAACATGATTGTTTTTATCTATCTTTTCATACGCTTCTGGGTTTAACGACATCAGTTTTTTCTGAAGTTCGGAAAGACTTAGCTTTTCCAGTTTATTTCGAAGATTAAAGTCAGGTTTTACCCGCGAAGGCTTCGCGCGACCTGTGAACATATCGATAAAAAATCCAGTTCCGCCAACTAGGTATACGGCCTTTCCCTGCTCCAGAAGTTCTTGTGCCTTTGGCAGCGCCCACTTAGCAAAATCGTAAGCTGAAAAATACTCATCCGGGTTGATTAAATCGTAACCCCAAACCTTAATACCATCTAAAACCCAGTGATTTTTGCCTTTTTCCACCTTAATTTTGGTATTTATAGGCGTTTTGCCGGTACCTATATCCATTCCCTTGTAGATCTGGCGGGAGTCGGTGGAGATTATTTCACCGTTAGAGCGTTTGCACAAATCCAAAGCTGTAGAAGTTTTTCCAGACGAAGTTGGGCCTAGAATAACAAAAATAGTTGCCATAATTGCAAGTATATCAGGCGAGTGATAGCATAGAGCCTATAAAGGAGACTGCGATGGACGATAAACCTGAAAAGAAGGCTTGGCACGCGGACCTTACTTATCATTTCATGCCGCCAAAATGGCGAGGGGCGGAAGAAGTTGAACCTTGGTGGCTTCCCGCGCTTTACGTAGTACTCCTACTTGCAGTGATCTGGGTAGCGGGACAGGCGCTCGGGGCAATTGCTCTGTTGCGTCAGTTAAACTAACTTGGAAAAGGGAAGGAGGAACACATGGTTCTAAAAGTAAACCCGCGTCAGTTGTTTGCATTTCAGTTAGTGGTGCTAGCTATAGTCGGGCCACAAAACGCACGATTGGGATCAGTCGAGAATCCGGTAACGGTGGGTCCGGCGGTCATGCTTGCCGTAATTCTTGTGGCCGTTCTGCTCCTGGCAGGCGTTTTGGGAATGAGCTTTATCGTGATGGATCTTTCCGAAACTGGGCCCACATACCAAAAGAAGCTTCCACCTATAACCAAACGGAGGTGGTGGGGAGGTGTATTTAACTTCTCAGCTGGTTTTTTCTGGGTGGCGTTCTTGCTAGATCTTCTGTATAAAATCCCTGGCGGGGATATTCTGGCGACCTCGCTGGTGATTCTGCTGGGAATTTTCATGATAGTGGGAGAGGCGAGGGGCAAACCACTCGTAAAATTTCGATTTGTTTAGCGTCAGACAAAAGGCTGGAGAAATCTGGCCTTTTTGTTTCGTGCTAAAATTTTCTTATGCACCTAATCATCCTTCCCGGAAACTCAAAACAATATAACGAGCAGGGGCTTTACGACTCGGCCAAACATCTTAACGATCTTTTTGAATCTGTAACAACTCACGTTTACGAACATTGGAAGGCCGGAACGGGTGAGGAACACGGAGATACAAAACTTGAAGCACAGAAACTTGAGGAGGAAGCAAAAAGTTTAGATGGCGATTATGTAATTTACGCAAAATCAATTGGGTCAATCATAACCGTTCGCGCAGTTAGCGAAGGAAAAATTTCCCCAAAAAAATGTGTTTTTGTTGGGTCGCCTTTTGGAGAAAGGGGACCCGAATTTGACAGGTGGGCATCAGAATTTAAAATTCCAACGCTTTTTATTCAACAAACAGACGATATGTTTTTTAAACACGCCAATCTTGAAAAGTATTTGGCGAAAAACTGGGGCGGGAAGTATAAGCTGATAGAAATTCCAGGCGAAAACCACGCCTATGATAATTATGAGGAAATAAAGGGCTGGATCAAAGAGTTTATAAGGTAGTCTTTACAATTATTATCCTATAGGATATAATGCCCGCAGTTTAAATCTGACCTAAATCTAGGAGGTTTCTGTGGGATTCGTAAAAAAGGTGGCACAGTCCGATTTTACCTGGTCGGCTTTGTTGGGTTTGGGGGTGAAATTTCTCCCATCTCCACTTTTAGCAACCGAACTCGGACTTGCTGTAATCTTGGCGGCTATAGGAGGTGTGGCGTTCATCATAAGCTACAACCTTGCCCTCTTGATAGCACCCGATCTGAAAAAGGTAGCTGTAGTTCCCTTTACTGCTGGGCTTTTTCCAGCGATGTATGGGGCGATGTGGCCTGCAACCGTAATGCCAACTTCTACAACCGTTCTTGGAGGGATTTTCGGGGCCATCCTGGTTGGTATGATCACTGGCGGGATTTGGTTCTTCTTGGCTCTGTTGATTGAACACCGCCGAAGCCAAGCACGAACTTCCGATTCGTAGTAAGTCCGATCTGTAAAATGAGAGGGTGTAGGCCTATTTTAATTTAGGCTTGCACTCTCTCCACACCCTCATAAGTTCCGCATGTCTCCACTTTTTCTCTTCTAACGAAACGTCATCTTCATACAATTTCTCCGCAGGTGTCCCTTTTCGTACTGAATACATGCTAATAAACGCCACGTTAAACGGAATGGTTTGAAAAAGCTTTACTGTATCCATAAACTGTTCGCGAGTTTCGCCGGGAAATCCAACAATAATGTCTGTTCCAAACTCAACGGCGGGCTTAGCTTTTTTAATTTGATGTAGTAGGGAAGTAAACTCTTCGATAGTATGACGTCGGTTCATTCTCTTAAGCACGTCGTTATTTCCGGACTGCACTGCAATGTGTAAAAAGTTATCAATTTTTGGAAGTTGGATTGTTTCAATAAGGTCGGTTGTAAAATCAAATGGATTTGACGAAATGAAACTTAATTTTTCCAAGCCCTCTACTTCATGAACTTTTCTTAGCAAATCGGCAAACGGCAGCTTATCATCACTTCCCGCTCTTATCGCAAACTTCTCATCCCACGTTAATCCCCAAGAATTTACGTTTTGGCCACAAAGCATAATATGTTTAAATCCGCGCATAATTAAATGCGAAACTTCTTTTAAAATTTCTTCTTCACTTCGCGAAATTTCTTTGCCGCGCGCATAAGGAACAACACAAAATCTGCAAAAGTTATCGCAGCCAAAAGAAATATTTACGTAACCGATTTTATTATTTTCATCAGGACTATCTACTCGTGGAAAAGCATTGTCAGAGGCCCACTCCCCTATTAAGTCGTTGGTCTTTAAGATTTGCGGAATGTCCGGAATTTGAGATGGGTTTATATATTCGTTAACCCACGGAGTTCGCGCTTTTAATTCTTCGAATTCATATCTTTGACGCTCTCCAGTTACCGAACCTACCATGCACCCTGCCATAATCGTAAAAGGGCGATTTTTCATACGCTTTAATTGCTTGCCCAAGCCGTAAACCTTATCCTCGCTTTTTTGGCGAACGGAGCAGGTATTTACGATAAAAACATCGCTTTTTAGATAGTCGGGCGATTTTTCAAACCCCAGCGCCTCTAAAACCCCCGCCATGGTGGAAGAGTCGGCCATGTTGGCCTGACAGCCATAAGTTAGTATGTTGTAAGTTTTTGGCTTGTATTCCATGTTGTGGGATTATCTCACACTACTGCCATTCTCCATTCTGATTTCGGGAATAAGGAGAATAGGCTTGTCTTCACTGGTAGAGTCTAGAGCCAGCAACATCCCCTGCGACTCCTCACCCATCATTTTGCGGGTCTCAAGGTTCGCAAGAAAAATAATTTGTTTACCTTTTAAATCTTCCGGCGGGTACCACTTTTTAATTCCCGCTAAAACCTGTCGTGTTTCTCCATCGCCAACATCTAAAGTTAGTTTAATCAACTTTTCCGAACCTTCAATAGATTGCGCCTCAATAACTGTGGCTGATCTTACATCAAGTCTGGCAAAATCCTCATAAGAAATAGTTTGTTTTAAATCCTTCATAGCAATCATTTTAGCAGTATAATTCACGAATGGGCACACATAAAGAAAAATTTCTCGAGCTGGCTAAAACGACGAACAGAATAATTATCACCAGTCACGTTTCGCCCGATTCGGACGCGATTGCAAGTTGCCTCTCAATGTATCGTTGGGTTAAAAATAACTTGCCGGACAAAGAAGTTCACATTTTTTATGAAAATCTCGAAAACGCGGACTATAACTACCTGGCGCTTTACGAGAAAATCGAGTGGGTTAATAACTTGCCCGCAAAATTAAAAGGCGGTGATATGTTGGTACTGCTTGATGGAACACCACTGCATAGGTTTACAAAGTATCCGGAAGAAATAAAAACAGACAGTTATATGACTTATTGCATTGACCACCACGAGCCAGAAGAAAACAATCACAATTACTGGATAACGGAGCCGCTTACAACTTCCTGCTGCGAACTAGTTTCGCGGTACTTTTACACAGATAAGGAATTGGAAGAAAAGGTTGCGGCAGAAACTTTACTAACAGGTATTCTTGCAGACACGGGCTCGTTTGCTTTTGTGGACCAAAGATCTACAAGTGTTTTCATAGAAGCAAAAAGGATAGTAGAAAACGGCAAGATAAGAATTGACGAGCTGCAACGAAAAATTTCCTCGATTAAACCCTCGGAATACGAGCTGGCCAAGATATTTGTTGCTAACTCGAAAAATGTAAAAATACGAGAGGATTTGCCGGGATTAACATACTCCTACATTAACAAAACAGGTGTTGAAAATTATACTGAAAGTGAAGTGAGTGGCGGGTATCACGTCTTTGTAACCAGATTCATGAGGCAAATAGAATCTTATACCTGGGGCTTTGTTATAACACCAACTAAAGACGAGTACAGGATTTCATTTAGATCATCTACGGGCGCGCCAAATGTACAGAAGATAGTTAAAGAATACTTTGACGGCGGGGGCCACATTATGGCCTCAGGAGGAAAGTTATCCCTTGACGCTGCAAAAGATACAAAAGAAGCAGCAGGGGTGGTCTTGGATAGAATTAAAAACGCAAAAATAGAAATTGTTCCTGAAAATTAAGGGGTTGCTCCGGTTCCTTTGGCCTCCAACTCCTTCGCTACTTCCTCAAGCTGCTGTTTCATTGATTTTTCTATAGCCTCTGGCATTCCCTCAAAATCAGGTAAAAAGAAATATGTATTCTTTGGAAAATTCTCCGTATCTTCATCCACACCGTCCCAAATAATCACGGTGGCAAGCCCAGCACCAGTAGAAGCCTTTGATCCGACAATCGTGTCTTCAAACACTATCGTATCTTTCGCTCTAACACCCAGAAGCTTCAAGGTCTTTTTATAGATCTCGGGACTTGGTTTTCGCTTTTTAACTTCATCGCCTGCAACTATTGCATCAAAAACGTTTTGGTCAGCACCCAACCTTTTTAAAACCACGTCCGTTACATCTCTATCGGTATTTGTGGCCAGACCTAATTTAAATCCTTTCTCTTTCAAATACCTCGCTAGGGTCCAGAACCCGTCTAGCGCCTCAACCTCTGCATGAAGTTCCAGATATTTACTTTTTGACCTATTTTCCAACTCCTCGGGGGAAAGTTTTGTATTAATACTTGGGTTTGTGTGTAAAAGATGCGTCCATCTTTCCAAATTGTTTAACCCGTGATCATAGTCACGCGAAACCCAACCCGCTCCAATTTCCTCCAAAACCGCGTCTATAGCCTGATTTTGAAAGGGCTGCGAATCTATGATTGTGCCGTCCAAATCAAAAATAACCGCCCTTTTCCCTTTAAACAAATCATACATCTCAATTTTCCTTCGAAGAAAAGCGCGGACGGTTTGATAAATAATGTTAATAGGACCGCCAATCGTATTAATAGGAATCGCTGTCCAAGGGTCGCCGGCAAAAAGCCAAATATACAAAGCATAGATAAATCCAATCCCCAAGTAGATGTAAAGGAAAATCATAAGATAAGGTTAGCAGAGCTTGCAGCCCCTAACAACCCATGCTAGATTTTGTTTATGCACAAAGACAATGACTTAACCCACGATCATGAAGAAAATACGTACGATGTGCCCACAAATGCCCAATTTATTTGTCCAAATGATGGAAAAATTGACCGAGACGACGTTATATTTTTATGCAATAAGTGCGAACAGGCCGATATGATTTATAAGGATGGGATTTACATGTGTCCGGCATGCCTAAATCCTGGAGAAAACTTTGAGTGTTTAATCTGTGAATCTAAAGAAGTAAAAATGCAAATGAAAAAATAGATTTACTTTTCTAGGTTTTCCTGCAACTCGTTATAGTATCTCTTCAAAATTAGTGCCGCAGAATAATGATCGGCTGTTTTTCTTCCCTCTCTGGAAATTCCCGATCTTATTGCACCCGCTATCGCTTCTTGTGATGAGTCAAATTCGTTCATAAATTCCACCGGTTTTTTTAATCGTATTCTTAGAAGCTTGGCAAAGCGGCGCACTTCCAAAGACTGATTTGTCTCTCTTCCTTCTTCATCAACCGGTAAGCCCATTATTATTTTTGATACTTTATTCTCTAAAGTGGTACGGGAAATTTCGGAAATTACAACATTGGAATCGTTTGAATTAATAACTTTTAGCGGGGAGGCTAGGCCGACGCGTCCAAAGGCCAATCCAGTGTTTTTCCCGCCGTAATCAACTCCAAGCAAAATTTCTTCTTGCACGACAGGCGCCACGGTTATTCCCTTTCCACGGTCAACGAAATGTTTTCTACGTTTTTCGGAAGCCTGCTCAAAAACGGAATGTTAGGGGTCATTTTTATTTCATAAGTTTTAATGTTGCGTACACTTCCCAGGATTTGCTCAGCATTACTAAACGAAACGCCAAGAAGTTTTTGTTTCAACTCATCTTCATTTACTTCCGGAATAACGTAGGCTTTTATAGTCACTTGTAAGTCGGCCTGAGATACACTCAAAACATTGGCGTCTGTGTTTCCTAGAATTTCAACATTTGTTTCGCGCTCTTCTGTCGAAAGTTCAAAACCCTGTGGAACAAAACCTTTTAGCAAATCATCTAAAATAGCGTTTAGGTCTTGTTTATTGTAAGCCAGCCCCTGAAAACTTACGGTTTGTGTTAGTTCCAGTTCTTCAACCTCGTCGTCCAATTTCGCGTTGAATTCTTCTTTAACCAAAGAGGCAACGTGGGAATCGCTTATTAAAACCTGGTCCCCTACGGACGCCCCCTTTAAAGCCTCGCCACCCTTTGCGCTTATCTGCGTAAACAACTCGTCCGACAAAGTATCCATATCGACCTGGGAGACAACGCTAACTATATCGCTAGAACCGCCATCTATATCTTCTACAACCTCAGCGGTAAAATCATCCGGATCAAAATCTTCAAATTCTAAACTTTTCCCATCATCTAAATTGTAATCGGAACCAATCTCAACCGCTGTAACCTCCACCTCAGCAGTACCTGCAGTCTTAGTGCCCTCCGCCTGTTCACCGTGGGGAACAGTAACATCGTCATCCAAAGTATAAAAGAGGTCATCATCATCTTTTGAATATAATCTCTCACCACTATCAAAATCTTTATCCGCAGTAACACTCCAATTCTCGATTTTTATTTTTCCAGTTGCCTTCTCACCCACCGTCTTTTCACCGGTTGTGGGAGTGGTTTTTGATTCAACAAGTACACCCTCAACAATTTTTCCCGCCAACACATGTCCTGTCACATCGTTTTGAACATTTGGCTTAACTTGAATTTCCACACTTTTAATTAGCGGTTGCGAATTTACCACCACCCGAATTTCAGCTTTTGGGACTTTCCAAAAGAGGTGATATACGCCAAAACTTAGCGCAGCAACTAAAACTGCCAAACCCATGATAAGAGGCGTTTTTCCTTTAAGGGAGGCTTGCGGAGGCCTTAGATTCTTCAAAAAGGCTAAGGAAATTACCGGCAGGGCAATCGGAAGTTTTCTTTTTCCTCCCATCACACCACCACCGGAAACTTCATCCAAAGTTACAGTTCTTGAAACAAAATCGCTTGAGGAACCCTCTCCCTCACCTTCAATAAAATCGATAATTGTTTGCCCCGCCTCATCTGAAGTAACAAATGAAATTTCTTTTTTCAAAACTTCAGCTTCCTTTTTCAAAAGTTTTAGGTTCAGACTGTTCTCAAACAAAACCGAGCCCTCTGGAATAATAAACTCAACATTTTCTTCGTGGGAAGTTTTTAGTTTTTTTATTGCGGCAAGTACGCCTTCGTGAATTTCAAGCGTTATTGTCATTCAATAAATCCTTTCAGCTCCAAAAATACCAAAGATAAAGACGCTGGAATTATATCTTCAAGCCCATGCGCTTTTCCGGTTCTATCAACAACAAGTTTCAAATCTTCCATCGAAAGTTTACTAAATTCCGGAGGAGATTTAAACGCAATAGATTTTGCCCAAGGTTCTTTGCTCACAACTTCATAAATATCAGGTAGTTCCGCTCCGCCGCCTACTAAATACACGTTTGGCGCAAAAGTTTTTACCCCTGAAAACTCTTGGAACAATAATTCCACGCCGTGAAGCCAAATATCCAACAAATTATCCATATATCCGCGAACTAAAAGTGCGTCACTTTCAGCTAGTCGCCCATATGAATACTCAATCTTTTTATGTTCCGCGTCCTGAAAAGACATATCCATGTTTCGGCTTAACTCTTGAGTAAAATGAGTTCCTCCAATATCCAAACTTCGCGTGTCAACAATTCCACCGCTAAAAATAACTCCAACTTCTGTCATCTCCCCTCCAATATCCATAATCACTCCATCAAAGTCAGCTTTTTTCGAATAACCTAAAGACTTTACCAGCGAATACATTGTGGAACCAACTGCTGTAACTTCTAAACCTGCGCTTTCGGCAACTTCCTGCAAAATATCAAGATGGTATGCCGGAACAAATGAAGTAAAAACTGCAAACTCAATTTTCTGACCCTGCATGCCAACCGGTTCTTTAACAGCCTGCCCGTCTACTTTTGTATAAACAACCGACGAAGTTACCATCTGGACGGCAGTTTCCGCAGCACCCGTTACTTCCAAAAGTTTTGATTGAATTTGATCGTGGGCGGCGTCGTAAGTTTTAGCAAAAATACCGTCAACCTCTTTGGCCGAAATTGGAGAACCACTCCCCCGTGTTACCCGAACTGTAGTCATTAAACCGTACGCCACATTCCCGCTAACCCCAAAAATTGCCTGGGTTATTGGTTCGTCGCCGTTGCAGGCCATAGAGGCGGCAAGGGTCACGGCTTTCGCAACATCTTCTGCATCAACAATTACTCCACCGCGGGTGGATTCCTCCAGAAGTGGACGTTTACCAATACCAATAATTGCCGCAACCGGACCTTTCTCCGTCTTTTCAACATCAAACGCCATAACTTTTACGGAATTTGAACCAATATCAACGGTTAAAAAACGGGAAGATTCTTCTTTTTTGCCGAAATTCATAGGCAGCTTCATAGTTAATTAGAGTATAGAGGACTTGGTGGTTCCTTTCCACCAAAGGGGTTAAAAGCCCTTTATAGTGTAGGTTGTGCTACTAACATCCCACCCAACTAGGCTATTACCAAACTTTTTCTTCAATTTGTCTGTAATTTCCTCAAAGAACTTTTCATGAGTTCCTTTAGCCCCATCTTCTTTCTCATAGGTAAACCCAATTGCACGCTGATCTTTGCTCGCCCAACGAATGTAAAGATATTTGTACCTTTCATCTTTTGCCCACTCTTCAGCAACTTCCTGCAACACTTCTAGCGGAACACTTTCATGAAACTTCCACAAGCCTGTTGTTAAGTTTGTCATTTTTTCCATTTATAACACCTCCTTAAAACAAAATATCCGCAGAGCCTTTCCACGGATTATAAATACTACCTACTATTAAATTGTCTTGCGATCGCTTTGGACCGCGGAAAGAAAAGGAATGGAAAGGAACCGAGTACATTATAGGTCACAACCGGTTTCGCGTCAACTCCCAAGGCTGTCTTTGAAAGTATCGGCCGAAGTTGATCTGGAAAGGTTTGAGTGCTTTTCCATTTCGGCTTTGAACGCTTCTTCGCTTATGACCACATCTTTTTCCGCCAGAATTTCACGGGTAATTTCAAAAGGAAAGCCATGGGTCTGGTACAAGTCAAAAGCGAACGCCGCGTCAATTTCGGAAGGCTCTTTCTTCTCGATCTCTTTCCAACCCTTCTCCAAAGATTTACCAAACTTTCCAACCTCCCCCTCCACAACCTCACGAGCTAATTCCTTAATATTTGGGTTGCGAAAGAAACTCACTCCGTAAATATCTACAACCTTGCCACACAAAACTCCAAAATCTTCTACTTTGTATAAACCGTCCCCCAACTCATACATTTTCACTACCGACCTTCTTATTAACCTTCTTAAAAGATAACCTTGAGTTTTGTTGGTAGGTATTACTCCTTCGTCAATTAGAAATGTTGCGGCTTTTAGGTGATCGGCGACAATCTGCATCTTTCCTTTGTTGCCACTCTCTACGTATTTAACCCCAGTAGCATCCTCAATTACTTGAATTAGTGGCGCGTATAAATCTGTAGTAAAAACATCCGCATTATCATTTACCGCTGCGGCAATCCTTTCCAAACCCCCACCAAAGTCCACGTTTTGCTGGGGAAGTTTCTCAAATTTTCCTTCGCCCACTTTTTTGAACTGCATAAAAACCGAATTGGCAATTTCAAGGTATTTGCCGCAGTCACAGTTTGGATGGCACTTTTCACCAAACTTTGGGTCGTGTTCTATATCAAATTCGTAAAAAATTTCGGAATCAGGGCCCCCTGGTTCACCAATTGGCATTACATCAGGGCTTCCAGCTCTGCTCCACCAGTTTTTCTCAACACCGTAATAAAAAATTCGCTCGCCAACCTTTGCTTCAATGTCTTTTTCTTTAAATAAACGCTCCCAGATTTCTGCTGATTCTGTATCTTTTGCAATTCCGTTTTTCTCATCACCTTCAAAAACCGTTACAAAAAGTTTTTTAGGATCAAGCTTTAGTTCATCAACAAGAAATTCAAAAATCCATCTTAGCTGTTCTTCTTTCCAGTAATCCCCAAAAGACCAATTGCCAAGCATTTCAAAAAAAGTTGTATGCCGGTTATTACCAACCTCATCAATATCGACTGCCCTAAAACATTTTTGTGAGTCAACAATTCTGGAGCTTCCTGAAGGGTACCTTTCTCCAAGCAGGTATTTAATCATCGGCTGCATTCCAGAACCTGTAAAAAGGGTGGTTGGATCGTTTTGAAGAACTAGGGGAGCTGAAGGAACCATTTCATGGCCCTTTTCCTTAAAGTAATTGATGTATTTTTCGCGGATTTCGTTTGAGCTTAAAGACATGTGGGTAGTATAGCCTATGGGTAAAACGACTAAAACAAGTCCTTAATCCTCTGCTTTGCTTCATCTGAACCCCCAGCAGGAGACTCGTCTTCAGTCAAAAATCCAATTCTCTCGTTAATATACTTCTCAACCTCAGCCGCAGGTGTTCCGTACTTTTCGCGCGAAGCGGTCCTTATTTTTTCGGCAACGCTTTTATCTCTCGTAACAGCTTGAACTTCTTCCCAATTCAAATTCCCTGAGAATGGCTTTGTTGGATGGCCATCAATTAAAATTTTCATGTAGTAATGCCCCACGGGATTATTTATTAAATCGTTTTTGGTAAACGGAGCAAACTGAGTTTCCAAATACTCGGCGTCATCTGAACCAATACGGTAAGAGATTAGCGTTCCAACGTTTCCAAAGATTGCGTTTTTAATTTCATCTGTAAGTTGGCCTATAAATTGGTTTGCGACAATTAAATCCAATTTGTACTTTCGCGCCTCAGATAAAATTGTTACAAAATCAGGCGTTGCAAAGTTTTGAAACTCATCAACATACAAATAAAAGTCCGGAAAATCCGTTTTGCCAAGCAGAGTGTGCCTTCCCATCGCTGCCGCCAAAATCTTTGGAACTAAAATTAAGCCTAAGAAATTAGAGTTTTCTTCGCCAATTTTGCCTTTTGATAAATCAACCAACAAAATCTTTTTCTCCTCCATAATTTTGCTAAAGTTTAAGGCTGATTTTGGTTGTCCTATGATATTTCGCATAATTTTCTCGGTAACAAAGCGGTCAAACTTTGAAACAAAATAACCAACCTTTTCGCTTTTGTGAAAATCTGAAGTATTGGCCATCTCATCAGTCCAATACCTACGAACCAATGGATCGGTAACTTTGGGCAAAAACTTTTTGTGATACTCGCTGTCAATCAAAAGCCTCAAAACATCAACCAAGGTGCTCCCCGGCTCAACCATCGCGGTAAGCATCACGTTTCGAACTGCACGCTCAAGCTGGGGCCCAATAATTCCGGTTTTGTTTGGATCGTACAGTTTATACAAAAGCGCAATAAAAGCATTGATGATCATGTTTTTCTGCTCTTCCGTTTCCGCTTCTAAAATGTTTAAACCAAGTGGCCGCTCTGTGT
>MEVA01000008.1:7914-9336 GCA_001772625.1 candidate division WWE3 bacterium RIFCSPHIGHO2_01_FULL_42_13 | reverse complement strand
TCAAGATATATTTCCCAATCACCTTGCAACTCCTTTGGCAGAGATTTCACGTCCGTAAGAAATTCTTGCTTGAATTCCCTGTATTGCGTAGCGATCCACCTGTCCTCAATACGTTTTTGAAATTTAGCCTTGCGTGGGTCTTTGAGCCAATTCGTGTATGCCTCAATCAAAATCAGCATCAAATTTTCAGAAGCTACTCCCAAGGTAATCGTGGCGGAAAGTAAGTGCCTCCTGTTAAAAGCGGCAATTGACTCACCGATGTAAGCAAGAGTAACGTCATCTATTGCAGGTACTTTTGCCTTGAGGGCCTTCAGATAACCTTCCGGATCGTAAGGCAACCAATCCTCCGACATAAAGGCTTCAGCACCGTATGCGGTTATAGAAAGCCAAGGGTAGCCACTATTAAAATCACCCGGTGTGCCAGGGTAAAGAAATCCTGTGTTTATAAGTTCCTGAACAATCTCTCGAACGACAGAAAAATAATCGTCCTGCTTATATCCGGGCACATCTTTGAGAGAGTCTCGAAACAATTCATATAAGCCACCCATTTGCACTTGATGCCTATAGTTCTGTTGACTTTGTTTAAGCTCAATCTGCTTTCGGAAAAAATCAACGATTTTATTTTTTACTTCTGATCGATCCATAAGATTTATTCGCCAGTCCAGTCCCTGCACAAAATCTCGGCCTGCTCGAGGACGGTCTTAGTGGCTTGTTCCTGTTTATCCGGCGGATACTTGTATTTATTGAGTAATTTCTTTACATACACGCGAAGCTTCGCCCGGACACTTTCTTTGAGCGTCCAATCGATGCTTGTATTTTTGCGAAGCATGGTCACGAGCTCTTGGGCGATTTTCTTTAATGTGCCATCGCCAAGTTCTTTGATGGCTGTCTCGTTTTCACAAAGAGCGTCATAAAAAGCAACCTCATCTTCGGTTAAGTTCATGTCTTTGCCACGCTCTTTTTCTTCCCTGATTTTCTTGGCCAGCTCTACCAGCTCAGCGATAACCTGCGCCGCTTCAATAGTCTGGTTCTGGTATTTCTTGATCGTCTCCTCGAGCATCTTTGCGAATGAGCGGGACTTGACCAGAAACTTTTTCTCCATCGTTCGGATCTCGTCATTCAAGAGCCTCTTCAAAACTTCCAAGGCCACATTCTTCCGTTCCAATCCTTTTACTTCCTCCAAGAATTCATCCGAAAGCACTGCAACATTCGGACTCTTAAGTCCGGCGGCATCAAAGATATTTATAACCTTATCGGATACAACAGCATCCGAAACTATCTGCCTAATAGCCTGATCGTAATCATCCATCGTGGGTCCACCGAGTCCTCCGGTCTGCTCAAATTTTGCAATGAACGCTCGGACGGTTTGGAAAAAGGCAACATCTTCACGAATCCGGATCGCTTCCTCACTCGGAACGGACA
>MEVA01000008.1:0-7841 GCA_001772625.1 candidate division WWE3 bacterium RIFCSPHIGHO2_01_FULL_42_13 | reverse complement strand
ATCCATGGCCGAACCTGCAATTTCAGTTTTGTCTTTTGCCTTGCCAGAGAAATACAAAGAATAATCCAAACCGTGATACATGGATTTGATAGTCTCGTACTTCTCGAGCATGACGCTGACTGCTTCTTCCTGCTTCACTGTCGGTTCTTCTTTGCCTTCCTGCGTATAATACGAAAGAGCTTCTTTGAGTGCCGGTGCAATACCGAGATAGTCGACAATCAAACCACCCGGCTTGTCTTTATAAACACGGTTCACTCGAGCGATTGCCTGCATTAGTCCATGACCTCGCATTGGTTTATCGATATACATGGTATGCATGGACGGAGCGTCAAATCCGGTCAGCCACATATCCCGAACGATAACGAGTTTCAGATCGTCTCTTGGGTCTTTTATGCGATCAGCTAAAAGATCTCGTTCCTCTTTGGTGTGTAAATGCTTTTGGTAATGAGCTGGATCGCTGGCCGCTCCGGTCATGACCACTTTTATAAATCCTTTATTGATATCATCGCTGTGCCACTGGGGTCGCAATTTAATAACCTCATCGTAAAGTTCAACGGCAATCCTGCGACTCATAGCTACAAACATACCCTTACCATCCATAGCACCGAGACGAGCTTCAAAGTGCTCGATCAAATCTTTAGCGATAAGGGCGACGCGTTTCTCCGATCCGATCATAGCCTCAAGCCGGGCCCACTTACTTTTGAGCTTTTCTTTTTTCTCTACCTCTTCTCCTTCGGTCAATTCCTCAAATTCGGCATCGATCTTTGGTGTCGCTTCTTTCAAGAGCTCAATCTTGGCCAAACGTGCCTCATAATAAATCGGAACGGTCGCTTTATCCTCTACCGCTCGAGTGATGTCGTAGACGTCAATGTATTCACCGAACACTGCCCGTGTATTTTTATCTGATAGCTCAATCGGCGTACCGGTAAAGCCGATAAACGACGCGTTGGGCAGAGCATCGTGCATGTGGCGAGCGAAGCCATCTAGAAAGTCATACTGACTGCGATGGGCTTCATCGGCGATAACGACAATGTTGCGACGATCCGAAAGAAGAGGATGCTTGTCGCCTTTTTCCTCCGGCATAAACTTTTGAATGGTCGTAAACACCACACCACCAGAAGCAACTGATAAAAGTTTCTTGAGATCGTCCCGATCCTGTGCCTGCTTGGGAGTCTGACGGACAAGCTCGTTACATTTGGAGAATGTGCCGAATAGCTGGCCGTCTAGATCGTTTCTGTCGGTAAGGAGTACAAGCGTCGGATTATCCAGCTCCTGCACAATCTTGCCAGCAAAGAAGACCATTGTAAGCGACTTACCAGAACCTTGCGTGTGCCAGATGACACCAGCTCGCTTGTCACCGGTAGTCGAAGCGGCCTCAATGGTATGCTTCACCGCTTTATTCACTGCAAAATACTGATGATAGGCGGCGACCTTCTTAATAATTTTGGTGACGTTATTTCGAGAGTCTTTTTCATTCTCCAAAACAACAAAGTTTCTGACGATATCCAAAATCCGGTCTTTAGTGAATACCCCCTTAATCAAAATGTCGAGATCGTTTGTCTTGGTACGTTTCTCACCATCAACACTCTTCCAACCGACAAATCGTTCCATGTCGGCCGAGAGTGTGCCAACGAGCGCACTCTTGATATGATCGGATATAACGCAAAGTTCGTTATATGCAAACAGGGATGGGATCTCGGCTTTGTAAGTTTGTATCTGATTGAACGCGCCGGAGATGGTAGCGTTCACATCGGCCGGATTTTTTAGCTCAAAGACTGCAAGAGGCAGACCATTTATAAACACAACGACATCCGGTCGGCGATTGTGATTATTTTCAATTACTGTGTATTGGTTTACCGCCAGCCAATCGTTCTTATCGAGATTCTTCGTATCAACGAGATACACCTTGTCACCGGCAACCGTGCCATCCGGACGGCGATACTCAATATCAATGCCAAGAGCGAGCATCTGGTGAAATGCGTGGTTAGCAACCAAAAGATTCGCGCTTGAATACGCCACACCGACAACTTTCTTGATCGCGTCTTCCTGCGCTTCCTGTGGAATAGACGGATTGATCCGAGCTACAGCGGTACGCAAGCGACCAACCAAGGGGATATCCTTATACGACTCACGCTCCGGTGACTCGCCGTCAGGTGCAATATCCGGTCCGAACGCAATGGAATAGCCAAGTTCCTCGAGCCACTCGAGTACTGCGTTTTCCAAATCTGATTCTGTGTATTTGTAGTTAGTCATAAAATTTAATCTTCAAGCCAAAGGTCTTTAGGCAAGAATTTATTTATTTCGGCGTTTGAGAAGGTGTATTCCTCCTGTTCTTTTAACGCCTTCGATGCCTTGCCGTAGGCCTTGGCACTGGTTGGCAGTGAGTTTTTATAAACAAGATCAAGCTCTTTTAGTAACTGGTCTCTTTTTGCTTGAATGTCTTCCTCCTTAATTTTGCCATTCATTATGTCAGCAATAAGACAGGTGTACTTCTCACGGATTTGCCAGAGCTGATTCGCCGACTGTTTATATTTATAAGCTTTTTCTTCCGGATTAAAACTCAACTGGAAAATAGCTAACGCCAAACCCAAGGCAGTAAATACTGCGCCGATAATAAGCAATCCTTTTTGGTCAGTGATTAAAGTACCAAGTAGCGTGCTCGAGCCAATTGCTAAAGCAATGATGTTGATCCATTTAAAGACACCGGCCTTCCATTCCTGTATTTCAAATTCTTTCTCATATGTCTTATGGGAGTACACGGTCCGACCAAATGATTCCCTGATAACTTGTAAATTTATTTTGTCCATAATTTTTTGTGGTTAGTAATCCCTGCCTATCGGAACCAGAATCCGGTCACTGGCAACGCAGACATTACTTCTTATGATGTAACACTCGACATAGTGCTCCCCCATATATCTGGTATTTTCCTTCTTTTCAGCGGAGCCGAAATCATCCGATATTTCACCTCTTAAATCGTTTGCGTCCTTTGCTTCGCTTCCGAAATTTCTCACCTTCCATTTGATTTCAAACGGGTCGGGCACAGTATTTTTTATTACTCTGAAAATCAGCTTTTTATTCTTCAGGAGTGGCAACTTGTTCAAAATAAAATTGCTCAAAAAATTATTGCGAAACCCATTCTGCTGAACCTCTGCATCTATTTTTAGAGAATAAGCAGAACTTAGACTAGTCTTAATGCCATACTTACTTTCAAGATATTCTTCTTTGCTGGAAGGATAGACTAAATACAGCTTTTGTATTTTGTCATCAATCCCATCAGCCACACCTTTCTCCAGTGTGATATAAAAGTCATCGCCAAAGATTTTTTGCCATTCGGCAACGGCGTCCTCCATTTTATCGTTATTCTCAAACTCGCAAGCTTTCTTGGCTCGATTGAATGCTGTCGAGAGATGGCTCCTCAAATTTTGATCAGCAGTAGCGTTATAAAGATATTCAAAGAAATTTCTGACCAACACCGGATAATCCAGGTCATGGTCTGTTGTTGTAAAAAAATCGATTACACCATCTTCTATTTTGTAAGATTTGATTTTAGCCGAGCAATTTTCTGACCACTTCTTAACCATGCGGATCAGAGCTCTAGTCTTCCCGGTTGCCTCGTCTGAATCACTAATCTTTAGGATTTCCGAACGAGGGTTCCAATTTTCCCATGAACCTCCGTTTGCGGAGTTTGGTATTTTGAAAGTCCCATCGTCATTTTCCCAAGCCGGGAGAAGTTCAACATCATGCTTAGTGTCAGCAAATTCCAGGACAACAACTTTTTCATCAGCCCTGATCGGAGTGTTTGGATATTTCTCTGCCAAGATAGCTTTAATATCTTGTAGGAGTTGTGATTGGCAATTTGACCGGTTGTCGTTATATTGCTCAAACTTTTCCGGTGGCATTATAAAAATTACATCAATATCACGAGCAGGTCTGATGTGGGTATGTTTAGCGTATGAGCCGATTAGTAATTTTGTACTGCCATTGTATTCGCTATCGGGGTAATAGTAATCATGGAGCTTTTTGCAAACTCCGGTATGTTTGGCTACGGCATCATCTCGCTGGGCAGGCGTCAGCTTGATATTCTCATAAAATTTTAGAAATTGATCGTTGATGTTCATATATTTACTCTTATCTTCCCACTCATGAGCCGTGGCAACAGGGAATCCCGAACTTGCTCCAGATTTTTTGTCTGACTCTCATTTTCTAGAATCATTCCAAAGAGTGCGGATAATATCTCGTTAAATTTTATGAGAGTTTTCTGGTCTGGAATAATCATCGGAACACTGTTCATGTTTGCTTGATTGAGCTTTGGCTGAACAGCACCGGTCACAAACGGCATAATGTCTACCTGATCCAGAAAAACTTTTATATACTCCGTAGAGAACCCATTTTTGCCCTGCAAGACGTGAGCGTGATTATTGACCCACATTTTGCCGTTTACATATTGAACGAATGGCTTTCCATCCTCCTTTGCAACAGAACCGTCCTCGCCAAGCAACACATATGTCCCATCAAAAATAAAATCATCCACATAGTCCATTATCGACGTTGCGCCGTAGTAAGGGTATGAGCCCTGTTTTTTCTCACGCTCTCGGCTCGATAGAGGAATGCGTTTTGAATCAAAGTTTATGATCGCTTCGCCGAATGTACCTACCCTCCAGCCTTCCGGGAGTTGATTACCGATAGAAACGAACTTTTTTTTGAATAAGGAGCTGGCCAGCTTTTCCAGGTTGACGTTGATTTTGCGATTGAGCTCAATCTTGTCGTCCAATGAGGAAAGAATCTCGGCAATCTCTCTTTGTTCCTGTTCCAACGGAAATGGAAATTTAATTTTAGCAATATCATCTTTCGTCACTGACCCATATACCGTGCCAGTCTCCTTGCCAACAACATAACTTTTATATGCCTTAAATAATTGAAATAGAAATTCATTACTTTTTCCATTGATAGCCATCAAACCACGACCAATACATATATCACGTGTTGCAATATTAACTTCGCCAACAGGCGCGCGAACACTAAGTAGAACTGATCCAGACTTTGCCAGCTTTGTAACTTTGGTTGTCCATGTATCATACGATGGATACTTTTCACCAAAGGTTCTTATGCCTTGTAAGAAAGCCGTGCCGTTCTCGGACTGATTATAAAAATCTGATTCTGGGGATTGTCCCATCAGGATACTGGCGTGTTTTTCTAGTGCTTCAAAACCCCATTCTTTGGGAATGAGTCCAATGTCAGTCTCTTTAAATTTTGTTGTGGTTGCCGTTGTCATGCTATTTTCTATTGATCAGATCGTAAGCTAAACTCGCCAAGGCAATATAATGAATCGCTAGATTCTTATCCAAATCATTTGCCGGAGTATGTGCCTTTTCGTTTCTTAAAAATTGAATAGCCATATGCAAAAATTTCACTCCCTCAAAGAAGTCACTCTCGGCGTCATTCGTAGGTTGGTGTCCAAAAATCTTTTCGTAATTTGACGCACTGAAAGCATCAGTTGCTTTTTCCTTGCCCGAAACATCTTTGAGTTTTTTCCTCACAACCTTATAGGCCTCTTCGACCGCATTGAAGTAGTGGCCGTTGTTCAGTAGTTTCTGCACATGGTCAAAGATATCCTTCTGTAAAACTATATTGATGTTGCCGTCCTTAAAAGTAGCTTGGGATTTGTTTTCCTTTTTGTCTGTCTTTTTGCCCAGCAGGTGTTCTCCAATTTCTTTACCGGCGGTCATTCTGTCTACTGGGAAATCTTCCTTTTTGAGATTGTCTATAAGGATTTGGTTTTCGATATACTCGATCAATTTCAAAACGGTTTTACCGATTATTTTACCGTCTGCCGTTAACCACAAGCCTCTTAATCGGTTGGCTTTTGATCCACTACCGTAGATATATTTTTTGCTGTAAATATCAATACCAACATCATCTCTGAAAAATTCGCCCATCGTCCTATCAGAGAAATTTAAAACATAGCCACCACCCATTTGGAATAGCTTCTCAAGTACTTGCTTTTCATTTGTAGATAAGGTGGCCATATTATTTCAAATCAAACCCGATACCCTTCAAGTTTTTTCTTATGCGATCCTCGAGCTCTTTTGACTGTTTGAACTGGCCGGAAAGCTCATTGGTGATCCGACCCATTTTCTCCTCGAATACTTCAAGGTCTTCCTCCACATAGTCAGTGCCAACATATCGGCCAGGAGTAAGGACATAGCCGGACTTTTCCACTTCGGTGATTTTGGCCGCTTTGCAGAAGCCTTTCACATCCTCGTATTTACCTTTGATAGTTCGCCACGCGTGATACACACCAGAGATTTTCTGAACATCAGCCTCCGTCAGCTCTAGATTCTTTCTGGAAACCATAGTTCCCATCTTGCGAGCGTCGATAAAAAGAATCTCGTCGTGCCGGTTGCGGAATTTATGATCGTAACGATCACGGGATACAAACCAAAGACACGCAGGAATCTGCGTCGTGTAGAACAGTTGGCTTGGCAAAGCGACAATACAATCGACCAATCCGGCCTCAATAAGCTTTTTCCTAATTTCACCCTCGCCGGAAGTGTTGGATGAGAGCGATCCATTAGCCAAGACAAAACCGGCGATACCGGTAGGCGCAAGATGATGGATCATGTGCTGAATCCAGCCATAATTAGCATTACCGGCCGGTGGCACCCCGTACTTCCAGCGCACGTCGTCTTTGAGTCGTTCACCGCCCCAGTCACTGATGTTAAATGGCGGATTGGCGAGGATAAAATCTGCTTTTAAGTCTTTATGTAAATCGTTATGAAATGTATCGGCATTCTGCGGTCCCAAGTTGCCGTCGATGCCACGAATAGCAAGGTTCATTTTACAGAGTCTCCACGTGGTCGGGTTTGATTCCTGACCGTAAATGGCCAAGTCATGGGTATTACCGCCGTGAGCTTCCACGAACTTCTCACTTTGCACAAACATACCACCCGATCCACAACATGGGTCATAAATACGGCCTTTGTATGGCTCAAGCATTTCAACCAAGAGCTTCACCACTGACTGGGGAGTAAAGAACTCACCGCCACCCTTACCTTCAGCTGAAGCAAACCGGCCGAGGAAATATTCATACACACGGCCGAGCACGTCTTTGCTCCGGCTTTCTTTGTCGCCGAGGCCAATTGTGCTCACAAGATCAATAAGTTCTCCAAGCCGGACTTTATCGAGATCGGGACGAGCATAGTTTTTAGCCAAAACACCCTTGAGACTTGGATTGTCTTTTTCAATAGAGATCATCGCATCGTCGAGTAGTTTGCCAATCTCCGGCTTCTTGGCGTTGGACTTTAGAAATTCCCATCGCGCTTCCTGCGGTACCCAAAACACTCCTTCGGCGAGATATGCGTCTTTATCTTCTTCTTGGCCGTCATAGTAATCAGCATCGGCTTTAATGCTTTTATAAACTTCTCCAAACGAGTCTGAAATATATTTGAGGAAAATCAAACCAAGCACCACGTGCTTATACTCGGCCGGGTCCATGTTGTTACGCATTTTGTCAGCAGTAGACCAAAGCGTCTCCTCAAAACCGACATTCGCACCGTTTGATTTTTTAGATTGTTTTGCCATAAATTTATTTTTTGATCATCTCACGGTCTTTCTCGTCGCCGATGAGCCGCACATAAAACTCGCACCCATCAACTCCGAGGGCGCCGCATTTGCACATAATCATTTTCTTGTGCGTATTCCAATAAATTTCATCCCGGCACTTCTTGCACCTGTAATGAATTTCTTTTTTAGTTTTGTTGGCGATTTCCTTTGGCATAAATTTATCTCGGTTATCTTTCCCCGCTTAATATCCTCTCGTTTCCCCGCTTAATATCCTCTCG
>MEVA01000007.1 GCA_001772625.1 candidate division WWE3 bacterium RIFCSPHIGHO2_01_FULL_42_13 | reverse complement strand
TCAGGTATTAGTAATCAGGTACTAGGTACTAGTGAAGATTTTCCCACTCTTTCGGCAAGTCCTTCCGGAACTAGTAACTATTCTCTAATATCTAGTAACTATATCAACATTGCCACTTTCTCTTCGCAACTAGCTTATGTAGATAATTTAAATTCGCAGACCGGAGTATTTACCCAAGGACTTTATTCCTACGGCACAACTACCCTATCTGATACTTCAATAGTTGGACAGCTTGCAATAAACGGCACGTTAATTTTGGCAGAAAATTCTATAAATGTGTTAGGGCAAGATCTTAATCTGCAACCTCTAAGGCAAGGCGGAATATCGTTTATGGCTGGCTTAATTTATATAGACGCAAATGGCAATGCTAAATTTGGAAAAGATATAACAATCGAGGGAAACTTGTATGCTAATGTAATATCCCCTCTTCCAAATAAAGATTTGAATATAAACTTGGCTTCGGGATCCGGCATATTGAATATTAATGGAGCAAGTAATTCCGCAGTTTTAAGCTTGGACAAGCTGGGAAACCTAATAGCATCTGGTGCCGGAACATTTTCAAAACTTAATATAGGAAATTTAGTAGAGCCGGCGCTGGCAGTGTCTAGTACAGAGGAAATTGCTAGCACTTCGGCGGGCGCATCAAAGATAAATGTATATAAAAAGGAAATGACAATTAAAAGTCCTCTTGTTACAAAAGATAGCCTTATTTACATAACTCCAACAGGAAGCAGTAACAATCAAGTCTTGTATTTGCTGCGGCAAGTTCCTGAAAATCCAAGCATAAACGGGATAGAAGGCTCATTTACAGTTGGTATACAAAACACAACACTAACAGAAATACCCTTTAACTGGATAATTATAAATTAATGAAAAATAAGATACTAAGAAATTTTTTGAAAATTATAAATTGGCAAAAGAAAATTTTTTCAAGAATTTTCTTTCCCCTAAAACACCTTTCGGAAAGGAATCAAAAAATAGCCATAGTGCTTGTTATTATTGTGTTTTTAGCAATGATACCCATATCATTCTATATCCTAAAATACGTTAATGATGCATATGCAACTACAGAAACGTTCACCACTGATGGTACTACAGATTGGGAAGCACCGGCTGGTGTAACATCTGTACAAGTAGAGGCTTGGGGGGCAGGAGCAGACGGAAACGCCTCTTTTGGAAAAAATGGAGGAGGAGGTGGAGCCTATGCAAAAAAAACCGTATCAGTAACTCCCGGAAATACCTATACTGTAAAAGTAGGCTATTCAACCTCTCTTCAAGCAGATAGCTATTTTAATGACACATCAACGGTTCTTGCAAAAGGTTCATCATCTAAAACGGGAGGCTCAGCAGCGTCTTCTATAGGCGACGTCACTTATTCCGGAGGAGATGGAGGAAATCAGGATGCCACTAACTGTGCGTCTTATGGAGCAGGTGGAGGTGGAGGAGCTGGAGACGCAGGAAATGGATCTAATGGAAACAATGTATTATACGATGCCCCAAGCTGTGAAAATGGTACTGGAGGTAGCGGAGGAACATCAGGAGGTGGAGCCGGTGGAGACGGACATAACGGAGTTGCCGGAGATAATGGTACTCAGCCAGGTGGCGGAGGCGGAGCAGGAAGCTCAGGCGGTAATGGAGCAAGTGGAAAAGTTATTTTAACCTACACCGCTTTAGTAGGAGAAAGCTCAACTATTGTAAGCTGGTGGAAGTTTGATGAGGGAACAGGAACTACTACCAAAGACTCTTCTGCAAGAGGGGTAAATGGAACTTTGGCCGGAACCACACTGCCAACTTGGCAGACAAAAGATCAATGTATTGCGGATGATTGTCTATACTTTAATGGAATATCTTCAAATGTCACAGCCGGAACGATTAACACTGTCAAATCTATAAGCTTCTGGGTAAAATCCGCTACTTCTACTGCTTCACTAATGCAACTAGCTTCAGGTGTTGATATAAAAGCCACAAGTGGAGTTGTTGGTCAGGATGGATTTACCTCCCCTACTATTTATGTTAACGGGCAAATAAATGGAATATATTATGCAAATAAATGGAATTTCATATCAATTACTTCAGCTACTTCTGTAACAGCAAATTCAATAATTCTTGGTAAAATGCAGCTTGGCGTTTTAAATGGGTTTATGGATGAAGTTAAATTCTATAACTATCAAAGAACTGAAAATCAGATTCTTGCAGATTACAATAGGTTCGGAAATGTTTTAGGAGCAGCTACCAATCAAAATCTATCAAACGGGCTTGTCGGGTATTGGAAACTGGATGAAAATACAGGAACATCCGCTGCTGATAACTCAGGAAATTCAAATACCGGCACTTTCGCAGGTGGAGGCTCTACGAGCACAACATTCTACCCCAGCGCGGACGATACCGTCGAGTCGTCCGACACGACCTATTCTACTGCGCGTGCTGGTTCCACGATGTCGATTTGGGGCGGCACCGGTCTTCTTATCGGGCAGGCCAATGATCCGCCGTGGCGGGTGCGCGAAACGTTCATAGGCTTCGATACGTCGAGCCTTCCTGACAATAGCGTTATCTCATCAGCGACTCTCAGTCTATATGGTATTGCTAACCAGTCTTGGGATGCCGATGATGAGCTGCGCGTTCGTCTGCGCGACTATGGCGCATCCATTGATACCGGGGACTACGTCGCTGGCGCTTCGCTTTCGGGCGTAACGCCGCTGCTGGCGCACTGGTCGGGTACGTGGAGCACGACGGGATACAACGACTTTACCGACGACGCGATGCCCGCTAACGTCAGCCTGACGGGCACGACCAAGATGATTCTTCACAACAAGAAGCTCCAGGACGGCACGGCGACCCCCACCCAAGTACAGGCCTATGCCTCGGAGGATACGGGGACGTCCAGAGACCCGAAACTGGTTGTTACATACAGTACTCCCGGCGCAAACTGGAGCGGTAATAGTAAATTCGGCAGCGCATATGATTACGAGGGCGACTCATCCGAATACGCATATTCTGCGGACAGCACTTCCTTATCAATAACAGGATCCACTACTTTAACGGCGTGGATAAAACCAGAATCTGTCACAGCTGCTACTCTTTTTGATATTGCGGGCAAATGGGACGGAGGCAATGAATCGTATCTTATGGCGCAATTTGGGGATGAAATCCGATGCTACGTAGATTCGTCGAGTAATTATGCCACAACCAATGCTGCAAACTTAGTCGCGGGCACTCAATATCATGTTGCCTGTGTATATAACGCAACCACAACTACTGTTACAATCTATGTCAATGGAGAAATTAGTGCATCAACAGTTACGGGCACAATTCCCTCTTCAATAGTCGATGATACTGGTAGGTTTCAAATTGGCGGTGAGGATTCGACTACTACGCCTGCTAATTTCTATGATGGTGTAGTGGATGAGACAAGAGTTTATAATCGAACTCTTTCCCCGGCCGAAATTCAACAGCTTTATAACTTCGCCCCCGGTCCTGTAGGTTATTGGAAATTTGAAGAGAAAACCGGTACTGCGGCAAGTGATTCTTCAAGCAATAGCAATGAAGCGACTTTAACCAACAACCCGACCTGGACTAACGGAAAATATGGGACAGGAATTAATTTTGCCGGCTCAAATCAACATCTAATAAGAGCTGATGACTCGGATTTTGACTTTGGCACCGCTGCTTCTTTTACGTATGGGGCATGGATTAAACACGCTGCTACTCCCGCTACCGTAGAACGAATTATAACCAAGTATGATACTACAGCCGGCAATGGAGGCTTTGCTCTGCAGATGGAAACTGATGGAGATTTAACCTGTGGCATAGATGATGACGAAACAAGTTTCCCCGAAGATTCCGCTACCTCAACAGCCGCCACCTACGATGACAATAACTGGCACTATATCAATTGTGTTAAAGACGGAACAACCGGTCTTTATCTTTATATAGACGGGGTGCTTATCGCCAGCGATACTTCAATATCATCCACCGGAAATTTCGAGAATGCTGATCCCCTATATATCGGTATAGCCGAAGATAGCACGAGTAATGATTGGGTTGGACAGATAGATGAACCAAAAATCTATAATTATGCCCGTACCTCGGGGCAGATTGTCGAGGACATGAACGCCGGCCATCCTGCCCCCGGCTCCCCAGTGGGATCTCCTCTGGTTCATCTTAAATTCGATGATGGGTTTGGAAACTATGCAAGTAATTCAGGCAACATGAGCGCATCTGGTAATTCTGGGCTTTATAATTTTTCTTCTCCTGCTACAAGTGCATCAGGATGGACGCAAAATGGTAGGTATGGAAAAGCTTTATTATTTGACGGTGTTAACGATTACGCAAGTGTTCCCACTTCATCATCTTTGGATTTTACAACAGGCTTTACTCTTTCAGCCTGGATTTATAGATCTTCCACTCAAGTTAGCGCAGATAGCGCAATAATATCTAAGATTTCAAACAGCCCGCATAACGGATACATGCTCTATTACAACAGTAATACCGTTGATTTTTATATAAATCAGGGAAATCGAGCAAATAGTACTACAACTATTCCCGCCAACGAATGGACTCACGTTATGGGAGTTTGGGATGGAACAAATGCAAAAATTTATATAAATGGGCGTTTAGATGTATCATCTGCTTATTCAACAGCTCCAACAAGTTCCAGCGAGCCTTTTTATATAGGAAAATATTCCACCAATTTGCAAAGAAACTTTACCGGCGGCATAGATGATGTAAAAGTGTTCAACTCTGCATTGACAGCCAGTCAGGTAAAACTTGAATATAATCAAGGACAATCTTTGGTATTAGGTGCAATATCCGATACTTCCGGAATAACAGGCGGAAATGTTGCCTCTAATTCCGCTTCTGCACAATATTGTATTCCGGGTGACACCACTTCCTGCTCTTCTCCTGTTGGCGAATGGCATTTTGAAGAACATCAAGGTACAACCGCAAATGATTCTTCCGGAAATGAGAATACCGGAACACTAACAGGAAATGCTACTTGGGCGCAGGGAAAATACGGAAGCGGCTTAACTTTTGACGGAAATGGTGACTATGTTAATGCCGGAACAGGATCCTCAATTAGTATCACTGGTGCTATAACTGTTGAGGCTTGGGTGAAGGTAGCTGTCTTGCCCTCGGATTCCAACGACTATTCGATTGTTGCCAAGGATAAAAATACTGGAGGAAGAGCATATACCCTTGATCTTGCATCCAATGGGGCTGGTGCAAGTAAATTTCGTTTCTATGTTAACGGTGGTGGTAATCTTAGCACTAACGAAGTTGATGGCCCGACAAATGTTCAAACTAATACATGGTATCACGTAGTCGGTACGTACGTACCTTCAACCTCGATGCATATTTATATTAATGGCGTTTTAGCTGACACCAATACAGTTACATCTCCCCTCTCTTCAATTCCAACTGCTACAGCAAACTTGACTATAGGAGCAAGAGAATATTCTGGTGTTGAGGCCTACTTCAACGGCGTAATTGACGAGCCAAGAATTTATAATTATTCGCGTTCTGCTTCTCAAGTTGTTTGGGATTATAACCAGGGAAAGCCGGTGGGACACTGGAAATTTGATGAGTGTACGGGAAGTACACTAAATGATTCAATCGGTACTCGAAGTGCGGCACTAACAATTGGAGCAAGTGGAACACAGACAAGCGCTGGAACATGCACCACATCTGGAGCATGGAGTAATGGCGCAACAGGAAAATACAATTATTCTATGAATTTTGATGGAACAGACGACTATGCTGTAACTAGTGCAAGTCTAAGCAATATGTTTTCAAACGGCATTAGTGTTTCCGCATGGGTAAAATACCCCAACTTTACAAACCATAATCGGACTGTAACTATCGAAAATGCGGCAGGAACTGATTATGATGTTTGGCTTCAAGCAAATCAAACCACAGGACTAGTGCAATTTGGCTCGGGAGGAGCAACGAAGTATAAAAATAGCTCATCTGCCCTTTCCGTAGATACTTGGTATCACATATTAGGTGTTACCGACTATACCAATGGAGGAACTAAAATATATATAAACGGTCGGGACAATGGAGGCACGGTTAATGCAACACCCACATATACTTCTTCAAAAGGGACACTTGACATCGGAAGGTTAATGTCGGCTAGCTCGGCATCATATGGTGCAGGGCAATTTGATGACATAAGGGTATTTAATTATCCCCTAACAGCTGCTCAAGTCAGAACAATTTATAATCAGGGAGGAGCTGTAAGGTATGGTCCGTCAACTGGTGCGCCATAAAACGATGTTATCCTTGACCCATTCGACTTTGCTCAGGTCGTTCGACTCTGAGGGATGAGCCCTCAGGCTCAGACTCGAAGAGGTTTGCGAATAAAAATGCAAGCTTTTTATCCTTGACATTATATTTTGGATATTTGATACTATAAATGAATGGATAAAGCTGCAAAAGAAAACTGGATTTTGTTAATTGAAAAAGCATCTTTAGCCCTGCTTGGAGGCTTATTTGTACTCTTTCCTCTTGTTTTTACAAATATAACAACCGATATATTTACGCTTCCAAAACAAGCAGTTTTAATATTTGTAGTTTTAATTTTGGTCCTTTTGTATGGAGTAAAAACGCTTCTTTTGGAAAAATTAAGAATAAACAGGAGCCCTTTTGATATACCTATACTACTATTAATAGTCGCTTTTTTCCTTTCCGCTATTTTTTCTGTAGCAAGATTTGATGCAATTTATAATTTTGTTCCTTTTTTACTTGCTGCAATTTCCTTTTTTGCAATTTCTTACAACGTTAAGAATAATAAATCGCTAAATGTTTTAATTTTAAGTTTACTTTCTGGAGGCGCAATTATCTCTATTGTAGCTTTGCTTAACTTTCTTAAGATTTATATATTTCCTTTTGATTTTGCAAAAACCCAAACCTTTACAACGCTGGGATCAACATTAGATCAAACAATTTACCTTGGCCTTTTACTTTCATTTGGATTGTATTTCTTATATCCCTTTCTAAAAAAACTTAATACTGGCTCTGAAGCAAAGCCCTCTCTAAGCGTGGTATTACTTGGAATACTAACACTTTTAGTAGCAATAGGATTTACTATATCTTTATATATTTTAATAACTATAAATAAGCCGATAATTTTGCCTTTAGCAACCGGTTTTCAAACCGCATTTGCTGCAATTTCGCAGGACGCACAAAGACTTATTCAGGGATTTTTATTTGGCTCGGGTTACGGAGAGTTTTCGCTAAGTTTCCTTCGATTTAAACAAGCTGCATTTAATGCAAATCAAAATATCTGGAACTTAACATTCTTCCGTTCTACTACTTTTGTACTTGAGCTTTTGGCAACGACCGGACTTTTAGGAATATCTGCATTTCTATTTCTAGTTTATAAAATTATTAGAGACAAAAAACCTTTCATACCGGCAGTTTTATTCGTATTGGCATTTTTTGTACTTCCCCTGTCTTTTTACCACCTAACTTTATTCTTTTTTATGCTCGGGCTCTTAGCTTCTTTGCGCAATTTATCCGGACATCCGAGCCATTTTGAAGTAGAACTTTCCTTAATGGTTTCTAAAAAAGGATTTTTTGTCCTTTCGGAAGGCGGAGGAGGAGAAAAATTCGGAAAAGCTTTGTCTTCTGTGGTGTTTATATTTATTTTAATATTTGTCAGTTTAATAGGATTATTAACATTTGATTTTGTTAAATCAAATATTGATTTTCAAAAATCATTAGTTTTTGCCCAAAGCAATAATGGAACCCAAACATACAATTTTCAGTCTAAAGTCTTAAATTCCGCAACGGGAAGATATGTAGATGCATATCATCGAATTTTTTCTCAAACGAATTTAGCGCTTGCAAATTCTTTAGCAAATTCAATTTCGCAAGGATCATCGCCTTCTGCGCAGCAAACTCAGACAATAAGCTCTTTAGTTCAGCAATCGATAAACTCGGGAAGAGCAGCAACTACAATTTCTCCATATAATGCTATAAACTGGCAGAATTTATCATCTATTTATAGAGCCTTAATTGGATTTGGACAAAACGCCGATTCTTTTGCTCTTCTTGCCGCACAGCAATCGACAGTTTTTGACCCTACAAACCCGCAGGAGTATATAAACTTAGGAGGTATTTATTATCAGCTAAAAGCGTGGGATAGAGCAATAGAGCAATTCCAGGTTGCAATAAACTTAAAACCCGATTTACCCAATGCCTACTATAATCTAGGCTTTGCTTACTGGCAAAAAGGTGATTTGCAAAATGCTCTTTCGGCGTTAAACAGGGTTAAAGAGTTGGTTAAAAGCGACAAAGCAAGCTTGGATAAAATAAATAGTGATATTAAAAATTTAGAAGATCAGATTTCGCAAGGAAGTCAGGCACAGGCTCCGGTCTTACAACAACCCGAAACAGCCCTACCGCCACAAAATCCCCCTGTAAAAATACCTGCGCCAGAAGCAGTTATTTCGCCAACTGAAACACCAACTCCAACCAGTTCACCTACGTCTCCTCCACTTGCACCATAAAAATTACAATAAATATTGCTAATATTGGAAAACTATTGGGGATCAACAACTATTAAACATTGATGTTCAATGTTTATATAGAAATTGAAAAATTGAAATTATTGTCCGCGGTGGTTCTTAAAATGTTCCCTGCAATAAACCGGCCTATCGCCTCTTGGTTTAAATGGAACCGTATCTGTTTTTCCGCACTCTGCACAGACTATTTCAAAAGATTCTCTTGGGCCCCCACCTCTATCTCCGTTCATTCGAGCCTTTTTAGCAGCTCTATCTTCCGGACATCTTTTAGGAGCATTATCGAATCCTTTATCAGCGTAGAATTTTTGCTCGGATGCTGTCCAAGTAAACTCTTTGCCACAATCCACACAAGTTAATGTTTTATCTTGAAAATCCATTATGTAGTAGAATTTTTCACCCCCTTTAAACTTCTGTTTTCCATCTATCGTTTAAAGAGAGAAGGAGAAACCATATGTTGGCCTAATTATATAGTATTTACTAGCAAAATAGCAATAAGAATAATCAATAATTAGTTATTCGTCGTCAAGAAAAGGTTCTGGAGGTATAGGATATGGTTGTTCTAATAATTGTAAGAGGGAAAATCCGAAAGTTGGACTGGGAGTTTCGCTTGGTGTAATAGTTGGAAATTCAGATGGAATTGGACTTAAGGTTGGGGTTGCCGAAATAGTAGCTATTGGAGTAGGAGAAGCAGAAGGAGATGCAGTTGG
>MEVA01000006.1:130143-163725 GCA_001772625.1 candidate division WWE3 bacterium RIFCSPHIGHO2_01_FULL_42_13 | reverse complement strand
GAATTTTTAATATTAATTACGGAACAATTCGTGATGTTTTATATAGAATTCTTTTTTTCGAGCAAATTTCCACAAAATTTAATCTAGATAAAAATTCCGATGTGTCATCTTTCGAACTCAAAGATCTACTAAAATTAAGAAGGCGGCTTGAACAAACTCATAAACGATACCAAAAACTATTAGAGGATTTATTTGCCAAACCAGAGTACGAAAGTTTTGGAGGATTTGTATACGATCCTTACCAACCGGTTAGAAGAAATTACACCGAAGCAATTCAGGACCTGGAAGAGGAAAAAAGATTTCAGCAAGAATATATTAAAGAAAATCCAAACCACCCACGAAGCAAACTGTTTATTGAAAATGTGAAGACCATGAATAGGATAATTAAGCGGTTATCTGGTATTAGAAGTTCAATAAGAACAGAGGCGCTAAATGCTTTGTCTAAAGAGTACAAGATTAAGGCTGGGGAGGAGTTTGGGTACCTGGAAGCCCTTTTATACCTTGCCATTTACGTAGAATTGATAGGATTTAAGAAATTTAGGCAATTTGAGTACTGCGTGGTGGATGAGGGGCAGGATTTTGGTGTTTTGGAGTATTTTGTGCTTAAAAAGCTGGTTCAGGGAGGCAGATTTTGCATTTTGGGCGATTTGAATCAGTCTTATGGCAAAGAGGGCCTAAAAGACTGGAAAGACATTTTTGAGCTTGTAGAGGGGGCAAAAAAGGCGAATATGTTTATCCTGGACACAAATTACAGAAGCACAAAACCCATAATTGAGTATGCGAAGACTTTACTTGCCAGATACACTAAGAAGTACCTGCCAAAGCCAATTCAAAGAATGGGGCCTAAGCCGGTTATAAAGCAATTTGTAGCAAATAACGACGTTATGGATGCGTTTTCTGAAGATGTTAAAAATGACATTATCACGCTTGATAAAAGCATTGGAATTATTTGTTTTGGTAAAGACTATTATGAACAGGCCGAACGGGTTTTAGCTAAGTTTAAACTACCTAAAGAAAAATTTATAAAGCTGCGGGAATCTGAGCGCGTTCATTACCTCCCACGTGCGGTTTACTTAACAGAGTTTGAAAACTGCAAAGGATTGGAATTTGGTAGAGTGTATATATTGGGCTTAAATCCAAGTAAGGCTAAAAACTTTACGGAAGCTAAAAAAGCATTTGTTGCAGTAACAAGAGCGATGGACGAGCTTTCAATTTATTATGCTAAAAATTAAGGCGTTGCCATTACTATTTTTGATATTCGTTACCTTATGGTTAAGACTTGTAAATTTGGGTTACTCGGATTATCAAGGGGATGAGATAAAGGCTTTATTTTTACCTGACGTGGGCCAAACAGGTCTGCAATTTCTAATGGAGCAAAGAAAAGGTCCCGTTCAGTTTTTAGTTACTTACGCAATGCAAATTTTTAGCTCAGACTACTTAAATCAGTTTGTGATGCGATTGCCTTTTGCGATTGCAGGGATTTTAGCCGTTTACTTCTTTTATAAGTTCGTAAAACTTCACTTTGATGAGAAAACCACGCTTTATGCTTCACTTTTTATGGCCATGAACGGATTTTTCGTGGCGTTTTCAAGACTTGTTCAATATCAGGCTTTTACTCTTCTTTTTTGCATTTTGGCACTTTACTTTTTTTCATTAACTATAAAAGACGCAAGGTGGAAAATTAAAGGTTGGTACATTGGGGCAATTTTCTGGGCGCTTTCAATTCTTGCACATTATGACGGAGGGTTTATTGCGCCATTTGTTTTATACATTTTAGTGAGATGGTTTAAAGAGGATGCTGACGGTAAAAAACTGGAAGGGAAGGTTAAGATAAAACATATTTTACTTTCGGGATTAATTTTTCTTGGGCTGCTTTCGATATTTTTTGTTCCATACGTTTTTAGCATTTCAGAAGCCACTAAAGATTACTGGCTAAATAGACTTAGCGGAGGTGAAGGCAAGATCTCAAGTTCAATTGTGACCTTTAAAGTGTATAACCCAAAACTTATGTTTTATATTTACGCAGGGCTTTCTGCAACCTCTCTAATTAAATTTAAGAAAATCTGGCCAATAGTTATGTGGGCAGCGTTTCCTTTGTTTGTATGGGAAGTTATTACTTCAGTTCCCGGGACCCACATTTATAATTACGTTTTGCCAATAACAATTTTGGTGGCCCTTGGAATTACAGTAATTGAGGAGCAGGTAATAAAAGTGCTTAAGCCAAAATTTGGGAAAATCTTAAATGTTTTGGGTCTTATGATCTTGTTTGTATTTACATTCTTCCTTTCGCATACAGTTTTTGTAAATAATACAACCGAATATCCATGGGAAGATGAAAAATTTTTAATTTGGACATTAAACAAGCCAACTCCAATTTTCCACTTAAGTCTTTTTGGATTTCCATATAATAGGCAATGGGAAACAATAGGGTCTGTAATAAACGCAAGCGATGTTGAGTATTATTCGACAAATGAGCGCGACTCAATTTCAAGATTTTATGTCACGAAACCAAAAGATACGAATAACGCCGGCTATTACGTATCTGTAAACTCCCCGCAAAGTTTTTCGCCGCCTTTCCTGCAGGAAAAATCAGTGTATTGGGGCGAGAACCACGATCCGGTAATGGAAATTAGGAGGGGCGAAAAAGTGCTAGTGAGAATTTATCTTATGCCAACAGGTGGGTTGAAAGATATAAGAAGCCTCGGGTACTAAAACCCTATTGAAGTTCCCCAGCACGAATAGTGTAAGTGTGGCCATCTATTATCAGCACATCATTTAAACCATAGGTAATTTCCGAATCATCATCAAAAACTTGCCACATATAGCCGTCCGGCGCGCTGTACCCATTTACCGTATCAAGGACAGTTCCGTAGGTATAATCAGTTTTTGTGAATGTAAAGCCGCTGTTCTTCAGATGATACTCAAGGAGTTCCATAACCGTGTCTTTGTTAGTTAGTTGCGCGTGGTAGATTGAAGTTGCAGGGCCATTTTCAACAATAAGATCAACACTTGCCGGGTGAATTTCCATTTCTTCTGTAGTAACTTCCTTTTCACGATCTTTAACCTCAACAAGCCTGTTCGCAAAAACAGAAAAGTATATAAAAAGGCCTAAAACTAGATAAATGCCCAAAACTATTAGTACGGGTAAGAGTTTTTTCACTTTTTGATGGTATATTTAATCTGGCCAAGCGTCAATTGTAGTTTATTTGAGTTTAACTATATAATACCGACGCCGTGCCTCCTTAGCTCAGCGGACTAGAGCACTTGTCTTCGGAACAAGGGGTCGGGGGTTCGAATCCCTCAGGGGGCGCCAACCAAAATGCAAGTAAAAATCCGTAAAGTTACAAAAGAAGAACTTTCCGCAGTAGGAAAAGTCTGGGCCTCAGCTTTTAATGATGCATATAAATGGGAGCACTGGTCCGACGAAAACGGAGTCAAAATAGTTAGTTACATGTATGAAAAACAACCCGATTTATTTCTCTTGGCTGAAGTTGATGGGGAGATGGTTGGTGCTACATGGGGTGCGATTAAACCGCATTTTGACGGTAATCATATGGTGGACGGCGCCGTGTTTATACTTCCGAAATACCAAGGCAAGGGGCTTTATAGAAAACTTTCAACCGCAAGACTAAAGGAAGCAATGAAAAAATACAAGGTTACAGGAGTGCAGATTTTGGCAAGCAGCACCAACGAATTTCCAATCTCCTTTTACAAAAGGCTCGGATTTAAAGAGACAAGCTGGGTCCTCCTTTACACAAAGCCAGAAGAATTACTAGAAAACTTAGAGAAATAATATATACTCTATCTATGGGCTGTATACTCACCCAAGACATAATCACACAAATTTCAAATCAGCTAAAAGAAAATAGAAAAGATGTTGTTTTAACCCATGGAGTTTTTGACCTATTCCATATCGGGCAAGCTGAGTTTCTTAAAAAATCAAAGAAGCAGGGCGATTACCTAATTGTAGGGATAGAATCGGACGAAAGAGTTTCGGCATACAAGGGTATTGAAAGGCCAGTTATACCTTTAGCGCAGAGGATGGAAATAATTGCCGCCTGTGATTATGTAGATTTTGTTTATCCAATATCGAATCCGTCTCCTGTGGTTGACGCCTTTTATAAACATATGTATGAGTTATTAAACCCAGTATTGGTAACCTTTGGCAGGGGGTTTGCCTACCAAAATCAACTAAAGGATGAAAAGCTACAGATTCTGGGCATAAAATCAAAGAAAATTACCCATATTTACGATACACTACAATCAACAACAAGGATTATAGACAAAATACGAGCGGCATAGGCACAGTTTTATTTCCAACCACATTTCTGCTATCCTTACCAGTGAAATGCGCATATTTATATCCTATAAGTATTCCAACATTAAAGATAAGGCTCAGCTAAAAGACGAACTTCTCGAAGTTTCGGATATTTTAGAGTCTTTTGGCCATGAAACCTTTCTTCTTGCCCGCGACGTCCAAAACTGGAACAACAAAGGCCACTCTCTGCACTCAAGATTTTCCATACCGGCCAGGGAAATAAGAAAAGCAGACGGCATATTTGTGTATTTGAACAGCAGCGTTTTAAGTCCCGGCCTTCTTTTTGAAATTCACTGGGCAAAACTTTTTGGCAAAAAAATAATTCTCGCGATCAAAGAGGGAGTTAGGTCCTCTTACTTACACAAACTCGCCAGCGAAAAAGCAATTGTGTTTAAGAATTTTGCTGAATTAAAAGCAGGATTGAAATGACAACTTTATCTTCAGCTGAAACGTTACCAACGGAAGCCTCAACGGGCTCCGTTCAAGAAATTTTAAAAGAAACTGTTGAAAAATCCTCTCCGATGGAAAACGAATCTCATGAAGCTTTTGAACAAAGAAAAGAAAAGCAGCGAGAAATTATTGACGTTATGCCCGGCGACCTTATTGAAAGAATCGAGGAGGATATAAGAATTGACGGCGAGTTTAAAGCAAGAAGGAAGGAACCGAAACCCACTCTTGAGGATAAAAAGCACATTGCAACAGGAGAAATCTTTGAATCACTGGCAAGCACGGAGTACAAACTCAGAGAACAGAGAGAACCGTCCGAATTATCGCTTCAGATTCTCAAAATTTATAAAAATCCTCCGGAGGCTCTCACACAAGCCGTTGGACATTTAAGAAACCCAGATTTAATTGACATCCGGGAGGATACTTCCACACACAAAATGGTAATAACGGGACTTGCGGAAGTAAAAATGGCAACCTTAGATGTTCGAACTTACGAGCAGCAGGTAGATTTTAGAGAGAGTTTGGAAAATGTTATAGAAACTGTTAAAGAAATGGCTAAAGTAAACCTAGATTTGGAAGGTTTTGAGGAACTTCTCGAAAATTCGGACAAACTTGAAATTGCTGCAGAACTTCATACTGTCTTTGTTTTGCCCGCAGAAAGGGATATTGCGAACCCCAGGTCACTTGTTAATGAACATGATTTTAAAATAAACGATTCCATGAGTTTATATTACGAACTGGTTGATGGAATCATACCTGAACAGTGCACTCTACAGAATTCAGTCTTTACAGCAGCCGATATAAGAAACTTCCAAAAAGCCCTTTCTCCGCTTTTAGGTTTCTAATACAAGACAAGTTTGATATCATTCCCTTGCTTTGAGGGGGCGTAGCTCAGTGGTAGAGCAGCTGGCTCTTAACCAGCTTGTCGTGAGTCCGATTCTCACCGCCCTCACCAACCATACAAACAAGTTTGTATTATACCCTATAACATGTTAACCTAACCACAGTTAAATCTACAAATCGGTCTTTCAAGACCTTAGCAACAACTAATCTAGGAGAAGAGATGAAAACAAATCGTAACCACCTTAGTTCGGTTTTAGTTCTTATAGGGTTCGTCTTGGGTGCCTGCAGCACACCTGCTGCAGTCTTGGAACCTACAGCAATACCCACCACACTGCCGGCTGCCATTACAAACTGCGGTGGAGGTGCTTTCACAGCTTATACTGAACTCGAGGTAAAAGGAGCTAGTTGCGACCAAAATCTAACAGCCAGCATGAATGCTCCGGTAGTTAACATTTTCTTGCAAGATGGGGGGCGGGAACTTGTCCTTCACTTGAGCTACACTCTTGAAGGGGACGCGATGACGGGTGCTTACTGGATTCACTACGCAGTAAGTGGTGAGTACCACGAGGGCAGTGCTGCTATTCCGGTGGAGCCCCAATGCGACTCTCTAACCCCCCTCAACCCCATGGACGGGAAAGAGGGCACCATAGATTTGGTGTCGCCTCACGGAGTTTTTCAAGCGCGTTGCGAATTTGGGGATGTAGTTGTCATCGAAATGAAATGGATCAACCTCAGCCAAGATGATTTAAATGGCTAGGGAACGGTAGTAATTTTAATAGTGCCCGGCAGAGAGAAATCCAAAACTCCGCTGGGCACGTTTTATTTTTAAGATTTCTCGTTGGATAAATGATTAAAAGTTCCAATTAATGAACCGGCCAAAATTAGCCCTGTTCCCAAAATAAAAACCGGCGAGATCTTATCGCTAAAAAGAATGACTCCGGACAGAACCCCAACCGGAAGTTGCAAATACTGGCTCAAACCCACCACATACGCGTTTGTTTGTTTAATCCCCTTTTGGTAAAAGAAAAACATCAAAACTGTTCCAAAAATAATTAGATAAATCAACGAATATAAACTTACATTAGTAGTTTCGGATACAACAAGTGGCTTCCCTAAAATAGCCATCGCAAACATGCCCAATATAAAAACAAAAGTTGTTGCTACAAACTGGTTAAATGTTAAATCGATTGAAGAAATAGTTTTACTTAATTTCCTACACTCAACAATATAAAGCGCCGAAAGAATTGCCGAAAAGAAAACAAGAAGGTTGCCAATAACTAACTGATGCCCATTTGTTCCGCTAATTTTCACTTCGAAAATTATAAAAAGCGTGCCGCCCAATCCCAAAAGAATGCCAGCAATGCTTTTTAAAGTTTGCTTTTCGCCAAGTAGGTGGTGAGCGCCCAGTCCCACCGCAACAGGAATAAAAGCAAGGATTGCCTGAACATACGAAATTGTCGAAAGACTAAGTCCTAAAATAATTAACAAGAGCGCTCCTGCTGATAAAAAGGAGGCTTTTAGTGCAGTTTTTTGAATTTTTGGGCGATAAATAAGCCAGATAACAAGGGTTGCGGCGGCAAACCTTATTAACATGAGCAATACTGGCGAAAGCTCAGTTAGGCCGTATTTAAGGGCAGGAAGATTAAGCCCTGCAAAAACTGCAGACAAAACTACAAACACTAAAGCCATCATTTAATTGTACTAAATTGGATAAAGGTTTGTTACTATTGCTGCTGAGACTACATCAAAGGAGGCATTGTGGCAAAAACTGCAAAAAAGAAGAGCGGCAAACCACCCAAATTCAACGGAAAGGAAATTCGACGCGGGCAAGCTCAGATTAACGGCATAAATCACGCCAACGGTCTACCTGAGAGAAAGAAAAGAATGAAAAGAGACTGCTAAAAATTAAATGAGTTGGTTTCATTAGACTCTCACACCTTGTGGGAGTCTTTTTTTAAGCAAGTGTTTGGTTTTACGCTATAATAGCAACGACATCAGCCAGAGTGGAGGAATTGGCAGACTCGCTGTCTTCAGAAGGCAGTTCGCGCAAGCGAGTGCGGGTTCGAGTCCCGCCTCTGGCACCAAGTCTTTGCTGTGGTAAAATTCCCGTGCTGGAAGGCCATAAGATCGAGGGCGAGTGGCGGAATGGTATACGCGCAACGTTGAGGTCGTTGTGGGGTAAAACCCGTGCAGGTTCAAGTCCTGTCTCGCCCACCAAAAGGCTGGTAATATTACTTCATGGCTAGAAAACTTTTTAAGATTTCACTTTTCTCAATACTTGCTTTCGCTCTAGCTTTCGCCCTATCTCCAACTTTGTTAAACAAGCCAGCGTACGCCCAGTCAGCCCCAAGCATCGTAGAAGTCATAGATTCATTTCACAGCGACATTGTTGTAAATAGTGATGGCACAGTTAATGTTACGGAAATAATCCATTACTATTTTCCATTTTCCCGACACGGAATCTTTCGTGAAATTCCCTTAACTAAAACAAATCAAGACGGCAAGGATTTTAGAATGCTTGCTTCAGAAATTTCAGTTACAGACGAACTTGGCCGACCGTATATGTTTCAAGATAATTCAACTTCCGCAGAAATAAACTTAAAAGTAGGTGACCCGAATGCAACAATAACGGGAACTCATGTTTATGTAATCAAGTACACACTTTCCGGTGCTTTAACTTATTTTACTGACCATGACGAAATTTATTGGAACGTTACGGGAAACGGGTGGGAAGTTCCTATTTACGAAAGTAGCGCAACTGTAATTTTGCCCGACAGCGAGAGATTAGATTCTGCTGTAAGCGGTATTTGTTATATAGGTACTCTCGGGTCAACAGAGAGGTATTGCGATATTACCTTACCGGCAAGAAATGCTCTCGAATTCAAGTCGCCGCGACAACTTGAACCGGGGGAGGGTTTAACAATAGTTGAAAGCTTTCCAACTCGTATAGTTGAAGTGTTGGAGCCAGTAAGAGATTTTTCAAGTTTGTGGGAGACAATTATTGGAATTTTGATTTTCATCGGATGGTTAATTTTTTATATTCTACTTCCGGCTTTTCTTTTCTTTAGAATCTGGCCAAGGCTTAAAAAACAGCCAAATGAGAAAAAGGTTGTTGCCGCATGGTTTGATCCTCCAAAAACAGATTCAGGTAGAAGTTTAACTGCTGGTGAGGTTGGTGTTTTATACGATAAAAAAGGCGACATTCGGGATATTACAGCAACCCTAATTCAAATTGCACAAAAAGGTTTTATAAAAATTACTTCCGAAGAAAGTGGTGTGATTATTAAAAAACCAAAGTTTTCACTGGTTAAGGTTCGTGAATGGGAGGGGAGCGATTTGTTAAAGTACGAAAAATATTTACTTGATTCAATTTTTAAAGGGGCGGAGGTAGTTTCGCTTGAATCTTTGGGTAAACGGGTTGGTTTTGCCACAAAACTTGAAACAACTTACAAAGAGGCAGCGAAACAACTGGTTGGAGATGAGCAGTTTGCGGAAGATCCGTATAAAGTTCGTGAGAAGTGGATGATTGTGTTTGTTTTAGCATTTTTCTTTTTTAACCCATTGTTGGCGCTAGTTGCGTATTTAGGTTCAAAGTCGTCCAGGCGAACAGAAAGTGGTGCTCTTTCGTGGGCAACTATTGAATCAATGAGAAACTTTGTTCGCTCGCAGGACAAACAGCTTGAGTTTCAAGCTCAAAATCAAATGTTTTTTGAGAAGCTGCTGCCGTACGCGATTGCTTTAGGCGTTGAAAAGATTTGGCTTGATAGATTTAAGGACTTAAAACTTGCTAAACCCGAATGGCTTGAGTCGGATAACTTTAATACATTTTCGTATTTGTACTTAATGAATAGCTTCAATTCTTCTGTTAGTAGCGCGGTTGCCATGAGCTCAACTAGAAGTTCTTCAGGATTTAGTAGCGGGTTTTCAGGTGGATTTTCCGGAGGCGGAGGTGGCGGTGGGGGAGGTGGAAGTTGGTGATTTTTAACCAGTTTTTCTACAACATTCTTGGTTGGATAGGTCTTGGCTTATTACTTGTTGGATTTTATATAGATGCGACAAATAAGGTGGCCGAAGACTCCAAAATCTACTTTCTTTTGAACTTGCTTGGGTCGGTGAGCTTAGCTGTACATTCCTATTTTATAGGGTCAACGCCAATACTTATTCTAAACGTGGTTTGGGCCGGAATTTCACTGAGCAAGCTCCTAAAGAAGCATTAGCCTGTGGTAAAATGAGTCGTGTTTGCGACGGTAGTTCAGTGGTAGAATGCTTCCTTGCCAAGGAAGAGGTCGCCGGTTCGAATCCGGTCCGTCGCTCCAAGTTTAAGTCTTCTTGAATTCTTTTTCACAAAATGATATATTGCAATTACTCGAAAACGTCCGTATGGTCGCTGTTCCAACAGGAAATAGGGTCAGCCAGCCTCTTAACAATGCTGGGTTACCAGGTCTAGACAACCTGGTTTTAGTTTTCAACTAGAATCTCTGAATTTTTGAAGCTAATAACAAATTCACTTGTATATAGTTTTTCTTCTGCAATATCTCTCAAGAAGCCGGCCATTGCATCCGCTAAGCGTAAGAATACGCTTTGCTGATCCCTCATACCGCGAATCTTTCCATACTTAATTCTCAGCGTTTTAAGTTCGCTTCTTACAATTTCTCTTTCTTTATTATTAAGTCCATCAATGATTATATGAACAGAGTAGTCATCCAAGCCTTTGGATAGGACAGTCTTTGCAATAGTTAAAGATGTGAGCTTTGAATACTCTTTCGAAGAACGGTAAATAGAATAGTAGACTGTTTGTTTGAGTTCTTTGAGTTGGGAGATTTCTTTTAGGTAGCTTTTCTTAATCTTATTACTTGCTTTCTTCCACTTTAGTTGCTTTTTCCCAGTCTCTGCTTCTATTTCTTCAAGTCTTTTCTCAAGAAAATCCACTTCATGAGCTTCTTTTAACACAACGGCAACTAAAAATAATTCTCCTGCAGTATCTTGACCAGTTTCGTCAACATAACAGTAAAGCTTTATCATTACAATACACATTGTAGCATCTATTTACTCTATTTGCTATAATTACGAAGCTAAACCGCCCTGTGAGGTCGAAAGACGTTTGCAGGGCTTTTGCTCTCTACCTTTCACCACAACCTAATTTCTTATATAATTCCCGCGTACTTTAAGGATTTATGGGGCGGTAGCCAAGTTGGTCACGGCACCGGTCTGAAAAACCGGCTATGAGGGTTCGATTCCCTCCCTCCCCACCAAGATTTCTTATAGTGAACTTGGGTTACCAAACCCAGTAACTAATTTCTCAAGCACTTCGTACGCTTTACCCTGCGACAACAATTCCTTAGCTTTTTCTGTCCCTTCTTTTAAAGTCTCAACATTTCCTAATGCATACAGAGCAGCTCCAGCATTAATTGCCACCAAATCAGCCTTTGGTCCGGTTTCTTCTCCTTTTAATATATTAGTAAAATCCGCGATATTCTGTTCCTTTCCTCCTGTTTTAATGTCATCTAATTTGGCTTCTTTAACTCCTAAATCCTTCGGGGTAACCTCATACCTTTTAATTTCTTTTCCAACCTGTTCCAATACAATAGTTTTACCAACATTAGAAAATTCTGGCATTCCAACTTCCGCCCACATAGTTAAAGATTTCTTAAATCCCAGTTTCATAAAAAGTTCGGCCAAAACCTGAAGGTATCTTTCTGAATAGCAACCATAAACTCGATAATTCATGGTTTGGGGTGAAAATACATTTGAAACGAGGTGGAAGGGCGATCTTACTCTAAGCTGTCGTTCTCTAAATATTTTCCCGGATATCTTTGCCCTGTTGGCAAGTCCAGGACTAATAAAGGCTACAAAGATTGGACAGATTCCAACTTCTGTTAGCGCCTGCTCAACCTGCTCCTTAGAAAGCTTTGATATATCAACTCCAAAGGCAGCAAAGGCATCAGCGCTACCCGTTGGGCTTGTTACTGCCCAATAAGCGTTCTTTGCAACTGTGTAACCAGCCGCCGCTACAACAAAAGAGGCTGCTGTGCTTACATTTATACTTTTAAAACTCCCACCTCCCGTGCCAGATAGATCAATAACCTTATCTGGATCTAATTTTGTATTCAACCTCACTGCCAGGGCGCTAACTGCATTGTAAAAACCTAAAAGCTCGTCTGAAGTTTCACCTTTTGCATGAATTGCGCCCATAACCATAGCTAGGTGGTAACCTTCTGTGTCATAGGTAAATATTGTTTGAAAAAGCTTTGTGGCTTCGTCTGCTGTTAAGTCATTTCCGTCAACTAGCTTTGCAAGGGCAGATCCGATTTCCTGCAGTTTAGCCAAATTCTCGTCCATCTTTACAGTATAACACTAGAAACCATTCGCTCTACGATCCTATAGTCTTGACGCCACAGTGAATTTGATTTATAATCACAGCCGAAACCAATCTTAGCCTAAAGGAGGGCATAAATGCTTGGTTCAATTCTAGCGCTAGCATACTTTGGATGGGAACACTTCGTCCGGGGGCAAGGGCTGGCTCAAACGTATCTCGCTTCTACACAACTTCTCTTTTGGGCCAATATTGCCACGTCGGTCGTAGCTTTGGGGATGGCTGTCTATGCCTACATCGAAGGCCGTCGAAATGATTCGGGACTTAGCAAGGAAATTTTCAAATTGCTACTGTTCTCTCCCTTAGGAGTTTTGGGTGCCCTTGGCATCGTAGTCAAAGTTGCTGTCACAGTCGCCTTTATCCTTGGACCGTACCTTCTCTACACGGCTCTGGATGGCAACTCTTGGAATCAAGTCCAGATGATCTACGGTGCAGCTCTTCTGATCGTTGGCTTGATGAGTGGACACAAATAACAGAAACACAACCTGATAGCGGGTGGTTGGGCATGAAACCAATCTTAAATGTGAGAAAAGCGACTCGTAAAGAGCCGCTTTTTGTTTATAAACAACTTGCATTCCTCCAAGTTCTGCTATACTGATTTCATGTCAAAACTTATTCTTATTCTCATAGCAGTATTAGTTTTAGGTGGGGGCGGTTACTTTTTATATAGCAGATCTCAAACACAAACATCTTCGGGGCTGGAAGGCTCTGGCACAACTTCATTTACAGGCGGTATTGCTGGCCTTCTAAAATCGGGTCGAGACATGCAGTGTGAATTTTCATACGCTGATGAAACAATGATGACTGCTGGAACAGTTTATGTTGCTAACGGCGGTCAAAAGGTAAGAGGTGATTTTGACACAACTTTAACTGACGAAGAAACTATGACCACTTCCATAATTCAAGATGGTAAAATCGCTTACTACTGGGGCTCTGCAATGGAGCAGGGAATTAAGATGGAGTTAGATCTTGATAAATCGGCTTTTGACACAGATAGCTACGCTAATACCAACTCAACTACAAACCCAGTTGCTAACCTTGAAGACAATGTGGAATATGATTGTAGAGGTTGGGTTGTAGATAACAGAATGTTTACACCTCCTTCTGATGTTGAATTTATCGACTTTGCAGCCATGATGGAAAATTCCGGATTAGATAACGCTATGATGTGCGCAACTTGTGCGGGGCTTGAGGGCGAGGATAAAACCAATTGTTTGCAACTCTTTAGTTGCGAATAAAACCAGTTACAGCTGTGATAGAATCTACACTGCGAGGGCGGTTAGCTCAGCTGGTTAGAGCATTCGGTTTACATCCGAAAGGTCGTAGGTTCAAATCCCACACCGCCCACCATTAAACCTGTAGCATTTCACTTTTTAATAAAATTTTGATATATTCATCTCGCTAATAAATAAACTAGTGGCCTAAGGGCCGGGAGAGTAAACGCCATGGATCGAGCGATTGGCAAGATAAGACCCACCATCTACTTTTGCGAAATCTGCAAGAAAGAGTTTCGCGCAAAAAGAGGCGAAAGGGGAGGAAATTCAGCTAAAAAACAGGCTGCTGAATGCTCACTGCTTCCTGCACAACCTTTTAAGTTTAAGGTTGGTGCGCGGGTTGTTAGCAAAGTCCAGCTCCGCCGCAGGAAGCGACTTGGGAAACGCCCAAAATACAGCCGGTATTCAAGGCTTCCCGTCTATGTTGTGCTCAAGCAGCTTCACGAGCGCCGCGGTAAGTTTCATATCAACGTGTACATGGTAGAAAGGGAAGGGGGAACAAACGATATCAAAACCTTTTTCTACGAACGCGGTCTAGAAATAGCGCAGGAGTAGCACTGATTAACGCGAGGAGGACATTGTCAGAGCTATCTGATGATGTTCTCCTCCGCAACACCACCTGTAACTAGTTTATGAATCACATCAAAAACCATTCCCTTATGTCCAATCACGTAATATTGAGTATTTTGAGCATCAATAACCCCGTCCACAACATCAGTAACATAGCCTCTTAACCCATCCCAACCTTCTTTTGGTTCGGAGTAAACAAATTTGTAATCAAAGTTAGGAAGTAGAGTCTTGAGGTTTTCCAACTCTTTCTCAAAAAACATATCGCCCTTATTTCTTAAGCCAAAGTAAAGTGTAATGCTGCTTTGAACTTTTTGGTGGTTAAGTTCTGTTAGCATCGAAACCATAGGGGATACCCCAGTGCCTGTTCCAATGAAAACAATATTGGGCTTGTGAACTTGGGCAAGTTTTAATCTTCCAAGGGGGCCTAATGCTTCTATTTCGTCTCCAACTTTAAGGCTTCGCAAAAAGTTAGACCCTAAGCCTTCATGAGCTGCGGAAACGGAAATTGCAATTTCGCCGCCAACCCTGCAGTCAGAGGAAAGACAGTAAGGACGGGTTACATCGCCAATAATAACGCTTATATGCTGGCCTGGAATAAAACTTATTTCTTTTGGTTCTAAAAGTTCAAAAACAACTTGCAAAACCCTATGATTTAACCACGAGGTTTCTTTTACTCTTAACTTTAATCTTTGCGGTGCCATCAGCCCAAATTCTACTATAAATGCTTAAAAACGGCTAAACTTTGATATAATTCCAACGCATTGGGGGATCGTCTAGTGGTAGGACGTCAGGTTTTGGACCTGAATACTGGGGTTCGAATCCCTGTCCCCCAGCCAGAATACTCATAAAAAATGTACTCAACAACAATTGCTAAAATTAGAATTTACTTGTATAACAAATGTGTGGATTTGAAAAAGGCAATTAAAAATGTTGGGATCATTGGAGCCATTACATATATCGGCGGGTCGTTATTATTAGGAAAAACACTTATATTATTTGACGGGAAAGACCCTAAGTCATACTTTATTGCAACTATTGGATTGCTGTTAGTCATAACCTCAGGCGTACTTTACATTGAGAAAATGAAAATAAAAGAAAGGGTTATTCACGGTGCTTTCACAACATTAGAATCGGTTTATCACAGACTGGCGGAAAAGACATCAGGTGCAGAAGTAGAAAAAACCAAAATTATAGCTGCTGCTGTAGACAAACTACCAGACAAGATTAAAGAAGTTATGGAAAAAAGTCCTTTAGATGACATATTTTGATGGGAGGTGAGCAACATGCTTAATGCTAACCTTATAGAAAGCGTAAAAATAAAGATCAATCTGTTGTTAGGAAAAGATAAGAGGATGGGAAGTGTGGGAATTCTAGATCGTGGGAGGGGCACAAAAATGTACAACAATACATTCATAGGCCTAGATACAGCAATCAAAGAAGAGGGTGAAGACGCCGAGGCTATTGGAAACAAAATACTAAAATAGATGGGTTTTGGATCTAGTACTCAGCCGAAATAAGCATCCATAGAAAAAGATCCTTGAATCTTAGTCATAATGGAATCATAATGTCACCAGGATGGTTACTACTAAGACGATCTTTATCGTAAGCGCTCTTTTGTTAACGCTAAGTTTCTTACTCACGTACAACTTGTATGCTAAGCAAAGGCAATTAATTTGCGATATGCAAGAAGCTTTCTTTGCTGAGAGATTATTCACTTGGAACATAATACGACGACATACTGGGGAGGACCCTGTGCACGAGGCAGAGGAAATCGAAAACCCTTTAATGTCGTATCCTTGTAACTAAGGTTCTAGACCTGCATGCTCAGCCAAATTGTATGAGTATTGAAACAACAACTATGGAATCAATGAAAGAAAAATTTGATAAGAAATATCCGGAAGCAAAAATGCTTCGTGAAATGGAATTGCGACGAACATCTCGTGACTTGTTCAATAAGTCGTCTGTTGGAAAAGCAACATCACTGGTATATTTTATGATTGCCGTGGGAAGCGTTTTTGTGTATTTGAAATACTTTGAGGTAAATATTCTTCTTTCAATTTTCTACGGGATAGTTACTTGGTTTACTGTAACTTATATTTTTGACAAAATCCTGATTAAGCTTTCCGGTATAGAGGGGATGGTAAAGAAATTCAATGACGAGGAGATAGAAGTCACTGGGAGAAAACTTGAAGAGACGCTAAAAGAAAAAGGTAAATCAGTAAATGACTTACTGGAATAAGTCCATAGAGGGGTTCTAGACCGACATGCTCAGCCAAAAGAATTCATTGTATAATTTTTCCATACCGATTAAAAAATCTACAAAAGATGAAAAGCCATACTTTTTGTTTTTAGTTCCACCTGCCAGGGTTGGTGAAATATTACAGAAGGTTATTACGAATTTGAGTGAAAAACATAACAGCCCAAATTTTGAACCTCATATAACTCTTCTGAATAATGTTTTTTCGGATTTAGAAACTGTAAAGCAAAAGGCAAAGCTTTTGGCTTCAAAACTGAAACCGATTCTGATTTCCCTCGGTGAAGTTTCCTTTGGTGCTAATTATTTTCAATCTGTATTTATCAGGGTGAAGGCTACGGCTGAACTTATGGATTTATATACGCTGGCAAAAGAAATATATCTAGCAGACGACAATGTTTTTATGCCACATATGAGCCTTATATATGGAAATCAGACGATGGAAGAGCGGAAAAGGATAACTTCTGCAATAGAACTTCCAAAAGATATTTCGTTTGAAGCTTCAAAGTTGGTGATAGTACCAGGCACTGAGAATCCGGACGATTGGATACACATTGAAGAATTTGATATAAAGTAGATTTTAACTCTGTCCACAATTATGGGCTCAGAAGGTTCTAGATCCGTATGCTCAGCCAATTTTAAATCGATGGAAAAGATTTCTTCATATCTATCACGTAGCGCTTTGCCATCTGCCTGTTCTTAAGAGACTCCCACGCTTTGTTAATGTCTTGTATATTGATAATTTCGATTTCAGGAAGAATATTATTCTTAGCACTATACTCAAGCATTTCCTGAGTTTCTTTTATTCCTCCTATACCTGAGCCTGCAATAGATTTCTGGCCATTTATAACGCTACCAGAGTGAAAACCTGGCATAGCCTCAATTGGCCCTACTAGGCAAAGTACGCCATGAACATTTAGTAGTTGAAGATAAACTTCCAAATCGTGAGCTTTTGGGATAGTGTCGAGCAAGAAATCAAATTTATGCGCAGCACTTTCCATATCTTGCTTGGATGTCGATACAATTACACCTGTCGCTCCGTAAGATTTAGCTTGTTCGGTTTTCTCTGGAGATGAGCTAATTACCCACACTTCAGCACCCATTGCCTTAGCGTATTTAACACCCATGTGCCCAAGGCCCCCAAGCCCAATAACTCCAACTTTCATACCTGGGTCAATCTTCCAACGCATAAGCGGAGAGTAGGTAGTAATGCCAGCACAAAGTAGGGGTGCAGCATGAGCCATATCAAGAGAATCGGGCAAAGGCAACACAAAGTGTTCTGGTGCCACCATAATGGTTGAGTAACCGCCCTTTGTATCGCTACCATCGATTGGGTCTTTCGAGCTATATGTCCATACTGGCCCATGTTCATTAAAGCAGCTGTTTTCAAAACCCCTCTTGCAAGCTTCACACTCACGGCAACTGTTAACCATACAGCCCACACCAACACGATCCCACGGCTTAAATTTTGTAACTGCACTGCCAACTCGTGTAACAATTCCTACGATTTCGTGGCCAGGCACGCATGGATATTCGATTTCACCCCAGTCTCCATGCGCAGTGTGTAGATCACTATGGCAAACCCCGCAGTAATGGACTTCAAGCTCTACATCGGTAGGTGTGGGCTCACGACGTTCAAATTCATAATATTCAAGGGGTTTATCTGCGGAAGGTGCGGCGAATGATTTTGCTTTCATAACGTCTATTATTGCATAACAATATTTCAATGTCTCGTTATTATCCTGACAATAAGATTGATTTTAAACCCCATTTTTGCTAGTTTCCTATAAGACCTAATATCGAGGAGGCCCAAAGTGCAGGAAGAGTGGAGAGATATTCTAGGCTTCCCTGGCTACAAAATAAGTAACTTGGGAAGAGTACAAGGTATTCGCGTACCAATTCTAAAAAGGCTTTATTCTATCCGGGGCGGCGAATATCCGTTTGTTGACTTACGTGGACGAGACGCAGAGGGAAACCTCAAAAGAAAAATCTCTTTGATCCACATTCTAGTTGCTGAGGCATTTCTTGGCCCACGACCTAAGGGTACTCTTGTACATCACAAGGACCACAAACGGGAAAATGCGTGTGTTAGTAATCTCGAATATGTAACGCACGTGGAAAATTCAAGATTGTAAGAGTTGGTTCAAACCTCAGTGTTTGGACCAACTTTTGCTCCATGATAAAATGCACACAGTGTTTAAAAAACTATCAGCCCCATTTTTAGCCTTTCTCCAAGCTAGCGGCCTTGTCTCCTACATTATTTTGATTTCTCTTTTCTTCAATTTTGTTGCCCCCAATTTTAGTGACAGTTCTGAGAACTTTTATGCACCTATGCTCATGCTTCTTCTATTTGTAATCTCGGCCGTTATTTCCGGATTGTTAGTTTTGGGACGGGCAGGAATGTTATTTTGGGAAAAGAAATACAAAGAATCTTTTACACTTGTTGGGTGGACAGTTGGATGGGGGATTCTCTATCTACTAACTTTTGTGCTGATTCTATCTAACTAACAAGGGTTAAGGTAACTCTAGACCCATATGCTCAGCCAAAATAACTACCCTCGTTGACTCCCTCTTCAGACTCATATATGATGACCCAAATATTCGTCGGCACTCAAAAGGAGAAAAATGATAAAAAGACTTGGAAGCACGTTTGAGTCGCTTAAGGAACAACCTCTCAAAGGTGTGATTTTCTTCGTACTGCTCGTCGCGGGTTTGCTTAACGGGGCATCCAGCACGATAAGCGTGGAGATCGCCCACAATATGTTTGCCCCAAGATCGGGAGAGTTCACAGACAGGATTGTAAGCGTTTTGGCTTTTCTTGCAGTTGGAGTGGTCGCTCAAGCAGTTTGGGGTCTGCCTTCTTTTCTCAAACCCAAAAAGCGCGACGAGTTTGATAAGGCAAAATGGTGGATTATGCACCGTAACGCTTTCCTCAGTGCAGTAGCCGCTGCAGCTGCAGTCTGCCTCTTCCTGTATGTCTATCAAACCTCTACTAGCACAATAGCGGTACCGATCAACGCCGTGCTACCACTTATCATAATCGCGCTGGGCGATGTTCTGATAAGAAAGCTGGTAAAGGTTGGGGCACTGTTGTTGCCGCTTTTATGTGCCCTCCTGGGCTTGGGCCTAATATCTATGAGGTCCGGGAACATCACCGACATAGGATTTGAGGCAATTGCTCTACTTGCCGCCTCGGCGGTATTCTGGGCATTCAGGGAGCACTTGGACCAGATTGGAAGAACATCCACCGATAGTGTTGAGTACGCCAACCTGCGGATGATCTATCTTGCCGTTGTTGGCGTAATTTTTGCCATAGTTGCAACGGCAGTTTTGGGAAGATTTACCCAATTCGTCAACATAATCGTTGATAAGGTTTTCAGCCTGCAAGGAGCTGTGGAGATCTGGGGTGTTGTACTAATCCTTACACAGCAATTTTTTGGGTGGGTCAACAATCACCTGATTACCTGGGCCAAGGTGTTTAGACCTGTAACCGTTGTCGGAGTTGTGAATGCATCCGTTGGTTCAATTACAGGCTTTGCTTTAGGTTACCTGTTTCTGCAGGAGGTAAGAAGCGAGGTAATTCTCTTAAATATTCTTGGCTTGGCTTTCCTTGTTGGCGCAACCATACTTGTTCCGAAACACGAACCAGAAAAGGATGTGACAGCATAGTTAATTTCAAGGCGGAAACGGCGGTTTTGAGAAATCAGAATCGCCGTTTCTCTATTCATTACTTGTAACCCATACCCGTTGGTGATACTATCAGCCGTAACATCAAGGTTTGCTAAATAAAAGGCGAGAGGAGCTAAAATGGGCAAATGGCGAAATCTTGGATCCGTCAGTACAGAGTTGGATGGGTTTGAACTTGTAACGATTTGGGACCCCGAAGATGCTATCGGAACAAGAACTAATCTGGTTACGGAACTATCCTATGTTGCATCTGAAGGCTTCGGCAAAGAAAAGGGCGGTACCGAAATTAAAGAGCACATACTGACTGGCCAAACACGGGCTTTTGTCTTGACCAAGAACAAAACCGCAATTGCCTTCGCGGCAGTTAAAAACCTTACAGACATCTGTAACGGTGTGTATCTAACTGGGATCGCTATGCTTCCAGAATTTCAAGGCCTAGGTATTGGCAGCTTTTTGATGAAGAAAGCTTTGGTTGCCGAAACTTATGATCTAATGGCGCTTCACACACAAAGCCCAATCATGTATTTGGGCCTACTGAAACTAAGCACCAGAGTATATCCTAGTTGGGAGCACAAAATTCCTAAAAGCATTCGCAAAATTGGGGAGGCGATAGTAGCTGGAAAGGAGGGGTTTAATAAAATGACTTTTGTTCGCATTGGTCAATACAAACAATTCCTGTACGCTAAGTTCCCTTGGTCGAATAACAGACTTGCCAATGAGTTCTTCAGAAAGCAGCTTCTGATAGAAAATGGGGAAACAACCAACGGGTTTCTTGTTATAGGGATGCAGAAATGAATAGATTTTGGTTAAAGACAGTAGTGGCTCGCTACTGTCTTTCCATTTTTAAGATTATTTAGTTGCAAGTCTAAATGCTTCAACAAATTCCTTAGCTTTTTTTTCGCTAATTGGTGTATATGGACCAACAAGATTTACATGCTTCTCGCGGGAAGCTACATCAAACTCCTTCAGATCTGTTCCAATTATTACTCCGGTTGCAACACTCATAAGACTTTTAATATTTTCTTTCGTGGCGCCACTTCCTACAATAATAGGAAAATCTTTTCCCGAAGCTAGCCGTACTTGCTTAAGGTCTCCCATTTTTGGTGAGTCACCTGTCCAATTTCCTGTAACAATAAGTCCATCCGCCCCTTTTTCTACAGCCTCTTTTGCCGCTTCGCTGATTGGCCTAACATTTAAAAGTTTTGAGTGCTTAACTTGAATATCTGCAAGGATAAGGACGTCATCGGCGTTTAGATTCTTTCTAACTTCAATAACTTTTTCCGGCTCTCCGATTACTTTACCGTATGAGGTCTCTACCCGATCTACAAAAACCGGAACCCGAATATACTTTGCGTTTGTTTCCTTGGCAATTTCAAAAGCTGCCCCAAAAGAATTCCATAAAACTGAAATTCCAATCGGAATTGAAACCTGTTTCATAATTTCTTTTGTTAAATACTTCATTACTGAAATTGTTTCTGGGCCAACTTTTATTAAATGGGGAAGATCGTAGTTATTTTCAACAATGATTGAATCAAATCCAGCCTTTTCAAGTTTTTCTGCGTTCTTTAAAGAAAACTCTAAAACCTCTTCTAAGGAGGTAAATCCCTCAAAAGTGGGTAAAGGAGGAAAATGGAGCGCACCTATCAATGTACGATTTGTGCCCAAAGCATCACTTAAACGACTCATAAACCCCATTATACTACACACTAGACACTGGTATTATTATAAGCTATGATGCACTGGTAACTAGCCTAGCTCCCGCTAAAGCAAATCCTGCACAAATATTTAAACAATGCGAAACTAGTCTGGTTTAGAATGCGCGCGTAGCTCAATTGGCAGAGTAGCGGTCTCCAAAACCGCAGGTTGCGAGTTCGAGTCTCGCCGCGCGTACTGAGAGGGACTATACACATAACTGTTTATAGTCCCTTTTTTGTAACATTTTATTCGCGATCTTTGATAATCTAGAAATCTACTGGAGGTAGATATGGATGACAAGAGTAAAAGTTTAAAGCGGCTCCTAACAGGCATTCGCCCTACAGGACCACTGCACCTTGGTCATTACGTTGGTGCGTTAAAGCAATGGATTCCGTTGCAGGACGAGTACGAGTGCTTTTTCCTGATTGCGGATATCCAGGCCTTAACAACCCACGCGGAAAATCCGGGCCTTATCGTGCAGGCTGTTGAGGACGTTGTGCTTGACTGGGTCTCGGTTGGGCTCGATCCCACCAGATCTAACGTGCACTTTGTCCTTCAAAGTGAAGTGAGGGAACTTACAGAACTCACGGTTTACCTTGGTATGGTTACCCCATTCACCTGGATGGAACGTAATCCTACCATCAGGGAAGAGCGGAAGCACTTGAAAAAGTCGGCAACTGTCGGCTTTATGACCTACGTTGTGAGCCAGGCGGCAGACATTCTGTTTGTCTCTCACGATCCAAATCAAGTGAAAAGCTCTATCCTAGTACCCGTGGGTGAAGACCAAGCTCCTCACCTTCGCGACAACAATCGAATTGCAAGCGCTTTCAACAAACTGTACGGCCCAACCTTTAACAGATGCAACGCCTTGATAGGCGATGTAGGCCGCTTGGTTGGCGTCGATGGACAGGCAAAGATGTCCAAGTCCGCCGGGAATGCGATCAATCTCAAAGACGACCCCGAAACAGTGAAAAACCTCGTCATGGGCATGTTTACCGATCCAAAACGCACAAGTGCCGATGTGCCAGGCACTGTTGAAGACAATCCTGTCTTCATCTACCACGATGCGTTCAACACAAATGTGGAAGAGGTTGCGGACCTTAAGGACCGCTACAAAAAAGGCAAAGTCGGAGACGTTGAAGTGAAGAAGAAGCTAATCGTAGCTTTGGAATCATTTCTCGAACCGATCCGCGCACGGCGCGCAGATGCCAAAAAAAATCTCGATACCATGGATGTGCTTTCATCTGGAACAGCACGCGCACGTGAACTTGCGGCTGCAACAGTGGAAAGAACCCGGAGCGCAATGCACCTTATGCGCCTACCTTAACTCAGAAAACGTAGGAGGTTAACATGTTATGGACATGGCTTGAGCCCATGAGGGGCACGCTAATCGACGTAGCGATCGTCATAGCAACAGCCCTTTTAGGGCTTGGACTTAAACGATGGCTTCATGGAAAAAACTATGAAAACCAGGCATATCTAGCCCTGGGTCTCACAGCAATTCCAATTGGTGTAATGTTTTTCCTCGGCACAGTCAATCCGTTAATTGTGCTGATCTCCATTGTTTTTGGGGTGCTACTCGGACAATGGATAGGGATTGCACCTAAAATTGACAAGTTGGCGGAGTGGTTTAAGAATAGAGTCGCCAAGAAGGAAGATACACGTAAGTTTGTAGATGCCTTAGTAACAGCGACTGTGATTTCAGTTGTTGGACCTTTGGCTATCATGGGCCCCATTCTTGAAAGGGTTGCCGGCCAAACAAACTTAATTGAGACCAAGTGGGTCTTTGATGGCGTGGCAACTTTCTTCCTCGCTTTGACGATGGGTCGGGGGGTGCTTTGGTCCTTTCTCCCGATACTGGCCTTCCAAACCACCTTTTCCCTACTGGGATGGCTTCTTGGACCATTCTTTCTTCCAGATGGGTGTACTTTCGAAAACACCTACGGTAACATTACACGCAAGGAAGTGATGGATGCCTGCTTAGCAGGACGTAAGGTTGTCGATGAAATGACCGCCGCTGGAGGCGTTCTGATTATGGCTATGGGCATTAAGGTTGCAGGTTTAAGGGATGACTTTGAGGTTGTAAACTTCATACCTGCTATCCTGATAGCCGCCATCCTGAGATGGTTACTCGTCGCAACGGTAATTGGAACCATCATACATCTCTAAAAGAAAGTGAGGGAATACAAAAAGGGCGCATACAATGAAATACTTGTATACGCCCTTGCTTTTTATCTAAAGCTTACTTACAACCAGCTAACTCTTTTTCCCCCAGTCTTTTGCACATAGTTATCGAGGGTGGCTAAAGCATCACCATTCTCGATTGAAGCTAGGGCTCGTTGAAAATTAGCACGAAGCCCCGCCTTGTAATCTAATCCCCTTTCTAAGTCAGTAGCGGATAGTACCAAGGCCACATTGCAGGCAAGATATTCTGCTAGAGGCCCGCCGCGTAATGCTTCTTCATCCGCCTTGAGTAAAACGGCAAGTTCATTTCTCACCTTAAGAGTTTCCTCATCGATAGTGAGACCGAAAGTGCCCGCATCAACAACTTCGGTTCCCAAGAACTGTTGCCCCGCGGCCATACTAACTACAGTTGCCGTAGGCGAAAGCTCGTCCAAGTAGGAATGCTCCTTAAACCAAGAAGGGCTATTAGATTTGGTTGCATTTGGTTTAACATCAACTCCACCTAAAGCTACCACCCCTCCCAGATTAACTAAACCCAGCCTATGCAAAAAAGCGTAGGCTTTTGCTATTACCTTCGGGTGAACGTTTTGATTTACACCCAGAACCTTGTAAAGCTTGGTTTCCTTGGAGACCGGCGCTGTCATTGGGCCGATCACATGGTTGATCGTCTCCACCATCAAAAGATGCGACAAGTAGTGCAAGGTCTTCACCGAATGCGCGTCACTAAACCAGAATTTCGTCTCATCCAAAAGTTCTTGGATTTGGTCTGGATCAGCAAGCACAATGTTTGCACCGAACTTCTCCGGCACATCAGTCGAACCCACTTTAGTCGTATTGCCGTAGGAACCGTGCTTCATCGAATACAGGTCCAGGCTGGCAATAACAAACGCCGAAAGGGTCGAGATATTGATAGTTTTGATGTCCTTTGACCCCCAACCCCTATCGGCACCCATCCCCGCTGTCTCAAAGACAGACTCAAGCTTTGGGAAGTAGACAATGTCCAATTGACTTGCTGCAACAAGCCCCGCCACTTCATGATCCGTCAGACCGACAAACGATTCTTTTGCGGCCATTAAGGTCAAGAAGTACGAACCTTTAGCAATTGCCTCGTCGTAACCAAGACTTGGAGCCAAAGTATTTCTGACCAGATTGTTGGTTGCATAGACTACATAAAGCATGCCTCCAAGTGCCTCGATGAAGGAAAGATCTTTTCGATTTTTCACTTTCCCATCAAGTTCTCCAAGACTAACCTTAGAAGCTTCAGCAATCATACTTTCTGGTAACCGGTTACGGATCTCTTCCGGACTTAACAACGCCGACAAGGATCGTAACATTCCCAGCTTGCTTTGATACTTTTCCCCTAACACGATGTTGGTCACATCTGCTATATTAGTGCGCATTTCTCTCCTTTATTTGAATTGTTTTTAAGGGATAAAAAAATCCCCATCCCCAGCAGGATAATTTCCTGATAGAAATAGAGGACGGTAATCCGTGGTGCCACCTCTTTATTACCTCTGCATCTCTGCAGAAGACTTTATGGATACTTGACTTAGCAGTGGTATCCTGTTGGAAGGTAACGGCCAACTTCCGGATAAAGCTACTTACTGTGGTGTTCGCTCTACCAGCTCCCGGGACCACTAGGGCCTGTAAACTCAGGCGTCTCCCGTTCAACGCTTTTAAAATACACTAGGTGGTAAGATAGGGGACGGCGGAGGTTTTGTCAAATCAAGTTTTTATATGTTAAAAACCCTGTACTCGTATTCCGGAAGCAGCAACGTTTCTAAATCCCCAGGTATTTCATCAAGATCTTCCTTATGCTCGCCCTTATAATGGGGGATTGTCTTAACCGGAACCATACCAAGACCTTGAAGAACTCCACCTCCAGACTTACTGTAGGAAAAAGCAGATAGAACATTTGCCCCGGCAGATTCTCCGGCAACGATCTTTCCGTTAAATAATTCTTTTAGATTAGTGAATTTCTTTATAGTTTCAAGTAACCTTGTGGTCGTACCGCCACCAAGATAAATTACATCCGCATTTAGTATCTGAGCTGGAAAAGTCTCTTCATTTGCAATCTCGTAGGTTAAATTTCGATCTTCTTTAACCTTTTCAAAGTGGGCAGTATCTCTTTCTTTGTTTATTTCACTTTTTTCGGGCCTGCCTGCAAAATGTACTAATAAAACCTTAGCGTTTATCGGAGCGTCTTTTAGAATTTCCTTGAAGAATTCGTCGTTTCTTGGATCTTGGTGTTGAGCATTACCACCATGAAGTATGTATTTAGTCATTTTTAGATTATATCAAGCTTCCTTCTCTGATTCGTGCTCTATTTATAGTAAAATGACGATATATTATGAAGCTGTACAGATTCAGCCCAATCAAAACCAAAGACGAACTACTAAAAGCCATTGAGCATGTTCATTTTGAATCCTACAGGCTCTGCAAACAGTCATTTGGCAAGTATTTCGCAAACGCCGAAAACATGGGTATTTTCTGCCAGTATGACGATGAATATGAAACTCTCACAAACATTCGAAAAGAACTGACTGAAGAATCAGACAATATGAAGCAGAAGTACTTTCGACTTTTGGAGCCAATAGTTATACCAGCCAAAGGCGATGTTCCAGAACAAACTTATTCCTATCTTTACATTAGAAGACCAGATCCGTACCGCCACCAAGTGGGCGATGCAGATTTTTATTTGCCACCAGAAAAATACGCCAAACTTAAGCAAGAAATGCTTGCCGGTAAGAAAGTTAAAGGAGCAAGAATTTTTGACCGACCTGATCTTGATATGATTGAGCTTTATGCTCCAGATATTGATGTTTTAACTTATGTAAGCACATCAACCATAGCGGAGTCTGTTAGAGTAAAGCTTTCAGAGCACACAAAGTTATAATATAATCAAACTCCAATAAGTTTAAGCCCTGATTCACCCCTCTTTGCTGTTTTGCAAATATATACTATTATCTACCTATGAGCAGATTTTTAATTGAAGCTCCTCATGAAGGTACTAAGCTTGCCTGCGAGCGTGCGGTTAAAACTTTTCTTAAAACAGGTTCTCACTTTATGACAAATGCTGATTGGGGATGTTCAGATGGAGAGCACAAAGCCTGGATTGTAGTGGATTTAAATACAAAAGATGAGGCTTTGCTTGTAGTACCCCAGGAATACAGAAAATCAGCAAAAATAGTCCAGCTTGAAAAATTCTCATTAGACGATGAAGATAAAAGTCTATTTACCCATCACGATGATTAAACTGTACAATCAGTCGTAATGAAAACCCAACCTTTCACCGTCTACATCTTACTCACATCCGCAAACACTTTTTACATTGGCCAGACAAAGAATCTTAAGAAAAGGTTGGAAGAGCACAAAAAGCGCGGGCCAAAGTCAGCAAAGTATATGAAATACTTCTCCTCCTTTAAACTTGTATATAAAGAGGTCTTTTCTTCCCGCAGCGAAGCTATGAAACGAGAAGCTATACTAAAAAGGCTTTCACGGCCTGAAAAGGAAACCTTGGTACTGGCGTTTACCCCTAGTGATTCTTCAAATGTCGTGTAAAATCCTACTGTCATGAAACTCAGAAATGTAGCTATAATTGCGCACGTTGACCACGGTAAAACCACCATTGTTGATGGTTTACTAAAACAATCTAAAACTTTCCGCGAAAATGAAGCTTTTATGCATCAAGACTTGATTATGGACTCAAACGATCAGGAAAGGGAGCGGGGAATTACCATTTTGGCAAAAAACATTGCTGTATCTTACAAAGGAACAAAAATAAATATTATTGATACTCCAGGACACGCTGACTTTGGTGGTGAGGTTGAGCGAACTTTGAATATGGCAGACGGCGCACTTTTAGTGGTTGACGCACAAGAAGGTCCAATGCCACAAACCAAATTTGTTTTGAAAAAGGCACTGGAGTTAAATTTAAAGATCATTGTGATTGTAAATAAAATCGATAAGCCAAACTCGCTTGTAGATAACACTATTTCGAAGATTTCAGACCTATTTCTCGAACTTGTTGCCCATGAGGATCAGCTGGACTTTCCGGTAGTTTACGCTTGGGGTAAGGCTGGAAAAGCTTGGAATAAGGTTCCTGCTGATCCTAACGCGCCCGCTGACTTTGCACCCATTTTTGAGGCAATTATAAATAACGTCCCCGAGCCAAAAGTTGATGAGGGAGCCTTTCAAATGCTTGTTACGGCCCTTGATTGGGACAGTTACAAAGGAAAATACGCTATTGGAAGGATTAAAAGAGGTGAAGTAAAGTCAGGGCAGGAAGTTACTGTAATTAAGCCAGATGGCACCAAAAAAGAGTCGACAGCTGAAAAAGTCTATGTGAACCAGGGTTTGGGAAGAGTCGAAGCTGAGATTGGAATCGCAGGGGACATTATTACACTAACGGGAATTGAAACGGCAAGCATTGGGGATACAGTTACCGATCCGGCAACACCAGAAGCCCTCCCAACTATTAAAGTAGAGGAACCAACTTTAGCTATAACAATTGGGCCTAACACCTCGCCATTTAGAGGAACGGAAGGAAATCTTTTAACCGGTACAAAAATTCTTGAAAGAATCAAAAGAGAGCTGCAAACAAATGTAGCCATGAAATTTAAAATTTCCGAAGATGGAAAATATGTTTTATCAGGGCGAGGGGAGCTTCACTTGTCTGTATTTTTGGAGACTTTAAGAAGGGAAGGTTTTGAAGTTGAAGTAAGTAAGCCTACTGTTATAACAAAGGTTATTGATGGCATTGAAATGGAACCAGTTGAGGAGCTAACAGTTGATGTTGATTCAGAATACGTTGGTGCTGTAAAAAGCGAAGTTGGCAAAAGACGGGGCGGGCTTATTAGTCAGGAGCAAATTCACGATGGGTCAACTAGACTTGTTTTTGAAATCACCACCCGTGGACTTCTTGGTCTAAGAGGAACTTTACTTACTTTAACCAAAGGAACAACCGTTATAAGTTCCATCTTTTTAAAAAATCAGAAAATGGGCCCAAAATTTCAAAAGTTAAGAAAAGGTGTGCTAATTGCTTCCCACACCGGAAAATCCATTACCTACGGGCTGGTTGGTGCTCATGAAAAAGGTCCAGTTTTTGTTGAACCCCAAGTTCCAGTGTATGAGGGTATGATTGTAGGAGTTAACGGGAGGGACGAAGATATTGAGTTAAATGTTTGCCGTGAGAAACAACTTACAAATAATAGATCAGCTGGAGAAGATGTGATTTTTATTCCACCAGCAACAGAAATGAGTTTAGAACAAAAACTTGGATTTATTGAGGATGATGAGCTGCTTGAAATTACCCCTACAAACTTAAGGCTTAGAAAAAAGATTTTGAATGCGGATATGAGAAGGCGAGCGCAGAGAAATGCCAAGAACGCATAAGCTAGCTTTCTGTGATATATTCCCCTTAAACCAATGGCAAAATACGAAAACATCATAATCAAGTTTAGCGGGGAGCTGTTTGGTTCCGATACCCAAAGCATCCATTTTCCAAATTACATAAAAATCGCAAAAGAGCTAGTTTCCATAAAGAAAAATAATAAAGTAAAACTTTCAATTGTAATTGGCGCGGGAAACATTTTTAGAGGCCGGTCTACGGAGGGCATGAATATAGATAGGGCAGTCGCTGATTATATGGGAATGCTTGGAACAGTTATTAATGGGCTTGCGCTTCAAGAATCAATGGAGAAGGAAGGTATTCAGACCCGAATGCTTACTGCTGTCCGAATGGAATCTTTGGCAGAGCCGTACATAAGACGCCGCGCGCTACGGCATTTAGATAAGGGTAGGGTTGTGATTTTTGCTGGTGGTGTTGGTAGCCCGTTTTTCACCACAGATTCAGCTGCAGCCTTGCGAGCTTGTGAAATAGGGTGTGACCTTATTATTAAAGCCACAAATGTTGATGGGGCGTACGACAAAGATCCAAAAGTTCACAAAAACGCAAAAAGATATTCAAAACTCTCATATAAAGAGGCGCTTGAAAAAGGTATTAATGTTATGGACGGAACAGCCTTTGCCTTGTGTCAAAAATACAATATTCCTATTTTAATTATGAGCGCAAACAAAATACATTTGCTCGGGAAAGCGTTAAACAAAGGTTTACTAAAGCTTGGGACTTTGGTGAGTTAAAATCCATGAAAGAACTAAATAAAATTGGTAACAAACATACGTGTACTTCGGCAGTAATTATTAAAAACGATAAGATTCTTTTAGGGTTGCGGCATTACACGCCCGATAAATTCAAAAAGATATCAGTCTGGACAACGCCAGGCGGAAGATGCACCGCAGGCGAAAGTGTTGAAGATAATCTTAGAAGGGAAGCGCTTGAGGAAACAGGTATCACAGATTTAAAGATTGGTAAGTTTTTGGGCGAGGTTGAGGGTGCCAAAAAAGGCGATGCTCTTTTTGTCTTTTACTGCACTACAAACCAAGACGCAAAACTTACTGAACCCGACAAGTTTTCTGAGTGGAAGTGGTTTGATTTCTACGAAATACCGGACAAGTTTATTAATCCTAGGATATTACCCCTTATTGAGATGTTGGCGTAAAATAGCCAAGTGACAAACTTCTGGCAACAACTAAAACTTGATAACAAGCCTTTTTTGACTTTGGCACCCTTAGATGGCGTTACAGACTTTGTTTTTAGAGAAATGATTTCAGAAACGGCCAAGCCCGATGTTCTTTTCACAGAATTTACAAATACAGAAGCTTTATTTTCTAAAGGCTACGATAGAACCATTCCAAGACTTAAGTTTTCTGAAAAGCAGCATTTTATTGTTGCTCAAGTATGGGGAACTGATCCTAAGAATTTTTATGCCGCAGCTAAACTTGTAAAAGAGTTGGGCTTTGACGGAATTGATATAAACATGGGGTGCCCTGACAGGGGAGTGTTAAGAATTGGTTCCGGGGCAGCACATATTAAAAACCCAACCCTTGCCGGTGAAATAATTTCTGCTACAAAAGATGGCGCAGGAGGACTTCCAGTAAGTGTTAAAACTCGCATAGGAGTGAGCGCCATAGTTACAGAATCATGGGCAGAGTTTCTACTTGAACAAAAGCTTTCTGCGCTAATAATTCACGGTAGAACGGCAAAGGAGCAATCAAAAGTTCCGGCTCATTGGGACGAAATAGAAAAGGTTGTAAAACTGCGTGATCAGATTGCTCCCGATACAGTTGTTGTGGGAAATGGCGATATTACAAGCTACGAGGAGGCTGTAATGGCTCATACAAGGTACGGAGTTGATGGAGTTATGATTGGCAAAGGAGTATTTTTAAATCCTTGGGTGTTTGAAAAGGTCTCAACAGAACATATTACCCAAGAGTATCTAAAACTGCTTTTGAAGCACACAAAACTTTACTGTGATACCTACAAAGAAAATCTTAAATTTGATGTGATGAAGAAATTTTTTAAGGTTTATGTAAAATCATTTCGCGGTGCCGATAAGTTGAGGGAACAATTAATGGACACGGATAATTATGAGCAGGTAGCGGATTTAGTTAAACCCTATCTTAGTTCGTAAAAGTTATCTTACGAAAGTTAAAGCAACGCCTTTTTTACCAATTCTTCCGGTTCTGCCAATTCTGTGAATGTAGTCGCTGTAAGTCGCCGGCTCATCGTAGTTTATAACGTGCGTAATGTCGGGTACGTCTATTCCGCGGGCTGCAACGTCTGTTGCTACAAGAATTTTAATTTCACCTTTTCTAAAAGAAGCTAAGGCTTTTGATCTTTTATGCTGTGACTTATTTCCGTGAATTGTGTCGGCCTTAAAGCCTCTAGTTTGAAGTTCTTTAGTTAAACTATCTGCACCTCTTTTGGTTTTTGAGAACACTAAAACTTTTCTAAACTCATCTTTTATGAGTAGTCCGTGTAAAGTTTCAACTTTTCCCTGACCTGTTACTTTTACAACGTCCTGCTCCACGTTTTTAATAGGGGATTGGGCCTCTGTTGTGATCTTAACCGGCTCCGTAAGCAGTGAATTGGCAATTTGTTCGGCCGCAGAAGTCATTGTTGCGGAGAAAAACAGGGATTGTCTTGTTTGATTAAGTTTTGAAATTAGCATTTTTATGTCGGCTACAAATCCCATGTCTAACATTCTGTCCACCTCGTCTAAAACAACCACGTTAAAAAGTCCTAGTTTCAAATGGTTCCTTTCAAACAAATCTTTAAGTCTTCCCGGTGTTCCAATTATAAATTGCGGGTTATCTCTTAATTCATATGTTTGTCTGCGGATATTTTCGCCGCCAATAACAAGAACCCGTCTTAACCCAGCCCCCAATGCAAATAAATCAAATTCATTTTTTATTTGACCGGCAAGTTCTCTGGTTGGGGTGATAATCAAACACTTAGTAGTCTTATCTTTCATAGCACGGTTTATAATTGGGATAAGAAAAGCCGCTGTTTTTCCGGAACCTGTACTTGCTGTTGCTAAAATATCATTTCCAGCAATAACATTAGGAATTGCTTGAGACTGTACTTTTGTTGGATAAATATAATTTTTCTTAACTAAGTTTGTTTTTAAAAGCTGAACTAAATCAAAGTCGGAGTATTTTATATCGGTAACATAAGTTGTGCTGTGTCCCACATCTTGTGCTTTAGCAACATATCTATTATGACTTATCTTTTCGCCACTAAAACGTCCACCACCTCCACCTTGTCCTCTTCTGCCCCTGTCATTTCTGCTGTATCTGTTGCCACCACCGCTTCCACCGCCATACCTACTATGACCGCCACTTCTGGAGTTATTGCCATACCTATTTCCTACTGAATTTCTTCTTTCGTACATTTTTATTTAGTTTGGATTGTGCAAAATTGATAAAAGGGCTAAAGCTGGTAGTAAAGGCTCACTTAAATCCATTTCGGACGATCGCGGGAAGAAGTATAGCACGTAAGCTGGATTTGACCTAATCCGCCGTGTACTGGTAAAGTCGGAGGTCGAGGGTTTCGTAAGGACAACCCCCGACTCGATTAAGGCTTCGCATACTGTCCCTCAACACCTTTTACAAGCTGTATGTGCGGCGCATGCGTGCCAATGTTTGAGAAAAAGTTTAAGAAGCCGTTCTCACTCCCACTAGCAGGCTTCAAAATCGTCTTCTCAGGGCCAGTTAAAAAAACGCCCATCCTCGAACTCCAAGTCGTGAACAAGCCCATCAGCTCCTTAGCGTCTTTCTCTGATTTACAGATGACCTCCATAGGTTACTCCTTCCTCATAGAATTTATATGTCACTTGTGGGGTGCGGTCAATAATTTAGTGCTAAAATCAACTTTATGCTTCCAGAATACGAAAATCTTCCATATCGAAAAGGTGTAGATGTTTATGTTATGGACAAAAACGGAAACTTTTTGATAGTCCGAAAATCAAGGTACGACGAAAACCAGTGGGGCTTGGCGGGTGGCGGGGTAGATGAAGGCGAATCCGTAGAAGAATGCGTGACGCGTGAACTTAAAGAAGAATTAGGCTCAACTAAATTTGAAATTTTATTTAGAGTTCCCTTTAGCTTAAAATATAACTTTCCGGACGATTTAATTAAACACGAAAAGGAAGAAGGAAAATCTATGTATAAGGGGCAGGTTAAGGAGCAGTTTTTAGCATTATTTACGGGTGATCATAAGGAAATAAGACCACAGGAAAGTGAACTAAAACAAATTAAATGGGTAGGGCCTGAAGAAATAGAAAAACATTTTGTGTTCGAGGGACAGACGGAAAACCTAAGACATGTTTTGGAAGAGTTTAAAAAACATGGGTTTTTGAACTATAATTAACTCAATGATTGTTAACAAAGATGCAAAAAGGATATTGCTTTTCGGCGACTCGCTTGTATTCGGAAAGATTCCCGTGCCTGCAGGAAGTAGATATGATAGCGAAACGAGATTTACCGGAATTATTCAAAAAGAACTGGGAGATAAAGTTGAAATAATTGAAGAGGG
>MEVA01000006.1:120604-130128 GCA_001772625.1 candidate division WWE3 bacterium RIFCSPHIGHO2_01_FULL_42_13 | reverse complement strand
TATTGAGGGTGAGAATACTTTCTTTCCCTACAGAAATGGCGCGGAACAGTTTGGACCAATTTTTGGAAGCCACTATCCAATTGATCTTTTAATATTATTCATGGGAACAAATGACACAAACAGCGGATTTACCAAAAGTCCCGGAGAATTTGTAAATGGTTTTGACGGATACTTGAAACAAGTTGATTGGTGGTGTGAACATTTCTCAACTCCAAAACCACAAATAATGCTGGTTGCTCCACCACTTATTAATGAAAAGGAGTCTTACAAAGCATTTAAGGATATTTTCAAGGGTTCAGAAGAAAAATCTAAGCAATTTTCACAAGCATACGAAGGTTACGCAACAAAAAATGGTCTGTATTTCCTCGATAGCACAAAGCTAGTTGCACCTTCCTCAATAGATGGGATCCATTTAAGCGAAGAGGGCAATTTAGCTTTGGGTAAAGCAATCGCAAAAAAGATCAGCGAGTTGCTGTGGTAAGATAAATTAATGGTTGTTGATAACCTACTTATCTATCTTATTTCGTTTATTGCAATTTGGCTGGGGGCAGGTTTGGTAATTAGTTCAGTCGATGGCTTTTCTCGTAGGCTCGGGGTTTCTTCTTTCGCGGTATCTTTCCTTGTTTTAGGTCTTCTTACTTCTATCCCGGAGTTTGCAGTAGGTTTAACTGCAATAAGTGAAAATGATCCAGAAATTTTTGTTGGGAACCTCTTGGGCGGAATAACAGTTATTTTCCTTTTTATTATTCCAGTTCTTGCAATTTTAGGTAATGGAATAAGGCTTACTCACAAGCTTGATAAGAAACGGTTAATTTCTTCGTTGATTGTTATCGCGGCCCCAACTTTTTTTGTTATAGATCACAGGGTTACAAACATTGAGGGTGCCATTTTAATAGCTTTGTATGTGGCGCTGTTAATCTTTATTCAAAGGGAAAATAGGGGAATATTCGGTGAACATAATGAAAGGCTTATGCATATAAGATCATATTCTCTGCTTGATGTTTTAAAGTTACTTTTAGGAATTGGCATTGTTTTTATTTCAAGCAGATTTATTGTTGATCAAACAATTTTCTTTTCCCAGTTTTTAAGAGTTTCGCCGTTTGTAGTAAGTCTTGTTATTCTTTCTTTAGGCACAAATCTTCCCGAGTTAAGTTTAGCGTTAAGAGCAGTAATAAATCACCAAAAAGATATAGCCTTGGGGGATTATCTGGGCTCTGCTGCAGCAAACACTCTGTTCTTTGGGATTTTTACACTTCTAAACGGAGGTGAGGTACTTACAGTTAATAGTTTTCTGACAACTTTTGTGTTTATTGCGTTAGCTTTGGGGCTTTTCTACCATTTTTCAAGATCGCAAAGAAATATCTCAAGAAACGAAGGCGCTATTCTTATGCTGATGTACATTATTTTTGCAATTTTTGAGTTTACAAAATGAGGGGCTTTATAGAATTCTTAAAAACTAAAGGGGTTGTTGGCATGGCTGTAGGATTTGTTATAGGAACACAGGTATCAAGTGTTGTTACCTCACTTGTTAACAATGTTATAAACCCACTTCTTGGTGTTGTTTTGGGTTTTGCAAGTAATTTAAGCGAAGCAAGCTATACGGTAGGTGGGGCAAAGGTAATGTGGGGAAGCTTTGTAAATACATTGGTAAATTTCTTAATCATCGCTTTTTTGGTTTATCTTATATTTAAGGCTTTTGGTCTAGACAGCAACAGCAAGAGTAAAAAGAGGTAGCCATTTATCTAAGGTAAAATACGTACACTTAGGGGGTGCTTATTTTCTTGAACAGGGGTTCGGGGGTCGAGGGCAATTTACTGCCTAGTAAGGCCTTTTTTGCAGCTTCAGCAAAACCGCTAGCGGGCCAGTTATTATCTTTAATCCCAAACATCTCAAGTAGCTTTTCCGAAGTTTCAGGGAGTAGGGGAGAAAGTAGAAAACCTAAACCAACAATTATCAAAAGCAGATCAAACAAAGTTGCGTAATGCTTTACTTCATCTTTTTCTTTCAAACTCCAAAGTTCGGTTTCGTTAACAAGCTTGTTTCCGTATTGAGCAAGGTTCAGTATTTCATCTAGATAAGATCTGAATTCACATTTCTCCAATTTTTCCGAAGATTTAGTAAACGCATTCTCTAGCATTTTGGAAACTTCTTCTGATCCAGAAACATTTTTGAACGCTTCAACAGATTCTGATTTTGCAATAGACAAAACTCTATGAACAAAGTTGCTAAAAGTATCAACCAAAATCCCATTTACTTTTTCTTCGAAGTCACTCCAGGTAAAACTTGAGTCGCGGGTTTCCGGCATTATCAAAGTTAAATAAAACCTAACCGCATCGTTTCCGTAATTTTTAATAATCTCTTCAACATCAACAATAACACCACGACTCTTTGAAAATTGCTCACCATCAAGGTTTAAAAACATATTAATGCTCACGACATCTGGCAGATGCAAGGTTTCGTCATAAACATGAAGCTGGCCGGGCCAAAAAAGTGTATGGAAAACTAAGTTGTCTTTGCCCATAAAATAATAGTGCTTTAATTCTTCACCGTCTTTGTCATACCAAAAATCTTCCCATGGTTTGTTATTTAGTTGAGCCCACTCTTTAGACGCCGACAAATAGCCAATAACCGCGTCAAACCAGACATAAATCCTTTTATGCTCAACCCCTTCAATTACCTTATCCGAAGACATTCTATCCACAGGAATTGGCACACCCCAATCCAAATCGCGTGTAATGGCGCGGGGTTTTAGACCCTCGTTAAGCCATCCCTCGGTTTCTTTACGAACCCACTCTTTCCACCCCCAACTAACTCTCCCCGCATATTCCTTCAAAAAAGGCCCCAACTTTGCCCAGTCAACAAAATAATGTTCGGTTTTTCGAACCTCAACAGCACCATCGGTTAAATTACTTCTCGGATTTTTTAAAGTTTCCTGGCTTAGTAATTTTCCACAGTTATCACACTGATCACTTCGCGCATCCTTAAATCCGCAATAACTACATTCACCAACAACATATCTATCAGGTAAAAATCTGTTTTCAGCTGGAGAAAAGTATTGGTCGGTGGAATCAATAAAAACATATCCATCAGCAAGCATTTTCAAAAATATTTCCTGTGTAACTGCAATGTGATTGGGTGTATCTGTTTTTGTGTAAAGATTGTAACTAAGTTTTAAGATATTAGTAAAAAGATTTAGATCCTTGGTGTGATATTCCTCAACAATTTTTTCCGGAGAAACACCGCGCTTGTCAGCCTCAACTGTAATTGGCGTTCCAAAGCAATCAGAACCTGAAACCATTAAAACTTCATCTCCAATTACTCTGTGATACCTTGCGCAAATATCCGCGGGCAGCAAGTAACCGGCTAAATGTCCAATATGCAAAGTTCCATTCACATATGGCCACGCTACACCAACTAAAATTTTTCGCTTACCAACGGCCTTATTCATCTAAGCTAGTATAATACAAATTTAGTACAATATTTACATGCACAGACTGTTTAAATTAATCCTTTTGGCAGTGCTTCTAGGACTTGCCTTTGCCTATAAAGACCAGATCTTCGACAAGTACAAAAGCCTCGCGGCTTTTTCTTTTTGCGAAAAGCCTATTGCTTATCATCTCGGGTCAATTGATGAGCAGTTTAACGTTGACAGGGAAACGGTTTTGGCAAATGTAAAAACCGCAGCTAATATGTGGGCCAGTGCGTATGGTTCGCCGCTTTTTGTTTACGATGAAAATAGCAGTCTTGATATAAATCTACTTTTTGATGAAAGGCAGAGGCTTATGAATACAATCGGACAGCAAGAGCAAAATGTTCAACTTCAGAAATTCCAGCTTAGCGAAAAGCTTATGCAGTACGAGCAGGATTACCGCATGATAAACTCTGCGATTGAAGAATTAAATAAGCAAATTGAATACTGGAACGATAGGGGAGGGGCGCCTCAAAAAGTTTACGACGAGCTTGTGGAAAAGCAGGGAGAACTAAATGAACAGATTAGTGACTTGAATGAAAACGCGGAAAACGTTGGGCAAACTACGGGCGCGGTAAATTCAAAAATCGATCAACTAAATTCGACAATAGAATCATTTAATAATTTATTAAGCACAATGCCTGAAGAAGGAGTTTATATTCCACTGCAAAGCAAAATTGATATTTACTTTTACGATAGTGGGCCACGCTTCATTCACACCGTAGCACACGAACTAGGACACGCTTTAGGCCTACAGCACGTTTTGGCTGAAGGAGCGATAATGAACCCAATTACATCGGAAGCTACGCAACTAGCTCCTGAAGACCTACAAGAATTAACGACGTTTTGTGCCGAGCAGGATAAGTTAGACTATCTGATGGGGAATTTTAGGTTAATTTGGCAAAATTTCTTAAGAAGCGTTGACAACAAAAATACCGCAATGTAAGATCGATTTGTATAATACGCCTTGGTGTTGTCTGGTCGGTCAAAGTCGCAGAAGCGGCCGCAACATTCGTACTTCTGGACTGATTTGATGACGCCAAAAAAACAAACCTATCCATGATGCTGGGCCTCTGTGCTGCGATTCCATCGAACAGAGTCCAACCGCGGCCGCTCAGATAAGTGGATAAGAAAATCAAACGCTCATGTTTCGGCATAAGCGTTTTTTATTAACTCAAAACAAAATTTAGGATTTTATTGGGAACGTAAACAACTTTTTTTATTTCTTTTTCTTTAATATGTGAGGCGATAGTTGTGTCTTTCATAGCTAATTCTTTTGCCTCGTCTTCGCTTAGGTCTGCGGGGACTAAAATTATGGCTCTCATTTTTCCATTAATTTGAATTGGAAGGTTTATTTCTTCTTCCTTTGCCAAGCTCTCATCAAACTTCGGCCAGGTTTGTAAATGAACACTGTTTTCCTTTTTCCACTCGCCAAAGCTGTTTGCCTCTTGCCATAACTCCTCGGCAACAAACGGCATAAAAGGCGCGATAACTTTTACAAAGTCTTTCCAGATCTCGTCTGAAATCTTTTCCAATTTTTTAATATGGTTTGTGAAGATCATTATTTCGCTTATAGCTGTATTAAGCTTTAACTCTTCCATCATTCGTGTAGTCTTTTTTATCAGTTTGTGAAGTTTTACCAGCGTTTTCTGTTCGGCTTTTACACTTGCAACCTTACCGCCTGCCTCATAAATCGTTTTAACAAGCCTATGACAGGCAACAAGCCCCTGCGGGTTCCACGGATAAGTGCCCTCGTATGGACCTAGAAACGCAAGTGAGATGCGGGCGGCATCGGCACCATAGCTTTCCAGTACTTCCTGCGGGTTTATCACATTCCCCCGGGTTTTGGACATTGCATGACCATCAGGCCCTAAAAGCATCCCGCCACTCATTCTGTACATATAGGGTTCATCAAGCGGAACCGCGCCAATATCGTACAAAAACTTAAACCAGAAGCGTGAGTACAAAAGGTGTGCGGTGGTGTGAGCCGCGGTGCCAAAGTACATATCAACCGGAAACCAGTATTTTGTCTTATTCAGATCAGCTAGCATTTCAGCGTTATTTGGGTCTACGTACCTTAAGTAATACCAGTTTGAACCAGCCCAGGTTGGCATTGTGTCGGTCTCGCGGCGGGCGGGGTTGCCGGCGCTATCGATAGTTTGGACCCACTCCTTGTTTTCGGATAGGGAAGCGAAATTTTTCATCGGCGGAAGTTCTACCGGCAAGGCTTCGTCCGCCACCGCTTCTATTGTGCCGTCCTGTTTATAAATGAGGGGTATCGGCTCGCCCCAGTACCGCTGGCGGGAAAACACTTGAGGTCGCATTTTGTACGTAACTACCCGCTTGCCCCAACCTTTCTCTTCAAAATAATCCATGGTTTTCTGCATAGCTTCGGCAAATTCCATCCCATCCAGGAAGTCCGAGTTGACCATTTTACCTTTGTCGCCGGCTTGAACTACTTGATTTACGTTCTCGATTGGGCCGTCATAACCGTCCTCCCCAACTACTACACGAGCAATCGGGATGCCATATTTTTTGGCAAATTCAAAATCTCTTCGATCGTGTCCAGGGCAACCCTGCACAGCACCAGTGCCTACATCCATCAAAGCAAAGTTTGCAACCCAAATAGGTATGTCCTTGTTGGTCACATGGTTTTTCACGTAGCGGCCTGTAAAAACACCCTCTTTTTCTTTGCTTTCCCTTTCTAGATCGGACTGTGCTTTCATTCTGTCGATAAAGTTCCACACTTCCGTATTGCCTTTGTCTACAAGGGCTGTTAGTACCGGATGTTCCGGCGCCACAACTATGAAAGTCGCTCCCCAGTTCACGGGAGTTGTTGTAAAACATGTAATTGTAGCGTTGGATTCCAACACCTGATATGTAATATTTATTCCTTCTTTCCGCCCAATCCAGGCTTTTTGCGCAGCCTTTACCGAATCCTGGTAATCAACCTTATCCAGATCTGCAATCAGACGGTCGGCGTAGGCTGGGATATCCAAAACCCACTGTTTAAACTGCTTCCGCTCAACCTTATACCCACCGCGCTCAGAAATTCTTCCATCTCCATCAGGAGCAGGTAAAACCTCCTCATCTGCTAAAACTCCGAGTTCTTTACACCACCAAACCGGCATTTCTTTCTGAACCGCTAGGCCCTTTTCCCAAAGCTTCTTAAACGTCCACTGCGTCCATTTGTAGTAATCGGGGTCGCAGGTGTTAATTTCACGTGACCAATCAATTGCATACCCCATATCCTGCATCGCCTTCTTATAATCAACCGCCGCTTGAGCTATGGCCTCCTGAGGCGTAATTCCGGCCTTTTGGGCATAAGTTTCAGCCGGCAATCCAAAAGAGTCCCAACCCATTGGAAATAAGACGTTATAGCCTTTCATACGTAAAAATCGTGAGTAAATTTCCGGAACTGTATAGCGCATCATGTGTCCTATGTGCAATGATTTTCCAGAGGGGTAGGGAAGTTCAGCCAAAATATATTTTTTGGGTTTTTCGCTAAAATCAACTGCTTCATAAATATTGTCTTTAAACCATTTATCTTTCCAGTTATTTTCGATTTTTTCGTGATTGTACTGCTTCAACTGCGCCATGCGATGATTATGGCATTACTAAACCTTTTTTTAAAGACGATTTTACGACATAATTACACATAATGGATAAGGAACTGCTCAAATCAACTGCTCAAAAAATAGTAGCCCCCGGAAAGGGTGTTCTTGCCCTAGACAAAAGCCTGCCTTCCGCAAACAAAACTCTGGAAGAGTTGGGCATTGAGGCAACAGAAGAAAACCGTCGAAGATACCGCGAACTTTTTATAGGAACAAAAGGAATAGGAAAGTATTTGAACGGAATTATTCTTTTTGACGAAAGTTTTAGACAAAAAGATTCTGTTGGTACCCCTTTCGTAGAAATTATAAAAGATGAGGGGATTTTAGTTGGAATTAAAGTGGATAAGGGAACCGTGCCGATTCCGGAAACTGAGGGAGAAAAGTTTGCGATGGGTTTGGATAATTTGGACGCAAGGTTGAAAGAATATTTTGACGGCGGAGCCAATTTTGCCAAATGGCGATCTGTTTTTCCAATTGGCAAAGATATCCCTTCACGTGTGGCTATAGAAATAAACGCGGATTCGCTCGCTTTGTACGCATCTTTATGCCAACAGACAAATATTGTTCCGGTTGTGGAACCAGAAGTTTTATATGATGGGGACCATACAATCGAGGAGTCTTTTGAAGCAACGCTGCATGTTTTAAAAGGCGTTTTTAATAAGCTGTCGGCATACAAAGTGGATTTGGACTGCTTAGTGTTAAAAACCAGCATGGTTTTGCCGGGGAAACTTTCAAACCAGAAAGTTTCAGACAAAGCAATTGCCCAAGCAACCATTGAGTGCCTAAAAGAAGTTGTTCCCCCCGAGGTAGCCGGCGTTCTGTTTTTATCCGGAGGTCAGATGCCAAGCGATGCAACCAAGCACCTAAACGAAATTGCAAAACTTGAGCCTCTACCATGGGAAGTTGCTTTTTCGTTTGAACGCGCAATTGAAGACCCTGCTTTACAAATCTGGCGCGGCAAAGACGAAAACGTGAAAAAAGCGAGGGTAGTTTTTGAAGAGACTCTTAAGAATAATGTTGCTGCGGATGCGGGAGAATATAAAAACTAAAGTTTCTTTTTCAATTCCTCTATATCTTTGGTGTTTCTTCTTACCTGAGCGCTCATAGCTACCTGCTCCATATCTATTTTATGAAGCTCCGTCCACCAGCGATCCATGTCAGAGAAAAATTTTTCTTTATCTGGTAGTGTTGAGATTTTCTCGACAAGACGCTTTTCTAAATCTCCAACACGAAAGTCTACATAGCTGGAGACGGCGTCTACCGAATGGCCTTTAGGCATGGTCTTTAAAAGGAAGAGCAGCTTTAATTACAGCCTCGGCCTTTACCTGTTCATAATCTGCCCAAAACTTGTCCATATAGGCATTAAGCTCGTCCCTTGTAAGAAGTTTGTCTATTTCAGCCTCTATGCGACCGAAGCTTTTATCCAAACGGTTTAGGAAGTAGTCAAGAGTAACCTCCGTTTGTCTTGTTTCTCGAGGGGTAAATGACATTAAATATAATATACTAATTTATTAAAAACATGTCAATGGAAATTAGGATATTCTTCCAACCTACATTGTGATTTCTTGAAAAAGAACCCAAAGTTTGGGCAGAAAAATCGCAAGGCCAATTATTGCAGCGGCAATTGCTAAAACTAAAACCGCACCGGCAGCTAAGTCTTTAGGGGCACCCATCAACGAGTACGGCGCGCCAAGCTTATCGCGCATAGTATTGGCCTCGTTTTCAATCGCGGTGTTAAACATTTCGGCAGCAAAAACTAGGGCAATCAAAACTATGACCACAACCCATTCCACAAATGATATTTGAAGGAAAAAGCCAAAAAGAACCACCATCGCCGCAACAAAAGCGTGAAACTTCATATTTCGCTGACTTAAAGCCCGTTTTATTCCATGCCAGGCGTATACAAAACCCATTAAAAACTTTCTTACAGTCTCCATATTTAAAATTCTCCCAGATTAACGCTTAAATCGCAAAGCCCAAAGCAATCGTTTATACTTAAGTAATATGGAAGCTAACGGGCACAGACACACTTTTCCCAAAGATTTTTTGTGGGGTACAGCCACCTCCGCACATCAAACAGAAGGTAATAACACAAACAGCGATTGGTGGTACTGGGAGCAGAACAAACCAGCAAAAAGAAAGTGGCCTCTTGAAGCTTCGGGAATTGCCAATGATTCATACAACAGATACGAAGAGGATTTTGATTTATCAGTTAAGTTAAACAATAACGCAATTAGAATTTCGGTTGAGTGGGCAAGAATCGAACCTGAAGAAGGAAAGTTTAACGAAGAGGCTTTTGAGCATTATAGGAAGGTTTTGAAAGCAGCAAAGGATAGGGGACTTAAAACTTTCGTAACTTTGCATCATTTTACATCCCCCATGTGGCTAGCCAAAAAGGGCGGGTGGGCTAGCTTTAAAACGCCAAATCTCTTTGCAAAATA
>MEVA01000006.1:24517-120517 GCA_001772625.1 candidate division WWE3 bacterium RIFCSPHIGHO2_01_FULL_42_13 | reverse complement strand
CCTAATTGCCACCTGGCCTCCTCAAAAAATAAATCCGTTTCTTACCGGAATTGTAGAAATTGTTATGCACCTAGCTCATAACAAAGCTTATGATGCTATTAAGAAAGTAAAGAATGTGGACGTTGGTTTAACAAGAAACATTGTGTGGTATCAAACTCACCCGTATAGAAAAAATTTCCTTGACGAACTTCTTTGCAAGCTTCTCAATTACTTGACCCGTAGCCTTCGTATCCGCCCCGGCAGGAAAAACGCCGATTTTATAGGCATAGACTACTATACCTCCTTTTATATAAAGGGCCTATGGCCACATGCGCCCGCGCAATACAGAAGTGAGGTGGGCTGGTGGGTAAATCCAAAGGGCTTAGAGCATATACTTTTGCAGTTAAACAAATACAACATTCCAATTTACGTCACAGAAAATGGGCTTGCGGACGCTGACGATAAACTTCGTGCGCAGTTTATCCGTGGGCACTTAATTGCTTGTGCGCGCGCCATAAAACAAGGGGTGAACTTAAAAGGCTACTTCCACTGGTCCCTGATGGACAACTACGAATGGCACCAGGGCTTCTGGCCAAAATTTGGGCTTGTTGAAATAGATAGAGAAAACAACTTGGAGCGAAAACCTCGAATGTCGTTTTATTACTACGCGAATATATGCAAAAATAATGCTGTTGTGTAATTACTATGATTAAACTGCTCAAAAGAAAAACATCTCTTAGGTCAGAATCTGCAGAAGCCGAGCACTTGCTTTTTAAACTTCTGAAAAACAGAGTTGCTCAAATTATTTTAGTTGTACTTTTAATTATTACTCTTGGCCCGGTTTTATTGTTTCTTTATCTTCGTCCAACGCCACAACAAAACATTAATTACGGAATAACATTTAGCAATAAATATTCCAACGAGCTTGGCCTGGACTGGCAGGAGACTTACATAAAAATACTTGATGATTTAGGCGCTGATAACTTGCGCCTTGTGGCGTACTGGGATGACGTGGAGGCTGTTCAAAACGTTTACGACTTTAGCGATATTAAATGGCAGTTGGACGAAGCTCAAAAACGAAACATTCCCGTGATTATGACAATCGGCAGAAAAGTTCCAAGGTATCCGGAATGCTTTGAACCAACTTGGTGGAAAGAAACAGAAAATGCCGATGTAAGAAAAGCTGAACTGTTTGAATACATAAAAGTTGCCGTAAATGAATTAAAAGGCTATTCGGTAATTGATAAGTGGCAGGTGGAAAACGAGCCTTTCTTTCCTTTTGGAGAGTGTAAATTTAAAATTGACTACGATACCGTTAAACAAGAGGCGGAGATAGTTAGGGGGTTGGATGAGCGGCCAATTGTTATTCAAGATAGCGGTGAGGGAGGCTACTGGCGGCCAACTTATGCGCTCGGTGACTATTTGGCAATTTCGATGTACAGAAAAATCTGGTACGACTTTTGGGGAGCGTTGGACGGAAACTTTATCTACTTTCAATACCCATTGGCACATTGGACCTACAAAATTAAAGCCGATCTAACAGGTGTTCCGTATCAAAAAATTATTGTTACAGAGCTTCAAGGTGAACCTTGGGGGCCAAAAATTAATTCGGAGCTAAGCCAAAAAGAAAAAGATAAAAGTATGTCACGCAACGATTTCTGGGCCACGTTAAGTTATGCCCAGCAATCAGGGTTTAAAGATTTGTATGTGTGGGGAGTAGAGTGGTGGCTTTGGGAAAAAGAGGTGAATAATAATCCGTTTTTCTGGGATACTGCAAAAGCCTTGTTTAATTAGTGAAAAATGTTATAGAATTTACCGATGCTAAACTTGAAGAAGATAACCCCCGAAACCAAGAAAAATATTTCAAACGGATTTATTTTAGTTATGTCAATCATTGTTGCTTTTTATATCGGCAGCGCTTCAACTGAACTAAGACTTTTAAAGCAGGGTGGGGGACGTTTACCAACAGGTGGGGCACCGGTAGTTGGTCAGCCAACCGGGGGAAGGGATTTATCTGAAGGGGGCTTGATAGAAAAAGCCAATGCCTTGGGACTAGATATAACTTCCTGTTTGCAAAACGGAGAAACTAATGATTTGGTTGACGAAGGTTTGGCCTCAGGAGACAGGGCACAAGTAACGGGAACCCCAGGCGGATTTTTAGTAAACACCCAAACGGGCGAGATAATGAGTGTTCCAGGCGCGGTTCCTTACGAAACACTAAGCCAATACATTGATAGCCTTTTAGCTGGCGGGGTTGGAGACTTTACCGGAAACTTAGATCCTATTTCACCTGATGAGCATGTTAGAGGTAGCGCAAACGCTAATATTGTTTTAGTTGAGTATTCAGACTTTGAATGCCCATTCTGCCAGCAGTTCCACCCAACGGTAAAGCAGGCCATGGAAAATTACGGCGATAAGTTTGCCTGGGTTTACAGACAATTCCCGCTTGAATCTATTCACCCAAGTGCCAGAGGCGCTGCAGCAGCCTCGGAGTGTGTAGCCCAAGAGGGCGGCAATGACGCATTTTGGGACTACGCCGACGCGCTATTTGAGGTTCAATAAAATTTCAGGGAAATAAGTTCTAAATAGTTGTTAACAGCTACATTCACACACGTGTTCGTGCATATGCTTATGCGCATGAGCGTGGGCATGACCATGACCACATCCACAATCCCCACCACATTCACACATTGATTCATTCATATCGCTCACTGTACCTACCTTAGTTGGGGCCTTGTCACCCGAGACCCTGGCTTTAAGCATTGCTAATAGTTTGTTCATACGCCTCATTCTACCACATTTATACGATTTATAGGCATTTGATTATCGCAAAACTTGGTTTATAGTATAATGATTATTGAGGCAGTCATGAAGAAAGTAAGCGTTATTATTTCAAACAAAAACACGGCAAAACTCTTACAGGCAGGATTAAGAAACCTTGAAGAGATAAAAAAACACGACTACGAAGATTTGGAAGTGATAGTCGTTGATAGGGGATCAACCGATAACAGCGTCGAGATGATAAAAAGTCAGTATCCAAGCGTTAAACTGGTAGAAAGTGAAGATAAAGGCCTTTCGGTTTCAAGTAACGCCGGAGCAAAAGTTGCAACAGGCGAATACTTTTTATTTCTTGGCCCCGATGCATATCCTAGAAACAGAACAATAGGCGGAATGGTTAACTACATGGAAGCACACCCGGATATAGGTCTGGCAACTCCAAAGCTATATTTAGAAAAGGGTGCGCTTGATCCTGATGCACACAGAGCATTTCCAACACCGTGGAACTCTTTTACAAGGCTTACAGGCCTTTACCTACTCTTTCCCAAATCAAAGCTTTTTAACTCATACTTTATGTCTTTTGAGAATCTTGATGTACCGCACGAAATTGACGCCTGTGTTTTTGGCTTTATGCTAGTCCGTAGAAGCGTTTTTGAGGAAGTGGGCGGCTTTGATCCAGATTACTACGTTCACGGAGAGGATTTGGATTTGTGCTACAAAATTAAAGAGTCGGGACATAAAGTAATGTATCTGCCACAGTGGGAATCGGGACATCTTAAAACGAGAGTTCCGGGTAGCAAAAGCGGAGAGGCAGGTACAAAAGAAAAAGCTTCCCTATCGTTAAAAACTGAATACGCCCAAAGCTCGACCAGTGCCATGCGAACATTTATGAATAAGCACTACAGAAATAAGTACGCCGCACCGCTACTTTGGTTTATGAACCTTGGAACATACTTACTTGAATTTCAACGTGTATCTACCGTTACAATAAAACACCTGCTATCATAGTTGGGACCAGCCAGTAGAAAAAGGAGTATAGAGTGAAAAAAGTAAGCGTAATCATCTCGAACACAAACACTAAAGACGTCATAAGAGAATGTCTAAAAAACCTCGAGGAGCTTGTATATGAGAAAAAGCAAAATCTGGAAATAATTGTTGTAGATAATAACTCTAGCGACGGAAGCGCCGACATGATAAAAACAGAATTTCCGTGGGTAAAAATGTTAAGCACGCCAAACTATGGGCTTGCTTACGGGGTTAATATGGGAGCAAAGGTTGCTAGTGGAGACTATTTACTCTTTTTAGGAGAAGATGGATTCCCGCGCGAAAGCACAATTCCAGGATTAGTTGGATATATGGAAGCCCGACCTGACGTTGGCTTAACGACAGCCCGTTTAATTATGCGGGATGGTAAACCAGATATAGATGTTCACAGAAACCTTCCAACCCCATGGAATTCCTTCACCAGGCTTTTCTTGCTATCAAAAATCTTTCCAAAATCACCGATTTTCAATAACTACTTCATGATCGATAAGGATCATAGCAAAGAGCATGAAATAGAAGTCTGCATAACTCACTTTATGATGATCCCAAGGCACGTCTTCGATGAGGTGGGGGGTTTCGATGACAAAAACTACTTCGTCTTTGGTGAAGATGCCGACATGTGTTACAAGATTAAACTGGCTGGGTACAAGCTTATGTATGTACCTCAGTTTGAGGCAGGACACTACAAGGGCGCTTCATTCGGAACAAGAAAGGAGACCGCTGATATTGCACCAAAACCATTAGCTTGGAAAAACTTCATGCATTACAACTCTACCCGAGTAATGCGTGTCTTCGTCAACAAATTTTACCGTAATAAATATCCACTTCCACTAGTTTGGTTTATGAACTTCGGATCCTACGTCCTGCAATTTCAAAGGCAATTAACAGAAACGGCAAAGCACATAAAAAGACATGGGTTTAAGTACTTCAGTAATGAATACACCAGAGATTCCAGAAGAAGATTAAAAGAGCGTTTTGGATTTTAAACACGGATCGGCTATAATTAGCGCAGTTAACAAACCGGATGCAAAAACTAATAACTTGGATTAAACAAAACAAATTATCCGCAGTTTTGATTTTTGTTGTTGTCGTGCTACTACTTACACGCTTTGATAACTCATTTTTCTACAACCTTTCATATAACTTTCGCCAAAAACTAAACCCAACGCCAATGGGTACCGATGTTTATTACAACGAAGGCTACATGGGCGAAGCAACTGGTGCCTATCCTGCTCAAGATATGATGGCTCAAACATATAACTACTACGGAAATGTGGTTCCACAACTTGATATTGAACAAAGAAAGTTAACCAAAAACGCTTATTTGTCTGTGGTGGTTGAGGATGTAAACAGCGCAATTAGCCAAATTTCCGCAAGAGCTGATGAGGTTGGAGGTTACTTAGTAAGTTCAAACGCAACGACTCCTGAAGGCTTAGCATCAGGCGATATTTCAATTCGCGTTCCATCAGACAGGTTAAGTGAAACCTTGGAATTTTTGCGTGGTCTTTCTGTAAAAGTAGTTTCCGAAAATGTTAGCGGACAGGACATAACTGATCAATACGTAGATGTTGAGGAAAGGCTTGCTACATTAAACGAAACAAAAGCAAGGTATGAAGAAATTCTTGCCGATGCAACTGACATAAACGACATTTTAAATGTCACACAACAGATTATGTACATACAGGATCAGATTGACTACTACACCGGCCAACTTAAGTATCTTGAGGCATCCGCCAATTCTTCGCTTATTACAGTTTATCTTTCAACAGACGAGCTGCAGCTACCATACTCGCCCGAACAACCCTGGAGACCAAACGTGATACTTAAATACGCCGTACGCTCCCTGATGCAAAACCTGCAGGATTTAGGTAGTGTAGTGATCTGGGTGCTTGTATACGCGGTTGTATGGGTTCCGCTGGTTTTGGCAGTTCTTTTCGTGAAACAACGCCTAAAAACCCGTAAATAACTAGAAGTGGTTGGGCAGTAATTGAATTTGCCAAAATCATCAGACCGAGGTACAATTAACCTATAGACTACTAACCAAGGAGGATTTTCTGATGCGCATTGATTCAGATCGACTTCAGTCGGCTACAGAAGCACAGACCTTAATCCAACTTGGGAATGCACTAAGACCACTGACCAAGATTGAGTTAAGAAATGCTATCCAAAAAGTGCATAGAGATGCGGGGCTATCGGAAGTTGAAAGAAGTTTGGAAAAGGGGCAGGCGAGAGGGCAAATTAAGATAGCTTTTGTCAAAAGAAACAAAATCTATTACATGCTTGACTCTAGCTATACGCCACCTGTGCCAACCTACTAAGAAATAGGAGAGTGTATAAATGAAACCTGAAGACTTGTTGGTCTTGTTGAGGGCAACAGAGCCAGATCTCGCCGTCATCGAGCAACATCTGTATGATCGCGACCTTCCGATGTTCATTGGGGAAATAGCTGAAAGCATGGGTCTGGGGTTAGACGTGGAAGAGCAGAAAAAACTGCGGAGTAGGCTAGCCCGCCACTGCGGTGCTTCCAAGGCACCTTACTTCGCTCATGATGCCTTCTCTGTTTCTGCTGAACACAACCCGCGGCTACCGGTTGGATCACCGAAGCAAATGAGGTTTGAATCATACCGGCGAGTACGGGAAAGGTACAAACCGAAACGGTGGGAGGACATGAATACAAGCGAGAGGGGACTAGCAGAAATCGCGGGCACTACCGAGCAACATAAGTAACTATGTTTTACTCACTGGGCGCACCTACTTTGCTACCAAGCAATGTACGGTGCGCCCTGAAGTTTTTAAATTAGGTTTCGGTGAATTTTCTAATATTTTAATAAGCAGGGGTAGAGGGTCTTCCTTCTTTTTCCGCCAAAGACTTTTCAACATCCATCGCAGCCATACATCCAAACCCAGCCGCTGTTACCGCCTGCCTGTATCGCCAATCTCCAACGTCACCGGCAACAAAAACCCCGTCTTTTGAGGTTCGCGTACTGCTAATAGGCTCAACGTAGCCACCTTTTCCAAGTTCAATGAACCCTTCCAAAAACTTGGTGTTTGGTTCATGTCCTATTGCCATAAATAAACCTTTTACATCTTCCAAACGCTCTTCCTCACCGGTTTTAGTGTTAACTACTAACAACCCACTTACAGAATTTTCGCCCAAAACTTCCTTGACTTCAGTGTTGAGCATAAATTCTATTCGATTATTTTCAGCGGCACGTTTTTGCATAATTTTGCTTGCTTTCATCATCGACTGCTCGCCACGAACCAAAACATAAACTTTGGGCGAAAACTTGGTCATGTAAATTGCTTCTTCCATCGCAACATCGCCACCGCCAACAACGGCAACAACTTTATCCTTAAAGAAAAATCCGTCGCATGTTGCGCAAGCTGTAACTCCCTTGCCACGAAGTTTGTGAACACTTTCTAAATCCAACCACTTGGCTGAAGCTCCTGTGGCAATAATTATTGTTTTTGACTTAAACTCCTTGCTTTCATCTGTTTTTACCGTAAAGCCCCCTTCTACAGAGCCTGAGATTTCCGATGCGTTTTCCTCAACATGTTCGGCACCAAAGCGTATTGCTTGTTTTCTAAATGTAGCGATTAAGTCGGGGCCAAGGATGCCTTCGGGAAAGCCAGGGTAATTTTCCACATCTGTTGTATCAATGAGTTGACCACCACTTGGGCGCCCCCCAATGATTAAAGTTTTAAGATGCGCCCGTGAGGTGTAAATGGCTGCGGTAAGACCTGCTGGCCCACCACCAAGAATTATTGTGTCGTACAAAGTTTCTGACATGCGTGTATTATAGCGGGGGATTGAAGTTTTGAGAACAAACTGGCCGAAATGATGTACTATAGAAATAATGTCTAACCTACTACTGGAAGTAAAAACCAATCTGATGCGGGCTCATACAATCTTTGGAAGTAACCTTAGAATTTACGATGACTATCTTACTTTGCGCCGGAGAAAATGGTTTAACGTTGAGGAGGTTACGATGACCACAAGCAATATCGCTCAAGTTAATCTTATTGCCGGCGTTTTCTTTTCAACAATTCAAATTGTTAATTCCTCCGGAGCGCAAGACGTTAAAATTCACCACGTTTGGAAGCCTATGGCCAGAAAAGCCAAGGCGATTCTTGATCAGAAACTTCAGCAGGAACACGTGGCGGGAATTGACGAAAGGGAATTTGGGCAGCCGCAACAAACTGATTTGGGGGATTATGAAAAGTCTTTGAATAGAATGCGCGAACTTGTTCGTAAGGGGAAGATGACAGAAACCGAGTACGAGCGTAAGCGACAAAAAATGTTGCGAGAAATTGAGTAGATTATGTGTTATCGTATTTCCCGTGCGCGGCGGTAGTTCAGTTGGTAGAATGTCTCCCTTCCAAGGAGAAGGTCGCCGGTTCGAATCCGGTCCGCCGCTCCAGATTGTTGGTGCATGCCCGTGTAGCTCAGCGGATAGAGCAATTCCCTTCTAAGGAAGAGGTCGGGGGTTCAATTCCCTCCACGGGCGCCAAGCTAAGAAATTAAGCCCGGGTGGCGGAATGGTATACGCGGCAGACTTAAAATCTGTTGCCTGCATAAGGCGTGAGGGTTCGAGTCCCTCCTCGGGCACCAAAACTTTATAAACATTGACCTTTTATTTAAATAATGTTACTATAGGGCTGTTTCAAATGCTTCAATCACAATAACTAAACTACTTTAACTGCATAAGGAGAGCTAGTGAAACGCAAATGCAAAGGGCTAGATCAAATCCCTGACGAGACCATTGTGGAGGCTTTTAATAGGGCCGAAGAAGTAGATTTCGCTGCCAAGAACTTCAACCCGATTACACGGTCTATGTCCTTTGGAGACCTGGGTTGGTGGCTCCCGCTAAGGCGCGTACTGCCTCTTATCGGAATAATGCCCCAGACCCTACGACCGGTGTTCAACAGATCACAGCCCCACGCGACAAAGCGCTTGTTCCCCTTTAACCTTAGGTGGTTTGGGCTGAACAAGAATCGTTACAAGGTCGTTGTTACCGAACTGCCCGAAAAGATTGAAAACTACGAACAGCTTGGCGCCTTCCCACTAACCAAGCAGGCATTTGTCGAACTGGCAAAACTTTTCGGAAAGTCTATACGGGTATCGCACGAAGATGGCTATTCAAGCGAGCTCCTTTACCTCTTTACAGCCCATCCGTCGGGCAAGGTAGAAGAAGCCACAAAAGCCTAGATAACGTGCCCCCGGGATTAAACTAGTAGCGGCTTATGGATGTAACACTAATCCGTAAGCCGCTATTTTGTTATACTCAACATTATGAACAGGGCCACGCTAAACAAACTAATTGCCCCAGCTTTATTTACAGCAGTGCTGCTTCTCGTCGCGGCAAACGTCGCGAGCAATTACATCGAGCAGGCCAAGGTTGATGACACAAGACTTCCCGAAAAAATAGAGGATAGCAGCGGATTTCAAAGATGGATTATAAACCTAAAAAAACGCATTGACATTGAAGCTGATGATTTTTCCCTAAAAGATAAAAATGAAGTTTACAACGCCACTTTCCTGGAGGTTTCGCGTCTTGAAACGGAGGCGGAAATTGCCGAACTTGTGGCCTATGTTGCATCTTTTGAAGAAGTTGATGGTGTGGCCATTTCGCCAAATGGACGTGAGCTTTTAGATTACAGGCACCTGGATCGCGATGGATACACACCAAACGAGGTTCATTATTACGGCTTGCGTGAAGATACTTTAATTGATACAAAAATCTTAACATGTATTATGCTTGCGAACTGTTACTTTGATCGCGCTTACTTTCTGGATAATCATACTTTTGTAATTTCCGAAATTTCACGAAACGATGTTATAAAAGCCGACGCGGAGGAGGGGATTGTTACACCCTGCGCAATTGATGAGGTTTGCACTTACACTTTTAAATTACATTTTGTTGATTTGATAAATAACGCAAGGTACGTGTACAAGTCAAAGCCCCTGGAGTTAAACCTTTCAGAAATTATTCAGTTTTTCTAAGTTTTCCATCGTAACGTGATAAAATGTCTGCGTTGCCTCGGGGTATAGCTCAGTTGGTTAGAGCGCGCGGTTTGGGACCGCGAGGCCGCTGGTTCGAGTCCAGCTACCCCGACCAAATTAGTCCAGAATTTTATCTATTTCTTCAGCCAATTCCCAATCCTTTTCAGTTATCTTATTTTCTGCGTGCGTATAAACTTCGATTTCCAAAGTTCTATAATCATTTATATAAAGGTTTGGGTGGTGGTTCATTTTTTCGGCAATTTGCGCGATTTGATTTATGAGGTCAACACAGGCCATAAAATCTTTTTGTTTTGTCGATAGGAAAAGTTTGTTGTTTTGGATCTTCCAGTCGTGGTTTAAGTCTTTTAACATGGGGCTTACTCTTCAGTTTCCTTATTCCTTCGCGACTCATCAAGAAGCTGCTTCCAGCTTGGGGGCATATTTTTGTCTACTTCTATATCATCAAAGCGGGTGGGCTCCATGGGACCAATTTCCGTGGACCATTCAACCATACGCCTTACACCCTCTTTCAAAGGAACAGTGTTTTTAATGCCAAAAACCCGCTTAACCTTACTATGATCAGAAAAAGCATGTCTTACTTCTTTTCTTTCGGGGTAGTGAATGATGCCATAACTTTCGCCCATAGCTTCTTCCATAGTTTGGGCTAAGTCTAAAACTGTATATGGAATGTCAGCACCGATGTTATAAGTTTCGTTAACTGTTTCGGGCATAGTTACTGAACGGGCAATGTGGGGCGCCACATCGTCAATATACGAAAAGGCCCGAGTTTGGGTTCCATCGCCATAAATGGTCATAGGCTTTTTGTTCATAATTTGATTTACGAAAATTCCAAGCACGTTTCTGTACGTGTCGCCGTGATGCTGACGGGGGCCGTAAACGTTATGGGGTCTAAAAATTGTATATTCCAAACCAAAAATTTTGTGGGCTGATTTTAAATCCATCTCCACCGCGAACTTAGAAATCCCGTATGGATCTTCAGGAGCGGGGATTAAGGTTTCCACCATTGGCGTCTGGCCAGAGCCGTAAACGGCAATACTTGAGGTAAAGACGAACCTTTTAGTGTCATGACGGACAGCCTGATTAATCAAATTTACCGAACCTACTAGGTTATTCATGTAATTAAAATTTCGGATGAAGTAACTTAAGCCTTCGGCAGCATAAGCTGCGAGGTGGTAAACATAATCAAACTTGTATTCTTCGAAAAGTTCTTCTAAAAGGGTAACGTCGTTAACGCTACCTCTAACAAAAATGGCGTCTTTAGGAACATTTCGTTCAAAGCCACCACTTAAATCATCTAGAACTACAACTTTGTGCCCAAGAGCCAAAACGTGATCCGCAACATGAGAGCCTATAAATCCTGCCCCTCCAGTAACAAGTGAGGTTGGTCTCTTTTTTTCGTTAGTTTCTGGCATAGATGATTATTGTAATACGACTTCTTATTCTAAAACATAGGCCTGTAATTATCAAACCCGTGACTACGGCAAAACTGTCGCAAAAAGCCGAAAGAGCGCGGAAAAAATCTCACGCGCTCTTTTGGAATTGGAGTGCGAAAAACACACCTAATGCACCAAGTAGCTTCACAACGCCATCGCTTGAAACACTTTTGTTGATAGACAAGTAAATGAGCGTTGCTAAAGCGGCTAAAAGCAGCAGCGTCAGCAGAAGCTTCGCTACACGGTGCTGTACTCGTTCTTTTGGTCTCCCTAGCATAGCTCTCCTTTCCTTACCCGTTGGATTTAGTTTTGTGAATCAGTTTTGCACCAACTTCCAACCCAAGCCTCTTTCCCCACTAAGTAACTCTCTAATGAAAAGTATGACTCGTTATGTATAAGTTTGTCCAGATTATTTTTGATTTTGGGAAGTTCTGTGCTTCTTTTTGCTTCGTAAATATCGGGATTTTCAATAAGACGCTGGCTGGTTTTATCTGCCCACTGGCCAAAGTGGAAGGCTATTGAATTTGTATCCATTGTATATTCCTGAACGTAACATTCGTACTCGCCGGCAGACTCACCACTTACTTCGCCTTTATAGTCGTCTTCAGACAAAGCGTTAAAATATTTGCCGTAAGTTCCGTCGACGTAAATTCCGTTTACAATTCCCGTTTCTTGCTGGATTAACATGGCTTGCTGCCACCTTAAGCGAGTGTGGGAAATAAATTCGTGCTGGTGCAAGACGCTAATTACAATGATCAAAATTAAAGCCGCCCATTGAAATTTCGTTTGAAATTCTATTACATCCCTAAAATAATAAACAACGAACAAAAGCAAACTTAAAAAAGCGGGCAGTAAGTATCTGTCGTAAAAATCATTTCCGAAAAATAAAACTGCAAACGAACCAAGAAAGTTCAAAAGCAAAAACAGACTTTGCGAATTTAACTTGGGTTTAAATTTAAAGAGCAGTGTAAGTCTTACTGCCGCTAGCGAAATTAAAACTGCTAGAAACTCTTTAAAAATCACGTTATTAAAGATATGAAAATTGGAACGAAAGTCAGACTTAACATGCAAGCCTTCTATGTAAAAAACGCTTCCGACGGGAAAAATATCGAGTTTAAAAAGCTGGGTGGCTAAAGCCAAAACCACGGCCAAACCAAGCACACCAACCCACGCCGAAAGGTGCTGTTTCTTTTTCGAAAAAAACACTAAAGGCATCATGAAAAACACAAAGTAGGGGAGTGACCAGAGCATTTTAGTAAGCCTGCCGTAAATCTGCTCGCTACTAATCAAATTTGAAAGCAGCCCCGTGAAACTGTTCGAAACACCCTCATCAAGGTAACGCGGCCAAAGTGAAAAAATTCCAATAGAAGAAATTACAGGAACAAGCGCAACCAAAAAATTTTTAACGTTTAACTTTTTAAAATAGAGCGCGGAAAGAAAATACGCTACAAAACCAACTATTCCAACCTGTCGAACTAAAATGGCTAGGCCGGTAAACAACGAGCCTAAAAATATATTAGCGACAACACTATGATTACTACGGCTACCTTTGCGGTCTTCGTCCTGAAACGACCTCAAGTAAAAATAAATTCCCAAAACAAAAAACAAAAGAAAGTAGATTTCGGTCATGAAGCTAAACGCGGAGGTAAAAATTAGAGGGTTAAACGCAACAAGCAGCAAAACAGCAAGCTTAGTTTTCTCAGACACTTCCAGCAAGTCCAACACTTTACTTACGACAACAAGAAAGACAACGGTAAGAAGCAAGGTTAGAGTCCGCAAAGACTCAAAACTTACGCCAAAAACACTACCCCACACATATCCAACCAAGCCCTGCGAAATAAACGAAGGGTCAATTACCGAACTTATTGCCCACTGGCCACTCAAAAAAGCCTCGACTTGCCTAACAAAAACCCAGTCATCGTTAACCGCAAACTGCCCATGCAAACCGACAAATAGCGACATCGCACCAAATAAAATCAACGTAAACCAAAGTGGAAAATTTAACGGGAATTTTGCAATCTTATGCATCATTACTCTAGAATTATAACAGTATGAGAATTGGGAAAGTTAACGAAGGCTATTTTAGAAATGGGGTTTTTGGTGCGGAAGATAGCCTGGTGTCAACCGTTGGTGTCCTATTTGGAGTTTCCACGGCTGTGCAGGACAAAACAACAGTACTGTTAACCGGAATCATAGTTATTGCGGTGGAGGCCCTTTCTATGGGTGCGGGAGCTTTTTCCACTGAATCTTCAACCCAGGAAATAAAAGATGCGGCAAAGCCAAAAGACAAGCCCTGGATAGATGGTCTTATTATGTTCCTATCTTACTTTATAACAGGCGTGCTGGTCCTTTTGCCGTACTTGTTTTTGGATCTTAGTACAGGCAAGGTAGTTTCGGTTGCCGTAGCGGTAATTACATTGTTTCTTCTTGGCTATCTCCCAAATAAAAAACTTAAGAGTGGGTTAAGAACTGTTGCAGTGGCAGGACTTGCCATTATCGTAGGTTACCTCATAGGGCAGTTGCACAACGGCATTCGTGTTTGATATATGGTAATCTAAGTGGAAGTGATGTTTAAAAAACCTGCCCTAACTAAATATCCGCTAGTTGTAATGCTTCCTATCATTTGGTTTGGAACTCTTTTTCTAACAGTAATCGTTTTAACCACATTTTTGTTTTTCAATACTGATACAGCTCGAAAGCCACAGAAGTACGCGCTGTACTCTTCAAAGCCTTTGGTGCTTGGGGCAATGACAGGAGAGGCGGGGATTGGGGATTCACGGGCCGGAAAAATAGACGAGGTGTTTGCCACCTACAATTGTCCACTTGAAGGACTTGGTAAAGTGTTTGTGGAAGAGGCCGACAAAAATAATATTCCATATTGGATAGTAGCCGCTGTTGCGTTTCAGGAATCAAGCTGCGGAAAAAATGTTCCCGGCATTGGTAGCGAGCAAGATAGTTCATACAACGCGTGGGGCTGGGCAATTTACGGCGACAATATTCATGGATTTGACAGCTGGGAAGATGGAATCGCAGTTGTTTCAAAATATATGAATGAAAGGTTCTTTTCACAGGGTGTTACCGATTTGTGCGACATTATGAAAACCTACACACCCCCCTCAGAGGGAAGTTGGTGCGAGGGCGTGGACTATTTTAAAAGCATGATAGACGAATATAAAACCCCGCTGCCAGAGCTCTAGTTAGACCTTAGTTTGGCCCGTCACCACAGGCCGACTTGCCTCATTTCTCTCAAAATAGTATAATGACCGTTGATCTTTTAGCATTTCTTAAATTCCCTAATTCCAGCCCAAATACAAATGAAAGCACTAAAAACTACAATTTTAATATTTCTTGCCCTAACCGCAATTTTTCTGCTGGTATTTAGAGCTACGCATGCAAACGCTACAAAAACGGTAAGAGCCGCGGAAAACTTAAAACCTAAAAACATGGCTTTTGAGATTGGGCACAAGCAGGTAAACAGGGTGGAGGTGCTGGAGAAGTTTTTCGAAAAATACAAGTCACCACTTAAAGAAAATGCTCAAACCTTCGTAGCTGTTGCCGACAAGTACGGAATCGACTACACGCTTTTGCCTTCTATTTCGTGCCAAGAATCAACCTGCGCAAAATTTCTAATTGAAGGCTCATACAACCCGTTTGGCTGGGGAGTCTACGGAAATCAACATATTGCCTTTGAGTCTTACGATCAGGCAATAGAGGCGGTTGGAGAAGGCTTGTACAAAGGGTACTTTTCTAAAGGATTGGATGAACTTCACGAAATAGCCCCGGTTTATACACCTCCTTCAAACGGAAGCTGGTATAGGGGTGTGACTTACTTCTCAAACCAAATAGGCGACATCGCACTAGCACTATAAAATGCTAAAATTCCCATGCTTGGGCGAGTGGCGGAACTGGTATACGCGCACGGCTTAGAACCGTGTCCTTTATGGTTGAGGGTTCGAGTCCCTCCTCGCCCACCAAAAAATTTCACTGAGGTTTTAATATAACGTTCCCACTTCAAGCTCCATAGTATGGAGTTCTTTTTGAGGCAGGTGAATTTTCTTTGGGGTGATTAGAAGCAGCAGCGCCGCAATTACTGCTGCGCTCAAACCTACGATCGCAAATGTTGTTTTGTAACCTAAAAGGTCGGAAAGAATGCCAGCAATTACAGGCTCGAAAAAGTAAGCGGTGCAGGCAGTTATTCTAATTAGACTTATTAGATAAAGTCCAGATTTACCAGAACGCTTCTGGTAATCGCTAAAGACTGCATCATTAAGGGGCATGGCAAAAGAGAGCGCAACTCCGGTAATAAAAATAATTACAAAAAGGAGAGGTAAATACTCAATCACATAAGACAAACTCAAAACGCTCCCAGCAAGAAAAAGTCCCAATAGAGACAATCGTTTTTTCCCAGTTTGAACAGAAAACCTGGAAAGCACAAACGGCCCAATTAACATTGGGATAGAAAAGAGTGTGATGATAAGCCAATTCAAACCCTCCCCAATATTAAGACTTTCCCCAAGAAGCGCCCCAAAATTCCAAAACATTTCCTCTATAAAAAGGACTGTCACAGCAACTAACATCACAGGAAAAAGTTTTGAAGTAAACAATCGAAAGTATTTAAACTCAGAAATGAGGGGAGGATGAACTTCTAGGGCTAGGTCTTGTTTTACCCCCTTTGGCTCTTTAATAACCCACGCGGCAAAAATAGCAAATATAAAGGCCAAAAGAGTAAAGGCCATTATTGTGAGAAGCGCATTGGTCATACTTGTGGCACTTATACTCTGCACAATAATCGGTCCAGCAATCCCTGCCACAAGATACGTAAAGTAAATGTATCCCCAATCCTTGGAATACGCCCTGAACTTATCATCGCCAACAACAAAACTTCGTTGGCTGATCATTAATAACTCGTAAAAAATGTACCAGGAAACAGTTGCGACAAAAAATAACGCGATGCCGCCTGTAGCAATACCACCAAGTGTGAGAAGTGGAAAAGAAAACGCCAAGCCGATACTTACTAAAAACTGGGCCTTCCAGCCCTTAAGCTTTAGGATACGAGGAAAAATAACGTCGGTAAAAATCCCTAAAAATGCGCCGATGCCAAAAATTAGACCCATGATTGTATTGCTAACACCGCTGTCTACAATGATTTGAGGGAAAGTGTAAGCCATGCCGGTTTCGGCAAGAGCAATAAAAAAGGTCGGGAAGCAGTAAAGAAGTAGATGCCTGTGCGACCAAGTACGTTCTGAGCTAACTAATGCCAAGGTATGCATACTGATTAAGAATACCTGAGTTATGTGGGAGGGGGCAAGATAATCCGAAATATTAACTCTGTCCTATAGTGTTTGACGGCGCGGCCAAAAGGTTGTATAATCGCAGCATTCCGTAATCCTAAGGAGGATCTATGGCTAAGAATGCAACGCGGGCCCAATCAAAAGGCTCTGGGTGTATCTTGGGGATTGTCGCTTTAATCTTCATGGGCGCCGTAGTCTGGGGTTTCTTGACTACAATACCCGCTACTGTATCACAATCAGGTGGAATCTGGTTCGGGGCCTTATTTTTGTTCCTGGTAGTCTACGGCATCGTAGAATACAGACGAAAATGAGCCCGGCCGCGATACTCACCAAACAGGACGACCCTTGTGCTCAGACACAAAGGCCGTCCTGTAACACTTTATGACCACTTTTTCCAAATCTTTATCACTTCCCATAAAAGTATGCTAAAATAATCCAGGAATTTCGCAGACTAACAAAACAAACATGCAAGTAAAAGTAGAAAAACAACCCAAATCAACTCTTTCAATAAACATTATTGTTCCTAATGACAAGGTAAAAGAAACTTATGTCCAGGTTCTAAAGGAAGCGGTTTCGGCTGCTGAGGTTCCAGGCTTTAGAAAAGGCCAGGCGCCGCAAAACCTTATTGAGGACAAGCTTAATACTTCCGAGCTTTACGGTGAGGTTGTAAATAAGCTTTTGCAAACTTATTACCCGCAGGCGCTAAAAGAACATAAAATTTCGCCAATTTCTAATCCTAAAGTTGAAATTAAAGAGTTTGAAATTGAAAAGGACTTTGAATTTACCGCAACTGTTGCTACAAAACCCGAATTTAAAATAAACGAATATAAGGCTGACCTTAAAAAACTTTACGAAACAAAAGGCGTTGAACATAAAGGTCACGATCACGAAACTCACCTTTCGGCAAATGAAATTATTGATCTTTTGGTAAAGAAAACCGATTTAGAGGTTCCGCAACTTTTGATTGACGAAGAAATTGAGCGCATGCTTGCCCGCCTAGTTGATCAAACTCAAGTCTTGGGAATGTCACTGGAAGATTATCTAAAAGCTCAAAATAAAACCGCGGAGCAGATTCGTGATGATTATAAAAAGTCTGCAGAAACTAGCATAAAGGCCGAATTTATCTTGCAGCAGCTTATTAATGACGAAAAAATAGAGGTTCCGGACAGCGAGGTTGACGAGGCAATTGCTGCCGTTGGCGACGCCAAAACCCAGGAACAAATGCGAACCCCACTTCAAAAATGGTATATTAAAAGCGTTCTAGCAAAGAACAAGCTTCTAAACAAGTTGATTGAGGAAGCTGAAGGTTCAAAGGAAAAGAAAAATGCAAAATAACGTATTAGTTCCAATAGTAGTCGAAAAAGATCCAAGTGGGTTCGAAAGATCATACGATATTTACTCACGCCTTTTGAAGGATTTTATTATTTTCGTAACCGGTCCTATTGAAATGAATGTCGCCAATACTTTTATTGCCCAAATGTTATTTTTAGAAAATCAGGATCCAAAACGCGATATTAGCGTTTATATAAATTCACCAGGCGGGGACGCATATTCCGGAATGGCGATGTACGACACGATAAAGCATGTTAAAAATGATGTTTCTACAATTAACGTAGGTCTTGCTGCAAGCGCCGGAGCTTTAATTTTGGGCGCGGGAACAAAAGGCAAAAGATTTGCCTTACCCGGCTCATACTCAATGATTCATCAAGTTTTAGGCGGAATTGAGGGACAGGCAACAGATGTGGAAATTACCGCAAAGCACATGCTTAGGCTTCGTGAACAGTACGCCCAAGCAATAGCAAATGACACGGGCAATGCATTAAAGAAAGTTTTGACTGATATTGAGCGGGATAACTGGATGGACGCTTCCGAAACCGTAAAATACGGCCTTATTGACAAAGTAATGAATCCCAAAGAAAATTCTAAAAAGTAACTGCTGCGACGGGTAGGGGACCTTAGCTCAGTTGGTTAGAGCGCTACATTGACATTGTAGAGGTCACAGGTTCGAGCCCTGTAGGTCCCACCAAAATTAGCAGATCACCCTATAGCCTTTACATTTTGCTCGTTTCGCTATATAATCAGGTCTCAAGATTAAATAAATCTACCAGCAAGCAAAGGAGCTTGAGATGATAATTCAAAAGGATGGCGCAACCCTGTTCATTGACGATAGGGGGGCAACGATCTCGAGGTTTCAAATTGGGAGCGTGGATGTTATCTATCCTCTGCAGATGAGAAAGGCGGGCGATAACGTTAAGCTACGCGGCGGCGTACCAATTCCATTTCCTTGGTTTGGGCCATGGGAAGGACACTTGCAGCACGGGTTCCTCCGAGAAATACCTCTCATGCCCGAGCCCGAATATAACAAAGGCACTTGTGCTTATCGCTTAGACTGGGAGGCTATCAACCCTATTCTGCCAGAGGATTTCGGCTACCCAGAAAAAATCAGGATGGGTGCGCAATTCAGTGTAGATGAAGGTATGCTTGCTCAACAAATCGTTGTGCATCCAGGCCCGTGTGACCCCGACGCACCATTTAATGCAGGGTTTCATCCCTACTTCTGCATGCCCGGGAGAGAGGCGGTAGTTAGGGTTGGCCGAAAGGAAGTAGTCGTTTCGCAGGGGAATTTCAAGCTGGGCCACCACATCCAGATAGATGGGCCGATGGTGAATACAACGGTTCACATTAAAGGCTTGGGCACCCTTACACTCCATGCATATGGCCTTCTGGGCCGAAGCGAGGCGAAAACTCTAATCTGGACCGATGACCTCGATTACCTTTGCGTGGAGCCTGTTCTTGATGACGTGACCTTGTTTGGAACCAAGGAGGGTTTTAAGCTTGGCGACCTTTCAAAAACGAGGTTGAACGCAATGGGGTACACCTGCAAAGTTGAACTAGAAAACTAAAAAGCTGAAACCCAGCAAAAGACCTTAGAGAAATCTAGGGTCTTTTTATGTAAAATTAGTTTTAATGACCGAAAGCCGTCAAAAAACACTTAAACTTCTTGGGATCTTTGTCCTTGTCCTAATCCTCGGCCGATTAACTTTACCCATCGTAGACTCGCCAAAAACCGTAGCCCTTATTAATAGTGTTGGGCCTTGGGGACCGGTGGTGGTAGTAACTTATGTTGTAGCAACGCATGTTTTTGCCCCTCTTGCCGGAAGCCCAATGTTTTTTGTTAGCGCCACGGTCTACGGCATGCGGGATTCAATCATTTATTTCTTTATCGGAGGTCTATTTAGTTCGGTAATCAACTTTTGGATAGCCCGAAGGTACGGGCGCAAATGGGTCCTAAGGCTTGCCGGAAAGCATGCTATGGACGATATAGATAATTTTGCCGAGGTTGGCGGAACTCAAATTTTATTCTTTGCCCGGCTTTTTGGAGTATCGCTTTTTGATTTTATTTCGTACGCGGCAGGCCTTACAAAAATTAGCTTTAAAACCTACTATCTTATTACAGTTGTATTAAGCGTATTCCACGGAGTTTTTACCTATTATGTTTACAGGGGCTTGGATTTTGGAACGGAGCAGGGGATTACAATCTGGCTTGCAACACTTATTCCTGCAGCGCTGCTTTTCACATTTGTAACAAGAAGGTACTTGCACAAGAAGGTTCAGCAGAAACGGGCAGTTGAGACTATTTCTTCCTCTGAACCTCCACATGCCTAAAACAAGTCACCGTGTGGTCGTTTACTAGACCTGCGCCTTGCATGTACGCATAGCAAACGGTTGGGCCCACAAACTTAAACCCACGCTTTTTCATGTCTTTGCTCATGGCAACGGCCTCAACCGAAACTGCCGGCAAATCTCTGACCTTGCCCCATTTATTTACAATCGTCTTACCGTTCACAAACTGCCAGATGTATTTATCAAACGAACCAAACTCCTTTTGCACCTCTAGAAACGCCCTAGCATTAGCAACTGTTCCTCTAATCTTCAAATTATTGCGAACAATTCCAGCGTCACTCATTAATTTCGCAACTCTTTTTTCGTCAAACCTCGCAATCTTTTTAGGATTAAAATCGTCAAACGCACGCCTAAAGTTTTCGCGTTTCCTAATCATTAACAACCAACTAAGCCCCGCCTGAAAAGTGTCCAAAACAATATATTCAAAATGAAGCTCGTCGTTATGAAGTGGGGTGCCCCACTCAGTGTCGTGATATTTAATCATAGCCTCATCTTTGCCCGGCCATTCACATCGAACAAGTTTAACTTTTGTCGCCATCTTTCTATATAACCACACTTTTCTCACCTTTGCGATCTTTGCGAAGCGCTGGCTTTTTCGTCATAATTAAGCGGTGAAAAGTCTTACCTACTACTTAAAAACGGCGATCCTAATGGCCATACTTACAGCCGAATCCTATTTTGTAACAAACTTACTTCTTACATACGTCAGATCAGAAGACTACTTTACGCCGGGCTGGCAAACCCTAGCAGTTATTGGCGTGGCGCTTCTGCTTGTTTTGTGCACTTATACTTTAACCGTTGGTGCCTGGGGAAAGTGGGAGCAGTACTTTGTTGTACCCGCTCCAATTTCAGGCGGAATTTTTCTTGGACTTCTTATGCTTAACCCAACATACGCAATTCTTGTTGCGGCTGTCTGTTACGCCATTATTGCTTACGATGTTTGGGTTTCAACAAATGTCAGCAAGATGATGCTTTTCTTTGACCCGCGGACTATTTTGCGTTTTTCAAACCGTGGGGTTATGTTTGCCTTCGCGCTTCTTGCTGGTGTAATGACTTTTCTGCACCCCTCAATTCAGAAAAATCAGTTTGACGTTAGCGGTGAGATTGCTGAAATTGCCCAACAGCAGGTAGATACGGCCCTTGAATCGCAGCAAGATAAGGTCGAGAGCACGGTAGAGAGCCAGGTTGGGCAGACGGGATTTTCGTTTGAAATATCTAACTTTAATTTAGATTTGCGCAGTACGGTAAAAAGCGAGGTTGATAAAATAATCGCCCCGTACCGCGAGTTTATTCCTCCGCTTATCGCGTTTCTTGTTTATTTCCTAATAAGATTTTTGGGAGGGCTTGCCAACTTTGTGTTTAACCTAATTGCGCCGTTACTATTTGGGCTTGCGAGGGGCACGGGACTGTTTCATATTTTACATGTGCCGGTGCAAAAAGAGACGCTATCGTTTTCACCCGAACAGGATGTTGATCATATGGTAACGCACGCGCCTTCTATTACTCCAAAGTAGTGTGGGCAATCTGTGAGATTTTCTGTGCTTTTTCTATCGTAAAATCTCCAACACGAGTACGAACTAAGCTTACAATCACGCCACCAACACCCAAATCCTCGCCTAAATCGTGCGCCAATGACCTTACATAAAAGCCTTTCGCGCAGGTAATTTTTAGGTTTGCGACGGGAAGCTTTTTATCTCCAATAGATCTTTCCTCCAGCTTCTGCAACTCCAAATCGTAAACCTCAACTTCTTTTACTGGAAGTTCGTCCTCGTTTGTTTGGCCAGCTCTTGCCTTTTTGTAAAGTTTTCTGCCTTCAACTTTTACTGCCGAAAAGGCTGGAACCCGCTGGGCAAACTTTCCAGTGTATTTTTGTAGCAAATCTCCAAGTTTTTCTTTTATCTCATCTAAATTAACTGGGTTATCAGAAAAAGAAAGCGGGCCTTCCATGTCGTAAGTAAGGGACCGGACACCAAAAGCAATTTCAGCTAAGTATTCTTTTCGCAGGTTCATAATTTCGGGCTGCTTTTTTGTATCCTCGCCTGTCAGAACAACCAAAACGCCCTCGGCTAAAGGGTCGAGCGTACCTGCGTGGCCAATCTTTTTGGTCCTTAAAACCCCGCGAAGTTTTGCCACAACGTCGTGGCTAGTCCAACCTTTTTCTTTGTAGACATTTAGAATCATTTCGTGGTAATAATATCATTGTGGAATCAAGAAACCTCATATTAACCACATCAACAACCACAACCCCTTTTAAGGGGTAATATTCGTAATCACAACTTCATAATTGAGCTAAAACAGTATAAACTTGAGAAAGGAATTTAATGTCAAAGAAAAAAGTTATTGAACAACTAAAAAATGACCCGTTAATGCCGCTTCGCCACAGCGCCGAACACGTGCTTCATATGGCGATGCAAGAACTGTATCCAAGTCTTAAAAAAGTAATGGGCCCTCCAATTAAGGACGGGTTCTACTTTGATTTTGACTTAGACGTTGCTGTTTCTCCTGAAGATTTTCCAAAGATTGAAGAGAAAATACAGGAGATTATTGATGCCAAATTGCCTATAAAATCCATGAAATCTAGTTTAGGTGATGCTAGAGCTATTTTTGCCAATAATGAGTACAAACTTGATACTTTAGACGAAATTGAAAAAAGAGGCGAAGAAGTAACCCTGTATGAAGTGGGCGAAAAGGGTGGGGAACACTATGATTTAGACCTTTGCGCAGGTCCTCATCTTGATAATACGGCCGATGTTAAAGCCTTTAAGCTTCTAAGCGTTGCTGGAGCTTATTACAAAGGCGATGAGAAAAACAAAATGCTTCAAAGAATTTATGGTACGGCCTTTGATTCAAAAGAAGCACTGGCCACATATCTTGAGCAAATAGACTTGGCTAAACAAAGAGATCACAGAAAACTTGGTCCAGAGTTAGAGCTATTTTTCCTGCATGAAACCGCGCCAGGAAGCCCGTACTGGCTTCCAAAGGGCATGGTGGTCCTAAACGAACTTATCTCATATTGGCGGGAAGAACATGCCAAAAGGGGGTATCTGGAAACCTCAACGCCCCTAGTCAACAAAAAGGAACTCTTCGAAACTTCCGGCCACTGGCAGCACTACAAAGCCGATATGTTCATTGCCGACATGGGAGAAAATGAAGTTTATGGCATAAAGCCAATGAACTGTCCAAACGCCATGATAGTTTTTGGATCAAAATCTCGAAGTTACCGGGATTTGCCACTAAGACTTTCTGATGTTGACACGTTGCACAGATACGAGCGCTCAGGGGTACTAAACGGGCTTTTAAGAGTTCGTTCGTTTCGTCAGGACGATTCGCATAACTTCATCTCGGAAGACCAAATCAAAGCTGAATATGCGGAAATATTTGATATCGCGAATCAGTTTTACAGCGTTTTAGGGCTTGAATTCAGATATCGAATCGGGACCCGTCCTGAAGGCTTTCTTGGCAAGGTAGAGGCTTGGAACAGGGCAGAAAAAGCGTTGTACGAAATCCTAGACGAAACGGTTGGAAAAGGTAACTACCACGTTGCGGAAGGCGACGGCGCGTTTTACGGTCCAAAGGTGGACATTTTGATGGACGATTCTTTAGGCCGCGAATGGCAAATGGGCACGATTCAGCTTGATTTTCAGCTTCCCGAAAGATTTGACCTTTCTTACGTTGATAAAGACGGGCAGAAGAAAAGGCCGGTTGTGGTTCATAGAGTTATTTACGGATCTTTGGAAAGGTTCATCGGAATTCTGATTGAACATTTTGGCGGCGCATTTCCAGTTTGGCTATCACCGGTTCAGATTGAGATCGTTCCAATTTCGGATAAACACCTGGAATACGCTCAAACGGTTGCGCAGATGGCGAGGGAACAGGGGCTACAAGCTCAAGTTAGTGACAAAGATGGCTCTATGGGGGCAAAAATAAGGCAGGCGCAGCTTCAGAAGATTCCTTACATGTTTGTAGTGGGGGACAAGGAGATTGAAAGCGGGCAGGTTAGCGTGAGGCTTAGAAACAACGAAGATTTAGGCGCAAAAGCCACCGAAGAAGTTTTGGCGAGGATAAAGGAAATAAAGTTGACCAGAAGCCTATCGCTATGGTAAGTTTAACCCCGTCAAAACTGTGAATAAACGCTATCAACTAAACGAAGGAATTAAATCAACACAACTGCGGGTAATTAAAGGGAACGGCGAAAATTTGGGCGTGATTGACAAAAAGGAAGCGTTAGCGCTAGCTAAGCTTGAGGGCAAGGATTTGGTTGTAATTGTTGAAACAACAACTCCACCAGTTGCCAAAATTTTGGACTTTAATAAGTTTTTGTACGAAGAAAAGAAAAAATCTTCCGCGGCAAAAGCAAAATCCAAAAAAAGCGAACTAAAAGAGTTTAGGTTTGGGCCCAACATTGGCGCAGGAGATTTAAATGATAGAGTTGAGCGCGCCAAGGAATTTTTAGCTGAGAACAACCGGGTTCAATTTACAGTGCAGATGAAAGGTCGCGAACAGGCATATCCTGAAATTGCCTTCGAAAAACTTGAAAAGGTTGAAAAGGATTTAAAGGGAATTGGAAGAATTGAGGACCGGGTAAAGAAGATGGGAAACCGCGTCATGGCGACGTTTATAAGGGGTTAAGATGCCAAAAACAAAGACAAACAAAACAGCTAAAAAAAGAATGAAGATCACAAAAAGCGGAAAGATTCTGACAAAACAGATTCGGACCGGACATTTGAAAAGTAAGTGGTCAACTAACAAACGTTTTAGAAAAAACACAGGTGCGGAGGTTTCTTCGGTTGGGTACAAAAAGATACTTAAGAGCTTGCTTAAAAAAAGCGGCAAAGGAATTAAAATTTAAACATGCCAAGAGTTAAAGGCGGCCCCCAAGGCCATTTAAAACATAAAAAAATATTAGACAAAGCCAAAGGCTACAGAGGTAGCAGAAACAGGCTTTATAAAAGAGCAGCTGATGCCGTAAAAAGAGCAGGGGAGCATGCTTTTGCTGGAAGAAAACAAAGAAAAAGACAAATGAGAAGTTTGTGGATTGTAAGATTAAACGGCGCGTTAAGTTCATATGGCGTAAAATACAGCAGGTTTATAAAAGGGCTTAAGGACGCTGACATTCAGATGAACAGAAAAATTCTTTCGGACATGGCAATTCGCGATCCTAAGGCTTTTGAACAGATAGTAGAAAAGGTTAAAAAGACCTTTAAATAAAGTTCCCCAACTATTACAATTAAATATATGGAAAAAGCACTCCAGGGGGTCATACTACAGTTTAAAGAAATGTATGAGGATCGAGTAAAATCTCTGCTAAAAGACGACCACGCCTTAAAAGCCGCCGATCTAGAAACTCTGAAAATGCAATTACTGAAGGCACCTAGTAGTCTGTCTTCGGTTATAAGTCGGCAGATATCGACTCAACAAACAATGGCAGCCATGAGAGAGGTAGGGGAGGCCTTCAATCCACTGCGCACGGAAGCCATAGAAACTTTTGAGCTACTGGAGAACAAAAAGCGCCTGTTAATAGAAGCCGAGAATGAAATGTATGACTTAACCCTCCCTTTACCCGCGCAGGACTCAGGTTACCTGCACCCAACCACTCAAGTAATCCGCGAACTAAACAGCTTTTTTAGATACCATGGTTATTCGGTTTATGAAGGCCCGGAAATTGAAACCGCCGAATACAACTTTAGGAAATTAAACTTACCGGAAAATCACCCGGCAACCGATCAGCAGGAAAGTTTGTTTATTATGCAACCAGACATTTTGCTACGCACTCATACTTCGTCTGTTGAAGCCCGCGCGCTTACTAACCTTGAGCCACCAATTAGGCTTGTGGTGCCTGGAAAATGCTTCAGAAACGAAACTTTAAGCAAAACCAACTCATCATTTTTCTATCAATATCAAGGCGTTGTTGTTGATAAGGGAATTACTTTGAAACACCTTAAGGCAACTTTGGAACAAGCCCACAAATTTTTATTCGGCGAAGATACCGTTTTAAGGTTCCGCTACAAATATTACCCCGAAGTTTCACCCGGGATGGGCGTTGATATGAAGTGCAAGTTTTGCGATGGCGTAGGTTGTGATGTTTGTAAAGGCCGCGGTTGGCTTGAAATGCTTGGAAGCGGAATGATTCATTACAATACTTTGAAAATGTGTGGGATTGACCCGGAAGAATACACCGGCTTTGCCTTTGGCATGGGCTTGGATAGACAGGTTATGCAAAAATTTGCGGTTAGTGACATTAGAAAGTTGTATGGCGGAGGAGTTGTTTATCAATGATAGTACCGATTGAATGGTTAAAAGAATATGTTGATATTAAAAAGTCTCCAAAAGAGATTGCGGCATCTTTTACAGCGCTTGGTTTAATGCTAGACCGCCCAATTGAAAATAACGTTTTGGATCTGGAACATCGCATGGATCGTTCGGATTGGCTTTCAATTGTGGGCTGTGCACGGGATTTGGCCGCAATGGAGGGGCTGCCTCTGAAATCCCCTGAAGGTTTAGTACCAGAATCAGCAGGAAGTGGGGGAGTGGAAATAAAAGTTGAGGCAGATGATTTGGTTCACAGATTTAATACGCGCGTTTTTCGAGGTGTAAAGGTTACAGAGTCCCCAAAGTGGCTTCGTGAAAGGCTTGAAGCGTACGGGCTTCCTTCCAAAAATAACATTGTTGATATTACAAACTACGTGATGGTTGAGCTTGGGCAGCCAATGCACGCACAGGATCTGGCAAAGTTTAGTGAGCAAGAAATTGTCTTGCGCCGGGCAAAGACTGGTGAAGAAATAACGACGTTGCTGGGCGAAAAAGTAAAACTTGATAACGAAACATTAGTTTTGGCCGAAGGGAAAAATTTAATAGGAATTGGTGCAATTGTTGGAAGTCCTGCAACCGCTGTTGACCAAAACACCACCGACATAATTTTGGACGCGGGAAATTATAACCAGTCAAACGTGCGCAAAACTTCGCGTCGTTTAAACATTCGAAACGAAACGGTTCTTAGAACCGAAAAGTTTTTACACCCGCACCTAACTCAAGTTGCCATAGAACGGGCAACAAAGCTAATTTTGGAACTTGCGGGCGGGCAGTACTTTGAAAACACAGATTATTATCCAAAAGAAATCCCGTTAACAAAAATGGAGCTAAGATACTTAAGAATTGAGAAGGTAGGCGGTGTTTTTGTTGAGCCGCAGACCATTAGAAACATTTTGGAGTCCTTAGGGTATAGGGTCTTAAATACCATTCCTGACGGGCTAAAACTTGAGGTCCCGTATTTTAGAACCGATGTTCAGGTTGAAGACGATATTGTTTCTGACATTTTAAGAATCAGCAATTACGAAAATATTCCGCTTGAAGCAATCAGTGCCGCGCCTCCCAAGGAAGTAACTCCGGAAATTTATAATTTTGAAGAAAAGTGCCGCGACATTTTGGTAGCACTTGGAATGCATGAGCATATTACAAACCCACTTGTGAAGTTTGATGAAAATGACACAGACACCGGGCAGATTCGGCTGGAAAACTCCCTAAACTCCGAACAAGACGCTCTACGAACTTCAATTTACAAAACATTAAAGCCTGTTTTGGCGATTTATAGAAAACATAAGATTGGAGGCGCAAAACTTTTTGAAGTAGGACTAACTTACTACAAAACCGGCAAGCGCTATGAAGATATAAAAGAGGTACGAACGATAGAGGGCGTGGTTTCAACAGAAAACGGCGTGGTGGAAGCCAGTAACAAGGTTAAGGCGATCTTGGCCGCGTTTTTCAAAAACCTTGGCGTTGATAATGTAAGGTACGAAAAGTCTGACGCAGTTGGGGTAAACACCGCGGTAATATTTCAGAATAAACTTGCGCTTGGTGAGGTTCGATTAGACTCATTTACTTTATTTTCGGAAAATTTGCTGAAAGCGGAAAAGTCACAGCTAAGAGTTCGCGACACGTTAATGCACAAAACCACCGAGGATATAACTTTGGAAGTTGATGCAGACAAGGCACTCGGACCAATGTTAGCAAAAATTAAAGGCTCAAGTGAAAAAATTGCTGATGTGTTTGTTGCGGATGAATTTGTGAAAGGTAATAAAAAGGCGATAACGATTAGGCTGACCTTCGAAAGCGAAAACGAAATGGGCAGAGCTGAGGTTGAGGAAATAAAAAAGGCAATTACAAAACCGTAAGCCTTATTGAGTGATCGCCCTTGCCACCTTCATCATCTTCAGCCTCCGCCCTAAATTCGTGCGAACCTGTCTGGCTGCCGTCAAAAGTAAAGTTATAGCCGTAAGGGTAGGATTTATCTTTAGTCACTTCGTTGCCATCTAAAAACACGCGGACATTCTCAATATCTCTAACCGTAGAAACTTCAACCTTTAGCCTAAAATTGCGCGGGACTGTTTGACCATCCTTAACGCCAACAATGCGAACAGTAGGATCACCTTCTTCAGGATCATCTCCATCATACTCAAGACCAGATTCCATCATCGGAGGGAAATACTCATCCTTACCGCTGAAATTTTCGCTAACCCACGCATCAACATCGGTTTGCCATTCAAGCATTTCGGCCTGAATTCCAATGTAGTTATTCTCTTCAGTATCCTCAGCGTCTTTACAGGCTTTGTTAGCAATTTTGCCGTCGGCCTTGCAAACTTCCAAGGTCTGGTACCAGTCACTAACGGAGGTAGGTTCGGTTCCAACAATAAACCATTCATTTTTTTTGTCGAAATCTTCGTACGGAAGCATTCCGGTTAGAGAGTCTACTTCAAATTTTTTGACATCTTCGGGTGCGACAAAATCGTTTGGCTTTTTATCTTTTATGGCATCGAGCATAGCTCTTCGCCAAATAGGCGTTGCGCCGGAAACACCTGAAGCAACTGCGTACATCGGATCATTATTATTATTCCCAACCCACACACCAACCGCCATTTCTTTTGTAAAACCTAAGGCGTAGTTATCACGCTTATCATCTGTAGTACCAGTCTTAACCGCTACATCTTGGCCTCCAATGTACAGCAAACTTCCAGCACCAAAAACATCAGATCTGGCGCCATCATCAGATAAGATATCAGAAATTAAAAATGCTACTTCTTCACTCACGGCTCTTTCACCACCAGTGTCCCGCCAACTGTACAAAATAGTTCCGTTTGCATCTTTTACTTCCAGGATCGGATTTGGCTGTCTGTAAACTCCGCCCGCGCCAAAAGTTGCAAACGCACCTGTCATTTCCAAAAGTTTAGTTTCGCCACCACCTAAAGTAATTGCCGGTCCATATCTTTGTGGGTTATCAAAAGTGGTGATTCCAAGTTTTTGCGCGGTTTTAATCATTTGATCAACACCCACAATTGACACAGCCTTAACCGCCGGAATGTTTAACGAGTTGCCTAAAGATTTTCGAAGCGACATTGGCCCTCTAAACTGTCCATCGTAGTTTGCGGGTACGTAATCTTTTCCGCCGTCAGCACCTCTAAAAATGGTTGGGACGTCTAAAAACGGGTAGGCGGCAGTATAACCTTGAGAAAGCATTGTGGCGTAGGTAATAGGCTTTATAGACGAACCTGGCTGGCGCTTTGCCACCGTTACGTTTAGATTTGGCTCAAAAAGACAGCTGTTTTCACCTGTAATTCCTGAAATACAGCCTTCGGGGTATGAATCCGCAAAATAATCTTTTGAACCCACCATTGCTAAAATTTGGCCAGTTTGTGGGTCAATGGCAACGGCTGCACCATTATTAACATTCACCGACGCCGCATCTTCAACTTCTTCTTTTACGATTTGTTGCAATGATTCCTGAAGTTCTAAGTCGAGGGTTGTGGTAACTTGCAAGCCCGCTTGTTCAACAAATTCTTCACCATATCTTTTTGCCAGTTCTTCTTTTACGAAAAACACAAAGTGCGGGGCTTTAAATGAAACTGCTGCCGGCTCAAACTTAAGGTCTTCAGCAAGCGCGGCCTGGTATTCTTCGTCGCTTAGGTAGTGTCGTTTTCCATCATTGTCTGTCCAACCGCGCTCGTTCATCAAATATAAAACGTAATTCTTTCTTTCAAGCCCAACCGCAGGGTCGGAACTGTACGGCGAATATTTGGTGGGGCTTTGGGGAAGTCCTGCCAAAAATGCGCCCTCGGCTGTGCTTAGTTCAGAAGGATTTTTATTAAAATAGGCTTTGGAAGCAGTGAGCGCGCCATAACTTTGCCCGCCGTACGGGGTTTCGTTTAGGTACATCTGCAAAATTTCATCTTTTTTGTAGCGGCCTTCAAGCTGTAAAGATAAAACAAGCTCTTTTAATTTTCGGGTAACAGTTCGATCTTGAGTAAGAAGCGCGTTTTTCACAACCTGTTGAGTTAGTGTTGAACCTCCCTGCAAGCCCTGGCCGGTAAAAGTGTTCCATAAAGCGCGAACCATGCCACGAAGAGAAACTCCCCTGTGAAGATAAAAATTTGAATCTTCAACCGCTAACGTTGCGTGCACAAGGTGTGGTGAAATATCTTTTAGCTCAATAAGGCTCCGGTTTTTTTCACCGTAAACTTCATAAATTGGCTGCCCGTTTCTGTCCAAAAGTTTGGTGGAAAGTTCTTCACCGCGGGTTAGTAGCCGGTTTGGATTTGGAAGATCCCGGGAAAAGATTGCAAGAACTATAAATGTTAAAACAATTCCTACAAGTACAGCACCCAAGGCAAAAGACGAAAGGTAGGTAAGCAGGAGCAACATTTTCTTTCTGTCGGTTCGGGCGGCTAAAACTAATTTTTTGGCTTTGACGAAGTGCCGCCTTGCTTTTGCGGTGTTTACGGTGAATTTCGAGTTGAAGTGATTGACTCTTCTCATAGGCTTTTGTACCTGAGTATTATAGCGCAAACCTCGTGTTGGGCGCGAAACACTTCCGAACACTTCAACCATTCGCTATACTAACCTCATGCCAAAAGCCACAAATACTGACTCAAAAAAGATCGATGAAATCTTAACTCGTGGCGTCCATGAAATTTTCACCAAAGAAGAACTTCGTAAAAAACTAAAAAGCGGCCGCCAACTCCACTTAAAGCTTGGAACTGATGTTACCGGCCCAAACCTTCATCTTGGGCATACGGTTGTTCATAGAAAACTTCGCGATTTTCAAGAACTTGGGCACAAAGTAACTCTTATTATTGGCGACTTTACAACTTTGGTTGGGGATCATTCGGACAAGGTGGATATGCGCGAGGAAACTTCGGCGGCAGAAATTGCCCAAAATGAAGAAACGTACAAAGAACAGTTTTTCAAAACTGTAATTGAGGCCCAAACTGAAATTCGTCACAACTCAGAATGGTTACAAAAACTAAATTTTAACGATGTGATCGGGCTTGCGAAACAATTTACAATTGCGCAGATGCTAGAACGCGATACCTTCATGCAGCGTTTCAAAAAGAAAAATCCAATAGGCTTAGATGAATTTATGTACCCGCTAATGCAAGGTTACGATTCCGTGGCTTTAGAGTGCGATGTGGAATTTGGTGGGACCGAGCAAACTTTTAACCTTCTCGCCGGACGAAAAATTATGCCTGTCTTTGGCCTGCAACCGCAGTCCGCGGTGGTGATGAGGCTTTTAACGGGCAACGATGGCCGTCCAATGGGCAAAAGCCTTAAAAATTTTATTCCAGTTAATGACACACCAAACGACATGTTCGGCAAAATAATGTCGATAGTTGATGATGTGATCTTTGAATACTTCGAACTTGTAACGCGTGTTCCGATGGAAGAAATTGCCGAGATGAAGTCCGAGGTTAAGCACGGAGCGAACCCGATGGAGTTTAAGAAACGCTTAGCAAAAGAGGTTGTAAGTTTTTACCACGGTGAAAATGTGGCGGCTGAAACCCAGGCACGATTTGAAAGAACAGTTCAGATGAAGGAGCTTCCAGATGAGATGATTGTGGTTGATGTGCAGGGCAATTCCACGCTTTTTGATACTTTAAAATTGGCCCTTGGCGAAAGCGTTTCTTCATCTGAAATTAAGCGTACGATAAGACAAGGTGGGGTAGAGGTAAACGGCATCCGCATAACCGATCCTACCGAAATGATAGAAAATAAGTCGGGCGATGTCTTAAAATTTGGCAAGAGGGTTTTCGCAAAAATCAAATGATGAGTTTAGATAAACAAAAAATAAAAGAGATTAAAAAAATGCTGAGGCACGTTCTCAAAAAGATTTTTAACAAAAAGGTTATGACCAAAGCTTTAATTCTAATCTCGGGCCTTTTGCTTATCGCAAGCTACACATTGCCTTATATCCTTTATCGCTAGGTCTCAACTGCTAAAATAACAATGATGAACCTAAACTCTCCCGTAACCGCAGTTCCAAAGATTGGACCAAAATACAAAACTCTTTTGGAAAAACTTGGGATCAAAACTGTCCGTGACCTGCTATATCACTTTCCCTTTAGATACGACGATTTAAGCCAGACAAAGCCTGTTGTGGAACTTGTGCTAAATGACGTGGTTACTATTACTGCAACCCTTAATTCAGTCGACAACATTTTTACCCGAAACCGCAAAAAAATCACCAAAGCTATATTTTCAGACGAAACGGGAAAGATTGGCGCCATTTGGTTTAATATGCACTACATAAAGAAAAATCTACTCGTTGGAGAAAGGTACGGCGTTAGCGGAAGGGTTGGGATTTCAGGTGGAAAGCTTGGCTTTGTAAGTCCGCAGATAGAGCGGCTGGGAAATGAAGATGGCGATGGGGCGGGCAGTTCGGTACATACGGGAAGGCTGGTTCCGATTTATCCTGAAACTTACGGCGTTAGTTCAAAGTGGCTGCGAACAAGAATCAGCGAAGTTTTGACCGTACTCGGAGGTTTGGCAGATCTGGAGGAATTTTTGCCGGAAAGCGTTTTGGATAAATACGGATTTATGGGTTTTGAAAAAGCTTTAAGAACATTTCATTTTCCGGACTCGCTTGAAGAGGCAAGTGAGGCAAAAAAGCGTTTTGCGTATGAAGAATTGTTTGTGGAACTTTTAAAAGTTGAGGGTCGAAAAGATGCCTGGGAAGACGATTTGAAAGGGCATGAGATGGTTCGCGATGGAAAGGTTGAGAAGAAACTTAACGCGTTTACAAGCTCGCTACCATTTGCTTTAACCGAGTCGCAGAAAGAAGCTCTTGAAACAATTTTTAACGATATGGTAGCAAAACACCCAATGAACAGGCTTTTGGAAGGGGACACGGGGGTGGGAAAGACGGTTGTGGCGGTAATTTCAGCCTATTTTGCCTATCTAAACGGCTACAAGACGCTTTATATGGCTCCAACCGAGATTCTAGCCCAACAGCAGTTTGAAACCCTTAAAAACTATCTTGAGCCCCTGGGGGCTAAGGTGATTTTACTAACAGGCGCAACGAAAGCAACAAAAACCTCGAAAAAACTCCCTGAAGGCGCGGATATAATTATTGGAACCCACGCGCTTATTTATCTTGAAGAAAAAATTAAAGATGTAGGTTTAATTGTGATTGATGAACAACAAAGGTTTGGGGTGGAGCAAAGAGCTAAGCTTTTGGAGCTTGGTACTAAGGGAAAAATTCCGCATTTGCTAACCATGACCGCAACTCCAATTCCACGAACCTTGGCACTTACTCTTTATGGAGATCTGGACATTTCATCGGTAAAGCCCCATAAATCTCGATATGACAATATAAAAACTTGGATACTTAGTGAGAAAAAACGGGCGGACGCATACGGGTGGGCAAGTACACAAAATGTACCCATATTTGTAGTTTGCCCTTTAATAGAAGCTTCGGACCATGAAATGCTTGAAAATGTAAGGGCAGCTGAGGTTGAATTCGAAAGTTTAAGAAACGGGCCCTTTAAAAACCTAACCGTTGGGCTTCTCCACGGCCGGATGAAAGCAAAAGAGAAAGAAGATATTGTAAGTAGGTTTAGGGGCGGCAAGTTGCAGGCTTTAGTTGCTACGCCGGTAATAGAAGTAGGGATAGATATACCTGACGCAACCATAATGATGATTGAAAGCGCCGAAAGGTATGGTTTAGCCTCCTTGCACCAGTTAAGGGGTAGGGTAGGGCGAACCGGGCAGCAGGCCTATTGCCTGCTTTTCATGTCTAAATACTCAAAAACAGGCTTTCAGAGGCTTAAAAACCTCGAAAAATACCATTCGGGCCTAAAACTTGCCGAAATAGACATGGGGCTACGAGGACAAGGCGATTTGTACGGCACAATGCAGCATGGATTTGTGGAATTTAAGGTTGCCGATCCTTCGGACTTTGAAGCTTTAGAAGCAGCGAAGGTGGACGCGGAAAGTTATTACTCAAAGCTTAGCAAATATCCAAAACTGAAAGAAAAACTTAAAGAAACTCGAAACACGCAAGTCGCCCAAAATTAGCGAATTGACAGAGGCTTTATTTCGTCATAAACTTTCACGGCGAATGGGAATTTGAACAAATTTCTCAAATTCCAAAAGGGCCCGTAGCTCAGTTGGCTAGAGCGCCAAGTTCACAACTCGGAAGTCGAAGGTTCAAGTCCTTCCGGGCCCATTCCCAGGCAGCAGGCGTCTGGCTCTTGATGGCTCACCTCGCGGTGCAAGACCAGCCAATCGCTGCCTGGGTTCAAAATTGCCCCGTAGCTCAGCGGTGTTTGGAGCGTCTCCTTGCCAAGGAGAAGGTCACAGGTTCGATTCCTGTCGGGGCATTTGGTTTGGGTAGCGGAAAAAAGTGCTTTTGCTGGTCGCACAAGCCCTGTTAGTCTCCGCCGGCCCCTCCCTCTTTCCAGGTAGCAGAGCGCGAAACCGTCTCCGCGGAATATCGCTGTTGTTGGCTACCACCTGCTGCCTGGATCGGAATTATGGACTTCAAGCGAACATTGTTGATTACACTATCAACCGCTTGAAGTCCTTTTTGTTAGAGTATTGATATAATTAAAGGCACATGGCATATACTACATTGAAAGACGGGTATAAAAAGTTTTGGAGTAAGTATTTTATTGTTTTCTTAACGCAAGGTTTTACCTCGATTTTTATTAGTACTTTGGTTGTTTACCTTCTTTTTGTTTATTTACAGAATAGCTCATTGAACGTAGAGGTAATATTTATATTGCTTCGCGTTCCCGCTTTTGTATTTAGTTTTCTTACTATTAATGACTGTATTGCAAGAGTGGTCACCGGAATAAACACGACTGGAGATTGGTGGAGAAGGGATTATAAAAACTTAGGAAGTTTCTTAAAAGACGGGTCTTTACAAATCTTTTTTGTGGGTTGGGGGAGATTGACGTGGGTGCGTGTCGAAAAGAATTTCGATGGCTTCGGAAAAGAAATTATTCGTAACCTTACTATAGCCCTCTACTTTTATATATTTCTCATATTAATGGAGCTAATCTATCACCTCCTGTAAGATATTTCTAAAGGTCCCTTTTTTACCGCAATTTGCTTACCATAACGTTTGCCCGCCCTCATCCAAATTAATATAATGCTCCAAAAGTCCTGTAGAGCCGTCGCTTAAGTCTATGTTTAGCTCAACCATAAGCCCCTTTTTTGTTTCCTCACTAAAGTACTGATCAAAAACAAGATTCCCAAGCGAGTAATAAATAGTTTTTCCGTTATAAATTTCTTTTTCCTGTACCACGTGCGGGTGCGACCCGATTATAAGGTCTGCGCCGGAATCTATTAGTTTGTGCGCCAAATCCCGGAAAGGCTGCCTTATTTCATTGCTATACTCATCACCCCAGTGTGTATAAATTATTATGAAGTCGGTGCCGTCCTTTACCTGGTTTAAATCCTCTAAAACTGCCTCTACGGAACCTGCGGTAAACTGATTGTAATTAACAAAAGCTATCTTTTTTCCTTTAATTTCTACAGTTTTAAATCTGGTTTGGTCGTTGGGGGTGCCTGTGTTGCCGAAGAAACTAATATTTTTGTCCAGTAGAAACTTTTTGGTTTGATTTAAACCCTCCCACCCAAAGTTCAAAATATGATTATTGCCAATATTTACAAGCTTAATATTATGCGTTGCTAAAACATCTGCTACTGCGGGCGGGAAAGTAAATACGAAGTTATCCGGGGCACCAATTTTACTACCAACGCTAATAGACTCAAAAGTTGTGACGGGCCCTTCCAAATTAACAACAACAAGATCTTTGTCCAGCAGGTATTTGATGGTATTTTTTAGAATAAAATCGTTACCCTTGTTTTGGGCGACTTGCCTAATATAACGGTCAAACATAAGGTCTCCTCCAAACAAAATTCTTATGTTATCGTTCACAAAATATCCACTTACGTAGCTGGTCAAGTTGTTTTCCTCGGTACTTCCGTAATCTGACGAATCTTTATTTTCAATCAGCTTAAACCTTGACGGGGTGCCGGATAAAAATCCATACAAAAACGCAACGCATTGCCTGCAGTCAGCTTCGATACTTCCAAGGTTTTCCAAATCGGCGCTTACGAGAGCTCTGATACTTTCCAGATCGTTTTGATATGCGGTTTCCTCCGTAGCCACATGAGAAAAATCGATACTCGCAATTAACAAGCTGTTTTTTCTAAAAGCACGGCCACCCAAATCATAAAACATTTGGTAATCCTTACTGTTTTTAAGCACTATTGGAATTATTTTTGCGTTGGGAAAAGCTTTCTTTGCGAAAGGGACGAGTGTATATATTGAGTGCTCACGCCTGAAAACTAAGTCATTTTCGCCAAAGCCCTCAATACCCAAAAGCGCACTAATAACGCGAGCGTTTGGTTTATACCTACCGTAAGGTGTTTCCCAATTAAGCCGCGTGGTTGCGGCGTAAATTTCGGAACCGTTTAGCGCGCTGTAGTGATCCGGGCCTACAATAAACACATTTTCAATACCTTCAGGATTAATCCCCAAAAAAAAATTCGCTATTAAATCTTTTGCTAAAAAATGGTGGGAGGTTATACCGGCTAAAACTTGTTCCTTTGTTAAATTAGAAACTTTGCTGAATGAAACTTCATAATCTTCTTTATTCTCATAAAAACTGCTAAGGGGGTAGTCTTTGGATGACGGGTCTGAATCCTTTTCGGTGGTGCTAAAGTTTAAAATCCATGCCGCTACTATAGCCAAAAGCAAAAGCGCAATTATGGTAAAGGTGAATCTTCTAAAGCCCATTACTGCTTAACAATTGTTGTGGACCAGGCGGGGGATGGGGGAACGCCGCTTTTATCCAGTTTATAGTTTAGTTCCCTCCAGGCCTCGTCGGTAAGGCGCTCGGTTAGTGGTCCGCTAAATTCAAAATACGAGAAAACCAAACCCTTAGTAAGTCTTGTGCCATTGGCGTCCTTAACAGCCACAAAGATGTAATTTGGGATTCCAGTGGCTTCGTAAAGTATTTGACCGTTAACAGTATCAGTATGCACATCAGCTATTAAAGCCGACCTGGCATTATTTTCTATCTGCTCTTCGTTTGGTAGGGGACCCAAAATTCGGTCAAAAAATATTACTGGGCTTACACGCAGTGTCTCAAAATCATCATCCGAAATTACCTCGTTTTGCAACTCTTTTACGGCAATTTCTCTTAAGAAGTTTAACCATCTGATAAACTCTTCGTTTCTCCATTGAAACTCGTTACCTAATAAATTGCGGCTCATCAAACCATCCCTTGTCATTCCGGAAAGCGCAATGAGCCTGTCTAAAAACTGGATATTGGGCTCAACATAGCCTTTCGGTACTGGCGGAACCTCTGGTTCACCGCCTCCGGCTCCCATCTCCGCGTATGACTGCTTGGAATAAAGAAGAGTATCGTGCTTAAGCTCAGTCCATGAACCCAAAGCTGCCTGCAGACTTTTTGTATTCCAAGCGGCACGCTTCATAAATTCAGGATAGCCCGCCAAATCTAAAGTTTCCGTAAAAAGGCTTTTAATTGTATATAGCCAACCCCAGTAAATATTTTGAGTCCAGTCTTCGTCGGTAAGTGTGCTGAAACTCTGCTCTAGTTCACTAAGTCTTTTTGCCAAAATATTTTTTGATGCAGGCGCGTTTTGGTTTATCCACTGATCGACCAAGGGCTTGGCCTTCTGGCTCCCCAAGATATTCATAACCATCAAGGCCGTTGTGCTGCTTGGGAGCTTTTCCCCCGTTTCGGGATCGGGCAACTCGTCACCTTGTGTGAGGGACGAAAAGATAAAAGCATCGGGCGTAAATCTTTGGCCCATAAACCTAAAACCTTTAGTTTTTTGTAAAAGTTCTTCCTTCGTCAAATCAAAAACCTCATCACCAAACACAGCCGAGGACATAATTTGGGGACCTTGGTAATTTTTTAGCTCCTGCTGAACTTTGCTTATCGATTCCGCATCGTTGGTATCTACACTTCCAAGTTTTGTCATAACTTCGCTGTACTCATAAACACCCAGGTCATCGCTTTTACCAACAAAAAAGGAGGTTGGAGCATAGATTGCCTCCCAATTTTCCAGCTGATTACCTTGGGCAAGCATTGCTGTAATAAGAACAGCATCGCCTGTTAATTCCGAGCTACTTAGAGCAAAATTACTTCTTCCATACCACATCATCGTTTTAAAATACGATCTTAGAATCGAATTTTTATTGTAGTGGCTTCTCGGAGCATACTGCGTGTAATCATGAAGATCAGACAAACCACTTGCTGTCAAAAGCTGGCCAAAAATCGGAGAACTTTTAAGCTCATTTTTGGCCAAAACCAATTCCAATTCCTGTTTGGCAAGATTGTACGAAGACTCGGGCATCAAAGATTTTAGAGACTCCAAAGTATTAAGAATGTTCGCATCTGTATCGGCTCCAGTATCCGCCAGATTTACATCCTCATAGCCAGGGGCAAGTTCTACGGTGGTACTGCCCGCTGAATCCAGAATTGCTTTTGGAACGGCAAAAAAAGCGATTAAACGTTCAAAACTCTCTCTATCTCGACTGCCAACTTTCGCACTGTTATACCCGCTAACTGCCTGGCTAAAAAGCGAATCTGTCATTGCCTGCAGTCTTGGATAAAACTCTGTTTGCTCGATAAACTCAAATTCCTTTTCCAGTAATCGATGGTAAACATGAAGGAGGAAGTCGCTAGTTATAAAAACTGCATCCTGTGGCTCTCTTTCATATATTCGACTAGAGCCCTTGATATTCTCATACATGTAAGTCCAGTCGTCCGAGCGGCTGGTGGGTTCGTTAGGGCCCACGCCATAAAAATAAAAACTGTCTAAGTTAGGCGCTACAAAAAAATGGTCCTGGTTTAGCGCTGCTTTTTGAGCAGCAGAAAAGGGGGCAGCTTGATCTTTCTCAAAATCCAAAAGGTTGGTCAGTTCCGTGTAGTTAATGCTGTAGGCGGGAATTTTGGCTTGAAACGGGGCGCTAGCCAACTTAAACTCAGCAAACATAGAATCTGCTGTGAAAGATTGGGGAATGCTTATGTTCATGTTGTCTTTGGAAAAGTAGGAAAACGCCAATAAACCTATCAAGATAAGGGCAAGCACCAACACCACTGCTTTTATTTTCTTTTTACTCCTATCGTTTTTATCTCCAGCGCCTTGTTCTTTAATGCTCTCTTCGGGCACCTGGGGGGTGGGCTCCTTTGTGGAATCCATATAATAAAATGGTAGCACAGGGCAACGGCTTGAGGTAGGAGGTATTGAAGCCCCTTTTTGTTAGAATATTAATACAATGCGCCTGTTTAGTATCCAGCTAACAAAACCCATTACTCTCTTAAAAGGCAGGTCTGCGGACTTGCTCTTAGTATATCTTTTTCTACCCATCGGAATAATTTTTTTGGTGTGGGGGCTATTTAACATTAACAATACGCTCCAGCTTGTTAAACACGGCGAACATACCACAGGCACAATCATTGAACTTGTGCAGCGCGGGGACAGTGCTCCAAAACCAAAAGTAAGGTTTTTCGTGAAAGAAAGTAGCGAATATGTTGAATTTACGGCAAAAAATGGAACAGATCTTCCCATATACAAACTTGGCGGTAATGTTCCTGTGGTTTATGAGCACCAAAACCCACGCCACGCCATGATAAACACAACATTTGAAATTGAAGGTTGGTACGTAGCAAATGCTATCTTTGGTCCCGTGTTTATAGGACTTGCATCTTTAGTTATCTATAAAATAGTGCGAGAGAACCGAAAAGGCCGACTTAAAAATTTTAAAACTTAGCCGGACAAAAACTAGATGCGCTTTTACCAATAGTTGTTTCTATCCAGGTAATTCTGGCTTTAGAAATGGCCCCGCTGTTACATGTCATGAGACTAGCAAAAGCCTCCGCCATATCCTCTACATACTTTATCTTTCCGTACTCAGAATTTTTTTGAGACTCGCTGTCCGTTCCGAGTATCGCATACGTACTGCTTCCAAACTCGTCGTATTGAAATACCCACCCAGCTGCTTTTGCGTAGCTTTTGTTAAACGGAGAAACCAGCATTGCTTCTATCAAATTTCCCGGAACTTGTAGGTACCCTTCGGTGAAAGTTTGAAGTACCTCGTAACCCTGAACAACATGTGTCCACTCATGAAAAAGAGTGGATATAGCATCTTTCTTTTGCACATCGTACTGATTGCTTTGTTCCGTAAAAATTTTGGTCAGGAATATGTTAAGTCCACTTGCATAAGCTATTGCGCCGGCCAGAGCAGCTTCCGACACTTGTGACCCAAGCTCCTCGCGGGTTGCCGAAATAATGTTTGTAACTGGGTGATCCCTATAAAAATATTCCGGGAGAACGTCGATTGCATCCTTTAACCACTGTAGCCTCTGCGCCGAAATTGGCTGACCCGCAGTCCACTTAATAGTAATTCCTTTGTATGTTTCTGTGTGAATAAAAATACTTTCGTCCGGAATTTGGATGCTTCCAACTATTGGGCCCACCCTTTTTTCTACTTCTTGAGCCTCTTTTATACTGGCTTTAGTGTTTCTGTAGTATTCTTTTGTAAGATCGGTTGCCCCGGCCGGTGCAAGACCACCAGTTTCTGATGCTGAGTCCACAACAAACATCTCGTACTCTCCCTGCCCTTGTTCGGTCAAGCTCCCAAAAGCTGACTCGTTAAATTCTTCTGTTTTAATCCCTATTGCTTCTTTAGGCTTTGGAGAAGCAATTTTTACTGCAACAAAGGCCAAAACTGCAATAACTAAAACTATCCCAACGATAATGATGATCAACTTTGATTTATTCTTAGGGGCAGGTGGTGTAGAAACTGTGATTGGAGTATCCAGTAGAGGAATGGCTGGTTGGGATTGGATTGGATCTATCTCTTGAACTTGTGGGGCAACCTCTGGTTCCATTACAAAAGTATACACAATCTTGACCTAATACTTCTAGCCTGACAGAATTATTCAATGCCTGCCAAAGACAAAGGTTTTGCGCACATTCTGCTTATCGTTTTGGGTGTGATTTCTTTAGTTTTAGTGGTAGGGTGGTATTTTCTTGTTAGCCCTAAAAAAAATAGATTGGTATCCTTTCCAGAACGCAATACTTTGAACGAGATGGTTAGCGAAACTGACACCCTCTACACGGAGCCTGCAGATATAACACCAAACTTTAGCTGCAACAGCAACAACGGCCTGGGTACGGAAACTTGCACAGTACCAGATGGAAAGTTTACCTTTACACACCCAAAGTCCTTCCCAGTCTTTACACTAGAAGAGAGTCGGGATCACCGTGGAGAGAACCTAGTAGTTATTTATGTATATGACCCAAATAAGTCATACTATAGCTTAACAAAAGAGAGCTTAGCTGAACTCAAAGAAAAGTTGGAACAGGGATCCCAAACTTTGGAAGAACGTTACTCATCTCCATTTTCTGCGTGGAGCGGTGATGCGAAAATACAAATTTTAAATAACGGAAGCTTTGCACTGGTTTCAACAACTTTTGGCGCTTTTGAGGTATGCAACAGACAATTTAGTAGAAGGGTAGAATTTGTCAGCAACGAAAAGATATTTGTTATTGTAGTCGAAGGGGATATAGAGCAGATTTTCGGGGAGCTGCCTCCAGAACACCTAACTTATGAATTCGCCGATACCTGCAACGGGAACGCTGGACTGGCAACTGGGTCTTTGGAAACTCTTGCAGGCGCTTCTGCCGCGGCAAATGGCTGGATAGAAGCTTCCGAGCAAGTAATTCAAACACTTAGTTTTGAGCTTTAAACTACTAGTCTAACTGCTAAAATACCCCCATGCTTCGAATCACCAGCGGAACGGCAAAAGGCAAAAAGTTAATCTCACCGGAAATTCCGGAATTTAGGGCAGTTCAGGAAGTGGCAAAACTTGCGGTTTTTTCGATTCTCGGAAATAAAGTTGTTGGGGCAGTTTGTTTGGACTTGTTCGCAGGAAGCGGAAATCTAGGCATTGAAGCCTTAAGCAGGGGAGCGGCATACTGCGACTTTGTTGACACCGATAGAGTTGCTGAAGAGGCGATTTTCGAAAACCTTAAGCAAACCGGCTTTTTAGACAAGGCCGAGATTCGCGGCCAGGACGCAGTAAAGTTTACCAAAGACGCAATGGCCGAAGATAGAAATTACGACATTGTGTTTGTAGATCCGTTTTATAAAGAGACTCACTTTAAATTTCTTTTTGAAAATCTTGAAAAAATCTTAAATCCTCACGGAGTTGTAATCTTTTGTCACGGGAGTGAAACTGACGTTAAAGAGATATTGGCTAATACTTCGAGGCTTCGCGTGCACGATGAAAAAAGGTACGGTGGGGCAATGGTAACAGTACTTCAGAAAAAGAGCTAAGTCGTTTCGTTGACAAATTCCGCATCAAAATATATATTGCACAGGTCAGGAAACACAAATGCCAGTACCAAAGAGAAAACATAGCAAATCAAGGGTTAGGATCAAAAGAAACAGCCACTACTTTAGAGCGGTGGTTCAGACCATAAAATGCCCTAAGTGCGGGGCTCAAAAGCGCCCACACACCGTTTGCGCTGAATGCGGAAATTAGAGACCAGAGACAATTGACAACAAAATGAAGTCAAAAAGCGATCCAAGACACAACGCCCGAAAACTTGCCCTTACCTCAGTCTTCTGTTGGATTTTTTCTGAACAAGACCCGCAAGGCTGCTTAGACCTTTCCAAAGATCTTCTCGAAGTTAATAATGCCGATCTTGAGCTTACAAATAAGCTTTCTGAAGGCGTTCGCAAGCACCGAAAAGAAATTGACGAACTAATTACAAAGCACGCGCCGGAATGGCCTATTGACAAAATAGCCAAGGTTGATTTAGTAATACTGCGGGTGGCAATTTATGAAATTGTTTTTGGCGAGCTTCCTAAAAAGATTGCAATTGACGAAGCGGTGGAACTTGCAAAAGAGTTTGGGAATGAAACTTCAAGCAAATTCGTAAACGGGGTTTTGGGAAGCCTTGTTGAGGAGTTCGAAGAGGGGAAAACAGAGTTACCCAAAGAAGTAGAAAAAGTAGCATGAGCACTAACTATATAAAAACAGCAAAAGAAATAATATCCAAGATGGCAGGTCTTGAGGTGGAAGAGATTCACGACGAGTCTTACTTTGAAGACGATTTAAACATAGGCGGTATTGAGCTTCACGAGATCTTAACCGAAATTGAGGAAAAGCTTGATGTTGACCTTTCGGAGAGTGAAGAAAACTTCGAAACTTTTGGCGACCTTGCAGGCGCGTTAAACGAAAAGCTAGAATAGATGCACACTATGGCAACAGGTTTTGACGCGAAAAAAACACAAGAGGTACTGGGAATTACAATCAAAGACGAGAAGTTATTTGAGACGGCTTTTACACACAGGTCATATCTTAACGAACACCCGGAATATGAAAATAAATCAAACGAAAGGCTTGAATTTTTAGGGGACGCAATTTTGCAGCATTTATCTTCGGAGTATCTTTACAAAACCTTTCCCGACGAACCTGAAGGCTATTTAACCAACTACCGCTCAGCAGTTGTTAACACCGTGTCTTTAGCTAAAGAGGCCAAAAGACTTGGCTACGGTGAGCTTTTGCTGCTTTCTAAGGGTGAGGAGGCAACAGGGGGTAGAGACCGTGAATATATTTTAGCCAATACTTTTGAGGCGGTTTTAGGCGCTTTGTATCTTCACGAAGGCTTAGAGTTTTGCCAGGCTTTTGTTACAAAAGAACTTTTTTATAAAATCCCGCAGGTTGTTGAAAAAAAACTTTATCAGGATTCAAAATCAAAATTGCAGGAAGCGGCACAAGAAAAACTTGATGTAACTCCAGCTTATAAGGTTATAGATTCGTGGGGAGAGGATCATAATAAAACTTTTAGGGTAGGGGTGTACTTAAACGACGAACTTTATGGCGAAGGGGAAGGTGCCAGTAAGCAAAGGGCCGAGCAAAATGCCGCCGTACAGGCGTTAGACAAGCTAAACGGGCTCTGATACAATTCGCCGGTACAAACATGTCAGTAACAATAAGACTTGCACAAATTGGAAAAACAAACTCACCGGCTTTTAAGGTCGTTGTTTCAAATACCCGCGATAAAAGAAACGGGAAATTTTTAGATATCCTGGGACATTATAATCCGTCAAATAATCCTGTATTATTAGAGATAGATAAGAAGAAGTACGAAGAGTGGAAGGGAAAAGGCGCGATGGTTACTTCGGCCGTTGAACAGCTTGTGGAAGGTAAATACGAATTTACTCCTTACACAAGACAAAACGAGGGCGAAGCTGCTACAGCAGCCACACCAGCTCCAACTGTACCATCTGCACCAGAGGAACCTGCTAGCGAAACTGCCAGTTCGCCAGAGCCAGAGTCAGCAAAAGAGTAAAAAGTTTGGCAGAAGGACAAGAACGAATGCAAGAATTTCTAAACTACTTACTTACTAACATCGTCAAAAATCCCGGTGATGTTAAAGTTAACGAGGTTTTGGAAGGAAACACATACAACTACCAAATCACGGTAAATCCTGACGATATGGGATTGGTAATTGGTAAAGAGGGAAGAATTATTCGAAGTATCAGATCACTCGCCAAGTCTAAAGCTATAAAAGAGGGTGTGATGATAAATGTTGAACTTCTTGAACCGGACGGCACCAGAAGGCCACGACCTGCCGAGACCGCTGCTACGGGCGAAACCACCGTTGAACCCGAAACCACCGAGACCGGTGAGTCTGAAGCCACCGAAACCGAAATCGCTGAATAACCCATGTTAAGTTTCGAGGTAGTAACACTATTTCCCGAACTTTTTGAGCAGCATCTAAAACACTTACCCTTAAAAAAGGGTTTGGAAATTGGTGCCATTAAAATAAATTTCCACAACATCCGTGATTTTGCGGTTGATGAACGTGGAAGTGTTGACGACAAACCATACGGCGGCGGACCTGGAATGGTTCTACGCCCTGAACCAGTGTTTGACACCGTCGAGAGTATAAAGCGAGTCTCACAGGACAAATCAAAAAGTAGAGTGGTGCTTCTTTCACCCGCAGGCCAAAAATACACCCAAAAGAAAGTCCGCGAATATTCCCAGCTTGAGCAGCTAATACTCATCTCCGGCCGCTATGAGGGCTTTGACGCCCGAATTGAGGAGGGGCTGGCGGATGAAGCTATTTCAATAGGGGACTACGTTTTGTCGGGCGGCGAGGTTCCAATTATGGTAATTTTGGAAAGCGTTACGCGGGTAATGCCTGGAATTTTAGAAAAGGCGGGCGCTTCGGAAATAGAATCTTTTGAAAGTAACTTTGTTGAATACCCGCAGTACACGCGCCCTGAAGAATATAGGGGAATGAAAGTGCCTGAAGTATTATTATCCGGAAATCACGCGGAAATAGAAAAGTGGCGAAAAGAGAAAAGTAAACCAATAAACCCATAGACTCTGGACTATTATAAGTTGCTTAACTATAATCGAAATGCGTTGGGAAAATTCCTCTCAAGCTAGTAGGTAGAAAGGAGTTTGCGATGGCTCGCAAACGACAAAGCAAGAGCCTTCAGCAGCGGGTTAAGCAACTTGTAGCTGAAGGAAACCCTACGGCAGCATACTATTTGCTGTCCGAGGACGGGTGGATACCTGAAGGAAGTGGCCATCAAATTAACTTACCACTAAACCTTACGGTGTACGCAAAGATCGACGAAACAAGGAGGATCTTGGTAGCTCCAGGCGGCCGATATTGGGCCTGGGAGCAACTAGGTTCAGGTGATGATCGCTTTAAGGCGCTTACGCAACTGGCCGAAGAGGTCAAAGGCATGTCGCTTCCTGAGATCGCCGACGAAGTATACGGCCTTGGGGGCATGATCTATATGATCAATCACGATGCGGCAGATGGTAGGCTTGAGGGAGATGTGGATAAGGACTTATCCTCAATTCGCCAAGCCATCCAAGTTGCAAAGTTAGAGTTTGCGAAAAAAGCTGGACTCGATCCGCTTGACCAGCGTTTGATGAAGAAGCGGATGGAAGAGGAGCACGGCAAGTACACAGCCCTGATGGTAGCCCGGTGGCAACAGATTTTTACACTAGGTACTGTCTTTAAGATGACGGCAAAGGGGTATGAAAAATACGCAAACGAGCGTTACGAAACAATCGGGGCGTACAACAGGCAGGAGGATGCGATCCTCATCGATGACCAAACCATACTCGCTGTATTACTTGGGACTAACGAAATACACACCTTTCGTGATAACGATGTCAGTAGGTTAAGGTTGATACCTGTGGAAGCGGAATCGCAGCATCTCAATGACCCCAGAATCTTGCGGAGTCGCGGCGGTGGTAAATTTTCCGCCTTCATCAACGAGAAGCCAGCGTGGGAACTGCAAGCAGTTTTTGAATTCTCTCGACACGACCCACGCAAGGGAACATGGGAGACTTTTGATACGTTCGGAATCCCAGGGCGTAGGGGGGAAGGCGTCATTGTAGCCTGCAGTCGGTATGGAAATACTATTGCTGAATTCACTGCCGACGATCAGGTGTTCATGAAAATGCTAGACGCGAAACAGATTAATGTAGTTAAAGGGGGAACTCGAAGCCTACATTTTTAAACGTAGCTAAAAGCTTAGCTGAGAATGAGGTGCTTACAGAATTTGTAGGTACCTCATCTTCATTTTTACTGTTATTGGGCGGGAGTTTCGTCCGTAGGTTGTTCTTCTTCAACACTTTCCTCAATTTCCTCAGGTGTAGACTCTTCTAACTCCACAAACTGGGTGTCGGCGGTTATATCGTAAAAGCGCAAGGAATTAAGCTTATTTATAAAAGCCTCAAAGTCAGGGTCTCCAACATCAACATTAATAGGATCGTCTGTCACTGCGTTTGACTCCACTTGAAGGTACGGCGACTGCAGAACAAGTGTGATGCTAAAAAGGCCGGCAGACTCTTCGCCAGATTCTGTTGCAAACCTAAAAGTGCTTACATTTATTAAGCGCGCGGCGTTTTCCAAATTGGCTAAAAATCCGGTTATTTGATCGTAACTTCCTGTTGCACCCAAACTTACATTTACAACACTGTAGGGAAGCGCCACTTCTTCTTCAGTAGCCTCACCTAAAGAGTAACTTAGCCTATCAACATTTAAGCCTGATTCCCTCGCTATTAAATCAACTTGGGTCAAAAGCTCCGGCACTTTGGCTTCGGAGGCTAAAATCCTTGAAACCACTTCCTCATCAGCATCCACAATTGTTTGAAAATCTACTAATTTATTTAGCGCGGACAATTTATCTCTAAGTTGGGTTTCAAGCCTGCTTTTAGTTCCAAGTTGGTCCTGAAGGCGGGGAATCCCGCTGATGGCCGGAACTAAAACTGTTAGAACCAAAACCAGCATGAGCACCAAGGCAATAATTGGTACCAAAAAGTTAAGAAGAGTATTTTTAAGCTTTTGTGTGTCTATATTTGTGTTGATATTTGTGTTTAAGTTCATAAATTTAGTCTGCTTTCATCAACAAATTCTCATCAAATGTTATGACGATGAAAAAATCGGCATTGTCATCTTGCGCGTCAAGGTTGACTGAATTAAGGGATACTTCCGTAAACACGCTCTCAAGACCCTGCCCGGCGCCGGGGAAAGCAGGGTCGGGGAGATCCCTGAGAAATCTTGCGATAGAAATGTAATCGCTGCCGGTACCTGAAACACTAACCGTGTTGTCACGACCTAAAGTAAAGCTATCAATTAAAATGGTGCTTGGGATTCTCTTTTTAAATTCCGTAAGCAACAAAGAATAGTTAGGCCTCGTTTTAAGTATGCTTGCCACCGTATCTGACTTCTGCCCTAAGTTTCTCGCCGAAATTTCAATCGTGGACATGCCTTCAACGTCACCTCGTAGAGAGGCAATGTTATTATCCCGATCCTGAATTTCCTTATTTAACGAAGTGGTTGTATAAAAAACATAGCCGCTTGCGCCTGCCACAATCAAAAACAGGAGCAAAGAAACAATGGTGCTGCTTTTCACTGCCCTTTCTTTAGCCTGCTCTTGTTTTTCTACTTGCGGTATAAGGTTTATATCAGCCATTGTTTTTGTCCTTTAAAGCCAGCCCTACAGCCGTTGTGTACAGCGGACCCATCTCTATTAATTTATCTTTTTGGGGTTCCAGGGCCTTAATAAACTGAACGTTTTCCCACGGGTTAGCCATTTCAACTTCCAGGTCGAGGTTATTGGCGGCGTAAAACAAAATTCCAGGCATTAGGGCAGATCCTCCGCAGATTATCAACCTTCCAATCATAACATCGGGGTTGTGGGTTGTGTAGAAGATTTTCGATCTTTTAACTTCAGCCAAGACCTGGTCAAAAATAGGTTTTATCGCGTTATAAACTTTTCCGTCCGCTTGTTTTGCATCCAAACCATAAGTTTTTTTGTACTCTTCGGCCTGCGAAAAATCAAAACCCAAGGCTTGTTGAACCGCTTTGGTAAAAGCGTCTCCTCCAACTGTCACACTTCTCGTAAACCTCACAAAACCCCTGTACGACACAATAATTTGGCTGTCTAAAGTTCCAACGTTTAGGATGATGCTGGCGCTTGGATCTTTTGCCGTATCGCCCAAGGCACGGTTTACAGACAGGGTTTCGGGCTCTAAAGCTTTTGGCTTAAGACCTGCTTTTTTCAAAAGCCCAATGTATTTGTTCAAAACCGTATGCTTTGCCGCCACAATTAAAACATTCATTTTGTCTTTATTTGTAGGATCGGGATCTAAAATCTGAAAATCAAAGTTTATTTCGCTAAGGGGAATTGGAATATATTGTTCGGCTTCAAAAGTTATGGAACTTCGCAATTCTTTTTCGTTCATGTGGGGGAGCTGAATAACACGCGTGAAAACTTCAGACTCGGAAAGGGGAACGATAACATCAGGTGTGGTAAAACCTGTTTCAGAAACAAAGTTTTTGAGCGCGGCGGAATAGGCATCTAGGTCGGGCTGAGCGGAGGTTTGGAGGTTAAGTTTTACGTCTTCGTAATACCCAAACTTTCGCAAAATCATACCTCCTCTTTGCTCTTCCATTTCAACGGCTCTAAAACCGTGGCTTCCTAAGTCTAATCCTATGATGGGCATGCTTTAATTCTACAATAAAACTTCGAAGAACTTAATACGAACCTCGAACAACAATGGTAGATTCTAAATCTACATTTTGGGTAAACTGAACGGTTGGGGTGCCAATTTGCCTAAAAGATAAGTTTATTTTTACGACCGTGGGGCCGCCGGCAACGGTTTCGTCGGTGAAAAACGAGGCATCAGGGTCTAAATAAACCCCATCGGGCGTGGAATTATTTATAAGCAGCACTTTACCTAAGCCACTTCCTGTTATTTGGCGGGTAATTGTGCCGTCAGATTTAATTGTGTAGGTTATTGTTTCTAAGCTGCCGGTGGGTAGACCGCGGGTAAATACCAAATCGGTTGATGTTAGGCTTGTAACGGCGCTCGCATTTCTAAGTTCTTTTTCAAGTTTTGTCATCACAAAGTTAGCGTTTTGCTCAACCTCATTTGTAATCTGGGTTTTGTTGTAGCTACGGATCAGGGAAACCACAATATCGCCTGAAACGCCCACAACGATAATTATTAAAGACACAACCACGAGAAGTTCAATAAGCGTAAACCCCCGCTGATTTTTTCGCCGATATCTCACAAGCTCCTCCAATCCGAAAGTTCGGTGTAACTATGAGCATATTTTGTGTTCGAACCTATCGTCCAGCTTACTGTGACGGTAACTCTGACCAAAGACATATCGTCATTAATATCGGTTAATCTAAAGCTTTTGGTTATTTCTTCATTTGATCCTTCATTTATTATGAAGGCACCGCTTTCAACGGACAGTGCGGCGGAGTTATCCATGTGGCAATCTGAATCAAAGCAGTCTATTCCGGGCGAGCTAACGTCGGCAACGAAAGTGGCCCAGGCCCGCGAATCTCTATACGCGCGGACAAGTTCGATTTCCTGATTCGAAATTTGGGTTCCCGACAAAAGAAGCTTATTTTCCAAAGAAGCGCGAAGCGTAAAAATAGCCAAAGACACCATTGAGGTGACAATAATAATCGAAATGCCAAGCGCCAGAAGCGTTTCTATTAAACCAATTCCACGTTCATTACTAAGTTTACGTAAAAGTTTTACTAACATATTTCAACCCCTCTAATCATCCCCGCCGAATTTATCTGAACACCATCACACGCGGTAACGCCTGCGGGACCAAGTTTAATCGTGCTATTTGGAAGGTTCACAACGGTTGCATCACCATTTCTAAGGTTAAAAAACACGCAGGCTCCAGCCCCATCTCTAATAACTACGGCGCCCGGAAGATCCACGCTGGTTTGCTCTATAGTGGCGCTGCTGCAGGCTGAAGAGTTAGCCGCGGCCGCCTTAAAAAATCCGTAGTTTGAGGCATTCTGTGAACTTATTTTTAGTCCCCAATACAAAACACTGGAGCTAGACGAACCCACCCCCGACAAAGCGTTGTTTTGAACAGTTCTGAGATCACTTTTAACAATTTCCTGCGCCTGACGTATATTTTGATTGTCTATGTAATTAGAAAAACCAGGAATTAGAAAGCTTGAAAGAACTGCAATTAAAGATACGACCAAAAGAAGTTCAACTAAAGTAAAACCGCGGTTGTTCATGAGTAAATGTTAGCACAAAGAAAAGAGCGGGGGATGAAGCTAAGGGAATTAAGGGTTCTCAACTCCGTAACAAACATCCTGAGTGGCAAAACCACCTCCACAGCTGGAATTCCAGTTATTTAGATCCTCGCACAGGTTTTGGTCATTAGAGGTTGCCACGGCCATAATAGCGGTTAGGATGTAATATGTACCATCTGAACGGTAATTGTACCTGAAGATTGTGGGGCTGCTACAAGGACCGGCGTTTGTCCCCGAACTTTGGGGATCAATTGGAACCTCGTTTATATAAATAGGGGAAAGGGCACCAGACACAGCGTCAGAGCCAGTTAAAAGAATCCAGCCCCCACCACTTGTGCTTAGTGGGTATGCTCTAAAATCAGAAAAATAAAGTTCTAAAGCGGTTTGGGTTTGTTTTAAATCCGCAATTCTTTGGGCATCGCGGGCTTTGTCTCTAAAGCCACCGGAATTGATAATAGAAATTACGACCCCGGAAAGCGCACTAATAACCACTACCACAACCAAAAGTTCAATTAAAGTAAATCCGCGTTGGTTTTTTGGCAGAAGCATAAATTAAGTATAGCGCGAGCTTTGAACTAATTACAATTTACAATTCGCTACAATCTGAAGCTGAAGAAATGTCCGTGCTACATTCGGCGATAGGGCAGTTCATAGCATTTCGCCAATCTGTTTGATATTTGTAGCACCCGCCGCGGGAATTTGGCGAGTAAAGAACAAAACCCGTACCTGCCTGAGCGTATATATAAGCCCAAGCGGGATCTTCCGTGCCGTCATTGGCAAGGGGAGAGGGCCACGTGCGGATGTAGGTGGTACGCAAGGTAGAGGCGGGGTTTTGCGGATCGGCATCAAGCGGGTACGAACCTTCAATTTGCCTGTACGACTCTATTGCCTCGGCCAGGTTTTTAACATGGCTCAAGCGAACCCCATCGCGCGCTTTTCCCTGCGAGCCCACAGGGTCAACAATACTTACCAAAACAACAGACAGTGCTGCAATAACTGAAATTACGATTAATAGTTCGATGAGGGTAAAGCCGGCGGAATTAGATCTTAAAGTTTTTAACATCCAATTGGATCGGAAGCAGGGCACTGCTGAATAATTCCAGCGTTGACACCATTGTTTTCAAACTTAAACACTATGCCTTCCAAACCCGCGGATTTAGCAAAAATAGTAAAGTTTGAAGTTCCTTCTACCGCAAGGTATCTAAAATAACACTGGTTTGTTCCCGTTCCAGACCAGGTGCTACTGCATGTGGCGGGTAGGGTATTGGCCGAAACGCCAAATTCGCAGTCAGGATCGCCCGTTGTTTGTGCACAGGTTGTGCCGCGCTCTGTTACCGTGCCGTCTTTAAACTGGGCAATAAATTGAGTGTCAATTGGGGCGGTGCCGTAGGCTGAAACGTACCCCTCGGTTGCCAAAACCACCTTGTTCATGGAAGCTTCAATGCCTGCGTCGCGGGCACGGTTTTGCTGGGAGACTGGGTCAATAATAGCAATTAAAACACCGGCTAAAATACCGATAATTACGATAACGATAAGAAGTTCAATAAGTGTAAAACCTTTTTCGTTTCTAATCATATCTCTATTATTATACTGTTTATTTTTACAAAAGATCAAGTATTTCATAGTGCTTAATTTCTAATCTAAAACCGCCCCTCCTGAACCGGAATAAATACTAAAATCAAAAATGCCGGGCATAAACGGCAGTGAGCGAATAACTGTAACTTTTACTTCAGCTTCCTGGCCTGCCGGAACGTTTTGCAAGCGCCCAATTGATGTAATTTTGTATCCCTGATCTGGAAGTGAACCAGATGTAACATAAATTCCAAATCTTGAGTCGGCGTTAATTGAGCGGATCCTTATGCCATCAGCACTGCTTGGAAGGGTTGGGGTGTAGCAGTTGTCGAAATTAGCGTTGCCGCCGGATGCGTCCACAAAAGTTCCACCCGAAGAATAGTTGTCTGGAAACCCACTTCGGCTGTTTGCTTCCACACCATTTCGGGTTGTAGCTCCCGTATCGTTGTAGGCAATGTAATAAATATCACTCTCGGCTGAATCACTTTGGGACGACCAGCAAATTTTAATTCCTCCACCGTTTAGCTTAACTTCCGAAACTTGGTCGCGCTTAATTTCCAGAGGGAAGTAGGTTAAACCCGAAGCGGCAATATTCCAGTTTTCAACGGTTACGGAGGCAACAGCTGTGATGTTGTCGTTAACTACTGGAGAAAAAACTATGTCTTCGGCGGGGTCGCCAACCATTTCAGCAATATCTTCCTCTGAACGCGACAAAACGTTTTCGGCACCGCCTTCAGCCGCGGCCTGCGCCCGGGCCGCCGTGTCAGTTCGCGAAGTTCGGGAAATAGACGCGAGATTTCTTAGAGAAACTCCAATCCCCACTGCCAGTGCTACCGTCATTGTGGCGATTACGAAAATTAGAGCCTGACCATTTTCGTTTTTTCGTGTTTTTTTGTTCGTTATTCTTGTAATTTTAGCGCCTGTTAATTTCATATAAATCTTTAGTCCAAACCTAGTTTAACACCCACGAAATATCTACAGCTGAAAGTCCTGCCGGTTGTGAGGCGGTTAGAGAAGTCAGGTAAAGCGTGTTGTACTTAACAACCACGGCCGGGTATCCGTTGTTAATTCCCCGGTTCCTACTATTATTTATAGTGCCGGTTTTTGTAACAAGTGGGCCCTCAACAATTATGGTTGTGTCATCTTCTAGCCCCGTGGACAAAAATGTAATGCTGCTCTCCGAAATTATACCGGCCTGAATGTGTGCCGCGGTTGACGTGGTAGGCGCGGCATCTCCAATATCGGCGTTAAATTTGACTGGCCCTTGAGTTACAAACAAGACTCTTCTTCGGCCGTTGCTACTTCCAGTAAAGGTCTTTTTAAACGTAAGCGTACCTGTTCCTTGAACATAGATAACTGCAACACCATCGTGAGTAAAATTATAATTACCGGTTAGCCCGTCAAGTCCACTTTGAACACAACCAACCGAAGCTTTGTAAACAATTCCCGCGTCCAGATTATTGCCTTGAAACATGCTTGAACAATTACTATTTATTTGGGTCGCAGAGGATGGGGGAGTGAAGGTTAAAGAAGAGGGCCACAAATCAACCGAGTTCATATATTCTAAGTGGCGGTTGCTGTCCTGCGAATAGCTATCGTCTGTAACAGAAAGTCCGCTGTCGCCAAAAAGAGTTCCGGGGGTGGCAATTAGATTGTTATTAAAACCACCCAAAGTTTCACCGTTTCCGGGAACGTCTACTGAAACGCTGTTTGCGCAGCTTGCTACGTCGCAACCGCCAAAAATATCTCCACCAATAGACTGGAACCAGCTGGAGGCGGAGGTAGTAATTTCATAACCAAGGTTTAAAATGGTTGGGTCAGCACTAGCGTTAACCGAAGGAATTACACTGCCCGCCGCATTATTTACACAAGCGAGTTCGTATGAGGAGTTAGGGTAACCAACAGGATCGGGGACATTGGCGCTTATAGAATGTATGCCCTGCTCAACGTTTGTGAAACGGTAGCTGTAGCCATCATAATTGGTGTTCCAACTCCCGGCAGTTGTGCCGTCCATTCGTAATTTTATAGCAGTGGCAACATTTCCTTGCGCGCTACCTCTTACAATTTCCAGGGTATCTTTTTTGTTGGAACTTACGTTACAGGCCTGACCGGTGGCGTTCCAAATTTTACCACGAACCGTAACTGGCGGCGGTGCCTCAACGGTAAAGGTTCCCGTGCCTGATTTAATTTGCCCAGCGTTCCCGTTATAAGCCAACACATACCAGGTATTACTTCCAATCTTAAACAATGACGCGGAAAGGGATTTTATATACGCAGATGCGGTGTGGGTATAAAGGTGCTTGCCGTTGACGTACAATTTGACACCGGCGCCACAGCTTCCGCAACAAACTCCCCAGTCAATGTAGTACTCCCATTCTCCATCTACCATTTTTCGTGAGTACGGTTCATTCCAAGCAAATTTGACATTATTAGCATACGCGTACGTACTCTTGTCTGTGCTGATTGGTGGTCCGTATGTGCCGATTGCATCTACTGTACATGCCCCATCGTCATCATCACATTGATTACCGTAACAGTTATATTTAGGGTCGGGTTGGCCGTCCACAGGGCTACTATCACTACCATAGCCGCATATCCCGCCACTGGAAGAGCAGACTTTTTTACAACCGCAGGCGTTACCCCCGCTGCCACCACAGGATCTGCAGGTTCCACCAACATCAACTCCTTCTCTCACTATATAACTTGTGCAAACTTGGTTGCTATTACATGTTCCGTCACAGTAAATGCCATTGTTAACAGAGGGGATAACGTTGCAATAATCACCATCAAATTCACTAAGAGGGCCCTTACACGTGACGCAATTGTTTTCAGTAACATCTTGTGCACACACTACCTCACCCGCTGTACTTAGTCCTTGATAGATATAGTTTTGTGAGCAAACATAACTTGGGCAGCCACACTCATCTCCTCTGCACGTACAACACTTTGTTCCACCATCGCAAATATATTCGCCGGGGCGGTTACACTCACCAGCCGTACACTGCGCAGCGTAGACGTTAGTTCGCATAAGACTACCAAGGAATAAAAAGGAAAGGGCTATTAAAAAGGTTTTTTTATTCGTCATCGTAAATATCCCTCTCAACCAAAGTACAGTATCCGCCCACACTTGTGCAATTAGCATCCAAGCAGTTAGCGTAAAGTATTTCCCCTATCTCAAGTTCATTAAAAATATCAATGTTGCTGTCCTGAAAGACCATATTTACATCGTAAAAAATAGCCGTGTTTTCAATCTCACAAAGTATGGGTACATTAGTAAGTTGACCAAGTCCGGTAGGGCGATCAACGTTTATTGTTGCAGTACGGGCTTCGGAATCAACAGATAAAACATCTCCTTGGAAGAAAGAAGTTTTATAATCCCAATTTTCCCAATAAGAAGGTTCTTTTGAGACGTTTAGAAAATTATAAAAAGCTTTTGCCGCCTCATTTAACTCAGGTTCGTATGGGACATTATCAACAAGGCTATCTTCACCAAAAGGGCTTGCTCCATTATTGTCACTTTGCATAAATTTCTCACGGAAACCTGGGATAAAGTAAAAGGCACCAAAACCAACAATTAAAATAAAGGCTAAACAAAGAATTAAAGGAGTTATTTTAGGCAGGCTAAGTCTACTCACACAATAATCATACAAATTTTGCAAACACAAAGCAATAAAAATGGAAGAGGCGTACAACAATCTGCTTTCGCATATTGTTGTACGCCCCATTTTAAAAACCTCCGCATTCGGCTTTGGTGCCTGTTTGATGAAGAAGTAACCCATTCAGCCAGCCGTCCACAAGGTACCGATCGTCAATACGACCAGTAATTGGGATAAAGGCGGCGAACTCCCCATTTCTTAAGTCACCAAGCTTGTTACTATACGCACAGGTGTACGTATGCCATTGAGTTGGGGACAAAAAGATGGAATTACCATCCCCAGGTCTTTCAGTACCATCCAGCTCTACCACCCGCAGTAGATAGCTTTCCCCAAGAAGCACGTGCGGATAAGTTGCCAAGAATTCGTCGATCTCGTCTTGAGAAACACGATCCTGCAACTCGGAGAGGGGCCAAATCATCAGGTATACTGGCGGACATACATTTCCCTCCGGGCACAAATCTATGTCCGTGATGCACACTTCCTCTTCGTAGAATTGGCAGGCAGCGGTTGTCCAGCTAACCCCAGGTTCAACTTCCTTTGCTAACTCGAGGAAACCGTTCTCCTTGGCCCAGACCTCCGGGAATTCATAAACCCCTTCAGGCACAGCGGTTACAGTTACCGTAGCCGTTGCTTCAGGCGTGCTAGTGCTAGCGGGAGTAGGGGATGGTGCAACCTCCGTAGAAGTCGGTTCATCCACAACCACCACTGGGTTTTGTTCCTTCCGATTGGAGGAGGTACCGGCTCCCGTGGTTCGAAATACGAACTCGTATGCCAGAAAAACCACACCAACCAAAAACGCCACCGCCAGCAAAAGCTGCAACCATTGAGCGGCTCGAGGCTGTGCGACAGTTCCTGCACGTTCTACTCTGTTCGTAGCCATGGTATGTTCCTCCTTTCATGAGGGATTTCTGATCGCGTTAGATTTTCGCAAACAGATTTAGGCTACTTCTTAAATTATTCTAACAAGCTGGCTCAAATTATCAAGCAAGCTTGATTGAGATGACCGGAGTATAGCCTATAACAGGTTGGTTGTAAACACCGTCGGAAGGGGTCGGAAAGAGGATCAGATAAGAGCCAAATACCAGTTAAAGATCTGCTGGCCAAAGATAAAGGCCACAACAGAGCCAAAAACCAAGAATGGTCCAAAGGGGATAACATCGCGCAAGCCCTTTCGGCGCAGTAACATCAAAACGCCGCTAAACACTGCTCCGCTTACAAAAGCTAAAACCACAGCCACAACATTTAACGGAAAGCCGTTAACAAGCCCAACCAAAAATGCCAATTTCACATCGCCACCGCCCATGCCTTTTCCTTTCGTAATCCAAATCAAAAGCTTGAAAAATCCGGCAAGCAAAAGCGCGCTAACAATTGTAATCAATAAACTTTGCAGCAAATAAATCATCTGGCTTTGCCAATAACCAACCTCAAGCAAATATTGCCCAAAAGGATCCGCTTTCATTTGCGAATACGAACTTGCCGCAATAAACGCAAAGCTTCCAACCATGAAAAACAGCACAAAAATTATGGCCGGAACCACAACGCGGTTTGGAATGAGTTTGTACTTCATATCGGCAAACAAAATTACAATAAGAAAAGAGGCAAGTGCCGCAAGGTAGCCAAAATTAAGCCAGATTAGCGGGTTTGGCTGGGTAAATACACCAAGGTAATAGGCAAGTGCGGCAAAGGTTACACCGGTTAGAATTTCCGCTGCTGGATAATAAAGTGAAATTTTCTTGCCGCAATATCTACATTTGCCGCGAAGCAAAATAAACGAAAGCAGGGGAATAAGATCTTTGGGGCCAAGCGTTGCGTTACAGTGCGGGCATTTTGAACGGCCTTTGAGAGGGGACTGATGGGCAGGGACCCTGTCGGAAACAACATCTAGGAAAGATCCAACAAATAACCCGGCAATAAAAATTAACACAAGACCCAATATTTCAATCATGGTTTTAATATATAGGTTGAGGTGGGGGATAGCAATAGGGTTTAAGCCAAAACCGGTAACAGTGTATAATTATGTTACCCGCCTATCAGAGAGACTCTACAAAATCACCAAATTTTAGTGTAATAAACCAAACAAATTCGAACCTTGATAATAAAATAAGGAGATAAAATGCTTAGGAAAGATTCACACCCGCTTGTATGCGCCTATGGATACAAAGACAAGAATTCTTTTGTATTCATACTTCCAGGGAAAGAAGTAAGAATAGAGGGGGCAAACGGACTAATCTCTTTTCTTTTACCTAGATGTGCCGGATACACCACGCTTGAGCAAATTTGTTCTGCTGCATATCCCAAGTATTCACGGGAAGAGGCGGTGGAGGTTTTAAGCACTCTGAGTAAAGAGGGTGTCGTTACGGAACCAGACAGCTACTTTCTCCTCGCCCACTTGGCCGGCTCAAACCCAATGCCCTTCTTCAAGAATCTGGGGGATAGGGAAATTGCAGCAATGCTTGAACAACCAAACGGTCTGCTGGACACAACTGTGGGCGTACAAATTGACCTGATCCAACTGCTTCAGAAAAGAAAGTCGATAAGAAACTTTAATGGAAATCCTATCCCAGAAGAAATCTTGCGGACTTTACTTTGGGCAATGTACGGTAAAGCTAACAACCATGGAACTGTACCGTCTGGCGGGGGACTTTACCCATTAATGCTCCATACAATTATTCTTAATGGAAACACCGGTGTTTTTGTCCCAGAAAAAGATTCCATTAAGAAAGTTGGTGAGGTAGATTCCCAAAAAGTAAACGAGATTTTCTTCGACGGTCTTGCTGAAATTGGAGGCATTGCTGCAATAGTAGTAATATCTTCCAAGTTTCAAAAGACAACACAAAAGTACTCGAATAGAGGTTATCGCTTCGCTCTGTTGGAAGCAGGGCATGCTGCGCAAAACTGCTATCTCTATTGCGCAGAAAGCTCTTTGATCGGCTCGGTCGAGTACGGGGGTTTCGATGATTACAAGTTAGCTAAACTTATCGGTCTGAGCTTTCCCGAAGAAGCTCCGTTGATAACTATGTTAATCGGAGTTAAAGATGAATAAATGGATAACTCTATCTGAAGGCTGGGAACTGTTACCAACACTAAATGGCTTGGAACTTAGAAAGGGGGAGAGAAGCATAGACATTGAATCTGAGTCAGAGAGGGACTTAGCCTACCTGAGCCGGGTGCTAAGCGGTCAGCAAAAAGTGACAAGTGCAGTGAACCAGGAGATCTCAAAGACGCTTGCGCAACTAAAAGGTATCGGCGCTGTCAGCTTCGGCAAAACAAAGCCCAGTAAATCAAAAGGGCTATCAGTAAAAAGTCGGCTTCGCACGCTACGAGAAGCATTTGTGGGCAAAGGAAGTTACATACCCGTTGTTCACAACACGTCTCAAGAGATGTCCTCCTTTAACCTTGGCGGAAATCACCTTTTCTCTGCAAAATACCTCAATGTGCTCGGCGAAGAGGATTTTTCTGCAGGGTTCTCAAGTTCCAAAGTTAGGGCGGAAATAAAAGCTATAATGGAAGCTTTGGAAAGAGTTGCCAGTGGTATAGTTCCTAAAGAAAAGCTCCTTAATGCATCAGCTAAGGAGTTAGGAGGCTCTGCACTTGATCCCAGATCGGTAGTCACATACAAAAATCTACAGTACGACAAAGGGCTACCTTTCAAGCGATACGATCCAAAAGCCAGGTACTTCTGGAAATCGGTGGTGAAGTTAGCCAGCGGGAAAGAGTTCTATCTTCCTGTGGAGTTACTGTATTACCCAATCCTTAAAGCAGTAACACCACGGCTGTATACCTACTCAAATTCTTCCGGTGTAGCAGGAGGTTTCAGCTTTGAATCATCCCTGATCGGAGGTTTGTTTGAGGCAATCGAGCGCGATGCTTACATGATAACTTGGGTAAACAGAATCTCTCACCCCCTCATTCGAAGAGACTGCTTGTCTTCAGATCAAAACGCTAAGGTGGAAAGAATAAAATCTGTTGGGTATGAGGTACACCTGGTTAACATGACGATGGATCTTACACCGGTCGTTCTTGCTGTCGCCGTAAGTGAGAGTGGACAAACTTGTCTTTTGCTAGGTATGTCTAGCAGACCCACCTTGTCTTCAGCAATCGGTAGAGCCCTAGACGAGCTTGAGCAGCAGCTTTATTGGGACTTTAGAAAAGACCACACTGTTTATACTCTGAAGGACCCAACTAAAGTACAAAGTACGGAGGACCATGCAGCATTGTATGCCTCCAGTACACACTTAAGAAAAGCGGAGTTTCTGTGGTCCGGAAAACCAGAAAATCCTAATAAAGGAGGTGATGAAAAATTCCAACGGCTTGACAACCTTGTCGAGCTACTTAAGACTAGAGATGTAGAAACCTACGCTCTTGATCTTACTCCGCCAGACATGAAAGAGGCGGGAGTACATATCATTCGAGCCATTCCTCAAGGTCTGGTGCCAATATCTTTTGGTTACGGCACTGAAGCTTTAGGGATGAGAAGGTTAGCTACTGTGCCTAAAGCCACGGGGCTAAGCAAAAAATCTTGGCAAAATGGGGTATTTACACACCCGTTTGCCTAACACGAAAGGAGAACCGGCATGAAAAAGCCAGCGGTGAAAAACAAGATCACTGTTACTGTGCGCAACCTTGCTAAAGAAATGTCCCCCAACCCACCCAAATGCGGCGGGAGTAGTAAAGGCGGCAGCAAGGGCAGCAGTAATTGTGGTGGCGGAAGTAGTAAAGGAGGCTGATTTCCGCTCTTAGATTCGGTTTTGAGCCATAGTCAGATACATTTGACTATGGCTCAATTCTTCCATATATACAAAGGTATGCATAAAAAGATAAAACTAAAAAATAATAAAACTGCCCATATTCAGTTGATCCAGGAAGTCGAAAGGGTTAATGGTAATTTAATTTTCGAAAAAATTAAACCGACCAAAAATGGGTACGCGGGCTATAGAGAAGGAAAGTACCTACCTGAATCGCTACATGGATTCATATTCAGTTCTTTGGAAAATAAAGGAGTGGATCTGTCAATAGGGGTGGGTGATGTGCTTGGGATTATTAAAAAGACTCTCAATGCCGTCGTAGAGACTCTACCAACAAAAAACAATTTGGAGATTTACATCTTTCCCACACTCTCAGGCTTTGTAAAAGAAAAAATGTTTGGGGTTAATGGGTACACACCTTACGCCAACGTCATTCACTTATATGTTCACCCAGATAGTACAAAACTTAAAGATTTTAATAAAAACTTAGCTAACACTTTGGCACACGAATATAACCACGCGATACGCTTTTTATATTTTCCTAACTCAGATTCAGAAAAACTTATAGATAATCTTGTTTTTGAGGGCCTGGCAGAAAACTTTAGAGAATATGTTTTGGGTGGTAAGCAAGCTCCGTGGGCACAAGCCTTAAGTAAAGATGTAGCAAGAAAAGTATTTGATAGCTTTGGAGGCCTACTGCTCTCAGACAACTATACATACGATGACTACAATAAAATATTTTTTGGGAATGATGAGTACGCCGTTTGGACCGGATATTCTGTAGGCTATCATCTTGTTAAGGACTTTATAAAAAATCGTGGGAGTGAAAGAAATTGGAGTAAAATCATCCAAATGCCGGCAAAAGAAATACTGGAAAAATCTGGCTGGTAAGTCATTCTTGGAGGCTCGAGGTGATCGAGTACCCTTGTAAAATTAAGAAGTCCCCGCGTTAAGCGGGGACTTCTCTAGTAGGGCAGTGAGAACCATCTCACCCGACGGTCCCAATAAAACCACGGCCTATGCAAGGCCATCCAAATTTCTAAAATCTCAAAGTATCGTTAGCGAAGTTCCAATTTCCCAAACGCCTGCGGCATTGCCACCGTCAGTACTCATCTTTGGAGCATTATCCGCGGATTCAAGCACAACATTTATTTCGTAAGCCCCAGCAGCAGAACCAAAGGTATAAATATTAGATCCCAAGTTCAAAGGATCTAGGGGTAGTTCTGGTAAATACTTTGCTAAACCTGTTTTTCCCGTTGGAACTTCAAACTTAACCCAACCTGTTCCATCAACTGCTTGCGTGCCACTTCCGGAAGTACAGTTGTTACAAGTTCCGGTTTCAACCAAAGTTACTTCGCCGTCAGCCAAAGCCAAAGACAAAGCTCTATGAACATTATCCAAATCATCAAGTCTCATCGCGTCTCTATTTTTTTGAAGAAGGGCAGCCGGATTTATTGCTACAACAATAACGCCTGCTAAAACCGCCACAATTGCCACTACAACAAGAAGTTCAACTAATGTAAAGCCTGCAAAACCTCTTTGTCTTTTTTGTTTTCGTCCTATTTTCACTTCAAAAGCCTTTCAACAAACAATAAATTACAGAGCACTAGTAATCTTGTAAATAGGCGTGATGATTGAAACTATCAGAAGTCCAACCATTCCGCCCAACAGGATAAGTATGACTGGTTCCAAAGCGGATGACAACCCTTTTACCGCGTGAGCTGTTTCTAACGCAAAATACTCTCCAACTCGTGATAAAACTTCGTCCAACTGACCTGTTTCTTCTCCAACCGAAGCCATTTGGCTTACAAGCGGGGGGAAGTGCCTGTCAGTTTTTAGATACTCTGAAAGCGAGCCACCCTTTTCCAAAGTCCTGCTGGCCGCCAGCGCGCCATTTTTATAATCGGGGTTTATAACAATTTTCGAAACAATTTCCAAAGACTCAACAATCGAAATTCCCGAAGCAACCAGCAAACTTAAAGTTCGTGTAAATTCAGTTAAATCTTTTTGTCTTAAAATTTTTCCAAACACCGGAAGTTTCATTAAAATCTTGTATAAAAATTCTTTGCCTCCTTCGGTTGATAAAAATGATCTGATTGCCAAAAACGAAAACACTAATACCGCCGCAAACGCGTACCAGAATTTAACAAACAAATCTGAAACCGCAATCATTGCCTTAGTCATGCCCGGAAGCTCAACACCCATACTTTCATACATTTGGGCAAGCTTGGGGATAACAAAGATCATCATTAAGACAAAAACGCCGATCATGGCAACAAAAATGATGGCCGGGTAAATCATAGCTCCGGTAAAACTTGATTTAAATTCACGCTGGGCTTCTAAAGTGTCTGCAAGCCTTTTTAAAATTTCTTCCAGCTTTCCCGAAGTTTCACCGGCGTGTACTAAAGCAATATAAGTTGGAGAAAAAACGTTTGGATATTTTGCTAAAGCGTGCGAAAGTTGCGCGCCGCCTTGAACATCTCTTAGTGTATCCAAAACTATTTTTCTCATTTGTCTGCTGGAAGTTTGATCGGCTAAAACTTCCAGGCCTCGCGCAATAGGAAGGCCTGCTGAAATCATAGTGGAAAGTTGGCGGGTAAAAGCAACGACTTCGGTATCCGGCACGCCACGAAGGCTTAAAACCTTGTCAACAAGGCTTTCTGTCTGTTCCTCAAGGCTTACAACATAAAGGCTTTGCTCTTTTAATAACCCCACCGCTGAGGACTTTGTGCGGGCGTCTACATTTCCTGTTCGTTTTTTGCCTGCGGAATCAATTGCGTTATACGAAAATATTGGCACTATTCATTTACTCCAGCGCCCACAAGGTGCTTTAGTTCATCGGGGCGCAAACTGTACTTTATAGCCTCATTTAATTCTATGCGGCCGTTTTTAACAAGCTCCGCTAAACTTGTGTTTAAAGAAACCATTCCGGCACCCGCACTTGTATCTATAACGTTATCCAGCTGATGACTTTTTCCTTCTCTTATCATATTCCTAACCGCCGACGTGCCCAGTAAAACCTCAACCGCAGGAATCATTCCTACCTCTTTTGAAGGAATTATTCTTTGCGAAATAACCGCCTCTAAACTTTGCGAAAGTTGCGTGCGGATTTGATCCTGCTGGCCTTCGGGAAATGAATCTATAACCCTATCTATTGTTTGAGAGGCGGAATTTGTGTGAAGAGTCGTAAAAACCAGGTGTCCGGTTTCGGCAATTGTAAGCGCGGCGGCCATAGAATCGTGATCTCTCATTTCGCCAATAAAAACCACGTTTGGGTCTTGCCTAAGAACTGCTTTTAGAGCCACATCCCATGAGTGAGTATCCAAATACATCTCTCTTTGCTCAATGAGGGATTTTTTGTTTGTAAAAATGTACTCAATTGGGTCTTCGATGGTGAGAATATGCTCTGCGCGAGTTTCATTAATTCTTTGAATCATGCCGGCAATTGTTGTGGATTTTCCGTGTCCAGTGGGACCTGCCACTAAAACCAAGCCCTGTTTTAGATCAGAAATGGAGTTTACGATCGGGGGCAGACCCAATTTATCCAAAGAGGGCACAATTAACGGAATTGTTCTCATCGCAATGGATGGGTAACCTTTTTGAAAAAACACATTAACCCTAAACCTAACCTGGTTTCCAAGCGCCACGGATAAATCAAGTTCTTTGTTTACATCCAAAATATCTTTTTGTTCCTGATTTAAAATTTGCGAAATAAAAAATTCTATATCTTCAACCGTAAGCGGTGGAATGTCAGAAAGGGGAGCGAGGGCAGTATTTACCCTTATAACAGGAGATACACCCACACTTAGGTGTAAATCCGATGCCCCCATCTTTACAACACTTTCTAATAATTGTGATACGTTAAATTTTGCCATGTTATTACTTTCTCATCCCTTAGAAACCCTTAATACTTCTTCAATGGTAGTTATTCCTTCCAACACCTTCAAGTACCCGTCCTGATCTAAAGTTAGCATACCATCCTCAACAGCCGCCGTTTGTATTTGCGACTCTGACGAACGCCCAAGCGTCAGTGTCTGAATTTTATCGCTCATAATCATAACCTCGAAAATACCGGTTCTGCCCCGGTATCCTGTTCCGCCGCACTTTTCGCACCCCTTGCCCCGAAACACCTTTAGGTTTTCTCCTTGACCTAGTTTTACCGCGTCGACTATTGTTTTATCTTTACTCATTAAAATCTGTGAGTGCTGGATTTTGCCAACAATCCTTCTTATATCATCGACGATTTCCGGAGGCGGAGAATATTCTTCCTTACAATCTACGCAGATTTTTCGAACAAGTCTTTGCGCAAGAACTGCGTTTAGGGTTGAGGCGAGTAGGAAGTTTTCAACCCCCATATCCAAAAGTCTTGGGATTGATCCGCCGGCTGAGTTTGTGTGCAAAGTCGAAAGCACCAAGTGACCGGTGAGTGCCGCGTGAATTGCCAGCTCTGCCGTTTCGCCGTCTCTAATTTCTCCAACCATTATAATATTTGGATCTTGTCGCAAGAAAGATCTTAAGCCTGTGGCAAAGGTTAAGCCCGCTTGAGGATTCACTTGAACTTGATTTACGCCGGGAATCCTAATTTCAACTGGGTCTTCAATGGTTACGATATTTACTTTAGTAGTATTAAGTTTGCTCAAAGCTGAAGCAAGCGTTACCGTTTTACCAGAGCCAGTTGGCCCTGTAACTAAAACCATTCCAACAGGTTTAATGATTGCTTCTTCAAGTCGCGACAGAGAAAGTCCGCGAATGCCTAAATCTCTAAATGAAAAAACCGAACCTTCTTCTTTAAGCAAACGGATCACAACTTTTTCACCGTAAACTGTTGGCAGAGTAGACACACGAAGGTCGGTTTTGGTTTTGCCAACTTCAACTTTAAATCTTCCGTCTTGAGGTAATCTTTTTTCGTCAATTTTCATGCTCGCCAGAATTTTTATACGGGCAACGAGCGAGTCGTGCATTTCGCGGGGCAGTGTTCTTTTTTCTTCCAAAACTCCGTCAACCCGGTATCGCAGGCGGGTTTTAGTTTCCTCTGGTTCAATATGAACGTCAGAGGCGCCGGTTTTTACCGCTGTCTCCAAAATCATTCCCACGATTCGGGCAATTGGCGCATCACGAAGTGTTGCTTCGTCGGCGGTTAAGTCTCCCTGGTTTTCTTCAATCTTTAGGGTTGTCGCCGAAATTTCTTCCAAAGCCGCGCTTATTTCTTCGCCAATTGCTTTTCCGCTTTGCTGTTCGTTGACCGCCTCTATTTCTGCAAGAGATGAGATGTATGGCTTTACTTTGTACCCGGTTTTTCTTTCTATAAACTCAATTGTTTGCAAATCAAGTGGGTCAACCATTGCGACGGATATAACTTTTGAAACCTCGTCGAGAGCAAAAGGAGCCGCGTTATATTTTTGAGCAAGGTTGTGAGAAACAAGCTCTGAAAGTTTAGGGTCAATTATACGACCTTCAAGCGGCATGTATTCAATTCCGTACACTTCGCCAAACGCCTTGATGTAGTCGTTGTTGCTAACAAAATTTCGCTCTTTAATTATTTGGTCGATGGATTTGCCGGTGTTTAAGTGTTCAAGATTAATGGCAGAAACTTGATCTGAGGTTAAAAGTTTCTTTTCAAACAAAACGTCTTCGATTCCTTTGTTTTTAGTTAAGATAGCCATGAGCAGTTTGTAAGGCGATCCTTACAAACTAATGATAACAGGGAACAGGAGGCGGGGGCAACAAGAAAGAGGGGAGTTGGCACTCATGTATAATCCAGATAGCCATGAGTTCAATCCTTATTTACGGAACAACAGAAAAAAGTCGCACCAGCCATGTTCGCAAAATGCTTGAAAAACTTGAGATGAAGGAGAGCGAAAATAATCCCGACTTGCATATTGTAAATCCGGAAGAGGGAAAACAGAGTATTGGAATTGCGCAGGCAAGAGAGTCGACGAAGTTTTTACAGGAAAGACCTTTTTCACATAAACACAAGGTTGTGATTGTGAACAAGGCGGAGTTGCTTACGGTGCAGGCTCAAAATGCATTGCTTAAAACTTTGGAGGAGCCTCCTTCTTACGCAACTATTATTTTGAACGTGAAAACCGAAAACTCTTTGCTGGCGACGGTGGTTTCGAGGTGTAGGCGTGTAAGGGTTGACGAGAGTGGGGGCGATAAGGAAGCAGTGATAGATGAAATAGACCTAGCCGAAGCAAGCGCCATACTAAAAATGTCCATTGGCGAGCGTTTAGATTGGGCAGCTGAATACTCAAAAGAGGAACGTGGGGTGGTTATTCAAACGATGGAAGAGTGGGTAAGTGAACTTCGAGAAAATCTAAACTTAACAAACGGGAAGAACATTGAAATAATTTTAAATGTGAAAAAAGATTTGGAAAAAACTAATGTGTCTTTGAAACTCGCACTTGAGTTTTTGATGTTAAAGATTAGATAGAGCCAGACCTTAAGTAGCGGCTGGCTCTTCCTATCATTTCTACTATTTTACTAATGCTTCAAGGGACAGGTTGCTCAATGAGACCGTCGCAAGCAGCTATGAACGTGTCTACGTTGTTAGCATGAATGTTAAGAAGGGCAGCAATAGTTGCTGCTTCTTCCGTCTCATCCCAGTTCATTTCTGCTATAGCGGCTCTTCTCATTTCAGCCGTACCCAAGATCCTGTTCGCAAAAGCCGGCGAGGTTAAAATCTGGGCGACTAGTGCGTTAATCTTTAGCTTGTTCATCATCTGCTCCTCTTTAGGGGATTGGGAACTTCGCCGATTTGAAAATTCTTCGACCGTAATTTTACCCCATCTCCACAAAAAATCAAGCTATAGGCCGTAGAAATCTTACACAAATTAAGATAAAATTACTTAGTTATGGCTACAGCAATAGACAAAATCAGCAGTTACACAGCGGAAGATATACAGGTTTTGGAAGGGCTTGACCCGGTTAGAAAGCGTCCGGGAATGTACATTGGCTCAACCGATCTTCGAGGTTTACAGCACCTTGTTACCGAAATTGTTAATAACTCAATGGACGAGGCAATTGCAGGGTATGCAAACCATGTGCGTGTTGAGTTTAGAAAAGATAATTCTGTTGTGGTTTACGATAATGGGCGGGGAATTCCATATGGAATCAAAAAGGGTTATAACGTTTCGGCACTTGAACTTGCCTTTACACGCTTGCATGCAGGTGGAAAGTTCGGTGGGGCGGGGTATAAGGTCTCAAGCGGTCTTCACGGTGTGGGCGCTTCGGTTGTGAACGCTTTGTCTGACTGGTGTAGGGTTGTTGTTTTAAATAAACCAAAAAAAGAAATTAAAATTCAGGAATATGAAAAAGGTGCGGATGTAATTCATAAACTTGCGGATCTTAATTCCGAAAAGCCAAAAAGCCAAATTAAAGGCGCGGAATGGGGAATAGATTTAGAGAGTTGGGATTACGACACCGGTACAATTGTTCAATTTATGCCCAGCACCAAAACTTTTGAAACCTTAGATTTTAAATCACCGTTTTTCCTTCGCCAGCTTAAGGAATACGCCTTTTTGACTAAAGGTATTAGGTTTGAACTTGTTGATGAACACGACGGTAGCCATTACAACTATTACTTTGAGGGTGGGATTAAAACTTATCTTAAGGCGCTAAACAAAAATAAAAAGCCTTTGCACGAAGTGTTTTATGCTTCGAGAGAAATTGACGGAGTTATGGTGGAAGTTGCGATGCAGTACAACGATTCATTTGTGGAAAATGTTGTAGCTTTTGCAAACCACTTAAAAAATATTGAGGGAGGAACTCATTTGACGGGCTTTAGGACAGCTTTAACCAAGGCAATTAACGATTACGGGCGCAAAAAAGAGTGGCTTAAAGAAAAGGATGCGAACTTGTCTGGCGAAGATTTACGTGAAGGATTAACCGCGGTAATTTCTGTTTATTTAAACTCCGAAGACATACAATTTGAAGGCCAGACTAAGGCCAAACTTGGAAATTCAAGCGTAAGACCTGCCGTTGAAACGGTTGTTAAAGATGGGTTAGAAGCTTTTTTTGAAGAAAACCCACGAGATGCTCAGGCAGTAATTGAGAAAAACCTGCTTGCCATGAAAGCAAGAGTTGCCGCAAAGGCTGCTAGAGAAACGGTCATTAGAAAAAGTGCCTTAGAGGGCGGGGGAGTCTTACCTGGAAAACTGGCTGATTGTGCAAGCAAAGTTAGAGAAGATACCGAACTTTACATTGTTGAGGGAGATTCAGCGGGAGGTTCAGCAATTGCCGCAAGAGACAGAAAAATCCAGGCCATTCTGCCGGTCTTCGGTAAGGTATTGAACACAGAACGTGCTCGATTAGACAAAGTTGTTGAAAGTCAAAAGTTTAGAGACTTAATAATTGCAATCGGAACCGGAATCGGGGAGCAGTTTGAAATTGCGCGCTTAAGATATGGAAAGTTAATTCTTATGTCTGATGCTGATGTTGACGGCTCACACATTATGACCCTAAATCTAACGTTCTTCTTCCGCCATATGCCAGGCTTAATTGACGGAGGACACGTTTACCTTGCCGTTCCGCCTTTGTACAAAGCCACCTGGGGCAAAAGTAAAAAATATCTGTTTGACGATGGCGAAAGAGAAGCTTTCCTAAAAACACCAGAAGGTAAAAACGTTATCATCCAAAGATTTAAAGGTTTGGGTGAAATGAATGCCGAAGAGCTCTGGGAAACAACCATGAACCCCGAAACGCGAAAACTAAAGCAAATTACCGTAGAAGATGCAGGCTTTGCTGATGAAGTCTTTACAACCTTAATGGGCGATGAGGTTCCACCCAGGAGAAAATTCATCCAAACACACGCAAAGCAGGCAAATATTGATATTGCCTAAGTGCTAACATACTTTCATGACTCCCGCAGAATTCGTAAAAGCAGTAACCTTGGCCTATGAAAATGACATTGGAATTTTCAAAAACAAGGTAAATGCTGAAGATTTAATCCCGCACAACGCCTCGGGCAAAGAAAAATCTCTTTACCTTTTTTACGTCATCCAGCTTGATTACGCGACCCGCTCTCAAAGGCTTTATGACGGGGCAAAACGGTTGTTTGAATCTGAAAGAAACTTCTTTAAACCCACCTACATTCTTAGTCTTCCGCAGAAAAAACTTGAAAAGTATCTTACCGAATACTTTAGGCCAAGATATATAAACGAAGCAGTTCGTAGGTTCAGAAAAAATTCACAGTTATTAAACGACGATTACAATAGCGACCCGCAAAATATTTTTTTAAAAAGCAAAAGCGCAAGTGAAGTATTAAAAAGAGTGGGGGAATTTAGAGGTTTTGGGCCAAAGATTGGAAACTTTTTTGTTCGAACAATGATAAATACTTTTGATTATAAATTTTCCGATGTTGAAGAAATTTTACCGCCGGTTGATGTTTGGGATGTGAGAATTGCTTGCTTAATGGGCTTTGTTGAGAGCGATAAAATGAGTTCGGTGAACATTAGAACAGTAAAAGAGGTATGGAGTAAAGCCTGCCGCGACGCCAAAGTTAGCTGGCTTACCTTTGATAAGGCTTTGTGGCTTTTAGGATCGGAAGGTAGGCCAAAGAATGGAGAAGAGGTTTTGGAACTTATACATCGAAACAAAAATGAGATGACATTAATGTCATCTCATTTGAGTTAATTCTCATCTTTTCTGCGATTAGGCCTGGGCCGGTTGATCAAAGGCCGCAAGTAGGGCCTCAAGTTGTTCAACGCGCTTCACCAAGTTGTGGGCTTTAGCAATTTCCAAGGCCCTTTCCAACGGGGCGCGCGAATTTTCCAAAGCCGCACGATCCATAAGATAACCTGTTTCCCAGATCTCAACAACGTTATTGCTGTTGTCGACCTCAACCTCACCCTCACGAATCCGCCTTAATTCCTTTTCTTGAACTTCAAGCCAGTGCGCAGCCTCTCCACCAAGAAGATTATTGCTGAGGCAGGAATTAAACGCTCCGTGCGCAAACCACACCCGATCCGAGCGCCTGGCCTTCACAGCATACTCGTACGCCATCCGTGCGTGGCTAAGTTGATCTGTCGGCTCCCAAGAAAGATCGGAGCGGGAAAGGTTTCGGTGAGCAAGAGCTATACAATTCGGCTCATCGTTTTCCTCACCAAAACTAAGCAGATCGAGAAAGGTTTGGGTTGCCTCCTCGTAATTCTGCGCGTGCCAATGGGTCAGCCCGATCTGAGCTTGCGCCTGGCCCTTTTGAACTGGCGTCTCGGCCAAGTGGTAGGCCAGCTCAAAGGACTCCATTGCAGCACTGTTATCGCCGTCAATTTCACGGAGGTGCTCACCTTGACTCATGAACTCTTTAAAACCTAATGGTTTTGGCATAATTTCTCCTTTTCTTACAGGTTATACTATAGGAACGCAACGGGCTCTATCTAACCATTATGCTAAACTTTAGTAATGAGAATTTTCGTAATCGGACATGTTTCGCCTGATCTAGACGCTATAGCTGCAGCTGTGGAATACACAGAGTTTCTTTTGGAACTAAAAAGGTACGGGGGATCGGAAATAATCCCGGTAAGAGCGGGGGAGCCAAATATTGAAACTAAAACAATTTTTAAAAAGTTCAATGTTGAGCTCCCAAAGCTTCTGGATGAATTTACAATCGGACCGGATGATTTCTTCGTCTTGGTTGATCACCACGAACAAACACAAAGACACGAAAAAATCGTGGACGATAAAATTTTAGAAATTATCGATCACCACAGGGTCAACTTAAACTTTTCAACACCTATAAGGGTTGACGTAAAACCGGTTGGGTCAACCAGCACAGTCATATACGATCATTTCTATATGTACAACCTTGAGGCATCGTATCAAACATCCGCTTTAGCACTGGCTGGAATTCTTTCCGATACGGTGGGCTTAAAGTCAAGCACTACAACTGGCCTAGACAGAGAAATTGCCCAAAAAATCTCCAAGAAAATAAATGAAAGTATAGAAAAACTCACGTTTGAAATCTTTAGGGCAAAATCGGACATTAGTGGTTTAACTGCGCGTGAGATAGCTAAGAAAGACTTTAAGGTATTTGATTTTGGAACAACAAAAGTTCTCATAAATCAGGTTGAAACAGTCGAGTCAAAAAAAGTTTTGGGAATGAAAAACGAACTTGTTCAAGCCCTTGATTCGGTAAAAAAAGAGGTGGGCGCGACCCTTGGGTTTATCATGGTTACAGATATTTTGGCTATAAATTCATGGATTATCTACACAAACGAAGCCGAAAAAGAAGTTGTTGAAAAGGCTTTTATAACACATGGGATAGACAACGTTGCTGATATTGGACCTAAAATATCGCGAAAGAAAGATGTTGCGCCGGCTATAGAAAAAACGCTATTATAAATCCTGCTGTAATTTAAATCACTATCCTGTTCCCGGGAGGAAGACAATGCTTGCGATATGTCCAAGATGTCAAAACCACACCATCAACGTGGGCGGAAGCAGAACAACGGAAGAGATAGAGCAGAAAAGCGGGAAGGTTTTCCGCGCTACATACCGTTTGTATTATTGTGAATTTCGTGGAAGCGGTTGTTTCTCGGAAAACAGGGTTATCTTCTACGAAAGCCGTAATGGAAGCGGGGAGTGGGAAAGGGAACCTCACAAGCTTGTACCTCAAGACGTTGTTGCCCTCTTTGAGCGGCTGTTGGATATAAGCAGAGTACAAACGGGAGCTTTGGCTTAGCAAGTGCAGTAAGTTAACTTAAAACAGAAAACGCCACGGGGGAGATTGTGGCGTTTTTCTAAAAACGTCAAAAAGTAGGCCATAAAGCCAAAAAATGATTGATTCACTCCTCCAAAATTGGTATTATTAACAGGTTATGGCGAAGAAGAAAACCCCAAAAAACACACCTAATACAACCGGCGATGAGGCACTAACAGCATCGGATCAGCCTCAAAACACCACAAGTTTACGGGTATCAAACGCCTCAATAACAACCGAAATGCAACGAGCGTACTTAGACTACGCGATGTCAGTTATCGTATCCCGAGCCCTTCCAGACGTCCGAGATGGCCTAAAACCGGTTCAGCGCCGAATCATTTACGCAATGCAGGATCAGGGTTACGTGGCTACTGGCAAGTTTCAGAAAAGTGCCGCGGTAGTTGGTGAAGTTTTGAAAAAGTATCACCCTCACGGAGACGTATCCGTATATGATGCCATGGTTCGAATGGCACAGGACTTTTCGTTAAGATACACACTAATTCACGGACAGGGAAACTTTGGATCGGTTGACGGTCACCCACCTGCCGCAATGCGATACACCGAAGCTAAACTTCAAAAACTTTCAGAAGAGCTTTACAAAGACATAGAAAAAGAAACGGTTCCATTTGAAATGAATGACCTGCAAAACATGGAACCAAACTTTTTGCCCTCAGTTTTACCAAACATTTTGCTAAACGGAGCCTCGGGAATTGCCGTTGGTATGGCCACAAACATTCCTCCACACAATTTGGGCGAGGTTATAGACGGCATTAATCTTTTGATCGAAAAGGCCGAAAAAATAGGCGAAAAGCCAGGCAAAAATGACCCAGCGCAGGAGTTTAACGCTTTTGAAACAGACGAAGGAAAATTCGAATTAAAAATTGCCAAAACTGACTTTTCATCTTCCGCAAATGTTGAGGATTTAATAAAACATATTCAAGGCCCGGACTTTCCAACCGGTGGAATAATTTACGATCATAAAGAAATTGCTCAAATGTATGCAACAGGAAAGGGTAGGGTAGTAACACGAGCCAAAATGAACTTTGAGGAAGATAAAAGCGGCAGAATGAAAATTGTTGTTACTGAAATCCCATACCAGGTTAATAAAGCAACTCTTGTGGAAAAGATAGCCAGTCTTGAGAAAAACAAGAAAATTGTGGGTATTTCTGATTTGCGCGACGAGTCAAACCGCGAAGGCATGCGAATTGTAATTGAGCTTAAAAAAGACGCCTTGCCCCAAAAGGTTCAAAACCAGCTTTATAAACACACCCAACTACAAGAGGCCTTTAACGCCAATATGGTTGCCCTTCTTGACGGCGAGCCAAAGCTTATGACTTTGAAGATGATCCTTGAAGAGTTCGTCAAGCACCGACAGCGCGTAATAGTTAATAGAACAATTTTCTTACTCAAAAGGGCTAAAGCCCGCGAACATATTCTGCAAGGTTTAAAAATTGCTATTGATAACATAGACGAGGTTATTGAAACTATTAAAAAATCACCAGACGCGGACCAAGCCAAAGAAAGATTAATTAAAAAATTCAAACTAACCTCAATCCAGGCTCAAGCAATTTTGGATATGCAGCTTCGAAGACTGGCTGCTTTGGAAAGACAAAAGATAGAAGATGAGTTAAAAGAAATTTTAGCCACAATTGATGACTTTGAGGCTATTCTTTTCTCGCCCGAAAGGATCATAAAAATTGTCAAAGATGAGCTTGTTGATCTTAAAAAACAATACGGCGACGAAAGACGAACCAAAGTTATTAAAGGCAAGGTTGGCGAACTTTCCGATGAAGATTTGGTAGCAGACGAACAATGCATTATTACCATCTCACAAAGTGGATACATAAAACGTCTCAAAACCGACACTTACAAAAAGCAGGGCAGGGGAGGCAAAGGAGTTAAAGGCCAGGAACTAAGAGAAGAGGATGTGGTAACAAACATTAAGACCTGCAACAGCCATGACTACGCCTTTTTCTTCACCAACAAGGGTAGGGTTTATAAGATGAGGATCTGGGAAATTCCTGAAAGCAGCAGGCGGGCAAAGGGCGCGGCGTTAGTAAACTTTTTGAACATTGGTCAAACTGAAACAATCCAGGCTTTCTTAACACTCGATGCCGCGACATTAGAAGAAGGTAAAGGTTTTGTAGTGTTTGGAACTGAAAAAGGCCGCGTTAAAAAAACCTCACTTTCTGATTACGCAAATATTCGAACTTCAGGAATTACGGCAATCCGCTTAGCCGACGATGATGCCTTAGTTTATGTAAGACTTTCATCCGGCAACGATGACATCATGATGGTAACTTCAGAAGGGCAGTCAATAAGATTTTCCGAAAAAGACGCGCGCCCAATGGGAAGGGTTGCTTCAGGAGTCACCGGTATAAAAGTGAAAAAGAAAGACGACTACGTTGTAGGAATGGTAGTTTTGCCAAAAGGCGACGAAAAAGATTTCTTGTTGGTTGTTAGCGAAAAAGGTTACGGCAAAAAAACCACGGTTGATGAGTATAAATTGCAGGGGCGGGGAGGATCGGGCATCAAAACATACAAGGTAAGTGCCAAGAGTGGAAACCTAGTAAACGCCCGTATTCAGCGCGCTGGCGCCGAAGCCGACATGTTAATTAGCACAACTTCGGGGCAGGTTATAAGACTTGGGGCAAGAGAAGTGCCAAAACTTGGGCGCGACACTTTAGGTGTTAGATTAATAAAACTTGGTGAAAGAGATAAGGTTGCTTCCGTTGCCAAGATTGAAGAGGGTATGGACTTAGGGGAAGATGAAGAATAGCTTTTACTATATTTTTCCGCAAATTGACTTCGCATCAAAAATAGACCAGAATTTTAGTTACGGTTTGTCGATGCGTCTGGACTTTCGGCCGTAGAAACAATGCATTCGGCAGCGCAGCGGTTCGGTACCGGGTGTTACCTTTCTCATCGTTTTTGAACCGTATTCTCTTACCAAGCCGTAGGGGACAAGGCTAAGGCAAGGGTCTGAATGCAACAACTTAAGCCTAGGAACGACGATGGTTCGATGGTTGGCACAGTGTTGGTTGGTAGGCATAGCTAGGGAGATTTGCCCGGAGTTTCCCTAGCTTCTTTTGTTATTATTCTCTTGTGCCATTAAATCCTTTGTTGAAATTCGAAAATAAACTGTGGTCATCTGGTATAACCCACATTGCAGGTGTTGATGAGGCGGGCAGAGGTCCTTTAGCTGGGCCCCTTGTTGTCGCCTGCGTAATTTTGGACAAAAGCCACTTGTATAATCCTTCAGAAAAACTAAAAAAACTTCTTGAAACTTACTCCCTTATCAACGACTCCAAAAAACTTACGGCAAAAGTTCGCGAAAAGATGTTTGAGTTCATAATTAAAAATGCCATTTCGTACCAGATTGAAGAAATTCCATCCCAAAAAATAGACGAGTGGGGGATAGCAAAAAGTAATCAAATTGGCTTCTTCAACTCAGTTAACCGGCTTGCGATACAACCTGAACACACTTTAACAGATCATTTTGGCATACGGGGTTTGGCAGAAAGTAAGCAGACAAACATTACAGGTGGCGATAGAAGAAGCATAACAATTGCCGCAGCTTCAATTTTGGCGAAAGTTTATAGGGACAGGTTAATGGTTGGTTTTCATGAAAAATACCCACTGTATGGCTTTGACAGACATAAGGGTTATGGAACTAAGCTGCACGCGGAAATGCTTTTAAGGTATGGGCAGTGTGAGATTCATAGAAGAAGCTTCAAGTTCAATTCAACACGATTACATTAAAGAAGAGACGGCACCTTCCTCAACATCCTTATGAAACTTCTTGTGAACATCTTTTAACTGCTTGTTTGTAACGTGTGTGTAAATCTGCGTTGTTGAAACGTTTGAGTGACCCAAAAGCTCCTGCACGCTTCGCAGGTCGGCACCCTCGCGCAGCAAACCAGTGGCAAAAGTGTGCCTTAGGGTGTGGGGCGTGGCATCAACCGAAATTCCAGCCCTTAAAGTATACTTTTTCACCAACCGCTGGACACTTCGAACAGTTAATCTTAAGGATTTTCCTTCTAAATCTCCGTCAGTCATTTTCTTGCCACTGTACCGCAGGAAGAGGGGAATAAACTTATCGCTTCGAGTTCCCAAATAACGACGCAGCCAGTTCTTGGCCGACTCGCTAAGGTAAACCGTTCTAACCTTCCTACCTTTTCCTATAACGGCAAACTCGCCGGTGTTTAGATTTATGTCAGAAATGTTCAAATTAACAAGCTCACTAACCCGCAGGCCGGTGCTAAACAAAACCTCTAAAATAGCCCGGTCGCGGATACCGGATTTTTTGTCTAAGTTTTGAGAGTTAAGCAGGTTGTCTAGTTGTTCCTCGTTTAAAACTTTGGGGATGCGGGCCTCGGATTTTCCTAAAATTATCTCATCCGGAGCCATAACATCGAGATGCTCCTTAACTATCAAGTACTTAAGGAATGCCCGCAGAGCAACCAGGAAGTTCTTCTGGGTGGATCGCTTAAATTCCAGGTGAGATTTTGAGCTTATGCGTCTATTTAGGTCAATCCTGTACTTCCTAACCAGCTCCTCGTTTATGTCATCGGGCGTCAGATCTCTTTTTAGCGTCTCTGTAGCCCAAGTTATAAAATCACGGAGGTAAAAGTCGTACATTTGAATGGTATTTTGAGAAAGGTTTTTCTCAACTTCGCAGTATTCAAGGTAATTTGTAAGTAGTTTTTCTAATGACATGTAAAAGTTGGGCAGCTAATGACTTAATGCTATCAACTTACATACTTTGGGGCAAGTTTTGTGCGGCGGGGGACGTAAATATACGAAAAATGCGTCAAAAATGGCCATGAGCAAATTTTAGGGCAGTGAGGAAATTTTGCGATTAATAAAAAGGGATTAATTTGGGCAACAAAGCTGGGGATGAATGTACAATCAAACATTTAGGAGTGCTTTATGAAAATGGAGGCTTTGGGAATTATTCCCGCGAAGTAGAGGAGGGCTAGAGTGTCAAAATTGCTATACATGAGACGCCGTAATTTGATGGTTTAACGACGCGTAAGGTGTATGAATATGTAAAACATGACACGCATATAAAAAGGGAAGCCGAAATGAGCTTATTCAAAATCCCACAAACAAACGCACAATACTTAACACTAAATTATTCTTTATCACTTTGTTATTTAACCTCCAACTCTATCCAGTAATCTAGATTGCCTCTTTTGGAGACGTCGCACTTATCCACATCCCTACTCTAGAATCTATGACAATGTGGCTTGTGCAAAACTATGACAGCGCTTTTTAGCAATCCTAGGCCGCCACTGCGGTAAAACCCAATCAACAGATTACAGAACCTATGACAAACATACCCTATAATTATTTAATTAAGTCTTATAGTTCGCAACTCATTTCGGGTAATTTTTGGGTCCTTTTCTCCCCCGCCTCAAACCACGCCCCACTTCCCTACCTCACTACGTGTCCAAAAAAGCAAGGAAAATTGGAGTATTAAATTAGTTGAAGAAAAGTACAAACAATAAAAATACAAAAGTTATAAATGCATATTCCACTACTAATTTTTTTGTAATCACATTTTTATAATGAGCTTGCAAGTACCCTAGTGTGGACAGAAGAACGGATGAAACCAACAAGGCTCTTAAAAATGATTCGGAGGGAAAAAACGATGTCGAAATACTAAACACAAAAACCACGAATGCTACAAAAAGGCTATTCATAAGTTCTTCGCTAGCTCCAATATCCGGCACTTCGGGATCCATTTCTTGAGCCCACCACAAAAACGAAGCAAAAAGCCCGGATGTTCCCGCAATAATTAAGCTTTGGTAAATTGCGTTAACAGGAAGTTTAAAAATTCCGGAGAAAAATGGAATCGAAACTAAGGTTAAAAGTATTTGACTCCAAGTCAGGGCAACCCTGTAAAGCGGAATTACCTCAGCCCGTTCAAAAACCACAAGAAAAATATTATTCATTAGAGAAATCGCATACATCAAGCCCCCAACTGCTCCTATTGTTAAAAGTCTTGTCGGAAGCCCAAGGTTCGGAAAGTATATTAACGAAAGTAAGGAGCCTAAAACCAAAACGAGAGGCAAAACTAAGGTGCTTAGGTAGGTTCGCCTGACGAAGTAGTTTAATGCATGCTCTGTCTGAACACTTGTGTATTGAACCAATGCCGTACCCAATGTTGCAATAAATACTGCCATAACGGCACTGAAGATTTTCAAGAAACCGGTTGTGTAAGAAAAGCTAAACAGAAAAACCACAATTCCAAGGGACAAAAGGATGTATTTATATTTTCGCTGCATATTCATATTTATACTTCTACTTTATAAGTGGCTTTCGAGCGCTTCGGGAACCGTAAAATTTGCAAAAACCTCCTGAACATCGTCATTCTCCTCAAGTGCATCAATTAAAGCAACGATCTTTTTTACCTTATCCGACTCCCCTATCTCAACTTCAAAAGTCGGGTTGCCCGGATCGACACCAAAAATGTAAGCTGTGCTACCAACTCCACCCAAAGAACCGCCGTGTCTGTCGAAAATATAGCGGATTTCAGCCACAGTTCTGTTTTTATTATCCGTTAAAGCTTTAACCAAAAATGCCACACCCTCAGGTCCGTAACCTTCATAATTCACCTCTTCAAAACTCTCTCCGGCAAGTTCGCCGGTACCTTTCTTAATTGCGCGGTCAATGTTTTCCTTGGGCATTCGGGCCTCTTTTGCTTTGTCTACAGCCAAACGAAGGGCCGGGTTTGCGTTTGGATCTCCCCCACCGAGGCGCGCGGCAACTGTAATAAGTCTGCTCATTTTCGAAAAAGTTTTGCCTCTTTTAGCGTCCACAATCTCTTTTTTTCTGCGGATATTGTGCCATTTGGAGTGCCCTGACATGGGGTTATGATAACACCTCGCCCAAAACTTGACATCCCAGCGATATTTGCTAACTTTGTTGTGATGGAAAACGGCAGTGTAAGCAACGGCAATTCGCAAAACCTGTTAATTCTGGAAAAAAAGGCTGTGAAAGCGGCTTTAAACCAGGATTGGAAAACCGCGATTCCAACCAATCTCGAAATCCTCGAACTCAAACCAAAAAACCGCGATGCAAAGATGCGGCTTGGCATGGCTTACCTTCAAACTAAAAACTTCAAAAAAGCTGAGAGTGTCTATAAGGAAGTATTAAAAGATGATCCGATAAACTCTATCGCCAGAAAGAACCTCGAACTCGCAAAGCAAAAAAAGGCAGTAAAAAGCGCTAACGGTGGGGATACAAAACATTTAATAAAAGAGCCGGGAACCGCCGAAGTTGGGATGATAGAGCTTGCTTCAAAAAAACTAATAGCGGATGATTTTGAACTTCGTGAGGAGCTTGAAATGAAAATAAACCGCGCCTCAGTTTCAATTCAAAAAAATGGAAGGACGATTGGCAAACTTAGACAACCGGACTTAGTAAAAAGGCTTAACAAAGGCAAGAGGCAGCGGGCGGAACTGACAGCGGTATTCTTCGGCGGGCATGATAAATTTATCAAAATTCTTTTCAAATCCGATATTCCAATTTTTAAAGCTGAGAGGCAAGAATTTAAACCGTACGTGAAAAAAGGCGCAATTGACGAACCTGAAATGGAAATGTTCTCCGAAGAAGAAACCATCGAGTAACTTAGCCGCCGCAAAACTATCTCAAATCGTCATCTAATAAAGGTTTGGCTTCTGAACTTGCTGCAGGCCTTGCAAGCTTGGGTTCCTCTTCTCTAGCTTCTCTAATGCGGGGTCTGCTGTCCGGTTTTCTTGATCCGCTTGAAGATTTTCCCAATCGTGGTCGAGGGGGTCTAATAACAGGCCTTTTGTCCTCCTTTTCTTCTTTTTTCTTCTCGGGTTTCTTCTCTGGTTTTTTAGCTGCCGGCGCAGGCTTTGCTGGTGCCTTCATCTTTTCGACTTTCTTGACTTCTTTCTTCTCTTCTTTCACATCTTTTTGTTTCATGTCCTTGTCCCCACCATCTTCCTTTTTATTCTCTTTATCCGCTTTGGGTTTAACAACAATATCGTCCCTCTTCATTTTCTCCAAAGCCGCCCACTCAACGTTTGGACTACCAGCCGGAATCAAAACGATTAGCTCATCATTTACCTCACCTTGTCTAAATTCCACAGCCACATCCAAAAGCCTGTATGAACCAGAATCGGTTAACGCGTACCAGTTACCCTCTTTTTTATTTAAAATTCCCTCCAGGGTTTTTCTTTCCACTTTTGACACCTGCTTAAACAGCAGCTTTCCAGCGTCTTCAACCATCTTTAGATTATCTCCAGCAACAAGCAGTGACTTGGCCGCGTAATTTGGGTTCACTTCGTATTTTTTACCATCGGGGGTTACCATGTGCGTTCCGTCAAAGACACCTAAAGTGCCCGGAACATCGTCATAAGAGGTTGAAATATCCTCTTTTAAGGTATTTAAAAGTTTTGTGGCTGTTCTTAAATCTCTTTCAGCGGATCTTAAAAGGCTTTCTATATTATTAACTCTATTTTGGGCGTTTTTCATTTGTCTCCTTAATTTATTCCTAGTTCAAATCTATTGAACCTTCCGGATTTTGAACTTCTGGTTGAGGTTCCGAAATAGGATTAGCAACCTCCTCCACACGCTCCCCTACATTTCCAGCATTCGCGCTATTATATTCTTGAGCAACTGCTACTCCCTTGTCAAATTTAAATTCGACCCATTTTCGGATTTTATCCTCAACGTACTGTCTGTCCGCGCCATACGTTAAGCGGCTAAAATCCAAAGCTTTTTGTCTGTTGCCGGTTTTGGTAATTAGGCTTTCCTCGGCTATCCAGGGGCGCGGAACGGTTGCGGAGAAGGGTTTCGAGGTTTGACCGTCAATCATAAGCTTAATGTAAATCTGAAACTTTCTAAGCGAAATTAAGTCGTTTTCGTCAAAGTAAGGAGAAAACTCTGTTTCCAAAATTTTTGCGTCCTGGGCACCAACTGAAAAAGCGGCAACTGTTCCCACGTTTCCAAATACCGCGCTTAAGAGTTCTTCTGGAAGTTGGCTAGTAAACTGGTGAGTTAGATGTAGCCCAAGTTTATATTTTCGCGATTCGGACAAAATAGACTCGAAGTTTCCTCCGGCGAAGTTTTGAAACTCGTCCACGTATAGGTAAAACGGTTTGCGCTGTTGCGGGTCAATTTTGATACGCTGCATGGCCATAAAGTTAATTCTGGAAACTAAAAGGGCGCCAAGAAGGTTCGCGTTATCTTCTCCGATTTTTCCTTTAGAAAGGTTTAGGAGCAGGATTTTGCCGCTGTTCATAATTTCCCAAAAATCTATCGTAGACTTTCTTTGACCCAAAATGTTTCTTATTGTAGTTGATGATAGAAATCGGTTAATTTTGTTTTGAATAGGCGCCACAGCTTCAGTAATTAAACGCTGATTTCCCCGCATGGCTTTATACTCTTCCTCCCAGAAATCCAAAACCACAGGATCCTTAATCTGGTGCAAAATATACTTCTGGTAGTTCATATCGTTCAATAAACGGGTAATGCCTAGTATGGAGGTTCCAGGGACCTCAAGAAGGGTTAGAACCGAGTAGTTAAGCAGATATTCAAGTCTTGGCCCCCAAGAGTAATCAAACTGCTTAGCCATGGACGAAACAAGAGCCGACGCCATGAGGTTTTTCTGGGACTGGTCATCTATTTCCAAAACGTTTATACCAACCGGCCGCTCCGTATCCGAAGGGTCAACCATAACTACATCCTTAAGTCTATTTTCCGGAATGTAGTCTAATATATCCTCAATCAAATCTCCGTGAGGATCCACAACTCCAACACCGTGACCCGCCAGAATATCCTGAACAATCATATTTTTAAAGAACGTTGACTTTCCGGTTCCGGTTTTACCTATTAGATACATGTGACGAACCCGGTCTTCGCCCTCGTTGCTTATTCCAAATCTCATTTTTTTGTCTCTAAACAAGACTTCCCCTATGTAGTTACAGTTTGTGGTTGGGAGATTTGCCGGCGGCTCTGCCTTTTTTGAACCAACCCACAACACTCCCGGTGTCTCAACTTTTTCCGAGGGTAGGTGATAAATGGAAGCGAGCTCGGCAATGTTCAAAACAAATGTGTTGTTTGAGTTTATTGAGCGGGTTTTGTACTCGTTGTATTTATTTTCACTGTTGGGGTGCTGTTCGTACTCAATGGAGTTTAGCTGAACGGTTGAAAATTGTTGTAGAGAAGCGATTAGCGATCGCAATAATCTATCGGCACGGTCGTAAGTTTGGGCGCGTGAAAGAAGCCTTATGTTTACCTCAAAACCCATTCTTGAAAGTTTTTCTTCTATTGCCTCAACTTGAACCTCCTCGTTAGAGTTTAAAAACTTTCTTTCAACTTTAAGGCCACCGGGCTTCACAGGCTCCTCTGCCCTACCAACCAAGGCCTTAAAAAACGTGCTGACAATCTGACTAAATTCTTTAATTATTTCACCCGGAAGGTCGCCCATAAAGGTGCCGCTGCCCGTTGTGCCCTCTCTAACTTGCTGAACATACTCAAAGCCCTCGCCCTGCCAAACATCCGCAATTGGCTTTATGACAACCTGAAACCACAAATTTTCATCAGAGGTTGCTTCGGACAAAGCCGACGTTACGGACGAGAGTGAGTCTCTTTCAAAATCTCTGAAAGTTTTAATTGGAAAAAAGTTTGCTTTTTTTAAGGTAAGGGTGGCTACTTCAAATTCACCATCACCATCTTTAAATTTGCTGGGAGCGTAATCTTCAACTTTACTAATGTGCGCGGTTGGGTACTGAGCATAAATCTGGCTTTCCACAAACTTTGAGATATTTGGGGGCACTGCAACATAAAACCTTATCCCACCGTCAACTGCCACAAATTCAAACGAAACCTGCTCCTGCGCAACTGCATCAACCCTTAGAAGACCGTGCAGGGAGGCAAACATATGCTCGGCGGCAAGCGCTGCGGTTTGGACATCATAATGCTCTTCTTCTGATTTATGAACCTGAACTTCCAGTATTTCCAAGTCTTTACTAGTCGTAGAACCGGAAAAAGAGCCCTTCATTTTCTTAAAAATGAAAAAGCCCACAACGGCAAGAAGTATTAGAGACAAAATTATTAATAATTCCATTAAGTTTTGTTAAGTATGGGGATAACAGATCTCCCCGCCCATATTTGGAGCGGGGAGAAAGAAAGGAGAGAGACTAAAGACATTATCTCAAAGCCTCCCCGCAATGTCAACTCCAATGACAAGTGTTACGTCCACGCGGTCGCTGATGCCCTCGTTCACCCCTCCCCTACTCTTCAAAACCACGTTTTTCACATCAAAAAACTTTTGGATTTCCTTGACTACGGCCAAATCCGTTGATTCAACCAAAAGTAAGCTTTCATCGTAAATCTTTGAGGCGTTTTCAGCGGCAATTACGTGCCCTCCCGCGTTTCGTACCACCCTTGAAGCAAAGTTTGCAACCCCCGGCATATCTGTACCATTTAGGATTCCGACGCTTGCTTTTTCTGTAGCGACATTTGAATCAAAAGTAAGATCTCTAAGGGAAATATCTAAACTTTCCTCATTTTCGAAAAGATGGGCGATGAACCTGTCTTTTCGTAATGATCGTACAAAGGTAAAAAGGTTAAAAAACTCACTTATGGTAACGTTTGTGTCTATGGAAAGGGCAAGCTCCTGAAGAACGTCTAAACTAAGTAAAGAGTTACCCTCTCCGTGAACAAAAGTGTCCAAAATTGCCGTGGTTACAGCATCATCTACCACCATATAGCGGTCTGTATTAAAGGCAAAATCTTTTTCAAGCGTTGCAACAAGAAGGGCAGAACCTGCACTTAACTCATTACTATCTAACATTCCAAGTGAGAGAATGTTTGAATAAGGCTCCACACCAAATTTGCCCGGGACATCGGTTGTGGTAGCCAAATCTATTTCGTATGACACTACTTTTCCGCCTGCTTTATCAAAAATTACAAAGTGAATCGAAGAAGTTTTAGCCGGAATTGCGTTTATATCTTCAACAGAAATGATTGCGAGGGAAACGATGTCGGAATTGTTAATGTCAAATGATGTAGAAGACTCCGCCGAAGCAAAAGGTTTTGTAATGGCCTTGTAACCCCAAATGCCTGCCAAAAATACTAGTGAGAACGTAGCAAGAAGACCCAGTGCTGCCCCTTTTCTGAACTTCTTCTGCGTTCTTCTTGCTTTAACAAGTGTTTTCCAGGAAAAACCTCTTTTTCTTTTGTTTGATATCCTTTTGGAGGCCTTGGCAGGTCTTTTGGGCATTATTACTATTATGCAAAAAATCTGCGTAAAGTCCATACCCAATATGACATTTCATGCTTTTGCTACGGGAAATTTTGGGGTTGGTGAAATGTGAAAATGTATGTCTCATAGTCTTGTCTGATTTATTACCTATAGTTTCTGCCTTGCCACACCCTATAACTCACACTGTTGAGGAGGGGGTTGATTTGTAATATAATTCTGAACAAATCATTCCGAGTGAGACTAAGCGAGGAGATTAAATGATCTGGCTAAAAGGCGTTATAAAAAACGTGATAAGAGTGGCAACAAAACCTCTCTTGCCGTGGCTGGCTCCGTTTTTTCTTCGACGTGAGAGCGCAGCCGCAAAAAAAGCTGAAGAGGCAGCGGAAGCAGCGGAGGAACAGGCCTATCAAGAACAACTGCAGAAGGACCTGGCATTGGAAAAAGCGAAGACAGGCGGAGGGGGAAGCCAAGCATCATCGCCGGAGCCAACAAAAGTAGAGGAGAAGGTGGATCAAGCACCATCTACAGAACCGGCAATGCAGAAAGGGGTGTTGCAAGCGCTTTTCATAAAAGGCAGGCTTGATAGGATCTTTTACCTAGGGGGGAACGCCACGCAAAAAGGTGTAATCATCCAAGGATGCACAATTCTTGCAGGGTTCTGGGAGGGATATGCAAAACCGTACAGCTTTACCGGACTCTTGGCAATTGTTGACGGTATTAAAACCCGACCGGCAACTGATGAGGACCTGGCGGAGATGTCGCGGCAGTGGGACGAGAAGAAAAACGGCATCAGTTTTTCGGATTGGCTTGAGGGCCTGCTAAAACTTCCCAAACACGCAGAGCTTAAAAAGGAAGGGAAAGACCGCTTAGCTAAATTGGCGTCAGCAAGCATGGCTACATCTTAAGCCAGATCACACCGACGCAAGAAGGTTGCCCAAAGGCAGCCTTCTTTTTTTAGCTTTTAAGCAGCAAACTCACTGGGCAGTCCGGCCTCAAAACTCGCCCTCTCCCCCGTTTTTGGGTGGGTAAAAGTAATCTTATGCGCGTGAAGCATAAGCCTTCCAAATATTTTTCTCGAAATAACACTTCGTCTTTTGCCAGCGTACAAGTCATCACCAACAATCGGGTGGTTTAGCGCGGCCAAGTGAACTCGAATCTGATGGGTTCGTCCGGTTTTTGGAAAAGCTCGAACCAATGACAAAACTTCCCCATCCACTACCCTTTCCTCTGCCTGCTCAACTGTCGTTACCGCTTCCTTTCCATCCGATACTATAGCCATTTTCGTTCGATTGCGGGGGCTTCTTCCAATAGGAGCACTGATCTCAATTTTTTCTTCATCAAGCTTGCCGAAAATCAAAGCCACGTATTCCTTTTCAACTTCCCTACCCTTAAACTGAACTTGAAGGCTTACAAAGGTTTCCTCATCTTTAGCCGCCACAACAACCCCGGAAGTTTCTTTATCAATTCTGTGAACAAGACCCCCACGCTTGTAAAAATCACTCTCTTTGTCTGCGTCAGCCAACTCTTTGGCTAGTTTTTCCTGCGTGTAATTTTGTAAAGTTTCACCCGGCGAGGTATCAGAAATATTCACAACCATTCCAGAGGGTTTATTCAAAACTAAAATATAATCATCTTCAAAAATTAGATCCACTTTTTGTGTCATTGTGGGGGTATTCTAACACCTCATTAACAAAACTCAGTTCAAACTAATCGGAACCTTGTAAGTTACGTCCCTAAAATAAGTTATTCCTACGTGCTTACCAAAAATTAAGTCTGACTGCGAATGCAAAATACCCAAAACTCCTACCGAAATCAGAAACGTTCCGGTAAGAACCAAAAACGGCACGGCGGCGGGAGAAAAGACCGCCTGTTCAAAGGTCTCCCGCAAAAACATAATAACTGAGGCTAGATGCATGAGGTAACCTAGCACAACCAAACAAAGCCAGCTAATTACTCTGTCCTCGGAATATTTGCGGACTAAAATCACTATAGAAATTAAAATCAGGCTTACAACACCAAGCGGTAAGAAAAAAATCAAAAAACGGGCTGCATCGAAAAACCCATTTGCTCCCGTACCCGAAAATACAAAAGTGATCAAGACAAAAATTAGTCCAAAAACCATCGAAAGGTGAAGATTCTTTGATAAGGTAGCCCCCTCTTCAGATAAATAAAACAGCCCAATCCACGAAGTAAGGAAAAACAAAAGTAAAAGTAGGAGGCCAAAACGTGAGTTTACTGATTGACCCAGGAAACAACTAAGCCAGAAAAGTCCAAAGATAGAGTTTCCGAGTACCATAAGCTCAAGACCTAGTTTTGCGGGCAACTTTACTTTTCGAATTTGAAGATAGATAGCACAGAAAGCAAGGAAAATGTAGGTGAAAACAGCTACCGAAAAGGCTTGCACTTTCAGCTGTGAAAGTTGTGGGTGAAACTGAAGCCATGCCCACCAAATAAAAGTGAATATGTAGCCTAGAATAAGGCTTATCCTGGTTATATCCACACTATTTATTGAGCATTGAATTTCTTTATAGCTGTGCGGAGTAAAATTGTCAATACCCCAACCGTTATTATAATATCCCACGCGTTATAGCGAAAAAGGCCAAAAAAATTAAAGTAATCTCTCACACATCCAAAAACTACTCTTTCAAGCAAATTTAGAGCCGCCCCACCAACCACAAATCCCACCAAAATCTGCTCTGCCCTACCCCTAACCGTTTTAAACAAAAACCACCACACTAAAATCAAAACTATAAAGGAACCTAAAATAAATTCTCTTTGGGAAATAAACTGAGATAAAAAGTAGGAACAATTAAGCATGATCTACACAAGTTGTGGCTTCGGGGAATGCCTGCAAACGAGCCTCGTCAATTGGTTCCCCACCAACTTCACACAAACCATAAGTGCCCAAGTCAATCTTTGCTAAAGCCTTTTCCACCAAACCCAAAGCCCGCGTAGCATTTTCCTCTTTTAACTTAGTTTCCAGGTGGCTGGTGTCTTCAAAGGCCTCATCGGCATCTTCCGCGTTTCCTACAGTTCTGTCGGGGTCGTTGTAAGAGTCTTCGCTTTTCATTATGCCGAATTCGTGCTCCAAATCAGCTTTTTTTCTCTCTAGTTTTGCCTTTAACTGCACTAATAATTCTTTCGATAAGTGTGTCATTGTTTGTAAGTTTGGATCTAAACAAAAATACTACGAATGACAGTGTAACCAATAGGCCATAAAAGATCAAATATTGCCTATCGCGGAAAAAAATGAAGCCTAAAGCGGCAGTTAGCGCCAAAAATATCGAAAAAACATAACCTGATTTTATTTTTGAATTTCTAAAGCTTGATAGCATGGCAAACAGAAATATCCATCCAGCAAAAGCAAACAAAAATTCAAATTTCCCCTGCAACCCAACGTAGCCCAAAAATACCACCGCTAGAGCCAAGGACAAGCCTAAAGAGAAAATGTCTATGATACGGTAAAAAGACCACTTCCATGCCTTGCAGAACCCGTACAGCGGCACAAGCGAACCTACAAGCGCGCCGGTTAAGCTGTAACCTGGTTCCCAAACCTTATAGATTTTGTTGACTAACGCCTCAAAGGTTGTTGCCGTGCCTAAAGCATAAAAAAATCGCGAGAAAAGAATTGCGGAAAAAATGGTCAAAAGAAGCAGATCAAAAAGTTTTTCTTCACTAAAGCCGTCTTTTTTTCCTTCGCTCCAAACGCCAAAGGCCAAAAGCAAAAACCCAACCAAAATAAAAATTCCAAAAGTATGAATTGTGAAGTTTTGAATTGTAATTTGCGCCGGCATCATAGTTTTGTTGATACTTTATTAAGCCTTTGAAGTATACTCACCCGTTTCGGTGTTTAGTTTAATTTTATCCCCTATTTTAATAAATGTCGGGACTTTTATTACAGTGCCGTTTTCAAGGGTCGCGTCTTTGTAGGTGTTTGTGACGGTATTTCCCTTAAATCCAGGTTCCGTGTAGGTTATTTCAAAAGTCATGGATTTTGGAAGCTCCACTGTTATTGGCAAGTCCTCAAAGTACATTACCAAAACCGGCTCGCCTTCTTTTAGAAAATCAGCGGAATCACCCATTAAATCTTTGGGAATTGTGAACTGTTCGTACGTGGTTGGGTTCATAAAAATAAAACCGGAGTTGTCTTTGTAAAGGTATTGAGCGTTGTTTTTGGTAATTGAGGCGTCTTCCACGCGGGCTGTCGCCATGTAACCTTTTTCCAAAACCGAGCCGTTTAAAAGGTTTCTAGCTTTTACCTTAACGTTAGCCCCGCCCCGCGCTGATTTTATATGTTCGTAGCGGAGAACCTTAAAAGGAACACCATCTTCCTGAAATATCTTGCCTGTTTTTAGCTCTGTTGCGATCATCGGGTGAATTGTACCAGAGAAGTGTTTCCAGCTAAAATATAGAGGTTTATGAAAAGAAGGCTTGTTAACTTATTTATTAACCCACTTTTCCTTACCGCCGCAGTTTATTTGGTCACAGTGTTTCTTGTGTCCCCGTGGGGAAATTTTGCCGTAAATGATGACTGGGACTTTTACACCCACGTTAGAAACTTTATGGAAGGAGACTTTACCAAAAACTCACTCATAGACTCATCCTTTGTGCTTCAGGGGTTAATGGGGGCGGGCTGGGCAAAAATCTTCGGCCTAAATTTTACCTCGCTTAAAGTTTTAACAATATCTTTTACCCTGCTCATGCTTCTGGGAATTTATAAAATTCTGCTTCAGCAAAAAGTTTTACGGGCTTACCAATTTCTGATTTTATTCGCCATAGCCTTTAATCCTTTTGTTTACATGTCATCTTTAACATTTATGACCGAGAACTACTTTTTGGCTTTTTTGATATGGAGCATTTATTTTTATCTTTGTTACCTTGAAGATGGCAAAAGCAGAAGCTTATTCTTGGCTGTACTTATTGGAGGCTTAAGTATTTTGATCAGGCAGTTTGGTTTTGTGGTATTTGCAGCGTATGTCCTGACTTATTTAGCGCTACTTTTTAGCAAAAGGGGGGCCTTTCGCTTTAGACAGCTTCTGCTTATACTGACACCCTTTATTATTTTCTCGCTAATAAACTTTCTTTGGCCTCAATACAGAGGGAGTAACGAAACGCAGGTTCAGAGGCTAAACCAGCTGTTTGTTGATGCAAAAGATTTGTCTAGTGTGGGCTTAAGGGCTTTGTGGGCGCTTCCCTACATTGGCCTATCTTTACTGCCTTTGCTTGTTAATTATTTATCCTCAAGGCAGAAAGAAATAAGGTTTGTAGTCTTGGCCGGGGCGGCAGTTTTGGCCTACCAAATTTTTAGGCTTGACATATTTCCTATGGGAAATGTGCTTTACGTGGAAGGTTTACTTTCTAAAACAGACTTCATCCGCAGCACCCACCTATTTGATAACGTGCTCTTTAAAATCCTTTTAAGCTTTATTATTTCCACAAGTATTTTTACTTTCCTTCTTTTTGGCTTTAACAAGGCGGCAGAACTTGCCGGTGCTCTCAAATCAAAAAGGTTTCTCATAGATGCAAGATACCTGTTTTTAACACTTTTAGTGTTAGGGATGTATTGTGCTGTGGCTTTAATGAAGGGTTCTTTTGACAGGTATTACATAAACACTATTGTGCTTTTGATTCTTCTTTCCGGTATTAGCTTTTCGGCCTCGAAAATTAAAGTAAGCAAAATTGCCGCAGTACTGGCCTGCCTTTTACTTTTTCTGATAACCTTCCTGCTTAATTTTGATTATTTCAGGACAAATAAACTTAAGTGGAGCCATGCGGAAAGGCTAAAAGAAGAGCGGGTTTTAAAGTACAGTATTTTCTTAAGCGGAACTTACGATAAATTTAACAGCGTTTTCTACAAAAGGAATTCGGATAAAATTGAGCGAGCACAACCAAAGGGCTTAACCTACGAATGTTACGTTCAAACAGATTACGAATCGCCACCAAACCCGTTACTAAATTACCTAAAGCGGTTTGAGAAAAAACAGATTGTAAGTAAATATTTTAAAAACCCCGGAATTTACGAAAACCTTACTTCCCCGGAATACAGACCCGTAAGCCGGGATCTTGCCAAAATTGTATACAAAGAAGAGTACCTCTCACCTATTTATAATTTAGTGGGTAAAAAGGTTTATGTTGTCACTTACTGTAATCCAAGGCACGTATCCTAAAAGGTTTGGTGGGCAAGGAGGGATTCGAACCCTCACAGGATCAACTCCCATTGGTTTTTGAGACCAACGCGTATACCGTTCCGCCACTTGCCCAGATGCTTAGATAACGCGGATACAATTGAGATTTTAGCATAGTGTAGGCTCTAATATGCTAAAATCTTAACGTGAGTCTGCTTACAGAGCTTATAAGCTTGCTAACACCTATTCAGCTTTTAATATTAATCTCGACCGTCTTATTAATAATTATCCTTAGCCGAAGTAAGACGGGCGCTAAAACAGTCAAGGTCTTTTTTGTAATCGCAGCCATCCCAACAGCCCTAGTTATTATTCTCTTGTCCCTAATCCCCCTTACCCTATTTCAGGACGCTTTTGGAAGCCAAATGTCGCTTAAGGTGGCTAGAAGCATTCCAGCATACCCCAACTCGACCATCGTACTTGAAAACAGATATGGATTTCCAGACGGACATACTAGTGCAAGTGTTCACTACGATATATTCGACTCCTCCTTCCAAGAAATATCAGACTATTATCTAAATGTATTACCAAACTTAGGTTGGGAAAATGTAGAGCAACAGGATGTATCAGACGTTGATGCAGAACGCAAGAGAATAAACTTTGAAAATAATTCCTGGAGGGGGTATGTTACCATTATTAGTTTTGCCGAAACAGAAAGAAAGCCTGTTAATATAACCGTATTTCCGAAGAAAAACTAAAGCGCACCCCCTCCCCCAACGCAATTTGGTCCCCTGCATAGTATTTGATTTTTTACTCTCGAGGTGCTTAAAATGTAAGACTTGGGTGTAAAACGGACTCGCCTAAGAAACCCTACAAGAACAACAAATTGGAGGACGGAATGGGAGAGAATCTGACCAGCGGTCTCATAGCTATTGAGATCAGAGAGCTTTCAGCAGGTCTTGTTTTCTATAAGCAAATTGACGGTGGCAGGCACGGGAACTTTCAAGAAAACGCTGTAAATCGACAGTTTGCTGTGGGGCAACAATACTTGGCGGAATTCACAGCCACAGAAAGCGAGCCATACACACTAAAGCCAATACAATGAATTGTTGGTAGCCGGGGAATTAAGAGATGAAACAAAAACGAGGTTCCAAAAGAGCCTCGTTTTAGTTTTATCTTTCGCCTTCAACCTCAAAAAATCTTGTTCTATCAGCTTTAAAGTACATTGGAATTTCGCCGGTCGCGCCGTTTCTATGTTTTGCGATAATTAAACTGTAGCTTTCCCTGTTCTCCTCATCGGGCCTGTACAAAAACATAACAATATCAGCGTCCTGTTCAATTGATCCTGAGTCCCGCAAATCTGAAAGCTGCGGACGCTTGTCCCCTCCCCTTTGTTCAACCGCACGTGACAGCTGCGAAATTGCCAAAACCGGAACTTTTAATTCTCTTGCTAAATTTTTCAAAGCTTGTGATATTTCGGACACTTCTTGTACTCGACTCTCTAAATGTCGCCCCTTAACAAGCTGTAGATAGTCCACCATAATTAAGTCAATTTGCTTATCAATCATAAGTCGGCGTGCTTTTGTTCGCATTTCCATAACTCCAATGCCCGGGGTGTCGTCAATGTAAAAGGTTGCTTCAGCCAATTCTCCTGCCGCAATGGAATACTTTTCAAAATCATCTGCTTCCAGATTTCCGGTGGTAATTCTCCAGTTTTCAATATCCCCTTGGGCCGAAATCATTCGGTCAACAATTTGCTCTTTACCCATTTCGAGTGAGAAAAACGCGACTCCTTTTTTATGAACAGTTGCCGCGTACTGTCCAATATTTATTGCCAAGGAAGATTTACCAACCGAAGGACGCGCGGCTACAATTATCAAATTTTCTTTTTGCAAACCTGAAAGCATTCTATCCAATGCCTTAAGCCCAGTTGGAACTCCTCTAATTGCACCTTTAGTTTTGCTAAGTTCGTCTAATCTTTCAAAAGTTACTTCCAATGTTTCACTAATCGGAATAAAATCCTGATGAACTTTTTCTTGCGAAACTGCAAACAAAGTTTGCTCTGCTTCGTCAAGCATTGTGTCTATTTCATCGTTTGATTGAGCAATTTCGTTAATCTCGGCAGCGGCCTGGATTAGCGACCTTCTAAGGGCATGATCACGAATAATTCGGGCATAATGTTCCACATTGGCAGCGGTTGGCACGGAATTTACAAGCTCTGTAAGGTACGCAACTCCCCCAGCTTTGTCCAAAGCGTTAAGTCTTTTTAGCTCATCGGGAACGGTAATTAAATCTGCAGGTTCGCGCTTCTCGTACAAATTAAAAATTGCTTCGTAAATATGTTCGTGCGAGTTTCTATAAAAATGTTTGGCGTGTAAAAATTCAACGATCTTAACAATTGCATCCGGATCAATAAGTAACGCACCTAAAACTGATCTTTCGGCATCTATATCGTGAGGTGGAATTCCCACTGTTATTTCTGTGTTTGGTCTTTTTCTTTCAGCCATAGTTTTTGCAGGTAGATTAATTTATATCACTGTTGGGCGGGTGTGACTACAATGACTTCTGTTTCCTCTGGAATGTCGGCTTTGCTTGACACTTTAAGCTTATCAACCTCTTTGGCACCTTCAACGCCCATTTCGTCTAAAAACTTCTGAAGCGGATCTAGGGCTGCCAAAACGCCGGACGTATTTTTCGTGCTGTAATGCATCGGAACAACAATTCCGGGTTCAATGGACGAAATAACCTTTGTGGCAGTTTCCGCGTCAATTGTGTAAGTCCCGCCTACAGGAATCATAAGCACATCAATTTCCACAAGCTTTTCCAAAGTTTCCTGCGAAAGTTCATGGCCCAAATCTCCAACATGCAAAAGATTTAATCCGTCCATGGTGATTTGATACATTATATTTTGTCCTCGATCCGCACCGTGTTTTTCATCGTGAAATGTTGGGATGCCTTCAATGTAAACGTCTTTTACTTCATATTCACCAGCGGTGGTTATATCGTAATGAGTACCGTCAACGCCTGCTATATGATTGTGATCGCCGTGCTGATGCGAGCATAGGACAACGTCGGCTTCAAGCTTTGGAAGTTTGTATCCGGTTTTTTCGGGGTTGTAAGGATCAATTACTAAGGTTGCGTTTTTTCCCTTGATTTTAAAGCAAGAATGTCCGATGAATGAAATTTCCATGGGGGTATATTAGCAGACCAAGGTGCTGGAGAAAACAAGAAACCGTCGAAAAGATGAGTGCTCTTCGACGGTTCTGCGACGCTTGTGTAACTGCAAATCAATTTGCTAGGGTGTCACGAAATTCGGCTTCATCAAAAGGTAGACGGGTCTGCTTGATTGCTTTCACCAGCCCTTCGACAAAATCCGCATCCGACGCACGAAAATCTGAATTCCAACAATCCAGACCAAGTGATGCCGAATTTGTTTTCGCGTTGACTCCCATTTCATGCCGTTGCTTAAAACCCTTAATTAACCAGCTCGGCACGACAACCCCCTCCTTAGGTGCTGCAACGCTCATCCTATTCCTCCGGTCTCTCTTCAGTCTAAAAATTTTCTCCTGTGTGAGTATAAACAAAAGTAAATAGAAATCAAATATATTCTCATTAAGCACCCTATAGCTTTGACCACCCCAGCTTTTTACGCTATAATGCCGACAAATTCCTGTACGTATGTGCAGGTCGTCCACGATCTTTGGACAGAGGGAGCTTCCACCCTAATTGGGAGCAACAAATAAGGAGGTGCCGTATGGCATCGAAGTACAATATCGTGAGTGGTCCGGGTCCTTTGCATTTCCTACACGCGCAGAATTATTTGCCAGGAGGTAGGGAACCAGCGTTAAGATTCAAGCTGGACCCAGATCAGAAACGAGACTACGGCCACGATATAAATGTCTTGGCCGAGTCGCTATCGCGGCAAGATGACGGAACAACAACCTACTGGATGTTCGAAGGTACACTATCCACGAAAAATCGGTTGTGGGTAGAGGGTTGTATCAGTATGGAAGATCGCCACGGCTGGATCATAATCTACGAGAGGGGTGAGGTTTTGAAGATCGAGGCGAATACGAGTGGCGGTGAGCTTCATACTAAAGTTAAGGATGCAGTTATGCTGCCGAGTCTGGGGTTTGTAACTAGCCCAGGGCTGCATATGCTCCAAAACGGCGATCTTGCTGTAACCTGCGACAGCGGCAGTCGTCACTACAGCATCGGCTTCTACACAGACGGCCGCCGGCCCAGCAGCTTTGAAGACACGCGTACAACACTCGACGATATTCCGGCTGTGTACAATGCAACTTCAAGGGAAGTGCAGATCGCAAGCGAGGTTCTAAAGTCCTTCAAAGACGGGCTGGAGAAGAACATCTTTATCTTCCCCTCGAATCCTTACTTGTCAGGGCGCGAAATGCAGAACACAACCATTCAATTGGTTGGGATGTTAACGCCCCTGGTTTCTGCAGCTTTACCGATAATCGTTAGATAGTAATAAAGCTTTACGTTGACGACGGCCCTTCTCATGACTTCGTGGGGAGGGCTGTTTTTCTTTTCCACCAACTTCCTTATATCTTCGCAACCACTAACCGAGGTGTTAAACTTAAGCTATATGAACCTTTCAACACAGCCATACAAAGGCGCGCGGGATTTTTACCCGCAGGATATGCGTGTGAGAAACTACATTTTTGGCGTCTGGCGTGACGTTTGTAAATCCTATGGTTACGAGGAATACGACGGTCCTTTCTTAGAATCTTTCGAACTTTATGCGGCAAAATCCGGCGAGGAG
>MEVA01000006.1:0-24501 GCA_001772625.1 candidate division WWE3 bacterium RIFCSPHIGHO2_01_FULL_42_13 | reverse complement strand
AAAATCCGGCGAGGAGTTAGTAAACGAACAGCTCTATTCTTTTGAAGACCGGGGTGGAAGAAAAGTTGCGATTCGACCTGAAATGACTCCGACTTTAGCAAGAATGGTTGCTGGGCAATTTAAAACTCTCCCCCAACCCATTCGCTGGTTTAGCATCCCGAATTTGTGGAGATACGAAAAACCCCAAAGAGGAAGACTTCGTGAACACTTCCAATTAAACGTGGACATTTTTGGTGTTGATGGAATTGAAGCCGATTTTGAAATCGTAAGTATCGCAATAGATATTATGAAAAAATTCGGCGCGGATGAAAGCATGTTTGAAATCCGGGTTGGCAATAGAAGGCTTCTCAACGATGTTTTTGGGCAGTTTGGGATATCGGCCGAGCAGGGCGTACGGGTGCTAAAAGCCCTCGATAAACGCTCAAAAGTTTCCTCAGAAGACTTTGCTCAACTTCTTAAAGACGATGCCAAAATTTCAGATGGGCAGATTGGGCAGGTGGAAGAGTTTATAAAAAATCCTCAGCCAGTTATTGAAAGTTTGCTTAAAACTTCAAAAGGTGCGCAGGAAGTAGACGGGCTTCTAAAATTTGCGAAAGAAAACAGAAAAGATAAATTTATAAAATACGATCCTACAATTACTCGAGGATTAGATTACTACACCGGAAATGTTTTTGAACAATATGACCTGAATCCAAAAAACACTCGCTCGATGTACGGAGGCGGAAGGTACGACGATTTGGTGGAAATTTTTGGCGGGCAAAAATTAAGCGGGGTGGGGTTTGGAATGGGAGATGTTACTTTTTTGAACTTTCTTGAAGATTGGAATCTTTTACCCAAATTTGAAGCTGAAGTGGAATATTTTGTCACTATTTGGCCTAGCGAAAATGCCGCCGAGGCGGGCAGATTTCAGAAAATTGCGTTGGAGGTTTCGGAAAAATTAAGGGCGATGGGTAAAAACGTGGAGGTATGGCTTGAAAAAGACACTAAAATAGAAAAGCAATTAAAGTTCGCCGACAGAAAAGGTGTTCAAAACGTAATTTTAATTGGTGAGGAAGAATTAAAAAATAATACGATTGCTGTTAAAAACATGTCGTCTGGCAAACAGTCCAACCGACCCCTGGAAGAATTTCTAGCAGGTCTTAAGTAAAATGCCCAAAAAACTGCCCACAACTTTGCTACTCCCCCACCTCGCTCTGCTTGCCTCAGCATTAATTTGGGCAGTTGCGGCACCAGTTATAAAACTAACGCTTTCTGATGTTCCAGTTTTTACTTTTCTTTTGTATCGCTTTACACTCGTTGGTTTAATCCTTCTGCCCTACATGTTTATTGAACTTAGGCGCAATCCGATTCACAAAAAAGACTTTCCAAATTTCATAATTTTAGGTATCGCAAGCCAAGTTAGCATTGCTTTAATTTTTCTAGGACTTAACTTCACAACGGCCATAGATACAGCCATAATCGGCGTTTTGGCGCCTGTTTTAACCTTCTTGGCGGGTAGGTATTTTTACGAGGAAAGGATCACAAAAATCGAAACTTTGGGCATAGTTTTAGCAACAGCCGGAACTCTTTTTATAGTTCTTGAACCCATTTTAGGAAAGCTTGGGATCTTGGAAGCGGGAGCGGTACCTGTGGTAGACCCAGCTAAAAGAGTTCTCGGAAACTTTTTTGTACTTTTATATCAATTGAGCTGGCCGGTTTATATAATCCTTGGAAAAAATATGATGGGCGAAACTTCACGGGAGATTACCGGCGCTTTTAAATTTCTGCGTATGAAGAAAATGTCGAAAAAATACAGCTCAACAATTATTACAGCTTTTTCATTTTACGTGGGCCTGGCATTTTTTATTCCAATGGCGGTAGTTGAAGGTTCGCGCCCGGGCTTTCATATTAACCTCACCATAACCTCAATTACCGGCATTTTATATATGGTGGCACTATCTTCTATTGCCGCCTACGGACTTTACCAATGGGGCATGAAATACTTGGAGGCTCAAGAAACCGCACTTTATTTCTACTTAACGGCCGTGCTTACAATCCCGGCAGCCTACTTCTTATTGGGCGAAATTCCCACAAAAACTATGATAGCGGGATCGCTAGTAATTGCCGCGGGTGTGATAATTGCCGAAAAATTTAAATCCTGATATACTCCCAAACGTCGCAAGGCAAAAAGAAAAAATTATGAAAAAAGATATTCATCCACAACTTTATAAAGACACAAAAGTTACCTGCGCGTGCGGGAATACCTTCGTGACGATGTCGACCTTGCCTGAAATCACCGTGGACATTTGTAGCGTGTGCCATCCATTTTTTACCGGTCAGCAAAAGTTTATTGACACCGAAGGAAGAATTCAGAAATTCCAAAAGAAAATGCAGGCCGCAAAAGAAACCAAGCCCACTGCTTCAAAAAAGAAAAGGGGTAAAAAGTTAGACAAAGACTCCGACAAACCCGCATCTCTAAAAGATATGCTCACTAACGCCAGAACCAATCAGTAGATGTTAAAAGAAAATCTCCAAAACGAACTGGACAGATTAAACAAACAGCTTGATGAAAGTATGAAGCTTTTGGCGTCCTCGGATGAAAGTACGAGCGCAGAAATGAAACCTTTGGTGGAGGAAGAAATCGCGAACCTAAAAGCGCAAATTGCCGCAGTTGAGACTTCTATTAAACAGGCTGAGGCTGGATTTTCCCGTAGCGGTGAGGCGGGAAACGGTTCTGGCAACGACGAATTTTCAGGTGAGGGCGGCATTAACCCCAACAAAGCAATTTTGGAAATAAGAGCCGGAACAGGTGGAAACGAAGCGGCACTGTTTGCAAGCGAGTTATATAGAATGTACACACGTTACGCCGAACGGGCAGGCTGGAAAATGCAGGAGGTCTTTAGATCTTCAGCTGAGTTTGGGGGCCTAAAAACCGTAACGGCTGAAGTGTCAGGAAAAGATGTCTACCCAACACTGCAAAATGAATCGGGGGTTCATAGAGTTCAAAGAGTTCCAGTTACGGAATCGGGCGGAAGAATTCACACTTCCACTGCCACCGTTGCGGTTTTACCCGTAGTTTCGCCAATCACAGTTGAAATAAACCCCAATGATATAAAAGAAGATTTTTACCGTTCTGGCGGTAAGGGCGGCCAAAACGTTAATAAAGTGTCTACCGCCGTTCGCTTAACTCATATGCCAACAGGAATTGTTGTTGAACGTCAGGAAGAAAGAACTCAGGGGAAAAACAGAGAAAAAGCCATGGAAATTTTGCGTTCGCGATTGTACCAGATGATGATGGAAAAAAGAGTAAAAAATATTTCTGAACTACGGGCAGACCAAGTTGGAACTGGTGAAAGAAGCGAGAAGATTAGAACCTACAACTTCCCTCAAGATCGTATTACAGACCACAGAATCAAAAAATCGTGGGGAAATATTGAAGGCGTAATGGACGGAGACCTGGACAAAATACTCAAACCTCAGGTCCTTTAACCCTCTCTTAACTATATAGTGCCCGTAGTGTATAATTTCGCAAATCAGGCTGAATTGGCCTACCATTTCGATGAGGCGAGAGGAGAGGCTGTGTTACCTAAAACCGTGGTGGCTATAAGAACTGTTGAGATTGGGGTGCGGGATAAGAAAATCCAACCTCTATTCCCAGAACCAGAAGACTGGGACAAGCAAAAAAAGCAAAACAAACTTAACGTTACCATTGGACGTGGAGACCCGGAGGAGATAGCGGCTACAAAAAGCCAGGTAACGGAATGGCTGGATCCAAAGAAGGATCAGATTATTCTTATGCTCATCGAGGATGGTGTTCCAGTTGGGCATGCAACGTGGGATGAAGCTGCAGAGTGGCTGACAAACCCAAATTACCACCAACTGTAACAGCAGCTCGCAACACAAAGGTACTCGTTCTCCCACGAGTACCTTTTTTATTACTTTCTATCTAACCAACACAACAGCGTTAGGTAAACTTCTTCCAGGTCCTACAGCATACCCTCCATTAATATACATCGCCGAGCTTCCCCCACCATCAAGGTTTAAAGCGTTTTGCATACCCAAGGCCTGGGAAACGTAAGCCGCGTCGGTGACAGTGGCGCCTGTTACTATCGCCAAATAAACATTACTCTCCCCTACTCCAATTACGCCTCGCGGGCCTTTTACTGCTGTTTGAAACGAGGTTAGCTTATCTTCATTCACTACAACGTTTCCGCCTTCCAAAAGAGTTGGGTAATTTGAAATGCCTGCTGTTACTCCTCCACTTCCATAATCAGACGACCTTTTGTAAAATCTCGCCGAACTGCCATTAAATGTTGCAAGCCCTGTATCGCTCCAAGACAGTGCATCCTTATTTAGCCACTTACCCGCACTGCTTTTGTAAAAAGCGTAGTCTGACGAATTAGTTTTGCCATTGCACGATTCGTAATCGGGTGGGCAAAAGTAAGAACCGTTCATGCCGGCAAAACCACCGTTGTCGCTAACGTGTTGGGCAAGTGATTTTGTGGCACAGCCGTCACTGCAGTCTCCATCGCTGGCAGCTGCAGTAACAACCCGCACTTCAGACAAGGGCATTTTTATTAGATAAACTCCAAAGCTTCCCCTGCTTGTTGAAACTGTTTGGTAACTGTACCCTTCGGCTGAAGTTGGCGGAGGTGGCAGACTTGCTAAGTATTCCTGGTATGAATCTTCTAAACCTGCGGTATTTTCACTAATACTAGTTTTCAACTCTTCAAACTTTTTATTTAAAAGCTGATCTCCCCAACCGGCAACCGACCCGGAATAAGCAGTCACATCTAAGCCTGCCTGAGAATTTCTTGAAAGTTTTGAATTAAAATCAGCGTATAAGGTGTAAATTTCCCGGATTTGAATAGTTTCAGCGTTCGCCGGCAGGGCAAGTAAATCCTTTAGCTGCGCCTCTAAATTCTCCAACTGTGAGTTTAGACCCAGGCTTTGCTGAACCAATAAGTGATCGTTAAAAAGCTCTTCAACTAAATTACTTTGAAAATTTGAGTATTTGCCTTGCAGATTATTTATGGAACCTTGAAGTGCCAAAGACTTCCAACCTAAAAGAATAAAACCTAGGGCTAAAATTACATAAAGTGTGTTTTGAAGAATTACGGAGACGTTTTCTTTTAGTTTAGGCAGTAAGTTAGAAAACATAGATAGATACTATCAGTATACTACTGTGAACTTTGCGCCGGAATATCCGCCGCTTTAATTACCCCCTGTTTCGCAAGCTCAAGTGCTTTGTTTAACTGGCTGTCCACACCCTGCTCGATTTCCTCTGATGTTCGCTCAACCTCAACTTCAGGCTTTAAACCCACTTCATGAATCCATTCCTTTTCCGGCGTCAGCCACTTCGCAACCGTGAGATGAATCCCGGAACCATCTTCAAAGTCCCTTGCATCCTGAATTGTTCCTTTGCCAAAAGATTTCTTGCCTATCAAAAACGCATCAGAATGTGATCTTAAAGCCGCCGCCAAAATTTCCGAGGCTGAAGCGCTTCCTTCGTCTATCAAAACGTAAGTTGGAACCCCTTCAAAAACCCCGATTCTCGTGGTATCAAATGCCAAAATCTCACCCGTTGCCGATTCCTGATAAACTACAACTTCGTTTTTGAAAAATTCCCCCGCAACAAAAATTGCCGATTGTAAAAATCCACCCGGATTTCCGCGTAAATCTAAAACCACAGCGTCTAAGTTTTGCATCCCGACGCTTACTTCAGAAGCAACTTTACTCCACTCCTTATTTGTGTCGGCACCAAATCTGCTAAGCCTAATGTATGCAACTCCATCGCCTTTGTCTGCCCAGGTTACGCTTGCCACCACGATATTTCCACGCTTTATCGTGACATCAAAAGGCTCTTCGTTTCCTCTTTGAAGGGTTAGGGTAATGATTGTTCCTGCCTGTCCGCGGATTTTAGCAACGGCTTCGTTTATGGTAATGCCGGCAGTTCCTTCATCTTCAATTTTGACAATCTTATCGCCAGATCTAACTCCTGCCTCTTTTGCCGGTGAACCATCAAGAGGCGCGACAACTATTAGCTGGCCTTCCTGGATGCCAAGTTCCGCACCAATTCCTTCATAAGTGCCATTTAAAGCGCTTGTGATAGTTTCGTTAATTGCGGGCGGGAGAAACGAAGTGTATGGGTCGCCAAGCGAGCTCACCATGCCTTGTATGGCACCATAAAGCATTTTCTGACCGTCAACCGGGCGAAGAAGATACTGCGAGGCAACAAGATCCCAGGTTTGCCAAAACAGATCAAAGTCTATCGTTTGGTCTCCGGGAAACTGATTTAAAATTTTAATTTCGGGAGGGTTTTTGCGAACCTCGAAAATGAAACCGCGTTTTCCAAAGTACCAACCTCCAAAAAATGCGGCCACAACAAAAAGGAAGGTTATTAAAAATCTTTGGAACTTCTCAAACTTAGTCATAAGCGACCAGCAAATAATAGCAGACAAATAAAAAATTGTCGCAACTTGAAATTGAGAACGGGATTGCTATAAAGCGTGGCCTTCGGTATAAGGGATTAAAGCCATAAATCTGCCTTTTTTAACTTCTGTTGAAAGCATTCTTTGGTGCTTGCTGCAAACTCCCGATCTTGAGGCTGGAATAATTTTTCCTCTTTCGGTAATAAATCGTCTCAAAACTAAAGTGTCTTTATAGTTTGGGAGGTTTTTACTTTCACAGAAGTAGCACTCCGGAATTTTAATCTGTCTTCTTGGTTCGTTTCTGCTATTTTTATTTTTGTTTCTTGTGTTTCTTTCCATACCCAAAGCTCAATCTGCCTACTAAATCCCTAGCTAAAAAGGAACCTCGTCAGACGCAATATCTTCTGGAGCAGCATCGTCTCCTGAAACCGCATCCGCCTCACCCATTTCTCCCGCTACTTCCTGTGAACCCTCGCCCGCGCCTGCTCCGCCCACACCACCTTTGCTTGTCAGAACAACCATTTCGTCAATTACAATTTCGGTTCTGTATCTTTTGACTTTGTCTTCGCCTTCCCAACTTCGGGTCTGAATTCTTCCCTCAACATAAGTTTTTGCGCCTTTTGAAAGAAGTTGCGAACAAAGTTCGCCAAGTTTATTCCAGGCTACAATGTTATGAAAATCTGCCGCCTCTTGCTTTTCGCCATTTGAAACCCACTCCCTGTTTGTTGCTATACCAAAAGTACAAACCGCGTGCCCCTGCGGAGTATATTTTAATTCCGGGTCGCGTGTTAAGTTTCCAATTAATATAACTTTATTTACACTTCGTGCCATTTTATCTTTCTCGCTACTTTGTAGCGCTAATTAAATATCTTACTAAACCGTCCTGTAGGTTTAGCTGGTTTTTAAGCGTGGCCACGGCATCTGCTTCGATTTCAAAGTCGATAACTTCGTAAAATCCCTCTTGATTGTGGTTGATTTCGTAAGCAAATTTTCGCTTGCCCCAAAAATCACTATTTAAAACTTTTCCTTTTGTTGAAGAAATTAAATCTTTAATGGAATTTGAAAGCGCGCGTGCGCCGTCTTCACCGAGAGTTATTTTTGCAATTGTCATTAATTCGTATTTTTTCATAAATACTATGGATTTCCTGAGTGCATTGTACTACACCTCGGAAACTAGTCTACATAGATGTGTCTAAGCAAACTAGAATATTTGAACTGGGGCAGTGTACATTACGGCGAGAAGTAGTGCAAGTTTCCGTCATGCTAGGGGGATTTGAACCTTACCCATGTCTAATTAAAATAGATTTCGTATCAAATCTCAAACTCTATTGACTATAGGTCTACCTGTGATATAATTAAGTGGCTGCCAAGCACTTACTATCAGGCCATAGCACGAGGAACGTGCTGGAGGTAACAAATGGAAAACCATCCTGAGTTGTACGGCATACTGTACGCCCTAGCCGCGGTCTTAATCTTAGGCCCCGCGGTGTTTACCTACTTGAATTTCGGTCACTGGCTTGTCCAGTCTATAAGTTTCTGGATCGAATTCAAATCCTGGCCCGCAAAGGATCCGGAGATGAAAGCCATCCAAAAGAAACTGGTCGTTATGCCTGTTCTGCAAGGACTGGCAAGCGACTTAGACAAAGCCTTCAAGGACGAGGAAGCCCTTCAGAAAAGAATGAGGGAGAGTGGGGTCAGTTACAAAGAGTTTGGGAAGCAGCTTGGGGAGATTCGTCTTCGGAAAGAAAATGCCGAAGACAAGTTCCGGCACGCACAAAACGCGGCGCAGGAAGCCAACTTCGGCCTGAACGACTCCTACAAGACATTCTTGCCTTCCTAAAGTCTTAGATCTTATCAACCCTTCCTGATAGTTGTTTTTTGGGTTACGACCGGCAGAACATTGGTACGTAAAAGTGAGAGGAACTTACTTTTATGCTCAATGTGTCGTAACCCAGCTTCACCCTACACACTAAAATTAAATTCCACCACATCACCATCTTTCATTTCGTAGGTTTTGCCCTCTATTCTAATTAGACCCTTGTCCTTTGCCGCTTTCCAACCCCCAACCGCAATTAAATTTTCGTATGAAATAACTTCAGCCGAAATAAACCCACGTTCAAAGTCTGTGTGAATCGTTCCCGCGGCCTGCGGTGCCTTTGTACCCTTTTTAATTGTCCAGGCTCTAACCTCTTTTGGCCCGGCGGTAAGAAATGTTTGGAGGCCTAAAAGATCATATCCAAGCTTTATAACCTTATCTAGCCCGGACAACTTCAAACCTAACTCCTTTAAATATTCCTTTTGCTCTTCTTCTGACAAATTTGAGAGTTCCGACTCCAATTTTGCGCATAGTTGAACACTATTTGTACTCACACTTATCTCACTGCCTGATGCGACAGCACTCTCCGAAACGTTAAAAACTTGGATAACAGGCTTAAAAGTCAATAAGTTTAGGTCTTTTACCAATTCTTTTTCCCCATCCGACAGCCCAACCGACGAAGCCAACTCCCCTTTCTTCAAAGCTACCGACAATTTTTCCAGAGCCTGGGATTTCTTAGCTTGGTCTTTGTCCGGAACCCGAGAATCTTTCCCTAACGAACCTGCCCTAGTTTCTAAAACCTGCAAATCAGCCAAAATTAGCTCCGTTTCGATGATTTCCTTGTCACTCTGGGGATTTGTTGAACCGGCACGTGTTACATTTTCGTCCTCAAAATCACGAATCACATGAACGATTGCGTCAACCTCACGAATGTGGCTTAAAAATTTATTTCCCAAGCCCTCGCCTTCAGATGCGCCCTTCACCAAGCCCGCTATATCAACAAATTTCACAACTGCGGGGATAGTTTTCTCAGGCACTTCTCTTTCGCCATTTCGGCCTCCAAACTCGACTTTTACAAGCTCTGCCAGTTTATCCAACCTCTCATCAGGAACATCAACAACGCCAATATTTGGTTCTACAGTGGCAAACGGGTAGTTGGCCGCCAAAGCGACCTGCTTTTTCAAAAGCGCGTTAAAAAGTGTGGACTTTCCAACGTTGGGAAGTCCGATGATTCCTATTTGCATAGCTGGCTGATTATAACAAAACGTAGATTAATACCGTAAAATCAAAAAATTCCCAGAAGCCACACTTAGGTGCTTTTACTCAACCCTAAAACTCTCAATAATATGGGAAATTATATCCTTATACTCCTGGTAAACATTGGACTGTGCCGCTCCATGAAAGAGTAAAACACGCCCATTAGTCGACAACAAACCTCTTTGCTCAAAGTACCAATTTACCTCCGATCTATACTCTTCACCTATGCCAATAAATCCCCCCACATTGCCTTGTATATCACTTTCAAATTTTGCAAGCTGCAAGGTGGCCGGATCATTTTCCAGCTTTTCTTTAAACTCCGCCATTGAGTCCCTCATATAATCCAGATCGCTTAACCCCTCGTCTTTCAAAGCGGTTATTAACACCAAAGCCTGAGCACCGGGGTGGATAATAGTTGTTTCTCTGGAGTTTTCAGACGGAGTGTCGGAAACATTCCAGCCTTTAGGAATTTCAACCGTATAACCATATTCATCGCTTCTGTAGGTTTCCCACCCCACTTCCTGCCCTTGCCCCACAGGTTGTTCTTGGGCAGAAGGTTGATTTGAGGTTTGATTTTGTTGAACTTGCTGCTCAGCGGGTGGTGAGTTCTTAGACTTATTAAAAGGCTTATTAAAAATGACAACGGCTCCCGCAATTGCGGCGCCCACTATAACAAGAATTAGCAGAGGGGCTATTCCCTTTTGGGCAGATTCGTTGTTCACATATTTAGTATGATCAATATAAAAATACCTGTCAAACTTTATTTACTCTAGGTATTGACAAATGCTATGGTATATGGCGATCATTAATAATGCGCAAAACTGTCCAGCAAAGAGGTGTTGCTCTCCCCTTAATAATCATAGGCGTTTTAGTAGTTTTGGTAGTTGTATTCTTTTTAGTCACGGGAGATTTTAAATTCTCAGTTTCAACCAACCAACCTTCTTCTCCAGAACAGTCAGCACAGTCTGAGCCCCAAAATTATCAGAATGATGCGTATGGGCTTAGTTTGATATATCCCGGAAATTGGAGCTTTAAAAACCAGCCTACGGCGCAATACGTGGTTGCTTTCTACTCTCCCCAGGAATCTTCAGCCGATGATTATAGGGAATTCGTAGGTATTAAAATTATTGATATTTCTTCCCAACCCGATCTTACAGTTCAGGCAGTTGCTGATTTGTGGGAAAGCCAGACCGCGGAAGAGTCGGCAGGTGAAGATAATTTCCAAGTGGCGGGCAGAGAAGCGGCAACAGTTTCTGGTGAAGAAGCACGCGACATTATTTTTACCGCGGATCTTGACGGAGATCAAATAAAAGGGTTTGCAAGAGTAGTTTTAAAGAATGGGAACGCTTATATCTTCGAATACTTTGCTAAAGCCAAAGCCTATGACAAGTATCTCCCAGACGTAGAGAGCATACTCGCTTCAACTAACCTTTAGCGCCCGTCAATTGCCTTACCATTTCTTTTGTCATCTCATTATCACCAATGTAAGTTTTCCAGTCTTTGAGGTGTTCTTTTAGCTTGCTTTCAAGCCCTGCGCGGGCGTTTTGTCTATTTTTGCTTTGGTCACGGGTTTCTTCGTTTCGAACTGAGATGTTGGTGGGAATATGCTTAAGCTGTACTGCCGAACTTACTTTGTTGACGTTCTGCCCTCCCGCCTTTTTGCCTGACCGCACAAAGTTTTCTTCCAGATCAATTTCGTCAATCATGGGCTGGCCGTTTTCCAAAGACAAATTAACCCACGGAACATACATTTCCAAAAGATTTTCAGGGAAGTTTTCCAAAGTTTTTTCTAGGTTTTCCTTGGCTTCTTCGCGACGGTTCTCTTGGGATGCTTCAATAGCTTCTTCGCGCTTTCTTTTAGCTGTCTCGCTTTTTGGATCACGTGGGGCAGTTTTTCTCTTTTTGCCCCCTCCGCCACTATGCCCACTAGGTTCAGCAAACAACTCATCTTCTAAATCAGCATATTTTTCGAAAAAATCGGCAGTTTGTTCGCTCACTTTTACTTTCTTTTTACTTTATAGGCATTGACCAAATCTTCAATCACAAAGCCCTGAGCTTCAATTTGCTTGCGGATTACGTCGGCCTTATCCCAAATTCCATTCTTACGATATTCCCAGCGCAGCTTAGCTAGATTTTCTATATCTGCTGGAACTTCGTAGCCAATGTGGTCAACAATATTTAAGCCCAAAACTTCATCAAACTTTTCTAAAGTTTTTAGCTTTGAACCCTCAGGAATGTCACTTTTTAGCATGTCCCACATTACGGCAACCGCTTGCGGAATATTTACATCGTCACCAATTGCGGCCTCAAACTTATTAAGATATTCGGGCGAAATTGTAGCCTCTGGATCTTCCTGGTAGCTCTCGACCATGTCGTAAAGTTTTTTTAGTGCCGAAGCCGAAGCCTGCAACGCCTCCCAGGTAAAGTTTAGCTTGGTTCGGTAGTGAGCAAGTGTGTAAAAGTAGCGAAGGTCAAAAGCGGTAAAACCCTTGGTCTCTAAATCGTCCAAAATGTAAGCATTGCCCACACTTTTACCCATACGCCCACCATCAACTTTTAGGAAAGCGGTGTGCATCCAATAATCTACAAAGGGCTTGCCGGTTACGCACTCACTTTGAACCATTTCATTGGGGTGGTGAATCATTTTGTGATCTTCCCCGCCCATATGTATATCTATCGTCGGACCAAGCTCCTCTATGGCCATTGCGCTACATTCAATATGCCAGCCTGGAAATCCCCTTCCCCACGGCGAATCCCACTCCTGCCAACGGATTTTGCTGTCGGGTGAAAATCTCCAAAGTGAAAAGTCTGTCGGGTTTTTCTTTTCGGGGTTTGGTTCAAAACGCGCACCTTCCTCAACCAAATCAACTTTTGTTCCGGCAAGTTTTCCGTAATCTCCAACTTTTGAAGTGTCAAAATAAATCCCATCGCTGGTTCTATATGTAAAACCTTTTGCTTCCAAAGTTTTTATGAGAGCCAGCATTTCTTTTATATAATCGGAAGCCCTTGTAAATTTTTCTGGGCGCAAAATGTTTAATTTGTCATACGATTTCATGAAATCTTGTGTGTAAAACTCTGCTATTTCTTTTGCGCTTTTGCCTTCTCTGTCGGCCGCAAGCTCAAGCCTGTCTTCACCCAAATCCGCATCCCCTAAGTTATCTCCGGTTAAGTGTCCCACGTCGGTAATATTCATAATAAATTTCACTTTGTAACCGTTGTATTTAAGAACCCTATGAACAAAATCGCTACTCATAAAGGTTCGGAAATTTCCAATATGCTGATAATCGTAAACGGTAGGGCCACAGGTATACATTGTGACAACGTCGGGGTTTAGGGGTTTAAATTCTTCAACTTTTTTTGTTAGCGAATTATAAAGCTGCATCTTCAAAATTTATTATAGCTGATATGTCTAGTTTTGTACTCAAAAAAGCAGCGCCCTCCCCAAATATCTGAAGAAGGCGCCCAAAACAGTGTGCATCAAAGTATTAGGAGCGGCGAACGGCAAGGAGCATCAACCAGATGCTAAGACCAAAAGATGTAATCGCGCCTACAGCAATTGGGTATATGGGCTCAACCTGGATTAATTCAGCTACCCCAAATCCAGCAACCACCGCGCAGATAACTCCCCCGAGAGGGACGAGTGCGTTCGCTAAAAACAAGCCGAACCCGATCCAAAAGCTTTTTGCTCCCTCTCTCGCGTACCTAACTACTGCTTCCATAACCATAAATGCAATGGCCGGAAAAGCCGCAAGGCCGAGGAATACAAACAATACGATTGGTTGCCCCATTTAATCCTCCCTTAGTCTTTCAAAAGCCGTATTGGTGGGTTTGTAGAGCTGAAGGCATACAAAACCCAGAAGAATGCCCCGAGCGTAAGAAGGCCAACAAGGCCTGCGAAAGCTGCGGCATCGGAATAACCCACTCCAGCAAGAATCGCGGTCTTGAAAGCCAAAAGCCCGCTTCCAACCGATCCGACAAGCACCAAAAACACCCCGGCGTAGGGGTAACCCTCGCTGCGGTACTTATATGTAGCCTGGGCAATTATGGCCACAACCAGTGCGGCAACAAGAGGAACACCCACAAGCAGTGCCAGATGTATCTCAAAAGCAAACTCTGAATCAATACTGCTAGGCATGTCTACCTCCACTAAATTGAACAAAAGTTGGATTTGTCTAATTTCAATCTTTGAGTGGGATTATAGCAAAACTTAAGAGGTGAAGCTTGATCTGCCCTCAAGCGCACGGGTTAGCGTTATATCATCTGCGTATTCAATATCGCCGCCAACAGGTAGTCCCCGGGCAATGCGGGTAATTCTTACCACATCTTCATCCATGCCCCCATCACGAATTAACTTTGAGATGTACATCGCGGTAGACTCGCCCTCCATACTGCTGTTTGTGGCTAAAATTATTTCAATCCCACGATCCCCACCACTTCCCCCACCAACCATTTCTTTCAAACGTGAGATAAGTTCCTTTATATAAATCTCATCGGGACCAATGTTTTCTAAAGGATTTATAACACCATGCAAAACATGATAAGTGCCTTTATGCCCAACTTTTTCAAAAGCTAAAACATCCAGGGGGCTTGAGGTAACAATAATGGTGTTTTTGTCCCGCCTGGCGTCGGAACAGATGCTACAGGGGTCCACTTCGTCAACATTTTTGCAAATTGAGCAAAGCTTAGTTCCGGTTTTTAAGTTTGTAAGAGCACTTGCGAAGTTTTCCAGTTCTTCTTGCGGAAAATGCAAAAGGTAAAAGGTTAAGCGCTGCGCGGTTTTGGGACCAATTCCAGGTAGACGCTCAAACGCATTAATAAGATTTTCAATTGGCCTTGGGATTTTCACTAACTGATTGTAGACGCGGTGCGTTAAAGTGGCAAGTTGCCATCAAAAACATCCAGGATTGAGTCGCTGGAAGAAATATCGCTTGCAACTTTAATGTTCATGTCTGTTAGTTCGCCTGTTTCGTACTTGGATTTTGGCTGTGGTCTTTCACTTGAAAGTTTAAGTTGAAGAGAGATTGGTTCGCCAAAAATTTCGGACAAAACGTCTTCCACTATTTGTCTGTTTCTAACGCTTTCCAGACGTTCTTTGTGGAACTTGTAAAAGACTTCTATTACCAACGAGCTACCGCTTATTTCGATGGGTTTTGTGGCTTTAAGTAAGGCCTGAACGCCATGGTTGTGATTTATAACACCTTTAAGAACATCCTGCCACGCGCTTTGAATGTCTTCGAATTTTACGCTAAGTTTCGATTTTGATTTCTTAGTCTCCTTTGCAGTCTTTGAAATTTTCAAAGTGGAACTTGAGATGCGAACCATTCCCGCGTCATTTCCACCCGTTTGTCCACTCTTGTTCCCGCCCGTCTTTCCGCCCCCACCTGCCGAACCTGCAGGCTCGCCAGCTTTTACTGGTGCCTCATGTAAGCCCCCTCCTTCACACAAAGTTACAATCGCCAATTCCAATGGTAGCTGGGCAATGGATGATAATTTTATTTCGTTGGTCGCTTTTGAAAATGCCTCGATCATTTCTACAACTTTTTGCGAGTTTAATTTTGCCGCTTGCACTTTCATATCTGCCAAAACATCATTGGAAACATCAACTAACCCCTCATGCGCGTCAGCCGAAATAAAAAGCAAATCGCGCAAATACTTCAAAAGCTCCAATGACCAAGTATGTAAATCTATGCCATCCTCATACAATTTGTTGACCTGGCGAATGGCTGCACTGGTATTTTTCATGAAAATTGAGTCAACAAAAGTCACAAACTCCTGTGTTGAATTAACTCCAACAAATGAGTCAATATCAAGCTCTCCCTCAACAACTTGTTGGAGCAAAGTTTCGGCATCTCTAAATCCGCCTAAAGACGCGCGGGCAATTTTTTCCAAATCCTCTTTTTTAATTTTCGCTTTTATTTTTTCCTTGGCGCAAATTTCCGTAAGTTTTGTGACAATTTGCTCAACCGTTGCCCGCTTAAACTTAAAGACCTGACAACGTGATTTTATGGTATCCGGGACTTTGTGCTCTTCGGTTGTGCACAAGATGAAAGTGGCATGGGCGGGCGGTTCCTCAAGGGTTTTAAGCAGGGCGTTAAAAGCTTCAGTTGTAAGCATGTGAACTTCGTCTATTATGTAAACTTTTTGCTTTCCAAGTGATGGGGCTAGGCGGATTTTGTCTTTAAGGTCGCGGATATCGTCTATGCCGCGGTTACTGGCGGCGTCTATTTCAATAAGATCCAAAAAGTTACCAAGTTTTATGGCCTCACAAGCATCGCACTTGTCGCACGGGTCTCCGGTTTTGCTTAAGTTTTCACAGTTTAAAGCCTTGGCTAAAATTCTGGCGGTGGTGGTTTTCCCAACTCCCCGAGGGCCAATAAAAAGATACGCATGGCTAACTTTTTTAGACCTTACCTGGTTGGCCAAAGCTGTTGCCACGTCATTGGGCTGGGATATTTCGCTAAACTTTTGAGGTCTATATTTTGTGTAAAACATACGGCAGGCCAGGAAAACTAAACTTTACAGACTTAAAAAATCCCCACAAAAAAATTCCGGGGCTTAAAACTAAGTATACATATATAGGGTTTTGGATCAAGAAATTTGTGTTGGTATTTGTGGAATCTTTATGGCTTTTATTTGCGAAAGTTCCTTATCGGTAAGATTCATTAAGACCCAATCGTCTGTCTCAATATTTGCGTCATGCCCACAATCTTCCGGGCGGCCAACGCCCACTCGAAACCTCCAAAAATTGTTGGTTTTCAGCGTGTCAATAATGCTCTGAACGCCTTTGTGGCCTGCAGAATTACGCCCTGTCTGTAGTTTCGTCTGACCAAACTGCAGATCAACGTCATCGTGAACAACAAGTATTTCTTCCAGATCAATGTCAAAATAATTTACAACCTTCGAAACGCTTTCGCCCGATTTATTCATAAAAGTTTCGGGTTTGACGAGTAGGTATTCTTCGCCGGCTTTGGTAATTTTTACAATGTCTGCTACAAATTTGGGGTCAAAACTCCAGGCTGCCGCCGTAGCACCGCCACCAATCTCTTCGGCAAACTTATCCAGCAAAATAAACCCGACATTGTGCCGAGTCTTTTCAAACTTTTTTCCCGGATTTCCAAGTCCAACGATGAGTTTCATTTGCGAACCTAAACGCGCCCCATGTTTGAAAAAATTGCAACAATAAAAAGCTCCATTATTATCGCTACCCCCGTAATCACCGACGACCCCCACGGCGCATAGACTACCGCTATTACACCCAAAAAGTGTACAAAAGCTATAGCCGCTATTTGTCCCCAATGCTTTCTTACATCCCCACCGTTTTTACTAATGATATAAAAAACTAAAGCGGAACCAATAATTCCAAGAAACACCCCCAAAAGTCCAAAAATGCTTCCTATGAGAATGAGGTTCAAAAGGTAGGTAACAATTAATAGTGGGTGCATGTAGTAATGGTACTTTAGACTCGGGCGGGGGTAAAGAATGTTTTAATGCTCATCCCCCTCGTGGTGCATACCCATCAAATGCAGCATGCCGTGGGCCACAAGCTCAGCAATTTCTTCTTCAAGGCTATTATCAAACTCCATCGCCTGCCTTTCCGCCTGGTCTTTGTTCACCACAATGTCGCCCAGATAAAAGCCTTGCTCAGTTTGTTCCTCAACGTTAAAAGACAAAACATCAGTAGCGTAATCTCTGCCCAGGTGCTCTTTGTTTAGCTTTCGCATTTCGTCATCGCCAACAATAGAAATGGAAACATGGGTGTTACTTGCAAGTTTCATTGAATATATTCGCGGGAAATTTCCTCCAAAACTCCAAGTTCCCGGGTTTCCTGGTCAGCCAAATCCTTTCTTCCACCAGCGGTGTACTGTTCGATAGATTCTTTTCTTTGCTTTATCTGCGTATTAATAACCTGCGCAATATGCTCGTCACCAAAGGTTTCGTCTTTGCCCCGAAGCGAAATTTCCTTATTGTGAATAGCCGAAAGCAAAAACCCCAAAACAGAGACGCGAAGCGCGTCCTTTTCCTTTCGGGCCTTTAGTAAAGCAATTTTTAACTTATTTAACATTAGCGATTTCTATTCTCCAAGTATATTTTTCTAGCTTTTTCTTTTTCTTTTCTTCTTTTTTCTAAGCTAGGCTTTTCAAACCTGCTTCTTTCAAAAGCCTCTTTCAAAATTCTTGCTGAAATTACTTTTTTGTTGAAGCGTCTTAAAGCCTGCTCTAAACTCTCGCCATGTCGTACTTTTATACGAACCAAAACAAACACCTCCAAACTTCAATTTTGAACAATAGTTTTACTCGATAGTCGCGAAACGGTTGTTGCGACGGGGCTCCCGAACTTCTTAATTTTTGCCAAATTTTTATAAAATTTCCTTTACGAATAGTCTAAAATGGCAAAACATTCACCGAAACTTCCACTCACAGTATATACATATATTTAAAATAGATCAAATTTTTGTAAATTTTTGGCAGTTTTAGAACAAATTTCGAATGTCTTTAGTGGTTATGAGCACAATTAGCGCAAGCAGTGCCAGCATTCCCCATCTATGAACCGCGCTTTCAAGCTTAGGATTAGGTTTTTTATTAAAAGCCACCTCATAAACAATAAAAATTAGCCTTCCCCCGTCCAAAGCCGGAAATGGAAGAATATTGAGCATTGCCAAACTTAGTGACAATAAGGCCGTCAAATCAAGCAAACCCACCGCCGCGTCACGCCCCGGAACGCTAACAATGTTTTGAATGGTTGAAAAAATCCCAACTGGGCCTGAAACGCTGTCGGATAAGGGTGCTATGTTTCCAGACTGAAGGGATTCCTGACCAAGCTTTGCCAAAGTATTAACCGAGTAGCCTAACATATTGTAGGCGTGCTGTGGGGCGGCAAGCCACCTATTTTCGTAAGTTAATCTAAATCCGGGTGCTAGTGCCACCCCAAGCAAAACCTCACCCTGTTCGTTAGCGTGAGGCGTAACCCTAATGCTTCTAAATTCCCTCTCCACTCCTTTTATATCCATCAAAAGCACCTGAACCTCCTGATTATCTTTTTCTGCCAAAGCCGCCCGAACATCCGTAACGTTATAAACCGGCCTACCGTCAACTTCAATGATTGCCTCCCCTACCTCAACCCCCATCGCCTGGGCCGCAGAGCCCTCGCTAAAGCCCATTACAACCGTGCTTATGTTTTCCTGATTACCAAACCTAAATTTATAATCGAAAAATAGTGGCAGTGACATTGTTCTAAAACCTGTAATAAAAAACATTCCGTAATAAATTACAATTGCTAAAACTATGTTCATAAAAACTCCAGCCACAAGAATTGCAGCGCGTTGCCACGGTGATTTATTAGCAAAACTTCCAGGATCGGCTGAAACACCTTTTGCCCACTGCCCAGCTTTTGAATCCTCCTCAACTTCACCCACATCTTCACCCGTTAACTTCACAAAACCTCCAAAAGGCAGCCAGTTTATAGAATAGAGAGTTTCGCCGATTTTCTTACCCCAAAGCCTTGGCGGCAAGCCCCAGCCAAACTCTTCAACGCGAACCCCGGTTTTTTTTGCCACAAAAAAATGTCCAAATTCATGGACTAGCACAAGAACCGACAATATTAAAATGAGAATTACTGCTGTTAACATACTTGCGGAATTTCAAATCTAAATCTTGAGCAAATCGGCTTTTTTTGCTTCACCCAACTCTACGACCTTGTCAGTATACTCCTTAACAATCTTTTCAATTTCTTCGTTTTGCGTAAACTTTTCATCTTCACTAATTTGTTTGGCGGCAAACTGCGTATCAATATCTTTCATCGCTTCCTGCCTAATGTTTCTGATCGAGCCTTTAACCTCCTCAACTTTTGCTATAACACTTTTTGATAGCTCTTTTCGTCTTTCTTCCGTAAGGTCTGGAATTGGAACCCGCACCACATCGCCATCAATGAAAGGGTTTAGATTTAAGTCGCTACTTTTTATCGCGGAGTTAATTTCCTGCAGTAAGCTTTTGTCCCACGGTGAAACGACAAGACTTTGAGGATCGGGAACCATTATGGAACTGAGTTCTTTGATCGCCATTTTTGAGTTGTAGGCGTTGACTTTGATTTCTTCAAGAAGCGAGGGAGACGCACGGCCGGTTCGAACTTTGGACATTTCAACCTGCAAGAATTCAAGAGACTTATCTAGTTTGGATTTTAATTCTGAGATTGTCATGTGAGGTATTTTAGCAAGAGGGCCGTTAATATTCTACAAAAAGCGGAATCTCCCTCCATAAAGAGATTCCGCTTCTAATCAAAATTCTTCGGTCCTAGTCGGTGAGCTTCAAAGCATAGAGACCCAAACTCCGATGCACCTGATCTTTCGAAATGAGGTTGCCCAGAGTCGTGCCGACAGTAAACCTCGCAAGCCCTTTCAAGGCGGGGCTTCTAGCAATCTCGCCGAAGGCCATCGGGCCAGCTTGCAGGATTTCCAAGATCTTGGACTCAACCGGCACAGGATATACTTCCTTATTGGCAAGCGCACCACCTGATCCACCTCCACCGCCTCCCATAATTTAGCCTCCTTGTCTGATCCTACAGGATATAGTAAGAAACTTGTTGGGGAATGATACTATTTTACGCTGTACTTTACAAACTGCTTGAGTTCAATGTTTTCGCCGAGTTTAGCAATAGCTTCGGTGATCAGGCCGCCAACTTTCTTGCTTCCGTCTCGCACATATTCATCGTTTAGCAACTCTTCAACATTTTCATAATCTCCCGAGCAAACCTGCATTGCCACTTCTTTGCATAAGTTTTGGAAATCAGGGGTTTTGGCCACAAAATCAGTTTCGCAGGCCATTAAAATCATGCTGCCCGCTCTTCCACCGTTGTGAATGTACGAATAAACTAAACCATCCGAAGCTTCTCTATCGGCTTTTGAGGCGGCCCGAGCTTTTCCTTTTTCCATTAAATCTGCTTTAGCTTTTTCAAAGTCGCCGCCATGCTCCTCTAAAGATTTTTTTATGTCCAAAACTCCAGCGCCGGTTAAGTCTCTTAATTTTTTGATATTTTCTACGTCTAAATTGGGCATGTTTACTTTTTCAACTTTGGCTTTACTTTTACCTTCCCCCTAGTCTTTTTCTCTTTTACTTCGTCTTTGATATCTTTCTTGACTTTTTCCTCAATAATTTCTGTTTCTAGTGGCGAGATTAACTTTTCAGGTTTCTCAACAAGCTTCTTTCCTGCAACCTCTGTTGCGTGCGGCGACTCAGATGAGGTTACTTTCACCGCTTCCGCTTGGGCTACTGCCTCTTCAACAGCTTTTTGTTTTGCAGCTTCCTTTGCCTCATCACGCTCTTTCTTTTCTTTTGCGGACTTCTCCGCATATTCAGCATAGCCCTCTGCAACAGCGTCAGCAACCGGTTTTACGATTGTGGAAATTGAACGGATAGCATCATCATTTCCGGGAATTAGATAGTTAATGTTTCGTGGGTCGGAGTTTGTATCAACAATTGCAACAACTGGAATTCCCGTAATTCTAGCTTCGTTTATTGCTGTTTTTTCACGTCTCGTATCAATAATAAAAAGTGCGGCTGGCTTTCCCTGCAAACCTACAATTCCTCCAACCGAAATTTGAAGCTTATCTATTTCTCGGTCTAAAAGCAAGCGTTCTTTTTTCGTGTACTTATCAAATTGTCCGGTTTGTCTTTTATTTATAAAATCAACCAGCTTATCTATGTTTTTTCTAACAATTCTAAAATTTGTCACGGTTCCACCAAGCCATCTGTCATTTACGAACAACGCCCCGGCCCTTTTTGCCTCCGTAGCAATAATTTCCGCGGCCTGTCTTTTTGTTCCCACAAAGATGATCTGGCCGCCTTTTGCGGCTGTTTCGTACAAAAACTGCGTTGCGGCTTTTAAGCCTTCAACGGTTTTATCAAGATCGACAATGTGAATTCCTGAGCGCTGGGCGAAAATGTATTTTTCCATGGCCGGGTGCCATCGTCTAACCTGGTGTCCAAAGTGAACGCCGGCTTCAAAAAGTTCTTCTGCTTTTGGTAGTTTGTATTTTGGCATTTTAAATTCTTGGAGAATAAAGCAACAAACAAAGTGTGATGCGTAGATTCTCCCTTTTAGTTTTGGTTCGCTTTTAACGAAACCTCACCCGCGGGAGTTATAAACTCCAGGAAGACGCGAGAACAAGAAAGAATCTATCACAGGCAAGGTAGCTTAGCAAGGCTGAGCGGAGAAGTGGGCAAAAGCGAATGCGCCCACCTCTCCGTTCCCATTTAAGCAACAGCACGCCTGGGTTCAACAAAGGTATATGTTTTGACGAAGGCCAGCGGCTCGGGTGTTGTGAAAACCAGAACCGAAAAACCATCTTCTTTCTTCAATTCCACATCGCCCATCTTCGTGAAAAGAACCTCGCGCTTCACAAAGCGGTTGTACCCAAGCATATTTGTGAACGCGAGATCCAATGCGGCTCGGATCAAGCGTTGCTTATGCTTGAGGTAGTTTTGGCGAGAAATGTTACGGCCCCTCATCCTGATCCGCACATGATGCCGCACCCGACCATTATGCAAGTCCTCCATAAGATTGTAATCGAGCTTAAACAGAACCGGGCCCTCGACGCGCAACTCTATTTGGAACGTCTCATCGTCCATATCTTCTCCTAGGTAATTTGCAAATTGAACTAGATTAGTTCAGTGCCAGAAGAATATACAAGAAAATGTATAATTGCAACGTGACTTTAAAATCCACCGATCCAAAAATTTACGATTTAATAGACGCTGAGGAGGCGCGGCAAAACGAGACTTTAATGATGATCCCAAGCGAAAACTATGCCTCAAAAGAAGTCCGTGAGGCTGTAGGTTCAATGCTTTCCAACAAGTATTCCGAAGGCTACGCAAACAAGCGTTACTATCAAGGCAATGAGTTTATAGACGAAATAGAAAAGCTTGCGATGGCTCGGGTGAAAAAAGTTTTTGGGGTTCCACACGCAAATGTTCAGCCGTATTCGGGATCGCCTGCAAACGCGGCAGTTTTGTTTGCACTGTTAAACCCCAGTGACAAAATCTTAGGAATGGCTCTAAATTTTGGTGGGCACTTAACACACGGACATCCAAAGGTAACTTTTTCGGGAAGATATTTTGAAACTTCGCATTACACAACCAACAAAAACGGCCTAATTGACTACGACGAAGTGGAAAAACTTGCGAAAGAATTTAAACCCCAGTTAATAATTTCAGGCGCGACGGCTTACCCAAGAGCTATTGACTTTAAGAGGTTTGGCGAAATTGCCGATGCGGTTGGAGCCTATCATCTGGCCGATATTTCGCATATTGCAGGTCTTGTTGCGGCGGGCGTTCACCAATCCCCTGTTGAATTTGCGCACGTTGTAATGACCACCACTCACAAAACTTTGCGCGGGCCTCGAGGGGCAGTTTTGATGGTTACAGAAAAAGGTTTAGCAAAAGACCCTGACTTGGGCAGTAAAATAGACAAGGCAGTTTTTCCTGGTTTGCAGGGCGGACCCCACAATAACACAACCGCGGCTATTGCAGTTTGTATGAAAGAGGCGCAAGAAAGTTCGTTTAAAAAGTATGCGAAACAAGTTGTTGAAAACGCGAAGGTACTGGCCGAGGAACTTACGGGTTATGGATTTAATTTAATTTCAGGCGGAACCGACAATCACCTTATTTTAATTGACATCACTAATAAAGGCCTCGACGGCTGGACGGCGGCCTGGGGGCTTGATTACGCAGGAATTGTCTTAAACCGTAATGCCGTGCCTTTTGACAAAAGAAGCGCATATTATCCTTCCGGGCTGCGACTTGGAACTCCTGCAATTACAACTCGTGGGATGGGCGCAAAAGAAATGAAAATGATTGCGAAGTGGATGAACGAAGTTGTGGAGATTGCGGGTGAAGTTGCTGGGAAAGTTGTGGGTGCTGATATTGATAGCGAAGATAGTAAAGTTAGACAAGCTGCGAGGAAAAAGTTTAGAAATGAAATTCAAAAAGATCCAAGAATAAAAAACATCGGCGCACAAATCAAAGATGTGTGCGCCGGGTTTCCGTTACCTTAACGAAAGATTACTAGAAAGGCAAGTCAAGAAGCGGGACAGCGACGTAGCATTCTTGGCCGCCCTCTTCTGCCTCATCTTGATCCTCAACCTCAGCATTCGCAAAATCCATAGCCTTGAGTTCAATAGTAAGAGGTCCAAATCGACCACTTACCTGATGGCAGAATTTCTCAACAGCCTCCGTAAAATCATCGACGTAGCTGTAGGGATCCTCGGTCCCTGAAAATCCAACCGTAAAGACGATTCTGCTGTCCGAAAGTTCAATATCTAGCAGAGAAACCTCCCCTATACTTAAGCCCGGTGCAACTGCGCCATTTCCGTTTGTTCCATTCTTCGCCATCTCGTCCTCCAAAATAGATTTGATTTCGGTGGGTTTTGAAGATTATATAGAAATTATTTTGAAGTTGTCTATGAGATTGTTAAGTAATTGAGTTACTCTGCGTCACCTTCAGCCGCCTCGTCGGAAACTTCTTTATCTCCAACTATCCTCGGATCCTTCCAACTCGCATAATCACACTCTGGATAGTTGCTGCAGCCGTAAAACGCTCGGCTTCCTTTCCCTCGAATCTTTGCCTTTTTTGCAACAATTTCACCACCCGCACGGCCAGCCTCTTCACACTTCGGGCATTTTACTCCAATCTTCTCAAGCCAGGGTTTTGTATTTTTACATTTTGGATATTTGTTGCACGCTAAAAACTTTCCAAAACGACCCTGCTTCAAAACCATTTCTCCCTCACCACACTTATCACATTTACCAAAACTTTTTGCCTCACCATCTTCGTCAACTCCCTCACCATCCATTGGTTTTGCAAAGTCACACTCCGGAAATCCCGAGCAGCTTAAAAACTTCCCATACTTGCCAAGCTTGATATAAAGGGTTTTTCCGCACTTTGGACACTTTTCATCGCTTTCACCAAGTTTGGTAACGGTTTTCTTGTCAAGTTTCTCATCAGCTTCGATCAAATCTTTTGCAAAAG
>MEVA01000005.1 GCA_001772625.1 candidate division WWE3 bacterium RIFCSPHIGHO2_01_FULL_42_13 | reverse complement strand
CTTTGTTCTGGACGGTGGTTCAACGGACAATACCGTCGACATTATCAAAAAATACGGAAGATTTATAAAATGGCGGTCACGCAGAGATCAAGGCCAGGTAGCCGCCATCAACGAAGGCTTAAACAAATCAACAGGGGATATTATCGCTTATATTAATTCCGATGATTACTATCTTCCCGGGTCATTTCAAGCCGTCGCGGATTATTTTGCGGCACATCCGGCCACTCTCTGGCTTTACGGCAACTGTGACGTCACTGACCCCAAGCTAAAATGGACCTTTTTTCTGAAAAAGTTATGGCCAGTCCACAAATATCCTTTCGCCTTAAAAATCTTCAACACCATTAACCAGCCGGCAGTATTTTTGTCCAAAAAACTGGTAAACAAGGTCGGGAAATTTGATCCCAAATACCAGGGCGCCTTCGACTATGACTATTGGCTCCGCTGTCTGCACTGTTCACTTCCTGCCAAAATTCCTCAAACACTAGCCGTTTTTCGTGTTCATCCCTCATCTTTTAGTTCGACAACTTTCCACCGCCAGTTTTCCGAGGACCTATCGATTATCCGAAAATATACTCACAACCCGCTAATCATATTAATCCATTTGATTAGTTCACTGATCGTGAAACTAGTCTATAATTTGCTCAAATGAAAAAGGTATTAGTCACCGGCGGGGCAGGATTTCTTGGCAGTCACGTCGTCAGTCACTTGCGTAAACGCCGCGGTAATAACATCGTTGTTCCCCGTCAAAAACAAGTCGATTTACGGATCCTTAACAACTGCTTAAAAATCACCCGCAAAATCGACCTGGTCATCCATCTGGCCGGCAACGTCGGCGGCATCGGTTACAACCAGGCCAACCCCGGCACGCTTTTTTATGACAATTTAATGATGGGCGTGAATCTGATTGAAGCTTGCCGCTTCAATTCCGTCAAAAAGATCGTCATCGTCGGCACTATCTGTTCCTACCCCAAATATACCCCGGTTCCTTTCAAAGAATCCGATCTGTGGAACGGCTACCCGGAAGAGACCAACGCTCCCTACGGCGTTGCCAAAAAAGCTCTTTTAGTTATGGCCCAAGCCTACAAACAACAATATGGCTTAAATTCTGTGTATCTTTTACCGGTCAACTTATATGGTCCTGGTGATCATTTCGATCCGAAAGTTTCCCATGTCATTCCGGCTCTTATCAAAAAATTTGTGGAAGCCAAAAAGACAGGCGAAAAACAAGTTACGGTTTGGGGAACGGGCAAAGCCACTCGGGAATTTTTTTATGTTGATGACGCCGCCCGGGCCATCGTCCTGGCCGCAGAGAAATTAAATATCCTGGAACCGGTCAACATCGGCGCCGGGTTCGAAATCAGCGTTAAAGCCTTAGCCAACCTGATTAAAAACTTGGTTGGTTACAAAGGAAAAATAGTTTGGGATACATCCAAGCCTGACGGCCAGCCCCGCCGCATGCTGGATACTTCCAAAGCCAGGAAACTCTTCGGTTTCCAAGCCAAAACCGGCTTTGAAGAGGGTCTTACCAAAACTATTTCCTGGTACAAAAAGACACAATGATACTTATCACTGGGAGTACGGGATTTATCGGGCGAAGTCTCATCGCTAAATTAACCCGTTCTTTTCCTAAATCTTCTCTCCTCTGTTGGATCTGGACCAAGGCAGGACCTGATGACGCGCTTGGGAAGCTATTAGTCAGCCGGCTGGGACTGTCTACCCAATTTATCGACCTGAATACTGGAGAGGGAATAAAAATTCCCAAAGTACCCGAAACGATTATTCATTTAGCTGCCGTTACAGACACATCTCAATCCGACTATTCCGTTAATGATATAGGTACCCAAAAACTATTATCCGCAATTCCTAATCTCGGTCCTCTGGTTCACATTATTTACTCTGGGACTACTGCCATTATGTCCGGTCGACCCGACTGCACTTCTTCTTTCTCGGAAAATAGGCCTTACTTCGCCACAAATGGGTATAGCAGGTCAAAGTTGGCAGCTGAACAAATTCTCACCCGGGAGTGCCAGCTCAAAAAATTTCGTTTGACCATCTTACGCTTTCCAACTGTTTACGGGAATCATCCCCGCCACAACAGTTTTTTTGATGTCCTGAAAAAACAGGCCTCTCAGCAATCTATAGCTAGTCGGATCAACTGGCCAGGATTAACCGATTTTTTGCATGTCGATGATGCTGCTGACAGCATTGTCAGATTCACCAAATCTCCTCCACCTCCCGGCCGACCCCAAACATACATTGTCAGTGCCGAATCACTCACTCTAAGTCAAATCTTCCCCCTTCTCTATCGCGACCTGGGCATTTCTTATCAGCCTGTTACTCTCCCCCCTCTGTTTTGGAAAACAGTCGCCTTTCTTCGCCCGGTTCTTTACCAACTCGAACCAATTCTTCCCGGTCGGGTTTACAATCAACTCTGGCGGGCTTCTCTGGTCATAGCAAACGTCATCTACACAGACAGTACCAAATACCGGCGTCGGTTTCCCTCATGGCGTCCCAAATATCTCAAAAACCATCTTCCGTCTCTCAATGTTACAGCCGAAGAAATCCAACATTTTTCCCAGTTGGAGCATATTTGGTGGGGCGCTCAAACCACCGTTGGCCAAATCAGATATGACCTCAAAGCCGAAAAATTCAAAGAATGTATTCCCGATTTTAAAAACAAAAAGGTATTAGAAATAGGTTGTGGAGATGGGGAGTTCACTAAACGTATTTTGAATTTTGGGGCCAAAATCATTGCTACCGACGTCACCCCGGCCGTTGTTCAGCGTGGCCGCCAGCTCATTCATCATCCAAGTGTCAAATTCATTGTCGACAATGCCGAAAAGATGAAATTTGCCAATAAAAGCATGGACGTTGTTTGCGGCGTGTCTATCCTCCACCACGTTAATATCAAAAAGGTTCTTTCCGAGTCCTATCGAGTCCTCAAACCCGGCGGTCAGTTATTTTTCACTGAACCCAACCTCATCAACCCCCAAATCTTTTTAGGTCTTCACGTCCCCTTTCTTCGCCGCCGCTGGGAGTTCTCCCCCAGCGAAACGGCTCTCATCCGCTGGCAGGTAGAAGGACGTCTCCGTCGCGTTGGGTTTAGAACCATCAGGGTTGTTAACTACGACTTTCTCCACCCCCTGACTCCGACACCATTAATTAAGGTCGTTCACCGGATGAGTCAACTCTTGGAACGCACCCCTCTCCTTAAGGAAATTTCTGGATCGCTTTTGATTTATGCTCAAAAGTAAACCGGTATGTCAGTTATGGGCGATGAATATCCAGATGGGGAGCAGTTCCGGGAATACTTCTTTGGTCAGCTGACGCAGGATATTTACCCCTAAAACACTTTAAGTAACATTCATCAAATGTTTGCATATTGTGACACAGCCCGGATTCGTTAACAGATGTTAGACGGTACAAGGCTAAGTCTCCCCCACTCCATAAAATTTCATTTGTAGACATGAAATCCTGTTTTGTCCCGAGAAGCAACACGTTATCCTTCTTATGTTCTTCCATCCAGCTCTTTAATGTATTTTTACCATTACTAAGAAAAATACCTATTCTGCATTGCATATACTGAACTTTAAACGGGACATCATTTAAAATTGCTAGCAATGGTATAGCGGAGGAATAACCGCCCGTATCAGCAATCAAAATAGTATCTTTATTTTTTAAATATTTACTGTTTTGTTTCACAAACTTATTTTCATCTGACTCAAATTTCCATGATGGATTTGTAGCAAATTTTGTAACTGATCCAAATACCAGCAGTGACGAAAGCACTAGTCCGATCCTTAATTTAACAGTGGTACTAAATTGTGTTTTCCATACCGTTTCCATTAATGCAATGCTAATCCCAAGCAATATTATGATAAGGATAGCTATTGAATAACGTTCACCGGTAAACATGCCCGATACATAAAGAAACGTAAGCACTGTTGCGGGCCAAACAAATACAACGATTGTCAACAGTACCAAATAGAGACCTATATCACGTCTTTTTTGAAATAAAATTCCTAAACCCAATGTCAATAAGCCAAAAAGATATTGTAAATTATTTTTAATCACATCCGGAATAATTACCCATGCTTGGTATAAAGGCGTACCGTAAAAAATCCAATCAATGGTCCATTTTAAATATGATCCCAAATATTTTACATTCAGATTCGACATTGATGGGTGTTGCCAATCCAAACTGATGCGTTTAATTTCAAAATACAATCCCAGTATCAATAATCCCAATACCGCATAACCTCCAAGTAGCAAATAATTTTCTTTTCTATCTTTTTGAAGGGAATTTCTAAATAAATTAACAAAAAATGCTAAAACAATTACTAACCAATACGACAGAGATACCATATGTAAAAACGGTAACAGAGCTGAAACGGCTAAAAACACATATTTTTTTTTCTCCCATGAAATTACATCTTGCATCCAGACAATTAACATTGCCGCGAATACTGCTGCTATCGCCGAATAGTGCCTGGCTTCGGCTAAATAGTATCCAAGAAATTCAGATGAAGAAATTAACAAAAAGAAAAAAATAACAGTAGCCCTGTTCTTATTTGAATATTTATCATAAGCAACAATAAAAATGCCCAATGGCAGAGTCCACCACAGTAAAGACATTAATCTATGAAATAGTTCGGGATATTTCTTAGAAATTCCAAGAAAATCACCAACAGGCCTATATATCTTTTCCCGAATGATATGGTCTAGAGGGGGTTGGGCAGTATAAGCGGCCTCTTGGAAAGTAGCCGTCAACTCTCTGTTGGGTGAAATACTACCCAATACAACACCACCCTCATCTGCGTGAAAAGTTCCTGTAACACTATGCGTTCTTAAAAATAATAGTCCCAATGTCCCCATCAAAATAGCTCCCACTACCCACCTTCTAATACGAGTAACTTGATTCAAGTTGAAGATCATCTCATATCATGTTAGCATCGTGTTTATATAATGACAAAACTAAAACAGGGTCTATTAATAGTTCTGGGATCATCAATAATTCTTTTACTTCTTTCACCACAAACAAACCCGGATTTCCCGGAACTTTATAAAGTCAAAAGGCTTCAAGAAAAAATATTTTTTACTCTTCAGTCGACCCCTTTACGTAAAGTCGTTTACTACCGTACACTTTTGAATACACGGGTCCAGGAGCTACAAAATCTTGTAAAAAATCGGAACTATGACTACATTCTGTCATCTTCTTTGAGGTATTCTACTACAGCAGGCAACTTAACAGAACTTATATTGCAAAATGATTTATCTGATCAGATTCCACCAACTCTTGAACAATTCAAATCCCATCAAGAGATCTTTCGGTTCCTTCTCATCGACTATCCCACCGAAGACAATGACTCATGGAAATACCTTCAGGACGATATTAACTATCTGACAATATACTCGGGCTTTTTACTTGAGTAAATTATTCTTCTTAAATGAGTCGGGCGGTTTGGATTTTCCTTTTAGCATTTCTGACATCAGCCGCCTTTATTTTTCCGGTAATATCTGCTGGTACAAAGGGTACATTTTATACTATTGATCCTGACATCTCTTATCTTAGTAACGCTCTTTCCTACATCAAAACCAGGCAAATCCATTATATCGACCACCCCGGCACTCCCACAATTATTATTTTTGCATTAATGATGACTCCTTTGCGGTTGTATATGAAGTTCATTGCTCATAGCCCGTTCATCCTTTGGTCGCTAAATAACTTAGACTTAGTGTTTTTTATAACTAGGGTCTTTCAGTCATTGGTTATGGGTGTGTCACTGGGAATATTTCTCCTGGCCATACTCCGATTCTTTCGTAGCAAGTCGGTCATAATATTCGCTTGGTTAAGTCTTTTAGGATTCTCCGCCTTCCCCTTCTTGAGTTCCTCGATTTCTCCGGAGACACTGTCATTTTTCATCATCGCGGTATGGTTAAATATTTTTGTCTCCTTTCTAAACACGAACTCATGGTTTTTCCTTCCTGCAATGTCCACAATTTCCGGAATTGCCATCGCCAACAAGTTTTCCAACCTCTTTTTGGGATTAATAAGCATTTGTCTACCTCTAGCCATTTCCAGAATCAGTATTAAATCACGTCTTTCCTCCTGCCTCATACAAACATTGTTGGTAGCTCTTGGGTTTATCGCCGGTACATGGCCCATAAAAGGAAGCTATCCGCAACTGCTTAATTGGGTAAAACTTTTGGCCAACTCTTCCGAAATTCACGGAGGAGGAATACCGGTTTTTTTTGATCTTTCGACATATCTCAATTCAATTTCCTCGCTCTATTATCGGGATCCTTGGCTTATGGCTCTCATAGTCATTTCCGTTGTAGCTTTATTGTTACTTCATCGAATAAATCCTCAGATTTTGATCTTAACCGTTGGTTCACTATTGGGAGCTGCAGTTTTTGCTAAATATCCACTTAGCCATTACCAATTCGCTCATTATTTTTTATTGATTTTTGCAGTTTGTCATTTTTTCATCTTTCTACCTCGGATAGCTAAAGTATTATTACTAGTCATACTAATCCTCATAGCCGTAAAAAACGTTGATTATTACTATCGTTACATATCCACAATGATCCGACAAACCCAAAATCTGGAAAACTATGTTGCCAATCATCCCACAAAATTTCCAACCCTTTGGGAATGGGGGAGATCCAAAGATTTTGCCCTGTTGTGGGCAACCAGCCCGGCCTGGCACGGTAAAACTTTTCTTTCGGAGAAAATAATTACAAACTCTCCTTATCTTGAAATGACCAATCTAAAAAATATTCTTCTTCCGGAAGGAAAAGAAGTAACTGTTTTTAGCCGGTGTTGGGATACGCTTTACATCCAAGAGTCATCCGCGGCCCTCTTTGTTTCCGCCCATCCAAATCGAGGCTTGGCATTCACCACAATTCCCCTCACCGACCATATGGCCGTTATTCATTCTAATCATTGTTCTCGGTTTCCATGAATCGCATATTAATCTTTCTTATTTCAATTGGCTCCACTTTTATCGTGGCTCTTCCGATTTTTATATCAGGACCATCTTCTACTTTTTACGCCACTGATCCGGATGTACATTATTTAAGCAACTCACTTTCTTATATCCAATCAAAAACAATCACTTACAACGTTCATCCTGGCACCCCGGCTATAGTATTGTTTGCCGCTTTACTGCTTCCACTTAGAATTTACACCCGTTTATTCACGCATACCCCGTTTATTGACTGGTCGTTTCTAAACATAAATTTCATTTATCACTTCATTCGTATCTCCCAGTCAATTTTTCTCGGCATCTCAATGTGTCTATTTCTAATATCAATTTACAAGATTACCCGGTCGATGACCACAGTTTGTATTTCTCTTCTTGCCCTTTTTGTTTTCACACCGTTTTTCTATGCGGGGTCGACAATATCTGCGGAAGGTACATTGTTTTTTATTACCTCTCTCTGGCTTCTTGTTTTCACTTTCTATTTAAAATCGTGTTCCAGTTTCACTTCCTTCGTGCTGATCGTTATTGCGGGTGTCGCTCTTGCCACAAAATTTACTAGTATGCCCTTAACTATGGCCTCAATAGTCTTATTTGTTGGAACCCCGAAAACGAATGCTCAAAAAAAATTGATATATTTAGCTCAAGCCATTCTGCTGATTGGGGCCGTTTTTATATTTTGCACCTGGCCTATTCGGGCGACCTATCCCCAGATGTATAGCTGGATCTCATACCTAGCCACCACTACGGAAACACACGGTGGAGGTACGAAAGCCATATTTAATCCATCCTCATACTATTTCTCAATTAGGGGGCTAGTTAGCCGGGAAACATGGGCCGCCTTCGTGGGTTTATTGTCTATCTTCGGATTCGTTGTGGTCACAATACATAAGAAGTATTCACAAAACATCTCAACTGTCATTCTCACGGGTTCCACCATCGTCGGCCTTCTGATCAATGCTAAGTATCCGTTAAGTTATTATCAAATAGTAACTTACACAATCGTAGTGTTCATTGCCTCGTTCTCAATTCGCTTACTTCCCAAAATCGCACAGGCAGCTTTACTGATCATCTTAATTTTACCCGCAAGCGCCAATATCAAAAACTCATATATCACAATCAATCAAGCCGCAAAAAAGACCGCGGTTTTGGAAAAATATATTCAAGAACATCCCCCACAAAGAGCGGCCCTCTGGGTATGGGGTAGATCCAAAGACTTCGCCTTGCTCTGGTCTCGTGATTGGGCCAGTGGTCTCTTCACAAAACAACTGGCCAAATATAGACCTAATTTATTTGAATTGGAATCTAACTTTGATTTTATCAACATCGACGGCCGCAGTCAAAAGCCGGTTTTTTCGGTCTGCTGGGATCAACTGTATCTCCAACAGGCTTCTGTCTCCGTCTTCATATCAAAGTACCCCCAAAAATCAATAAAATACACAGCCCTGCCCGGCACGGACGATATGGCGCTCATCGAATCAAACCATTGTCTCACCAAGCCTTAAACTTTAAAAAGCCAAACCAGGACATTTTGAGCAATAGCCAGCCATGCAAAAACCGGCTGATGTTTGTCGATCCATATGTTCTTTCCCTATATCTCACCGGCACATTTACTGCTTTCAGGCTCAATTTTACAGCTCCAAATATCAGATCGAAGTCGCCATAAGGGTCGAAATTACCAAACATTTTTCTGTTTTTAAGCATACGCATATAATCTCGCCTAAATACCACTTTAGTTCCGCATAAAGTATCTCTGAACGTCTGACCAAGGATTAAAGTCAAAAGCCACCCGAATACCTTGTTTCCGACTTTATTCAGCATTCGCATCGCATCTCTTTCCTGTGGATACATTAATCGGTTGCCATTGGCAAATTCTCCCAGTCCGGATGCCAATATTTCATAAAACTTTGGCAGATCTTTAGGGTTCACCGTTATGTCCCCATCCAATATCATTAATATATCCCCTTTGGCTCGTCTTAGACCCAGATGCATAGCGTCAGCTTTCCCCGTACCTCTTTGTTTAAATGCTTTTATATTTTGCCCTTTAATTTTAAGGATTTCTTTCCACGTGTCATCTTTTGATCCTCCCTCGACAAAAATTATTTCTTGCCATTTTCCAAATTTTGGAATCTCTTTGGGAATTCTTGCAATATTACCTGCCTCGTTTCTAGCCGGAACGATAATCGAAACCGAATACTCTTTTCTTTCTTTTGGCTTCGGTCTGGCCACCAACCACGTCGTCAAACACAACCTGTTGATTAGCGGCAAATGAGCCAGCCATTTATTGATTACTTCGGATATTATTCCTAGGTTTAAAGGCATCAACATTCTTTTTTGGCTCGTGACTACATCCCATCCGGCCAAATTGCAAATGTTTTTCAGGTCTTCATCGTTTAACCAATTTTGCTCAATGGTCCTTTCTCTCCAACCCAATACCGATGCCAGATTTAGCACAGGTTCCCATAAATGGTTATAATAAGTAATGAGTAATCTATCGTCCGGAGTGCTTTTCTTTCTTAACTTTTCCAACTCGCTTTGGATATCATCCATAAATCCAACCTGGTTTTTCCAAACAATAGATGGTTTAATGAATCGGATTAACTTTTCCAGATCATGGTAGTAATATTCACGCACTAGGCTGGATTCTAACACAACTATGAACAACTCCTTCTCCTTAAAAACTTATTTTAATGAAATAACCAGATCCTCCCGATATTTTTCTCAAAGCCCGGATTTGTCCAGAGTTTTGAAAATTTTGTTTAATATTTGGAAGGAAAACGGAACGGTATTTACCATGGGCTGCGGAGGTTCTGCCTCCACCGCCACCCATTTTGCAGCTGATCTAGCTAAAACCATCATGGTGGATGGTAAGAGGGGATTCAAAGCAATATCACTGGTAGACAACATTCCTCTCGTTAGCGCCTGGACAAACGATCGGGGATGGGGAACAGTCTTCGCCGGACAGTTGGATCCTTGGCTTACGAAAAACGACGTTCTGGTAGGTTTTTCGGTTCATGGCGGTTCCGGCTTGGGTGAAGCCGGTCCCTGGTCGCAAAATCTTGTCCAAGCCATGAAACTAGCCAAAGAAAGAAAAGCCAAGATTATTAGCTTTTCCGGCTTTGACGGGGGAGCAATGAAAAAAATGTCTGACGTTTGTCTCGTCGTTCCTATTAATTCGGAACCGTACGGAACCCCCGGAGTTGAAGCTTTCCATGTAGTTTTGCATCACGGCATTATTTATTCTCTGAAAAATATGATAAAACAATTCCATGGCAAATAAATCCGAAGTTAATACAGACGTCACCGGCCACTTTCTCGACTCCAGCAAACTAAATGAAATCCAGAAGTGGCGTCCGGTTATTACGGGTCTTACTACCAACCCGGTCATCCTCCAAAAAGACGGTGTTGTGGACATTCCGGCTCATTTGCGACTAATTTGCCAAACAGTCGGTCCCCGCTTCCCGGTCTCTGTAGAAATTCCGGACACTCAAATGTCGCAGGAGGAGATGCTAGGTCTCGCCCACGAGTATGTTCAACAATTCCCAGCAAACGCCGTTATCAAAGTCCCTATTACCGACAGGGGATTAAACGTGATCCATAAATTAGCCAAAGAAGGTGTACCTATAAACGCCACTCTGGGTATCACTTTTTCCCAACTGGCTCTCGCCGCCGACGCTGGCGCCGATTTTGTCAGCCTTTTTTGGGGTCGGGCTTTGGAAAGTAAAGAAAAATATAATGAAGGCCCGGGACCTGAAGTCATTCTTGAGTCCACACTGGCTTATCTTCTGACCCGCGGTCACACCGACGTTAGAGTGATAGTTGGCAGTATCCGCACCCTCGATCAAGTCAGACAAGCCCTTGCCCAAGGAGCCCACATCGTCACCGTTACGCCCGGGGTATTAGAACAATCAATGAAGGCCAAACGTTTAGACGAAACTATTCGAGAATTTAACGACGCCTACCACCAAGCTAGACAAGACCCAAACTTTAAATTAATTTAACAACCTCCTTGAGTGAATTTACTTTATAGTCCGCAGGTGCGTTTCTAGCCTCCTCGACTTTTTCAGGAACATCTTCGTCATGTAGATAAATGATAGTTTTACACCCGGCAGCCTTCCCTGCCTGAACGTCCGCAGCCTTATCCCCCAAGAAAAAACTTTTTTCCAAATCTATATTTAACTCTCTCGCCGCTTGCAGCAGTAACCCCGGCTTGGGCTTCCGACATTCACACACCATTGTCAGTTCAGGCACGACTCCTTTGGGATGATGCTGGCAAATATATTTGTAATCAATTCTTACTCCTTGACTCTTTAGTAGTTCGTGCACTCTTTCTTCAATCGCCCTCGATTGCTCCCCGTTCATTTTTCCCTTCGCTACTCCCGGCTGATTAGAAATTTCGACTACCGGGATGTTCTTTTTATTCGCTTGCCCGACGACTTCAGCGATTCCGTCCACCAGCACAACGTCTTCCGGTTTCTGCGGACTATCCCACCCACCCTCATACCTCACCATCCTATTAACCACCCCATCCCTGTCTACAAAAAACGCTTTATTTTTTATGTTCATGCTTGGTAACAGTCATAAACCAGATCCAATAGCTGGCGATGAAGTTCTATATTTGCCGCGGCAACTAGTCCCGGTGTAAAAATATCTTTATTCCCGTTCCATCCCGTTGCCACTCCACCAGCCTCATTAACAAATAATTTCCCCGCTGCCGTATCCCATGACTTAGCATGAGGATGAACATCCGCCGCCAGGACGATGTTTTGCGCTACCCAGGCTAATTCCAGTGCCGTACTGGCCAAGACGTAGGGACCGCGGGATCGTTCCACCAATCCCACCAGCAAACCGGACATGGCTTTTCGGGTAGCCAGGGAAGACATATTCGCTCCCACTCCAACCTTGACCTTTTCCAACTTAGTTTCGGAACCTGTCTTTAGCTTTTTTCGTCCGTTTCTTGTTAATGAATACGCTCCTTCTCCTAATTGGCCATACCATAGCTCGTCAGTTTCCGGCCGGTAAGTTACAGCTTGAAATAGTTCTCCTCCCTTAACTACAGCTGCAGTGACAGTCCATAAATCTCCGCCATCCTTGCGCCACCTGGTCCCGTCGATTGGGTCAATAATTACAGCTTCAGTTAATTGCCCATCAAGAGCTTGTCCCGACTCCTCTGACACAATAGGAGCACCGGCATATATCTTTTGAAGTCCAGTCCGCAAGTATTCATCGCTACTTATATCAGCTGTAGTTACCAGACCTTTCCCGGGCACATCCGTAATTCCTGATGGCACTATTTTAGATACTCGAACCATTTCACCTGCCGTAGCAACTACATTGGCCAACTCTACCAACTCTGGCGAAAATTCTGTCCCTAATCGCTCCATGTTATACATAACGGCCAGTTTAGCATAATTTGGTTCAACCGCAACAAGTCTTTACTTTTCAATTTAGG
>MEVA01000004.1:6981-18599 GCA_001772625.1 candidate division WWE3 bacterium RIFCSPHIGHO2_01_FULL_42_13 | reverse complement strand
GCTTCAAGTTTTTCGCGAAGGGGTTCAAGCGGCATTACATCTTCCGTGTAGCCTTCAATCTGAATATTATTGCGGTCTATTATCCAGGTAAGATTTGCAATTCTGTTTTTACCCGCGAACATTGCCGCCTCCCAGGTTTGTCCTTCCTGAAGTTCGCCATCACTTCCAAGGCAATAAACTTCGTATTTTTGATTGTTAAGGCGTGATGCTAGTGCCATACCAATTGCCTGTGAAAGACCCTGCCCGAGTGGGCCGCCGGTTGCTTCTATCCCGGGAAGCTCACCAAAGTGCGGATGCCCCTGTAGCCGCGAACCAAGTTTGCGCAAAGTTTTAAGTTCAGATTTTGGAAAAAAGCCCGCGTGAGCGAGAGCAGCGTAAAGGATTGGGCAGATGTGTCCGCTTGAAAGTACGAGACGATCTCTGGTTGGGTCTGTTGGGTTATTGGGGTTGATGTTTAGGATGTTGAAGTAAAGAGCGGCAAAAACATCAGCCATTCCAAGGGGGCCTGCCGAATGCCCCGAACCTGCTTCAAGAAGCATTTCTATAACTGACTTTCGAAGTTCAACAGCGATTTCTTCAAGTTCGTGAAGAGACTTTTGGGTAGTAGGGGCAGATTTTGTGGGCATTGGGTGAATTATAGCGAATTTTAAGGTGGTGGGCATCATCTTATAGTATAGCTTGACACGCGGCTTTGGGAACATATACAATTACGCCCAATCGCATGATTCTGATGGCGAGAGACCAATTTCGAGGAGGTTGTATGCAACACAATCGTGCAGGTCCGTTGATGATTTTCGCTCTGTTGACGCTCATCCTACTTACCATCACGACCCCGATCGCCGCCTGGCTGCCACTGATGGCCGCCGCCGTGCTTGGCATCGGTCTGTTCGCTTGGGCAACCATGGGCTTGGCCCGCGACGCGAACGACAAGAAGACAACCTACTACCTGGTGAAGTACACTTTGATCGGTTTGGCCACCATCCTGGCCGCCGGCGCCCTGGTTCTCGGCACTGCGCCAATGCAGGCGATTGCCGTTTCGAGCCTTTTGATCCTGACCGCTATCCTGGTGATCAACCCGCTCGTCCGCGCCCGCGCCGCTACGTTCGTGCAGCTGCCGTTCCAAATGGGCTTTTCGAAGATGTTCGGCAACCTGCGCACTTCAGCCGCCAACCTGACCGCCTCTACTCGCCGCTCTGTGACTGGCTTCCAGCGCTCCATCCTGCGCCCGGCCATCCAACTGCGGACCTAGATCGGCGAAGGCTTAACGACTAGCAAACGTTAAGCGCCTTGTTTAACATAAAGGGTAACCTCGGATCAATCCGGAGTTGCCCTTTATTATTTTCTACTGTTAATGTATTGGTGATTTATTTGTTGATTTACTCTATCGGCTTCTGTTCTCTTAATTTCCTAATTTCATCCACATATTTAATAACTTCCTCGGGGGAAGTGCAGATTTTTATAAGGCCCATCTCATCCGGCCTCATTTTCATGTGAGTTTGAAATTCTTTTACAATATGTTCCCAAAATTTGCCAAATAAAATAATAGGTTTGTTGTGCCCTTGATGAATTCGTGAACTTGCCCATGACATTCCAAACTCGCTGATTGTTCCAGTCCCACCTTTAAAAATAACGTGCACGTCTGAATTTTGTAACATGATTTTTGTTCTGTCGAAGTAATCCAGCGCTACAACTTCATCGTCAAAATCATTTTCCAAATCAATTCCCTCATAGTTTTTATGTCTGTAATTTGGAATGTATGTGACAGCTAAAACTTCGCCTCCGCCTGCGTGCGCACCTTTTGTTGAGGCTCGCATAATTCCCGGTCCCCCACCATTTACGATTTGGTAGCCCTCTTGAGCTAGAAGCTTTGCAGTTTCAAAGGCACCTTTATAAACCTCACTGTCCTCATTCCACTGCGCGCCACCTAAAAAGGCGATTCTGTGAACTTCGCTTGACGGGTGGTGCCCTAAATGTGTTATTTGTTCATTCATGATTTATATTCTTCAACTTGCTTTTGAAGTTGCCTTAAGGTTTGAACCGGGTCTTCCGAGTCAAAAATTGCTGACCCTACAACTATATCATTAACTCCGACTTCCAAAACTTTTTTCAACGTCTCGCTATTTATGCCACCATCAACTTGGATGGACATGTTTGGATAGTTTTTTTTGAAGGTTTTTATTTTTTCCAAAACAAGTTCTTGAAAAGGTCTCCTTTGCGCACCTGGTTCTATCGTCATAAATTGTACAAAATCAACATTTGTGGCAAAAAGATTTAAAGTTTCTAGCGAAGTACTTGGGGCTATAGAAACACCTGTTTTGTATCCCAGTTCTTTTGAGGCTGTCACAAAGGCCATAATGTCCTCTCCTTCAACTTGGGTAATTACTTTTTTGATATTTCTAAGCTCCGATAAGTAATCCGACGGGTTTTTAACCATAAGATGAAGTTCCAAAGAAATTTCGGTGGCAAGAGTGTTCAACAGGCTTACATCTAAAAAAGTTTCTCCGTTGACCAAGATACCGTCTGCTATATCTATGTGAATTGACTGAGTCTGCTTTTCAACAATCCCAACCTTGCGCCTTACCTCTTCAAATTCTTTTTCCGTGATAGCCGGGATAATCATTTATCTATTTCCGCAATTTTTTTCAGTCTGCGAATATGCCGTTCGTCTTTTGAGAAGTCTGTATTTAACCACGCGCCAATAATTTCTTTTGCTGTGTTTATATCTATGAAGTCAGCTGGAATTGCTAAAACGTTACAATCGTTTTTTTCGCGCGACAGCTTCGCGTGCTCAGTACTCCAAGACAAGGTTGCCCTAACCCCGCGGAATTTGTTTGCAACTATTACCTCACCTGTCCCACTTCGGCAAAACAAAATCGCTTTGTTTTCCTTTGGGCTTTCAGAAACTTTCTTTGCGGCGGGAATTGCGTAATCTGGGTAATCGTCATCAGGGACAAGGTCAAAAGCGCCTAAATCTTCGTAAGCTAAGCCAACGCCATCAAATGCGGCTTTTATCTCTTCTTTTAAACTAAATCCCCCATGATCGGCAGCTAAATAAATCATTCTTCTAACAAGTTTACCAAGATAACGATAACAAAAGAAATCACACACCAACCACAAAGCGCTTTTATGACGAACAGTTCAAGACCCGTTAGATACATTGAGAAAATAAGCCCCCACAACGCCCACACCTTAACCCATTTTTTAAGGTTTGCTGCTGTAAAAACAAAAAGTAGCGCGTAAAATCCTACACCAAAAGCTGCAACGGGAATTCCAAAGATTTGTGAGTATTCGCTGTTTTGTACAACTTCACATTGTCCAAAAGCGCAAAGACCAATATTGTTTGAAAGCTTTAAGTTTGTTAAATACACCGACATAACAAGCCCAACCAGCGAAAGTATCAGAATAATTCTTTTTGATTGGGTTTTTATTTTGTTAAGCATTTGTTGATTTTCTGCGTTTTATTAAAGTTCCTATTGTGGCAAGTATAAGAAGTATAGAAATGAATTGAGCAATATTCAATCCGGCAATAGTCCAGGCATCTGTCCTAAAGGGTTCGAGGATTAGACGAATTAGGGAGTAGCCTATTATGTAGGCAAGAAAAATACTTCCGTTGCCAAATTTTCTGTTGAAAGTACTGTTGAAAATAAACAAGACGAAAAACAAAATTAAATCCGCGACTGCTTCGTAGATGGCGTAAGGCATAAGTTCGTGATTGAAGTAATTCCCGAGCCTTCCAACAGCCTGAGCGAAAGGAACTGGCAATGAAAAAACGTCCAGCCACACCCACACATTTTGTTTATGCTTTTTAAGAAAAAACGCCAGAAAAATTACACCTGCAATTAAAGCCCCAAAAATCCCCAAACCCCCACGCCACACCTGCGGAATTAACCACAAATCAGCGCCGTAAACTTCCCAAAGATCTATTACATGGTAAAGTCGCGCGCCGGCCACCCCAAAAACTATTGTCCAAAAAACTGCGCGCCAAAAAAGTTCGCTATCCAAGCCTCTTGCCCGTGTAAGTTTTTCGGAAAAAAGAATGGCAACCAAAATTCCAGAAGCAATTAACAACCCGTACATCAGAACAAAAAGAGGGTATACAAAAACGCAACTACAAGAATTAAAGTGTATCCGTATATTGATCCCTTGTTCGTCCCAACTTTTAGAGACCAGAACCATTGATTAACTTTCCCTTGCATATATACCTCCCAGAATCTATAAATTGAATTTAAGAATGCCGAAACCACAAGTGCTTTTATACCAACGTTAATGCTTGACGAAAGTACAAAAAAAGTTGCTCCGGCCAGCACAATTTGAAAAAGCCCGCTGTTTAAAGTTTTATCGGGAACATTATCTTTGTGAAGATGAGCGTAGGCTAAAAGGTTGTGAACGTCTTTGTGCTTTACGTAACCTTTTATCATCGTTGAAAATTCAGAGGTGGGGTCTACAAAATAGGCGTGAATAATGTAATCAAGATCGAGAACAAAAGTTCCAAGCAAACTACCGGTGAAAATGAGGATTATGTTAAGCACGTTTTTTTCAACGCGCAGGGCGGTTAAGACAATTGCTAGTGTGACGGACAAAAGTAAGGCAATTCTGTACATCGTTTTAATAATAGGTTATTTGGGTTTCTTGCGCAATTCATCGCGAAGTTGGCCTAGCCTCCACATAAAAAGCTTTCCAGGAGTTTCAGCGTGAGTTTGACTAACTACAAAGTCGCGGGCTTGTTCTAAAAGGTTGCGGTCCTCGGTTTTTGCCAGCTTTATGTAGAGGGAGCGGTGTTTTTCATCGCGAAGTTCCTGAGCGAGCCTGTTGCCGTAGGCTTGAAATTCGTAAGTATTACGTTTGTCGGAGGATAAACTTTTGATTTTGAGGATGTCTTTTAGGCTTCGCACTTAAGCTTACTTTAAGCTTTGGTAGTCTTATTAACTTGGTCTTTAGCTAACTGTCCAATTACCGGAAGCATGTATTCTTCGTTTTGATAAGCTTTCCACATTACAAAAAGCCAGCCCAGAAAAAGGGCAAGACTTAAAAGTGGAACAATAATTATCCCAATAAAAACCACAATTAACGCGTTTGCAATGGCGGTAAGAACAAAAGCGGCAACTCCAAAAAGAATCGACTGCATAGCGTGAAACCTTACGAATTTGTTGTTTTTTTCCATTACAAAAACTGCAATGCCGGTAAATGGAGGAATTAAGTAAGAGAGGACAGCTTCAACGTTTGGCTCTAGATCATAAGGTTTTTGGCTTATGGATCCCGTGGTTTGTTTTGGCATATATAGATCCTAGCACAAATTAATCCCTGTCAACTATCGCCCAAACTTCGCGTTATATAATTGGGCAATTTCCTCCGGTGTTGTGGTATCGGTTGGACTTTTGTCGGTTCTGAATTTTATTAAACGCGGAAACCTTAGCGCGTACCCTGCTGAGTGCTCCGTTGATTTTGAAAGTTCGTCGGCGGCAATTTCCACAACAATTTTAGGACGTGTCCAAACATCACAGTTAAACTTTGGAGCAATGTCTGCGTTTTTAGGCTTTTCTTTTGTGGAAATGCTGTCGGCAAGTTCGCGAAGCTTTACCCAATCTTCATCTTTTAGCCCGGAGCCAACTTTTGTAATAGTTTTAAACATATTTTGCTTTTCGTCCCAGATTGCCACTAAAAACCCACCAATGCCAAACTTAGCCCTAGCGCCGCGGCCGTGATAATAGCCTAAAATTACGCAATCCACCGTATCGCCCAATATTTGTTTGTCTGTCTTTTTCATCTTTACCCAAGTGAAACTTCTGGCGCCTGCTTCGTAAGGCGAATTTACTTTTTTGATCATTATTCCCTCGAAACCATCTTTTAATGTCTTCGCCCAAAATTTTGAAATTTCTTCAGCTTTTGAAGTCTGAACATGGCTGGCAATTTCTATTAAACCCCCGCCCTTTTCGCCACCTTTTATCACAGCGTTCAAAATTTCTTTTCGCTTAAGCAGCGTCTCATCAACCAGAGATTTTCCGTTGAGATACAAAATGTCAAAGACCATGTATTTGAGTGGAATTTGCTGGGCAAAAGCGGCAACCTCGTGCTTTCGTTTTCTTTGAATAGTTTCTTGGAATGGCAAAAACTCTCCCGTTTCCCTGTTGTAGCCCATCGCCTCGCCGTCAAGAATTACTGAATCGGCTTTAATCTGCTTACCTGCGGCCTCAACTATGTCCGGGAACTGGTGGGTGGTTTCTTCAAGGTTTCGGGTAAAGGTTTTAATTAAAAAGGTACTTTTCTTTCCAAAGATTTCTTCAACGAACATTTCTTGTTGTGTTGAATCACTAGCCTTAACTTTTTTATTTCTATCCATGTGAAGTTGGACGCGGGTTCCGTCAAATTTCTGCTCAACCCAAACCTCACCCATTTTCTCCACAACTTCCCCAACACTTTCCAACCTTTGGGCTTTTTGCGCGTGAACGGGAACTCCAACTTCCATATTTACGTTTTTTAGTCCTTTCAGCCCGTTTTCTTTTACTTTCTTTGCGACAAGTCCAATGTCCGGATGAATTCTGTATCTGTCTTCAAGCTTCTTTTTTAAGTTCTTGTCTTTTGCGCCGTTTATTGTTTGAACAAGTGCGTCAAGAACCGTTAGCTCTGTGAAGCCAAGACGAACGAGACTTAAGGTTATTCGCACAATGTACTTTGCCGAAAGAGCATCGGCTTGGTTTAACAACTTTGCTGAAGCGGCGGTTTTCTTTTCCTGCGAACCGGAGCCCGCGATTTTTGCAATTTCCAAAAGCTTTTCGTGAACATCGTTTACGCTTAAATCAAACTTTTTATTTTTCTTTGCTAAGTTTTCCGCAACCGTTCCTAAATCTCCGGATTTTGAATACTGCTTTTGAACTTCCGCGGCAGTAACACCGTAAGCCTGGGCAAGAATCCTCACCATCATTTTTTCCGCGATATTAAACTTTTCTGTTTCAAATTCCGCCGCAAGATATCCGAGCGAAAGGTAAATACCTTTATCAATCTCATCGGCCGAAAGCTTTTCTATAAGGTCGGCAAGGATAGAGGTTATTTCGAGGCGCTTTGGTGTGTTTTCGAGTTTTTGAAGATACGAAGCCAGTTGTGAGAATTTCATTGCTTCATTATACTATGGCTACATTCACCTAAATGGAGGTAAATTTTGAAAGGTTTGAAAGGTCAGAAGATACTAGCGGCATTTCTTTTGTCGGATCTTTTTCTTTCTACGTTGGTAGCCTGGGTTGTACTGGTCACAAAATAGAAAGGAGGAGGTTATATGGTGAGCAAGAGAGGGATGGTCACTGAACGATACAAGTGGCTATCCCTACCTCAACTCATACCTTGACGATTTCGTACTTCCCCGCCTCACCACAATCTTGGCATCCATAAGCACTTTTAGGTCGCGTAATATAGAGTCCTCTGAAATGCCAGGAAACACCTTAGGAAATGCCCTGTTTTGCAAGAGTCCATAATCCTGTAAGAATTCCACAATTCTTTCTTGTCTTTCGGTAAGATGAACTCTGCCGGAAGCCTTCGCCAACTTTGTATCGCGCGCAAGAAGTACTACCTTTTCTTTAACATTCGAAACTTCCCGCGCCATAGCATCTGTAAAAAACTCAAGCCATCCAGACAAATCTTCTTCATCGGCCCCATGCAGTGCTTTCAGATACGCCGTTTTCTCATTCGCAAAAAATTCTTCCAAACTGTAATAATCATTAATTCCGTACCCGCCAACTTTTAGACAAACTCTTGCCGTAAGTTTTGAAATGGAAGAGTTCATCGCATCAAAGGGTTTTATTTTTTCCATCTGGGAAAGCATAATTCCGCAGGTAAGTATTGGGTGAGTTTCCTGGGCATCGAGGCTGTTGTACCAGTCAAAAAGCTCAACCATCGAAGCTAGAATTTCTTCGGGCATTGCGCCGCCTTCCAGCTTTGAACTTCTGTATCTCCCCTGCTTTATTTCGGGTAATACCTTTTCTGTTAGAGTTTTGTGGATTCCTTTTATTTCTACTTCGTCTAATTCTTTTATTTGTGAAACTTCATCAACTTCATCAAGCGCGTTTTTAAAGTTTTCAATTTCCTGCGAAGTTTTCTTTGAAATTCCATCCAGATATTTTTTAATCTCACTTGTTTCAAAGATTAAACCCTCCGTTGCTAGCGAAAATTTAATTGCACGGATTTTGGCTTCTTTTTGAAGCTGTTGTTCCCAATGGGGAAGCACAGCCTGCGATTCTATAACCGCTTTGCTGTGCTCAATGCTGGCAACGTTTTTTAATATTTCGGATGTGATTGTATATTCGGGAACGTACACAAAAGAATTCTCGCACATTTCCCGCACGAATAGAATAGGTTTAAGTTGAACCTACAAGGAAATTCTTTCTAAGCTTCCGTTAAAATCCAAGTCTTCCGCGCTTGTAATAATAGTCTGCTGGAGGTCAATAATATTTATCACAGCTTTCCGGTGCGGGTGGTCGAGCTCGGAAAAGATGTCATCTAAAAGCAAAATTGGCCTTCGGTCTAAATGTTCATTTATAAAATCAATCTCACAAAGTTTTAAAGCAAGTAATGTTGTGCGTTTCTGCCCCCGAGAACCAAAACTTGCTAAATCAAATCCATTAAGTTTAATAATAAAATCATCCCGGTGAGGACCTACTAATGTTTGTGCTGAAGCAATTTCAGCGGTCTCGTACTTTTTTAACCTCTCTTCGTTAATTTCGCTAATATCGTAGTGTATTTCATACTTTCCGCCATCGGCATTTAACTTTTCAGTGTGTTTGTGAATTTCTTCCTGCACAAAAGTAAAAAACACCCGGCGCTTTGCCTGTAACAGGCTTCCCATCGATAAAACTTTTTCGGTCCAGTATTCGATTTCATCGCCTCCCGTTCCTAAATCCCGGATTTTCTCCAAGATCTTATTTCGCTGTCGTACGGCCTTTATATACTGACTGTGGGTTCGTTTGTACTCTCTATCAATTTGAAAAAAGAGAAGATCTAAATATTTTCTACGAATTGAAGGCGGTTGGGTGAGCATTTCAATATCGTGTGGTGTAAAAAGAACTGTGTTTATGGTTCCGGCAAAATCACTTAGGGATTTGTTAACTTTATCAATCTTTACTTTTTTACTTGACATGTTCTGAAACTGTTCGCTTTTGGTTATTAACATTTCTAAGGTTTTTTTACCTCCGTTTGGTTTTATTTCTGCTTCAATTCTGGCGAATTTCTCATCGTGGGAAATCATTTCGCGGTCGTAGTGAGTTCGTAATGAATTCGTCGTTGCTAAAAGGTGAATCGCTTCTAAAATATTAGTTTTTCCTGACCCATTAGGCCCGGTTATTAAAGTGGCGTTTTCACTAAACTTAAGCTCAAGATTTTTGTGATTCCTAAAATTTGTAAGTTTAAGTTTGCTAAGTTTCATTAGTTTATCCTATTACAGTAGGCTTTCCTGGTCGGTCTTGAGTTGACAGTTTTCGCAAAAGTAAGTACCGCGGCCGTTTAACTTCATAAATTTTACCGGAATGTAACATCTCGGGCATTCCGCCTTACCGTAAATTCTAAAGTAATTTTGATGTTCACCCTGCTTTCCGAAAATATCCACGTACATCTTATCATCGAGGGTTGAACCACGATTGAAAATAGATTCGTTTAAAATTCCTCTAATCGCGGCCAGTAAGTTCTTTGCCATTGGGGGAGTTATGTCCGAAGTCTTTGTTCCGGGATGAATTTTTGCTATCCAAAGCGCATCGTTTGCGTAAATGTTTCCAATTCCCGAAATTACTGTTTGATCAAGAAGTGCGTTTTTTATGTTTGTCCGTTTGTTTTGGAGAAGTTCCAAAAATCTGTAGTGATCAAAGGTTTCAGTAATCGGATCGGGGCCGTATTTATTTTGCAAAGTTTTGTATTCCGCCTTGTTTATAATTTTTACTTTCCCAAACATCCGCAAGTCCGTATACCTTAACTCGCCAATTTTCCCATCTTTTTCAAGCGTAAAAATAACTCTTTCCCACTGATCGGCTTTAAATCCCGTTTTTCTAAAAAGCAGGCGCCCTGTCATAGCAAGGTGAATTACCAAAAAATCACCTGAATCAAGTCCCAGCAAAATGTTTTTTGCAACCCTGTGAATATCGGTAATCTTTCGCCCAACCAACTTTTTCTTAAAAACACCTGCACTTGGCGAAACGGAAAAGCCTGCCTTAATTTCCACCTTTTTAACCACAGCATCTAAAATGTGCTTTTTAAGATCAGATGTAATTGTGTGAACTTCCGGGAGTTCAGGCATCGTTGAGAGGCAAGAGAGTAGGTTTTTGTTTCTCGCCCCACCTTTCCATCACAAACTTTTCAAACGCTTTCTTAAAAACCTCTTTTGAAAATTTCTGCGCATGTTTTTTTGAACCTTCGGTGTCAAATTTTTTACCGCGAACTTTCTGGTCGAATTCTTTTAATTTTTCAACAAAACTTTCCAGATTGAGAGAATCAAAAAACATTCCATCCTTCCCCTCACGAATAATTTCCCGTGGTCCACCCGAGCGGTGTGCTAAAACCGGAATTCCGTGTGAAAGAGATTCAACAAGAACAATTCCAAAATCTTCGTCCTCCCCAGCAAAAATATATCCAAGAGAGTTGTGCCAAAGCCTGTGTTTTTCCTCGTCCGAAACCCGGCCAACAAACTCAATGTTACTTTTCGCCATTTTTCTAAGTTTTGCTTCTTCCACGCCCGTTCCGATAATTTTTAGAGGGATGCCCAAAAGATTGAAGGCTTGAATAATAAGATCGAAATTTTTGTAATCGGAAAACCTGCCGATCGCGATGTAGTAAGGCTGCTGCATGCTATCCTTTGCGTAAACCCTGTCCGCGAAGTCAGTTTCAACAGGTGGGTGAATTACCGTTGAGTCTCTGCGGTAAAACTTTTTGATTCTTTTTTGAACATTCTGCGAATTAGCTACTAAGAAATCCGCGCGTTGGGCGGCAAGGTAATCCCACACTTTCAAATAATGATCCACAAGCATCACAACTGGTTTGTAGTACCAGGCGTTGCGCTTGGTGCTCTCAACAGAGTATCCGTAAAGAAATCGTGGGGGAGTGTGAATATAGCCAATGTGAAGTTGATCGGGTCTTGTAATAACTCCTTTTGCATACGAACTACTACTTGAAATTATAATGTCGTATTCGGAAAGATCGAAGTTTTCAAAAGCGAGCGGTAGAAGAAACGTAAAGTACTTAGTAAGAATGGGGAACTTACCAAATGTAGAGTTTAAACCTATTGTTCCTGTAATAATTTTCTTTGCCCTGCTTTTGAAAGACTCACCCATCGTCGCGGGATTGTAAACAGATGTGTAAACCGGCGCATCTGGAAAAATATCTAAAATTGCCTCCACCACTTTTTCGCCGCCACCATGTTGGGTTAGTGAGTCGTGAACTATGGCGACTTTTGGAGTTTTCATGTGTGCATTATAGCTGATGGCCCGAAACTACGAATAAAACTATAGCTTTTGAAAATAGGCTATGTTACTTTTTATTAATGAGAGGATTTGCTGTCCCATTATTGCTCATAGTGGTGGTACTTTTAGGAGGTTTTGCCTTCTACTTTTTTTCGACAAATTCCCGTGAAAATATAAAAGGAGTTTCAACCA
>MEVA01000004.1:0-6859 GCA_001772625.1 candidate division WWE3 bacterium RIFCSPHIGHO2_01_FULL_42_13 | reverse complement strand
TCGCGAAATAAAAGTGAGTTATTCGGATGATTGGAAAGGTTTTTCGTACCTTAAGCTTTATGTTAGGCCAAGCGGGTTGGGTGCAGGGAGGTCGTTTCACGTTGTAACGGCGGGCGATGTGCTAGGTACAGTAGTGGAAGGCGATACGGTTCTTATTCCTCTGGATCAGGTTTCGGCAGGTTTTTATAGATCCGCAACTTTTAGTGATAGATAAGTAAAAGGCAGGTGGACAAGAAAAGCCCGTGGATTTCTCCGCGAGCTTTTTTGCTTCCAAAACCCTCACATCCCACCGTTATCTGTATCTTGAGGCACCGGATGGATGATGTTATCGGGATAGGACATGTTTGGCCGAAATGCGTCCGCTGGATTGTTAACATTGTAGGCCAAACACCATTCCTTGTGCTCCCGGCTCCACCAAAGTTTAAGCTCGTCTTTCATGAACCCAAACTCGTATCTGTGGGGCTTTTTCCCGATGTAGAGACGTATTGTGTATACGCCGGTTTTTTCATCATACTGTGGTCGGTAAGCACTAACAACTTTGTTTCTAATACTGCGGGGTGGAAATATGCGAAGAAACCCCAGATAGCGAAACGTTATAGCACTACCTTTATTAGCCACTTTTACCTAGCCTCTCTTCTTAGTTGATGCGTTTAAGCTGAAGTGAAATTTAAGATCGTCAAAACTCTACCACATTATAGGTTCAATTTCCACTCACCTTCGCCTGACCTGCCTCAAACCTATGTTAGCATTAAGGTATGCCCGACGAGCGCGTGGAGACAATAAGTTCACTTGCCCATCTACATCAGGAAGGCCTCACAACTACCCAAGCCGGAATTCTGTTAAAAGAGCATGGCCCAAACAATCTTCCTGAAACACCGCCACCCAGCAGCCTCACAGTTTTTCTCTCACAACTTAAAAGTCCGTTAGTTTATGTTTTGCTAGCTGCTGGTGTTGTTACGCTTTTTTTAAGGGAATATGCCGAAACCGCAATTATTTCGCTGGCTGTTTTTGTGAATACGATTCTTGGGTATGTTCAGGAACGTAGGGCAGGCAAAGCACTGGAAGCGCTCAAGAAACTTGTACAACCACAAGCAAAAGTTATTCGCGATGGTCAGGTTGTAACTGTTTCAACAGAACAGATAGTTCCAGGAGATGTTGTTTTGCTAAACCAGGGCGACAAGGTTCCGGCTGATGGAAAATTGCTTGAAGTGAACCGCTTTTTTGTTTCGGAGGCAATATTAACCGGAGAGTCTGAACCTGTTTCAAAGGGCAAAGGAGGCGATGTTTACATGGGCACTATTGTTACCGCGGGCAAAGCCAAAATGGTAGTAACGGTTACTGGTGCCCGTTCTGAGATGGGAAAGATCGCAGGGGAAATTTCGGCTGACGGTGAGGAAACTCCATTGGCGCGACAACTAAGAAAATTTAGTAACCAACTATCTGTTTTGGTTTTAGGTTTAGTAATTTTGGTTTTTGCAATAGGAACAGCACTTGGCGAAAACCTTGTCGATATTTTCACAACTTCTGTGGCTCTGGCCGTTTCGGCAATTCCGGAAGGCTTGCTTGTGGGTCTTACTGTAGTTTTGGCGATAGGAATGCAGCGGATTCTGGCTAGAAAAGGTTTGGTGCGAAATCTAGTTTCAGCCGAAACTTTAGGTGGTGTAACAACAATTTGCATAGACAAAACAGGAACCCTGACAGAGGGAAAAATGCAGGTTGTAAATGTTGTTGGTGAGGAAAACGAGTTGGCGCAGCAAGTAACATTAGCCAACGATCTGGACACTTCGGCTGTTATTGCCGCGTGGGAATGGGGGAGCAAAAAAGTTTCGCAGGAAGAAAAAGAAAAGTTTGAAATTCAGCAGCGGCTTGATAGCCTTCCATTTTCTTCAGACCATAAGTTTTCCGCAAGTCTCTACCCTTTGGATGAACACCACAACATACTTTTTGTAACGGGCGCCCCGGATATTATTTTGGAGTATTCACTTCTAGGTTCGCATGAAGTTGAAGAAGTTAAAAGTCGAATTAACGAGCTTTCTCATTCTGGAAAAAGGTTGTTGGCTTTCGCGCGAAAAAAAGTTCGTCATTCCATGATTGAACTTTCGAAAGAAGATGTGCAAGGGAATTTAGAGTGGGTTGGGATGCTAGCTTTTAGTGATCCTATTCGTGAGGATGTTAAAGCAGCTTTGGAAAAAACACGGGCGGCTGGGATTAAACTTATGGTTATTACAGGTGATTACGCGGGAACAGCCAAGTTTGTTTTAAAAGAGTTGGGGCTTGAAGTAAAAGACGGGGATGTAGTTTTGGGCCCACATCTGGAAAATATGAGTCCGATGGAACTTGAGCATGCGATTTTTGGCCATTCACGTGCTGGGGGTCCGTCCCACACAAAGCTTTTTGCCCGCACCCGCCCCCACCAAAAACTGAAAATTGTGGAGATTCTCAAAGCGCACGGGGAAGTTGTGGCGATGATGGGAGATGGGGTAAACGATGCGCCCGCTCTTTCAAAGGCGGATATTGGCATTGTCGTTGGCGAGGCGAGCGATGTGGCAAAAGAGTCTGCAGACTTAGTACTGCTTGATTCAGGTTTTGCAACAATTGTTGCGGCGATAGAAGAGGGTCGGGGAATTTTTGATAATGTCAGGAAAATGATTTTGTATTTGATGAGCGGGGCATTTGTGGAAATTTTTCTTGTACTCACATCTTTAGTTGCGCGCCTGCCCGTTCCGATTAGTGCCGTTCAGATTTTGTGGATTAATCTGGTGTCGGATGGGTTTCCGCATTTGGCTCTAACTGTTGATCCTAAAGCTTCGGGAATAATGAACCGCCATCCACGTCCTTCTAATGAGAGATTAATTTCTGGTTGGATGCTAAAGCTTATGATAATTGTTTCGGGTGCGAGTTGGGCTTTTGCGCTGGTGCTATTTCTTATTTCGTACAAAGTCTCTGGCGATGCCAGTTTTGCCCGTTCGGTGGCGTTTGTGACGGTCGGTTTAAACTCTTTAGCCTATGTGTTTTCAGTGAGAATGTTAACCGATCCTTTCTGGAAGGACGGAATTTTTGATAATAAATGGTTGGTGGTAGCAGTTATTGCGGGGGTTTTGCTTCAGGCTTTCCCGTTTTTTACACCAGGTTTGAGGGCTTTCTTCAGGATTGAACCTATTGGCGTCTACTGGATTTATGCGGCCGTATCCTCGCTCTTGATGTTTTTTGTGATGGAGATTGCGAAAGCCGTGTTCACCTACAAACTACATGCGGGTTTAAAAAAGAGTTAAAATAAACCTGCGAAAGAAACAGTATGCAAGTAATCAAAAGAGATTCAAAATTGTGGAACTATTTGTCCGAAGAGTTAAAGGGGCTAATTGAAGACGGTGAGCATTTACTAACCGAATGCCACACCCTTACCGGAAAAATTTCAGATTATTCATATTTGGTGTTTCCTTTCGCGAAAGCTTACGAAGGTTTTTTGAAACATTTCTTTTTGGATCTCGGCCTAATTAAAGATGCCGATTTTTTTGGCGATGATATTAGAATTGGAAGGATTTTGAACCCGTACTTTATGAAGCAAGAGTATTCGGTTTACGCCAAGCTTAAGAAGCATAAAGAGTATGGTGAAGAGGTTCCGCGCCAGCTTTGGGAGATTTGGATCAAAGGCCGAAATCAGGTTTTTCACTATTTTCCGCATAATTTTAGGAAACTGTCCCGCGAAGAAGCGGCTGAAATAATCGACCAGTTTGTAAAGGCAATGGAAGGCGCTGTTGGTAAATTGGATTAGTGTTAGAATCTCCCCGCAATGAAAAGTTTGAATAAAAAGGTGGCCGTTGGGCTAAGCGGAGGCGTTGATTCCGCCGTTTCGGCATACCTGTTAAAGGAGCAAGGTTACGAAGTGGTAGGCGTTTACATGCAGTGCTGGAACGAAAAGGCTGACGGTTGTAGAGCCGAAGAAGATAGAGCTGACGCCGCAAAAGTTGCTGCGCATTTAGGAATAAAATTTTCTCACCTCAACTTCATAAAAGAGTACAAAGAAAGAGTTATCGATTATTTTTACGCTGAGTATAAAGCTGGTCGTACTCCAAACCCCGATGTTTTGTGTAACAAAGAAATAAAATTTGGCATGTTTTTGGATTGGGCAATGAAAGAAGGTTTTGATTTTGTTGCCACCGGACATTACGCGCGTGTGAAAAAGGTTGGTGGAGCCCAGACTGCGAAGTTTAAACTACTTAAAGGTATTGATGAAACTAAAGATCAATCGTACTTTTTATATTTGCTAAATCAGCATCAACTTTCCAAAACAATTTTCCCGGTTGGTGGAATGAAAAAGCACGAAGTTCGAAAAATCGCGAAACGAATTGGCGTCCACAACGCGGAAAAACCAGATAGCGTGGGCATTTGCTTCATAGGCGAGGTTGATATTAAAGAATTTCTAAAAAAGAAGCTCAAGGCAAAAGTCGGCAATTTAGTCACTAAAACTGGCGAGGTGGTTGGTAAACACGACGGCGTTTGGTTTTATACAGTTGGTCAAAGACATGGATTTAGAACCAGCAAATACTTTGGTCTTCCCCTGTACGTAATCGGAAAGAACGTTAAGAAAAATGAGTTAGTTGTAGGTTTTGCAAAAGACGGAAAGCGAAGTGAGTTCGAAGTTTCGGATTTACATTGGATTAATGGAACTCCGGAAAAAAGAAACTTGAGTGATAATTTCGAAGCCGATGTGAGAATTCGGCATTTGGGCGAGTTGTACCCGGCCAAAATCTCGAAGAGTAAAAAGTCAACCGAAAATTCATATCTAGTGAGATTAGAAAACTCGACGTTTGGAGTTGCCCCGGGCCAAAGTACTGTATTTTATGTTGGCGATGAGCTAGTTAGCGGCGGTATTATTAACTAAACATGGAAAATATTGTAAAACAACTCAAAATTACTAATAAGGATCTTAAAGAAGCCGAAATAGAAGGCTTGCTTTATTTAATTACTACCCAGCAAAATTTAGACAGCAACAAACTTATTCAACTAAGTGGCTTGCCAAAGGAAACTCTGAAAGCTTTCAAAAGTAGTTTTGGAAATTATTTAGAAGATTCCACGGAAAAGCTTGCACTTAATGATGAGGGAAGAAAGTTGCTTGGAGGACTGGAGTTGCATCCGTACAGCTGGTCAATTTTAAAGCTTTCAGACGAAGATTTAGTAACAAAACTTACTGAAATAAGAACTGAGCATAATCTAAACCCAGTTCGTGAATATGATCAGTGGTTTGCAACAATCGAGTCTTCAATTGCCAAGGCTAAGATGCTGGAGGCAAAAGGCTTAGTGGAAGGGAAAAATATTGCTCTGATGGGAGACGATGACCTAGTTTCCATCGTTTTAGTTTTAATGGGCGCAAAATTTAATAAAGTTACGGTTTTTGATATTGATAAAAACCTTCTTCAAACAATTCAAACTATTGCGGACAAGTTAGAAGAAAGTGACCCAAACTTACGCGGTGTTTCAAAAAGAGTTTTCACAAAAGAATACGACGCAAGAAACGACTTTGAAATAAATGACTTAGAGACATACGATGTTGCTTTAACCGACCCACCTTACACCAGAACCGGAGTAGCACTTTTCTTAAACCGCTGCGTTCAGCTTGTAAAATCTCACAAAGACTTTTCAGGTTCGTATATATTTTTAAATTACGGAAATAGTTTTAAGTCACCCGAGAAAACTCAAAAAGTTCAGGAAGTAATTGGCGAATTTAACCTTGTCATAGAGGACAAAATCGACAAATTCGTCCGCTACCACGGCGCAGAATCAATTGGAAGTGCAAGTAGTCTTTACGTTTTAAAAACAACACCAACCACTTCGTCAAAGACAGATTATTTGGAAAGTAGAATTTACACTTACGAAGATACAAAGGAAGAAAAGTTTCCGTTTGTTGATCATTACGTATTTAAGTTAAACGAAGTTCCCGCAAAAGTTATTGAGTCCCAAATTGCACTTCAAAAAGCGGTTGGTGAATTTTGCAAACTACACAAACTAAAAGTTGTAAAAACCGACATCGAAAGATTTAAGCCCGCAGGCTTTACAGTTACCGTAATACTTTCAAATTCCAACCTTCTGGTTCACACTTGGCCGGAGTACAAGGCTGTGCATATAGACCTTATTACCTGCTCACCAATTCATAACAAAGAGAAGATGCTTCAAAGCCTGCAAAACCTATTTTCCACCCAAAAAGTAGAGCTCAAAAAGATAGAGTAGACATTGACACCACGCAACTTACTTGTTATCGTGCACGTGCACTAAATACATTTAGCACATTGAAAATTAAGTAAGAGCATTCGCACTTTCATTTCAAAAATACACCCGCGAACTTAAGATTCGCGGTATTTGTTCGAGGGATGAAAGGCGGAAGGAAATTGATTTTTATTTGAGAATTTGATCCTAGTTCAGGACGAATGCTAGCGGCGTGCTTAAGGTATGCAAGTCGAACGGAAGTAGTTCCGCAAGGAATTACTTCAGTGGCGAACGGCTGAGTAATACGTAGGTACCTACCCCAATCTCGGGAATAACCCACCGAAAGGTGAGCTAATACCCGATGTGGAGGAAACTCTAAAGATTTTTCGGATTGGGATGGGCCTGCGGCCTATCAGCTAGTTGGTGAGGTAAAGGCTCACCAAGGCTATGACGGGTATCGGGACTGAGAGGTTGTACCGGCAGAGGGGCACTGAGACACGGGCCTCACTCCTACGGGAGGCAGCAATCGGGAATCTTGCGCAATGGGCGAAAGCCTGACGCAGCGACGCCGCGTGAAGGATGAAGGCCTTCGGGTTGTAAACTTCTGAAAATAGCACCGGCTAACTACGTGCCAGCAGCAGCGGTCATACGTAGGGTG
>MEVA01000003.1 GCA_001772625.1 candidate division WWE3 bacterium RIFCSPHIGHO2_01_FULL_42_13 | reverse complement strand
TCAACCAAAAGTTAAGCAGGCCTCTGGCCGTATTGCTCACTACCATCGCAATTGCCGTCGTAGTCTACTTCCCGGCTACTCTTCTGGGTCAGTTTAGACGTGAGGTTCCAAAATCAGAAACTTACTACTGGATGCAGGAAAACATTGATCCTCTTTCAACAAAACTGGTTATAACCGAGGAGGGGCTTGATGCCATGAATAAATTAGGGGCCGTTACTCTCATTCAGTACCCTGTGTACACTTCTGAAGGTGCACAGTTTTTTGCCCCACCCGATCCGAAACTTTTTGATTACGTGGTAATTTCTTCACGACCAATGGAAAACTTCAAAAGACCGGAAGTTAAAAAAGAATTTCCGTTCTATGTTGAGAAATTGGAGAACTTCGAAAACATGCTTCTTGATCCAGAAAATTTTAAACTGATAAAATCTTTTACTCTGCCAAAACCTAACCTCATTCCGCTTTCCGATGTTTTTATCTATGAAAATGTTACAAAGTAAGAACTACAGGTAATCTCTAAGTCTTTTGCTTCTCGATGGATGTCTTAACTTCCTCAGGGCTTTTGCCTCAATTTGTCTAATTCTTTCTCTTGTAACACCAAACTCCCGGCCAACCTCTTCTAAAGTTCTGCTTCTCCCGTCGCGCAAACCAAATCTTAGCTCCAAAACCCTACGTTCTCTATCATTCAAAGTATCTAAAACCCCTTCAAGCTGCCCCCGTAGAAGTTCATGGCTTGCCATATCAAAGGGGGACATGGTAGTTCTGTCTTCAATAAAGTCTTTCAACCTACTATCCTCTTCTTTTCCAACCGGCGTCTCAATCGAAGTTGTATCCTGCATAATTTTTACAATTTCCTGTGCCTTTTCCACTTCAATTTCCATAACTTTAGCGACTTCTTTTGGCTTTGCCGGGCGCTCCAACTTTTGCTCCAAGTCTCGAGCAATCTTTTTATACTTATTAATTGTTTCGATCATGTGAACCGGAATTCGTATTACTCTTGCTTGATCGGCAATAGCACGGGTTATAGCCTGCCTGATCCACCAGGTTGCATAAGTTGAGAATTTAAAACCCCGTCTCCAGTCAAACTTTTCAACTGCCCTCATTAAACCTATGTTTCCTTCTTGGATTAAATCCAAAAACGACAAGCCCCTACCCATATACTTTTTCGCGATAGATACAACTAATCTTAGGTTCGCCTGCGTAAGGCGCTGTGTAGCCAACTCACATTCCTTCAAAGTTACTTCCTTGGAAAACTTATCAATTTCTCTGATCATCGCGGTGTTCCAATCACTTACTTTTTTCAAATCCCTGACCGTTGGCTTTCTACCAAGCTCTTTTCTCTGCTCATCCCGAAACTCTTTGATTCTTAAAACTTCAACTCTTTTGGCAAGCATTACTTCTTCTTCCTTTGTCAGAAGATCAACTTTTCCAATTTCCCGCAGATACATTCTTACAGGATCCGCGGAAAGGCTTTTATCAAGTTTTACTTTGGATAAGTCTAAATCAGATTCAGTTTTTATCTTTTCAGCTTCTTTTTCTGATTCGACGTCGTAAACATCTACACCAACTTCCAACAACTTCTCGTAAAGGGAATCGAGTTCTTCAAGATTATTTTCAGCGTCCGGATAAAATTCTAAGATTTCTTTTTGGGTAAGATAGCCTCTTCTTTTACCCTTAGTTATTAGTTTCTTTAGTTTTGGGTCTATTTTTTCTTGAGTATTCTTTTTTATCCGCGGCAATCTTGGTGCTTTTACGGTTTTTACAACTTTTGCGACTTTCTTTGCTTTTTTAACTGGTTTTTGTGATTTTTTTTTGCTTTTCTTTGCCATATGCTCCTTACTTTACTTGCCTGTCAATTGTATCAAATTAATTTCCCTGAAAGTTCCCCAAATTGCTCAGATAAATCCTTCAAAAGCGCCTTGTCTTTCGCAAGCTCGGCTTGCTTTATCTGCTCACCAAGGCCTTTAAGCTCACGCCTTGCCGTTCTTTTCTTAACCGAGTTATATATACCCTCAAGTTCCCGGTTAAAATGAACTTCGTTTTCGTTAAGTTCGCCAAGATCCCAAAGGTATAGTTCATTTACCAATCCATTTAGCTCTTCATCAAACTTTTTGGTAAAAGACTGAATATCAAACTTGCGCTTTCTACCCGTAAGATAAGCTTTAAGCTGTGTAAAAATTTCTTGAAGCTTAACGTCAACAAAATCTTTCTGCCCAAGTTTATACAGCACAGTCTGCGAACTTTCAATTGGCGCTTTAAGAAGCAATGCCAAAATATACTCCTCCGGAGACTTTTTTGAAAGCCCAAGCTTTTGCTCCACCCCCTTATTATCCTTTTCGCTCTTTTCCCTAATTGAGACGTATTCCCGTGCCTCCTCTGAAGCCGTACCGGTCAGCAAGCTTGCCACGACAGTCTCGGTAATATCCAGTTTATCCGAAATCTGTTTAATGTAGTGATCCCGCAAAACCGGGTCTGAAATCTGGCTAAAGATGGGGACAAGTTCGGCCATAGCTTTCTTTTTGCCGATAGGGCTTTGCACATTATGGCGCCTTAAAGCCGAAACTAAAAAGAAATCAAAAGCAGGAATTCCTTCCTCTAAAAATGACTTCACTTTTTTGGGCGCGCTTTGAATAAACTCATCCAAATCTTTATATTCTTCCGGAATCATTGCGATCTTAATGTTAAACCCTTGCTTTTCGGCAAGTTCTATTGCGCGATGCAGTGCGTTAAGTCCCGCTGTATCTGAATCAAAGGCAAAGGTAATGTCGGTAGTGTAACGGGAAAGAAGTTTAAGCTGCCCAACCGTAAGGGAGGTTCCAGAAGTTGCTATAACATTTTCAATTCCAGCTTGATGGGCGCTAATTACATCCATTTGTCCTTCCACAAAAACTGCCCCTTCTTTTTTAAGCGCAACTTTAGCCCTGTCTAATCCAAATAAATATGAGCTTTTATGAAAAACTAAAGTTTCAGGTGTGTTTAGGTACTTTGGCTCCCCGTCATCTAAAACCCTCGCGGTGAAACCAACAACATTACCTCCAATATCCGTTAAGGGAAACGTAATTCTTTTTCTAAATTTATCAATAAAGCCTCCGGACCTGCCCTGAACAATAAGACCCGCAGCTAAAACATCTTCTGCTGTGTGTTTCTTGCCTTTCAAGAAGTTCGACAAGCTATCCCATGAATCGGGAGCGTAACCAAGATTAAAATCCTTTATTGTTTCGTCACTTAGCTTGCGTTTGTCCTTCAAATACTTCAAAGCCTGCTTGCCAACTTTATGCTTGGTTAGTAAATAGTTATAAAAGCGACCTGATAAATCGTTCAAAGTATAAATTTTCTTTTTCTGGCTTTTGTCGGGGTCGTATGATTTCTTGGGTAATTTCACACCGGTTTTCTCGGCAAGGTTTTCTAAAGCCTGAGGAAATTCCAAGCCTTCAATTTTTTGATAAAAGCTAAAAACATCGCCACCTTCACCACATCCAAAGCACTTAAAAATCTGCAACTCGGGGGAAACCATAAAAGAGGGGGTTTTTTCGCTATGAAACGGGCACAAACCTCTGTAATTCCTACCAGCTTTCTTAAGATCAACATACTCACCAACCAAATCCACAACATCTATTTTTTGCTTGATTTCATCTATAGGAGTCATTTATGACTGTATAGCACGAAGAAATACCAAAAGCAAAGCTATGTTAATATAATTTGATGGGGCATTTCGAAACTGAAATTATGGAAGAGGCCCGCTTAATAGCACAGAAGGATCTTCGCTCATGTTATAAAGAAAATGGTATCGTGGCAGGAAATCACCACTTTACAGACTATTGGGCACGAGACGGATACTTTGCTGCCTTTGGCTCTTTGGCACTAGGGGACAAGGAAATAGCACAAAAAATGGTTGGTATGTTTCTAAATTTCCAAAAAAACAGCGGTCTCATACCCTACCGAATCATGCGTGGGCCCGTAACACTCGGGAAATACTTTGGCCACCCAAAATTCTACAAAACTCCAAAGCCAACCTACCGATTACGAGACTTCGGCCCCGAAGTGCTAGACGGAACAACTCTAACTCTCCTATTTTTAGCCCTCCTTGGCCAAAGCGGGTGGGAAAAAGCAAAAAATCACCTGACACAAGTTGAAAAGGCTTTAAATTACCTAACCCTGAAGGAGAAACATGGCCTACTTTGGGATGGTTTTATGTGCGAGTGGAACGACGTGGCCTACAAGTTGGGAAATCTTCTATATTCAAATGTCATCTACTGGAAAATGTATGTGGAACTTACGAATTACTATAGAAGTATCAAAAACGTCAGGTGGAAAGAGTTTGAAAAGAAACAGTCGGACATTGCCGTGGCATTAAGAAAACGTTTATGGAATGGTAAATTCTTTTCAGACTGGCACGATTACAAAAGACAAGATTATATGTATCCGTTTGGTAACTTGTTCGCAATTGCTTGGGGACTGACCACTAATAGCGAGAGCAATTCAATCATCAACGAGGTTAAAAAATATAGAATGCTGTTTACGATCGAAACAAACGCACCAAAGTACCCATGGTGGCGAATCGGCATGCTCGCTCACTTAACGGGAATGTCGGGGTATCAGAACATGAGCCTTTTATGGCTACAGCCAGCTACAGCTTATCTTGAGGCGTTAAAGGCTGTTGGTAATAGCGATGAGTTTGATATCTTTGCAAGCCGGATAGCACAAAAGGTAGTTGAGGACGGGATTATACATGAATGTTACGAAAGGGACGGCAGGCCTATGCAAGGAGCTCTATACACAGCCGAAAAACCCTTTGCTTGGTCTTCGGGTCTTTTGGTAAAAGCACTAAACACGTAATTGGCGGAGGGAGGGGGATTCGAACCCCCGTGCCCCTTGCGGAGCGCATCGCTTTCCAAGCGAGCCGATTAGACCACTTTCGCATCCCTCCAAGATACGCGTCAAGACAGGCAAATTCTAACACAAAGTGGTATCATAACCGCATGAAAATCGTAATATTTGCCGGCGGTTCTGGTACTCGATTTTGGCCCCTTTCACGAAAAATCATTCCGAAGCAATTCAAAAGAATCTTTGATGGAAAGTCCACGCTTCAACTTGCCGTAGAAAGAGTCGAAAAAACCTTTGGTATAGAAAATATTTACATCAGCACCAACGAAAAGTACACTTCGCTTGTTAAAGATCAGATTCCGCAAATTCCCACCGCAAACATTGTTGGCGAACCTGAAAGGCGCGATGTAGCCGCAGCAATTGGCTATAACCTAATTCGCCTGCAAAAACTTGGGTACTCTGGTTCTGTTGCAATACTTTGGTCAGACCATTTAATGAAAAATCCTAAAAACTTCGTCTCTGTCTTAAAAAGCGGCGAAAAGTTAATTAAAGAAAACCCAAAACAGTTAGTGTTTGTAGGTGAAAAACCAAGATATGCAGAAAATAACCTGGGGTGGATTCATATAGGTAAACAAATTTCCCAAGATCTATATAAATATGTGGAGTGGTATTACAAACCACCTCTCGAAAAGTGTAAAAAGATGTTTAAGTCGGGTGAGTGGGTTTGGAATCCTGGTTACTGGATTGTTGATTTGGACTTTGTTGTGGGACTTTACAAAAAACATATGCCTGGAATGTATAAGAAACTTATGCAAATACAAAAAGCGGTTGGGACCACAGAAGAAGCCCATGTCTTAAGAAAAATTTATCCAACACTTGAGCCAATTCATTTTGATAACGCCATTGTAGAAAAAGTTCCGGCCGAGCAGGCTGTTGTCTTGGTTGCAAACATGGGCTGGTCCGACCCCGGAAGCCTGTACGCGTTAAAAGAAGCGTTGGTCGGCAACGGAGGGAAAAATTTTAATAGCGGCATGGTCTACGATTTAAATACAACAGATTCGCTCCTAATAAACGAAGAGAAGAATAAAGTTTTGGCAACAATTGGACTGAAAAATATGGTTGTGGTGAACACGGAAGACGCGCTTATTGTTGTTCACAAAGACAATGTACTTGAAATAAGCGATCTTATTAAAAAACTTGAAGAGGACGATGAACTAAAAAAGTTCGTTTAACCGTTTAGATTAACCCTTTTTAATAACCTTGCCCAAATGGGTCAAAACGCAGGCCATCAAATACCAAAAAACTAAATCAACGGCTAGATAAATCCAAAAAAACGTAGCGAAATTAGTTCCTCGAAAAAAGAATGGGAGCGGAAGGCCTGTTAAATGCGCGTTTAATATTAAGTATCTATAAATTAATGGTGAGATAACTGCGGTAAAAACAAAAAGCGCCGTTGCCAAAAGAAGTTTAGAACGTGTTGGGGCTAAAAACTGTTCGTGTTTCTTGTGAAGCTTGGGAAACCGCATCTTATAAACCCCTATTTAATATTCGCGTAGTCAACACCTTCCCACGTTAAAATTCCACTAGTTTCATTGTAACTAGCTGTTATAGAACGGATTGGAGTCATTTCGCCGCCATAACTAATTTGAGCTTGTATAACACCGTTATCGCAGGTATAAGTCCCGTTTTCACCATAATCGGAATGTATCCAGCTAAAGGTTCCGTTCTCAAAAGTTAAACTCCAAAATCCCATGTTTACATTGCCACCCGGACCCTCTCCAAGTTCCTGTAAACCAACTGAGGTGAAGCTTGAAACGTTGTCGAGACCGCAATTGTCTGCTTCTTCATTCCAAAGCGTCCTCTCAACAACAAGGCTGGCGTAAGTTTCGTAATCACTTTCTACCACCGTAACCTCAAACCCAAAGGCCTGAACAAGATCCATGCCCCTCTCAACCTCCCCGTTAAAGCGATATTCAAACTCAATGCCTTGGCCGGACCAGAAACACTCGGCTCCAGAGGGACAGCCGGAATTTGCAAACCCAACAATCGTAACTTCCAAACCAGTATTTCCTATCTTGGCGGTCTGGCCTTTTTCAAGGGTAAAGTTAGATCCTAGGGGAACTGTTATAGAGTTAAAATTTATAGGGGGTCCGAGAGGGTCCTCCTTCAGAGTTAGAAGATACCCAACCGTGCCGACCGCGCCAATAAAAAGAACAACCAAAGCAATGATTATTACGTTGGCAAACCCTTTTGTATTCATGTGTTGATTATAGTGGGAATTGCGAATAGATGTAAATCTTGGCTTAAATTCCATACTGCTATTTTACTGCCTAAGCAACTAATCTTCCGTGAATAAACGAGTATTCAACTAGCTTCTCAGCTCCGGAAAACTCAGAGGCAGCCATTATTTCCAAGGCCTTGTCTTCGAAGGGCTTGAAACTTTCGGGTAATATGTTTATCAGCCTTTTTGCATATAAATCTTCACTGAACGAATCATGCTTTAAGTGGCCAAGTCGAAGTAAATACCAAGCCGCGATAAATAAGGAACACGGATATTTCTTAGACTTTATATAATCCACTAACTGTTCTTTTATCTTGTTGTCTCGAAGTTTGCTGATTACTTCGTCGCATAGAGGTATGAGTTGCGATTCTCTAAGTACTAAATCCGGCTTAAACCCTTTTCCAGTCCACCAAGCGATTAGAGCGCCATAGTCGAAGGTGGGGTCTGGGAAAGAATAATCGTCAATGAGTATTAACAAAGTGGCCGATAAATTCTTGCTATCCAATTCTTTTTGTAAATTCCCTAAAATCTCAAGCGAAAGCTTTTCTTCGTCTCCGATTTTATTATTTGTATAAATGTGGGCGTATTCGATTGAAACATCTTTCTTTTGATTTGTACGTGCCGGCATATAGTATTACTTAATTCAATTCGCCCATTATCTTGTCGTCTATCTCAATCTCTCCTTTTTGTTCATTTTCTTTCCTAATCCTAAAAGATTTTTCTCCCGGAACCAAAATCTCATCAAAACCTTTTTGCTTTCTTGAGTTTTTAACGATGTTTATTAATTCCGAGCATTTCTTTTTAAACTCCTCCGTACCAACCAATTGGTTTGGATCAATAGCGATAAAAAGGTTGCTCCAGTCACCACTACCGTCTGGAGTTGCAAATGTTCCACCAACCAAAGGCCCTGTTAGTATTTCGACCATGAAAGACAAGCCCGAGCTTTTATAGTCTTTCGCAAAAGGTAGTATGGCGCCTCCCTTCATCGCCTTTTCTGGATCAGTTGTTAGATTCCCATCACTATCAATCGCAAGTCCTTCAGGTAGTTTTTCGCCTAAAGACTTGGCTCTCACTAATCCGTACCAAGTGATTGCCGATGTGGCGAAATCAAAGATTAAAGGCTCGTCCATTGTAGGAAAGCCAAAAGCTATTGGGTTGGTGCCAAACAAAGGCTCTATCCCTCCATATGGCGAAACGCCGCCCGGTGATCCAGCAAACACTAAACCAATTTGGTCATTCATTGCCATTTTGTTTGCGTAAAAACCAATCGCTCCAGAAGATGCAAAGGTATTGTTTGTGCCAACAATTGCTAAACCATTTTCCTTACATTTCTTTATAACTATCTCTGTCGCCATCTGGCATACCAGAGGTGCTGCATTTCCACCACCATCAATTAGAGCTGATAATTTAGTTTCTTTTACTATTTTCGGCGCATGTTTTGGCTTAACATTTTGCATTGGCTCGCTACCAATGAGTTTCATTACTCCTTGGGTATTTTTGCCCGAGAGCTCCGCGTACATTAGAACTTCGGCCATCTGCTCTGCCTGTTCAACAGTGTAATAGGAAGATACAAACTTGGTGGCCAGCAATTTTTTTAAATCGGGGATTTTGACCTTCATTTTATGACTTTTTAGCCGCGACAACAGCTATCTCAATACTTGCTCCAAGGGGGAGCTCCTTAACACAAACGGCTGTTCGAGCTGGGTAGGGTGCTGAGAAATAAGTTCCATAAACTTCATTTAGAGCAGGGTAGTCAGACATATCTGTAAGGTAAATTGTGGTGTTTACCACATCGGATAGCTCTAGCCCAGCTTCAGACAGAATTTTCTCAACGTTCTTCATACACTGATGAACTTTCTCTTCAGTTGTTTCTCCAACTAACTCTAATTTTTCATTTATATGAATTTGCCCTGCAGCAAAAACCAAACCGTCAGCTTCTCTAAATCTTGAAAATGGAACTGCCATATTACTTTCTATTGTAACAAAATCTGTTGGCGGAGGGGGTGGGATTCGAACCCACGTACCCTTGCGAGCGCATAGTTTTCGAGACTAGCCAGATAGACCACTCCTGCACCCCTCCAAAACTACCTAATTATAATATATGTATAAATATAGAAATTATCTTTTGGTAACTAAAGGTTAGTTTAAAGACCAACTGCGGTAAATCGAGGGGCCGGCTCTTCCTGACCCGGCTTAACTTCCTGCATCTCAGGCAATCGCCCCAAAGCAACTCCACGCAAAACTTCTCTGCCGGATAGTACTTTCCCATCCTCAGTGAGCTGAACTACAGCTGTATCATACCCCTCTCTAGTACCATCATCTCTTACATAGCGCTCGTATGAGGCTGTGCAGTTTCCCCGCACATCTCTATTTTCTGGATCGCTTGCATGGGTCATGATCATCTCTGACGAAAAGTGTGCACTTCTAGGCATTTTATCTACCAAATCAAATAATTCAGGGTGTGATGGTAACCGAAAATCGTGTATAAAACCAGCTACCCCACTAGCCCGCTGTCTCAACAAATCCGCACGAGCATCGTAAGTAAGCTCGATTCTACGCATAGGATTATCCATGGGGTTTGCCTGCTCAAAAATTACCTCGGTGCTACCGTCGGCATAAGCCGTAACTACTCTTTTACCCCAAGTGTGTTGCTCATATGTTGTAACGGACTTTCTCTTGTCTCCACTACTCTCAGAGATATATGGATCCGTTTCAGAATAACCTTCTCTGTCATTCAAGTTTTCGGAGAGATCCGCAAGAAGCTCTTTACCTAAAACACCCTCAAATCTATCGAGCACCTCAAAAACTGCACCTCGTACCTTTTCGGGCTGAACCTCTGCTAATTTGGACTCTGTTGAGTCTGAGCGCTCTACTTTTATCTCACCGGAAACCTCGGCAACACCTTCTCCTGGTTTTTCTACTAAAGATTCTGAAGAATTTGCGACAGTCATAACATTACGATAACATCAACCTATTATCGGCACAAGTTTGGTATTATAGCCTAGCATGTCGGCCTTTACAGACAAAGTTATTGAAATAACAAACCTAATTCCAAAAGGAAAAGTCGTAAGTTACGGCCAAGTTGCCTTAATGGCGGGAGTTCCACGGGGCGCAAGGCAAGTAGGTTGGATCTTGCATCAATTTGGTGATGAAACTCCTTGGTGGCGGGTAATAAATAACGCGGGAAGAATTAGCACAAAATGTTTGGAGCACGACGCGAACATGCAAAAAGAATTTCTGGAAAAAGAAGGGGTGCAGGTTACGAAAAGGCTTAACATTGATATAGAAAATTATCGCTGGAGACCTTCGCACGAAATTTTGGGCAAACTTGCCCTAGACGACCAATATGTTTTCGAAATTCAGGAAAAGTTTAGCTTATCTTAAGGTTTTAGAAAAAAAGGACTTCTTCGCTATCATCTGAGCTATCCAAACAAGACTGCAGCTCCTCTGTCATTGTCCAACCGCACTCACCACCCGTCTGTCTTTCACAAGAGGCGGATTTGTAGCAGGCATATGACTCGCTATATTCACAGGTTGTAACAATATTGGAAGCTTCGTTCTCATCTACACATAACTGACCGCTACAGCCACCAGGAACGCAACCACCTGCAGTTGGTGTACCGTTAGACGTACCATTAGTTCGGTTTAAATCGGAAGAAACAAGCATGACAGACAAAAAGCTGGCGACAAGCACAAACACAAGAATGAGAGTAGTGTTTTTGAAGTGTAGTTTCATAATCTAATAAGTAAATTCTACCACATTGGCACACGATGCAAGCAGTTTATGGTGGACCGTGTGGGAATCGAACCCACGACCTCTACAATGCGAATGTAGCGCTCTACCAACTGAGCTAACGGCCCCTATACGTTCTTACGCGCCTGATTATAAACCAAAATAATTCATCTTGCCCGGGTGGGTGTGGCCAAGCTCTTTTCGCTTTTGCAGATACTTAACGTGCTTTTTCTTTTCTTTATCAAAATGCTCCACATTAAACCCAAACTCTTCTACCATTTCGGAAATAACCCGCCCACCAATAAAATGGGGCAAAATTACATAATCCGCTCCTGCTTCATAAAGCTTTAGAGCATCGTCGATACTGTACGAAACCATAACAACAATTACGTCCGGATTGTGTTTTATAACGCCCAAAAGAAACATACTTGCTTCAAAATCAGGAATTGTCGAAATAATAAGTTTTGCTTCAACAACATTTGCTTCTTCCAGAAATTCAATATCTTCAACATCTCCATATCTGCAATTCAAACCCTCATCGGTTAACTGCTTTATAAGTTTGGGGTCATAGTCCACACACAAAAACCCCTGACCCAAGTTTTTAAACGCCTCCACAAAATCATACCCAACTCTGCTACAGCCAAACAAAATTACATCGTATGAACCCAAAATATCAAATTCTTTTCTTGTACTTTTTCTTTCGAATAGTCCAATAAAATCTTTTATACCTGAATAAATCCTGTCAGCATAAATTATCATGTAGGAGGCCCCCGCAATTGTTAAAAGGCTAACTAGAGTTACTAGAGACAAAATAACGTTGTCTACGTGTCCTATTTCCAGACCCAGCAAAATTAAAATTAGAGAAAACTCACTAATTTGCGCAACCGTAAGGCCGGCCATAAAACTTGTCCGTTTGTTATATCCCAAAAGTTCCATGAGGATTAAGACAATCAATGGATTTCCTACCAACACAAACAGCGAAAATGTTAAAACTTGCGGAAGCAGGGACAAAATATCGGAAACCATAAGCCTTGCCCCCAGTAAAACAAAAAACATGATCAAAAAGAAATCCCGCAAAGACCTAAGTTTTGAACCAATTTCCCGGCTGTATGGGCTTGCCGAAAGGGCAATTCCAGCCAGCAGCGCTCCGATTTCAAGTGAAAAGCCAATGTAGTTAAACAAGATCGCAAGTCCCAACCCCCAACCAATAGAAAACAAAAATAAAAGTTCTCCGGAAGTTGCGAGAAAGTTGCCTAATTTTGGAAGAAGTTTGGCGCTTACAAAAATGAGAACCGCGAGCAAAAGCAAACCCTTAAGAAAAACGAACCCCAACGAATCAAAAGCGCCCGGAGACTTCGCAAAAGTGGAAATTGCCAAAAAGATTATCGTGGCTACCAAATCCTGAACCAGCAAAAAGCCAATAGAAATTCTTCCGTAAAGTTTTTCCGTGTCGCCCCTGTCGGTAAGAAGTTTAAGAATAATTATGGTGCTACTAAAAGTTAAGGCAACGGCAATGTATAAAGCAGGTACTATTTCGTAACCAAAGAGTGTAGCGATCAGAAAACCAAAAGTTGTTGTAAGGGTTATTTGCCCAAGCCCTGTAATTAAAGATACTTTACCTACATCACGAATAATTTTAGGGCTAAGCCCAAGACCTACAATAAATAATAATATGGCAATACCAAGCTTAGAAAAAGCCTCAACAGTTTCAAATGATCGAAGAAGATTAAAAACAGTAGGGCCAACAAGAATTCCGGTAATAATGTAGCCAAGAATGAGGGGCTGTTTGAGAATCCGCATTAAAACGGAAAGGGCCGTCGCAATAAGAAGTATTACACTAATTTCAACAAATAAACTTTCCATAGGCAGATGTGTTGATTTTAGCAGGAATAGTAGTGGTGGGGTTACTTAGTCTTATTGAGCCAAGTCTTTTGTGTAGAAGATGCTAACTACTTTAACTATTATCCACGAAAAGAAAACATAAAATAGAATTGCAACAAGTGCCGTCCAGTCAAAAACCGCTCCTGCAGCCTGACCTGTTGGAAATATGAACCTAAAGGGCGCCATAAGCATATCTGTGAAGGCATAGATGAAGTTTACGATGGGACTTGCCGGATTTGCACCAAATAACCTAAACGCGAATCTAATTGCGATTAAACCTTCAATTATTCCAAATATCAAATAAACGATTTGAAAGTGCGCAGCGTATTCTGCGGTCTTTTTGGTGGTGGGACTTGACTCTCCTGATCCTGTACTGTCCGTACTGGTGGTTATTACTTCTTTTTCAATAATTTGATCGGCCATTGAATGAAGTATATGCCTGTGGGGGAGTGGATGCAACTGAACTACATAACAAACATGGTATAATGCCCACGCGATGGGGTGGGTAGGGTTTATTTCTCCAAACGAGCGCTTGGCCCTTTAAGCTAGTTTAAAGGGAAACGAGGAGGAAGGTCCCTAATTTTAGGGAAATCGGACTTTTAGCACTTGCTAAAAAGTATCAGCGGAAACCTTCAGGTTGTAACTGTCAACCTAAAAGATTCTTTTAAAACCTTTGAGTAATCAAAAGACTAAAGATTAATCTACACAGCCAATCCTATTTATAACCCCGTGTAAAAAATAAATATGTGTGGAATATTTGCCTATATAGGATCTAATAGTAACGCTCCTAATCTTGTTCTGTCTGGATTAAAAAGACTTGAATACCGGGGATACGATAGTTGGGGGATTGCCGGACAAGCAAACAACAAAATATTTGTTCAAAAGAGAGCAGGAAAAATCAGTGATGCAAAATTATTTCTCCCCGCCTGCAATACAGCTGTCGGGCATACAAGGTGGGCGACTCACGGAAAGGTCTCCAATATTAATGCCCATCCTCACTTCTCGACAGACAAAAGCTTTGTCGTGGTTCATAACGGTATTGTAGAAAACTACCTCCCGCTTAAGAAGTCTCTTATAAATAAAGGTTTTAAATTTGTATCAGAAACTGACACAGAAGTTATAGTTAGGCTTGTGGAAAGCTATCGTAGAAATTCCAACGCTTTGTTGGACGCAGCAAAAAAGGCTTTTTTAAAATTGTCTGGTAGAAACACTATAATTCTTTTAGCTAAAAACGGTGATGTTATTGCAATCAGAAACGGCTCTCCTCTTGTTGTAGGAATAAATAAATCAAGCAACGAGGTGTTCTTCTCATCCGATACTCTTTCGTTTGCAGACAAGGTAGAGCTTTGCGCTGTTGTACAAAATGGAGAAATTCTAAGCTATCAAAACGGTAGCAAGATAGTGGCCTTTAATATACTTACCGGAAGAGAAGCCTCTCTCGAGTGGTTGCCTTTAAATTTTGCAGGTGCCGACGTTGGACTTGAAGGATTCCCACACTACATGATTAAGGAAATAAAAGAAATACCTTTTGTGGTTAAACAAATTACAAAAATCAATAAAAAGGATTATCTTTACCTTGCTAAGCAGATAAAAAAGGCCCAGACTGTTTACACTGTCGGATCCGGAACGACGGGGATCGCGGCTGCACAAATAGCATTTTACCTAAGAGCTTTTGCAAACATAAATGCCATTAGCTTAGTTGGTGCCGACGCAAACGAATATCTTCCCTTAATTACTCAAAAAGACTTAGTTATTGTACCGTCCCAAAGCGGAGAGACAGCCGATGTCTTAGAGTTCTTAGAGAAAGTTAAAAAAAGTAAAGTAAAAATAGCTTCCCTTGTAAACATGCCCGGTTCAATGATAACTAGACTTTCCGATTTTAAATTTATGAACGATGCTGGACCGGAAATCTGCGTAATGTCCACAAAAGTTTTTGTGTCCCAGATTTCTTGGGGATACCTAGTTGCAAAAACTGTATCTGGAAAGTATTCCGAGGGCATGAAAAATTTAAATACACTTTCCCAAGTATCTGGAAAGTACCTTTCCAACAAAAAAATCTCCGCTACAATAAGATCCCTAGCAAAGGTGGTTTCCAAGAAGGCCGATATCTTCCTGCTTGGAAAAGCCGACAATTTTCAGATAGCTAAAGAGGCAATGGTAAAGATCATTGAGGGCTCATACATTCATGCGCATGCGATCCCATCTGGAGATCTTAAACACTATGCCATTACCTTAATGGAGAAAGGGATGCTTGTGATAGCTATAGTTCCGCAAGACTCCCTCAAATCTGACGTTCTTAATGCTGTTGACGAAGTGAGGGCAAGGGGAGCCTGTACAGTAGGGGTGTCCACACAATCCTATGAAGGTTTCGATCACTTCCTGCCGGTTCCAGATTGTGGAGAAGTTAACTCAATTATAAATATAGTCCCGTTTCAACTTTTGGCTTATTACACTGCTGTAAAACTAGGAAATAATGTAGACAGGCCTAGAAACATAGCCAAAAGCGTAACTGTAAAATGAGGGGAGTGGGGTGGCGTGCCTGAAGGGACTCGAACCCCCGACCCCCACGTCCGCAACGTGGTACTCTATCCACTGAGCTACAGGCACACGCTAAACCATGCCGATTATGGCGACTGGATATACCTTTTGCAAGTTTGGAGACACCGAATTAGTTTTAAAACTGTACTGCCGGAAAATCTAAAATAAAGGCAGCCAGGGTAATTACAAAGATGGCCAAAACTACAACAATTTTCCAAAAAGCAATATAACCATTTTTCGCGATAAAGTCTCTGCTTGCGAAAAAAATGAGCGAGAAAACAAAACCCCAAACCACAAACAACTGCCAGGCTACCAGCTCTTCCTTATAAAAAACTCTTGGCAAGAGACTTAAAAGATTGTGGAAACCTGGAATTAAGGTTAGAAAACCGCCAACAAAAAAACTAAAAAGAAAATAAGCCATGAAACTACTTATCTATAGAAATCCTGCTAGCCGCAAAATCGTAGACTTTGTCAAAAAAAGTCTTTGGCTCCTCGGGAAGCATTGAAACATACTGACCCACAATATCTTTGACTTTCTCTCTGTCGCCAGAACTTAGCAGTAGATAAAGCCTTCCGGGAACTCTGTTGGTCAGGTTGAGACAAAGTACATCAACACCCTTGTCCTCAGCTAAGTAAAAGTTTGAAAACTCGCCCCAACTATAAAACTCTCCAGAATAGCTGACCCCATGGTTTGTGAGATCGTGATGAACAGCCTCCGCCGGAGTCGCCGAGAGCACTTGTCTAAGAAAAATGATACTTGCAACTACAGCTATAAGTAAAAACTCTCCCATCGCAACAAGCAGAAATGCTACAACAACACCAATTATTAAAAGTGTGCGGCTAAGCTTTGGGTTGCCACGATCTGAATAACCAACTCGGCTGACTGTGTCCCATGAAAATAAAATCCTACGCTCGCCCTCACTTTCCGGTGTGGCTGAGGGCTTGACCGGAAGAATAGGCTCTTTCTCTTTGGTATTTGTTACTCCTAGAAAATCTGTTATATCAGTGAACCTTGTGGCCATTGTAAAAATGATAGCACAATTTTTATGGCGGAGGGTGTGGGATTCGAACCCACGCGCCGCTTGCGCAGCACAGGTTAGCAACCTGCTGCCTTAAACCACTCGGCCAACCCTCCAGATCCACCGAATTATATCACCATAATGGCAAAATAAACCTACAGCACACGCGAAAGCGTAAAGCACCTCACCTCCCTTGCTCCCGCCCCGTATAGCACACCCGAGGCTTCAAGTAGTGTTGAGCCTGTCGTACAAATATCGTCAACCAACAAGAAGTTGCGGCCCCTCACCGCACCGACGCTTATCGCAAGCGGGTTAACAGCAAAGGCCCCTTTCATGTTTGCCAGCCTTTCTTTTCGACCAAACTCCGCTTGAGCAACTGTATCCTTCTTTCTAATTAAAATAGAACCTACTACCTTCAAGCCCAAATTTCTAGAAATTTCATCGCAAATAAATCTTGCCTGATTAAACCCGCGCTTTTTAAGCTTTTCACGGCCTAGGGGAATGGGAACGAGAATAAAGTCCGAAAGATAGTAGCCGACATCTAGGGCATACTTAACAGCGTAAAAACTTAGATCTTTGAGCGAACCGTATTCGAGGGGAGGGTATTTTGACTTCATGATGCACTTGCGAACTTTCTCACCGTATTCGAAGCAAGAAAAAAGCTCGGTCGGAGTAGCCTGCTGATTGCCTGAACCCAGACACTGAGCATGGGTCTTACCACTAACGGCAGGTTTCTGGCACACTACACAAACTGGCTCGTTTATCGCCTTGCATTCATAGGCACATTTGTAGCAAACCATGTCTCCAGTACGGCCACAAAAAATGCAAAACGAGGGAAAAACTGTCTTTATTAAGTTCTCCATAGGTTATCCACAACTGCGCCTGTATTGTTGCTGCAGCCTCCGGGAACCTCAGTACCCATAGTTATTCTTTTGCACGCCCTGTAGTTATAATAGCTGGCCTTTGGGAAATTTAAATACAGAAAACTCTAGTTAAAAGAGAAAATTGGTACAATTGCTAAAGTAATGAGCACTAAAAGCCTTATTTCAAAAATAAATAGGAATATGTTTGCACTAGCTCTTTTTGCACTTTTTCTTCCTATTATCTTTGCCTCCGTACTCCTACCCAAATATAGCGAGTACGTTGTGAATAGTGACTTCCGCGCTTTTATGGTTGGGGCAACTATTATAAAAGACCAAAGGGCTAGCGAACTTTATGATCTAGAGGTTCAAAAGACCTACACAAGAAAGGTCGCTGCGGGCCTTTACGATGGGGATGACAACCTCAACGAAGGTGTGCTCTCATACCGTAATCCGCCAATAGTAGCCGCGGCGCTTTTACCCCTAACGATGCTATCACTAAGACACGCCTACTTGGCTTTTATGTTTATAAATGTATTAGCCGTCTTTCTATCTATTAACTACGCGTGGAAATTTGCAAAAAATGAAAATGCGATACCTGTCTGGTTTGTGTTCTACATACCGATATTTATTTCCGTAATTTACGGACAACTTTCCCCGATAATACTCGTTTCGCTTGCATTTACGTTCGGAAGCCTGTCCAAGAAGCCCTTTGGAGCCGGTCTGCTGGCGGGACTACTGTTTATAAAGCCCCAGTTCCTAATACTTTCGTTGATACCCGCTCTTGTTACAAGCAAAAGAAAGTTATATCTTTCGGGGCTACTTACCTCTCTCGCTTCTTTGATTCTCGTAAGTTCAATGCTATATGGTTTTAACTTTGTTCCGGACTACGCACATTTCTTGCTGGACAGCGAAAGGTTTACAGCTGGCACTAACATCAAGGAAAATTATAATATCCAAACTATATATGCCTATCTAACAAATAGCGTAGAGCCTAACATTTATGGCACATACTTAGCCCTTCTTGGTCTTGGCACATACTTAGTCATTCTTGCGATTTTGCACAGGCAGAAACTTCCTAGTGACACCATCATAGCGATAGGTATAACTTACGGACTACTTCTAAATGTACATACAATGCCGGCTGATTTGGTTATCATGCTAATACCCATGGCAATAACATATAAAATGTTTGTGGTTAGCGGAAATAAGATAGCAAGACTGTTTTATCTGGTAATGCTTTTGGCACCTGTGTTGGGCTTTTTTGGGATCCTCCGCGCAGGGGCGGTTATCCTGCTACTAGCAGTATGCGGTATTTTCTGGCTATATAGCATCCAAAAACCAGCGTCTGTTAAATAATTTTATAAACAGCAAGACCTCGTTCGTCTGAGTAGACTTCTTCGGTATGTACCACAATAAAGTCGTTAAGAGACTTCACATAATCCTCGGCACATTGAGTTGTATAAAGAGAGGGCCAGTCTGAAACATACTTTCTCACTACAAGGTACTGTATGCCCGCCCGCCTTATCTTCTCGTAACCACCCCGCTCGTTAGAATACTCCGGATCAGAAAACAGAAAGTCTGCTTTTACCACTCTCTTCGAGCTTTCCACAAAATACGGGTAAGTTACTCCCCATTGCTGGAAAGATGTATCAAGTATGAGTCCTTCTCCAGTTTGTGTTTCTAAGAAGTGGCTTAAGCTTCTATTTGCTTTCTCCATGTACCTATCTACTGACAGCACAGCCTCAATGTTTGATGGGAAAAATACCGCAAGGAGGAAAAGGGAATTAGCCAAAATAAATGAATATACATACATGGAAAGTTTTGTATTAAAGATGTCCTCAAGAATTTTGTATGAAAAGTACATGCAGAGTGGAAGTATGGGAAACAAATACCAAAAAATGTTTCTGACCATTATGTAATAAATTACTATTTGGAATAGCATCGCTGTGTATAAATACTTTTCGGGATCGGTCTTTTTCACCCTCCTAAAAAGTGGCCACAGTGTTGAAAGCAACACAAACAAGTAAAGGGTAGGGCCCAGGGTGGCCATGTACTGCGACCCATTGGGGTGCATTTTATATCCGGAAAGATAAAAAAACGGCTGTGCCAACACCAACGGGAACTTTCTACCGTAAATATAAGAGTCGTAATCATACTGCGTCACTTTCTCCTGACACTGACGGGTAATATCCTTATTTACTTCCAGCAGCGTTATTGTTTTGTCACCTATTGCTTTCTGGTACATGGGGATGGTTGAGCCATTATAAAAAGCCCACAGAAAGTAAGGGCCAACCACTAGCAGTAGAGCTATGGCGTGTAGATATAAATATTTTCTCTTAAACTCTGAGAAGAATACCAACCCGGAACAAAAAAATAGTATTAGTGAAAAAGGCGCAATTGAAAGTTTGATCAAGATGCAAACTCCAAGTAGTATCGAAACGATTAGATACAGAGATGGTTTCTTGCTAACAACAAGTTTATAAAAAATGATATATGTAAGAAGAATGAAAATGAAAAGAAATATATCAGTTTTAAATTCAAGAAGAGACAGGCCAATAAATATTGGGGACGCAACCAAACAACTTATTAAAAAAAGAGACTTCCGTTCACTTAGCTGAAGTAGTCTATAGAGCTGGTAGCATAGAACCAACGACAGAACTGCTGCGGTTCCGAAGGCCAAGTTTATAACAGAGCCTCCCAAAATTCTTCCAGCACTCCCGAGCACAAACTCAACTGCGTAGGGCTTAACCTCCTCATATATCGGATTAAAAGATCCGGTCTCCATAACCGAATACACAACCTTAAGATGGAAATAATCTCCATCATAAGAACCATGTCTGCTATACAGATAACAAAAGGACAAAATAACCAACGCGACTGGAACAAATACCAAGCCGGCTAAATGTTTTGATTTAAAAACACTGGGTAGTCGAAGGCAGATCGCCGGAAGAGACAGAGCTGTGGCGATAGCGACGGCAAATACCATAAAATCAAATCTAAACGACCAGAACAAAAATGAGAAACCTAATATCACAAATCCCAAAACACATGCCTTTAACTGCTGTCGAGTTATCTTCACTTTTCAAGTATATCTCACTGGAAAGTTTCCGTTGGTGGAGATGGCGGGAATCGAACCCGCGTCTTGAAGACCAGAAATACAGAAGTGTACAAGCTTTAGCTAACTTTACTTCAGAAGGTAAGGTAGTTAACAAACCCTAAACCCCTCATAGATTCTTTATTTGGTTTTGTTGTCCCTCGGAAATCTTGGTCGAACCAGCTCCAAAACTCCTCATCCCGGTTGTATAAGACTTTTTAATCTTCTCCGGGCGGAAGATCAAAAGTCCCGCAGACCAAGTATAAGCTTAGGCTGCGACAGTGGCCATTGCTGGCACACCTACTAATTCGTTTGAATCAGCATTTATGTTTTTGCTGGCGTTTTACGAGAATCCGGCAATCTCGGCTTGCTCCCATATCCTAAATCCCCAATCAAATCCAGGACATCCCCACGTTAAAAACGTTTGAACTCTTTTGCTTCAAGTTCCATGTCTTTTTTCATTTGCCGTTCTTTCTCAGTTTGCTTTTTGCCAAACTGCTTTTTACCTTTTACCACGGCAAGCTCCAATTTTACCATGTTATTCTTTAGGATCAAGGCAAGCGGGACGGCCGTTTTCCCCTTCTCCTCAAGCTCTTTCCTAAGCTTTTGAATTTCACGCTTATTTAATAAAAGCTTACGGGGTTTACGCGTGTCTTGTTCACCAATTTCCTGACTTTGCCGCGAATAAGCTCCAATATGCAGGTTTTCGACAAAAACATTTGTTTGGCGAATGGTAATGTACGAACCATCAAAATTGGCTTTTTTCTCGCGCAAAGCTTTTACTTCGTAGCCCTTTAAAACGATTCCTGCGATAAATTTTTCAATTATTTCGTAGTCGTAATAAGCACGACGGTTTCTAGCTAATAACATGTGGGGATTATCGGCGAAAGAAGTTTACAAGGCAACTTCGTAAACTTTGCTTCCACTTAGAACAAAAAGGGTGGTTTCGTCTCTTGAAACTCCAATACTTCGAATGTTATTCCAAGTGTCTCCATTAGCAACAAACTGTTTAACAAGATTTCCTGCCTCATCTAAAACCACAACTCTGTTGTTTCCGCTATCGGCAACGTAAATGTTTACCAAATCCACATCTTTCACAACTTTGGTTGGGTTTAAAAAGCCTTTGTCCAAACCTGTTACTTCAAACGAAACTTGCTCTCCCGTATAAAACTTTAAAAGCGAGCCATCTGACTTCAAAACATAAATATTTCCATCAATCGCTAAAGAAATCGCACCCTGCAAAACAGACGATTGCGCCCACACACTTTCATCCAAAACATCCGTTGATTTTTCATATTTATTCAAAGTGTCACCCACAACTGCATATACAAATGCCAAGTATGGGTGCGAGGGCCCAAGATCAGTCTGCGCGTAGCTTTCCAATACTTCTGCCGGTTCATCTTCTGAATAAACTTTATAACCTTCGTTGTCCACAAATGCTAAATCGCCACCCCAGTAAGTGACCGACTTGATTCCCGGAAACGCCAACCCTTCTTCAACAAACTTTGGTGTTGTGGTGCTTGAGGTAAAAACCTTTCCGGAACTTTGATCAACTACAACAACTGAGCTATCTAAGACGGTAATGTCGGTGGGGGAAGCCGCCGCATCAACAATCTTTATATCGTAAAAGGCTTCGGGGTCAATTCGTGAAATCTTAAATTCTTCATCTTTTGAAACATCGGGCTCCGTAACTCCCAAAACGCTTTCTGTGGTTTCCGTACTTTCCGAAACCGCTGTTTCCTTGGCCGCCTTGTTTCTGCTTTGAACCGTCCAAATAATTGAGCCTCCCAGCAAAACTAAGATAGCGATAACAGCCAGGTACGCGGGTTTAACTTTAAACGAACGGGTGGAGCGCAATATGATTTTTGGAAGTTCGGCGGGAACTTTTCTGGCGATACTCAAGGTTGGTTCGGGCCGCGAACTTGGCGGTGAAGTTTTCTCCTCTGAGATAGAGCTCGTGGCCTCATCAAACTTAATTAACAAAGCCGAGGCTCTTTCCGGCAAGTCGCTCACCGAAAAGGAAACGCTACCGGTAACTAAATCGTTGGGGTTGTACTTTTCGATAAAAGATTGGGTGCCAATAATAACTACGTCATCGCTTCTAACAACACCCGACGCTTCCGAAAAGTTTCCTTCGGTCGCGGAGTTCACGGATTTAACAACCCCCTCCCGAACCAAAAAGCTTCCGCCTTTTCCAAACTGAACCATGTATAAAACATTTCCCCAAAGAGCTGCGGCTATAATATTAAAGTCCAAGGTGCTAAGTTCAGTAACTTTATCTTTAACTGCAACTATTGATTTTTCTAAAGATTGAATTGGCGAAACTATTTCGGAAGTGTAGTAGGAATCATGTAAAACATCGTGAACAATTTTGGTAACAAGAAGCGGATCTAGGGAAGTATTGCTTGAAACATCAAAAGCCGCGTAAAGAGTTCCTTTCTTTTCTGAACCCGCCACATCGTCAGCCTCAATTGTAAGCGTAGAAGAAAACTGCTTCGCAAGCTCGGGTAGAGGTTTTGAAAGTTTTTGAATTCGTGTTGTAAGGTTCATAAAATAATTAAGGTCAGTACAAATAGCCCAAGTACGGCAAAAAAGTGCGTTCTTGAAAAAAGATTGAGCAGAAGCCCTGCGCCAGTTTGAAAAGTTTTATTCATTAAAGAAGTCTGCCTAACAACTATAAAAGCAAAAATTGCGTAAAGGCCCTCTGCGATTAAAATCGTTACTTTCACTAGCGGCAATAATTCTGAGGGGTTTATTAGATTAATCATTGTTTTTTTAGTCGTCGTGGCGCGGGCCAAGCTTTCTGTGAGCCTCCGCCGACAAATCAGATACTATATCATGGACCTTGGTTGGGGTCGGAATGTCCTCAAAGTCCAACTCTCTATGTTCTCCAGCCGTTTGAATATGTAAAGTTCCATAATTAAAAATCACTTGAAGCGCCCCGCTAATTTGGTGTGTTAAATCTTCGACATTTGAAAGAAGCGCGTCTGAAAATCTTCTGTGAATTAGCCCTTCAAAATCAATATCCACAAGACGTTTATTTGTTACAAGATACACAGTAAAGTACCAACCTAAAAATGAAGTGAAGAGATAACCAAAAAAGAAAACGTACCAGAAAGTTCCGATTATAAATCGATACGAAAGAGGGAGCGACGAAAAGAAGGTTATTTGATTGAGTCTTAAAAGTATTGGCAAGAAAATCGGGGCGAAAAGAAGAAAAACAGAAAAAAGAATCCATGGCGTATTTGTGATGAGATGCTGACGTAAAACAAGAATAATTTTTTCATCCTTATCTTCACCTTCAAAACAAACATTTTCCGGATCGCGCAAAAACGAGCTATAAAGTATCTTCATCATTAACGGGATTATAACACCTGGCGGCGCTTCCTACAGGTTAGTCTCTTTAATTTTCCATCTCAATATCAAAAAGCCTGCTTCTTAGAGAAACGTAACCTGGCGCTCTTAAGTTGAAAACTGTTTTAAAGTCCTCTCCGCTAATGTTTACCGATCCGTTATCTGTTCCAAAGTGAACAGTTGCGGTACGGCCGTTATTGCCTATATCGACGGACACGCTGTTTACACTGCTGTAAGAATCTCCGTGATCGTCAGCCTTGTCCTTCATCTCATCGTTAGAGTATGGATCGCCTCCCCAACAGCTTGTGGTAACAGGGGAGATATGATCCCTTTCATCGCCTGAGCCTTTTGACCACACAACCCAGGAATTCAAGATATCCGCCATTTCTTCTTCGTCTAACCAAGGGGTTGAGCGGCCACATTTGTCGGAATTGTCATTGTAGGTTTGGGTATACCAGGCTTTATAAAACCACGGCGATTTGCCTTTTTTCTCATATGCATCTCCTGGCCAATCTCCATCAGCATCCCAACCAGATTGATTAAGATACCCTCCGGTTGTTGAGGAATATTGCGAAGTTTCAGGGTCGTCTAAAATTTTCCCATTCGTATCATCAACTGCATCTCTCCAAGCACCAGATGAATTATACTTTTGCTCGCAGTTCTCATCAGTAGTGCCATCCTGATATTCCCCAGTCGCTTTACAAATACTAAAAACTTGGCAACTATCACTCGTACAAATCGGCTTACCGGCGCGGTATGCGTATGTTCTTGCGGCAACTGCTTGTGCTTTGAGCGCCTCTTCGTGCCAACTACTTGGCATTTCAGCAATTCCATAAAGATATTCCTGAAAACTCATTTCTCCATAACCCTCAACGTCTATCTCTTCATCTCCATCGTCGTCCCACTCATCTTTCACATCGGTTTCATAATAATGATTTAAAATCTTTTCGTAACTCTGCCCATCTTCCGCACGACCTCTTGCACCGTATTGGCTCATGCCGTTGTAGTGTGTGTAAGCTCCGTAACTCATTGCCGCAAATGCCGGGCTAAAAGGAGGGTCTGGTAGCTCATATTCTCCTGCTTCATATCCACTAACAACACCTTCGCCACCCTTGGCCGCCAAAATTGCCTGCTGCTTTGCCGAAAGATCCGCAATTTTTTGCTCCAGCGAAGCTATTTCCTCACCCAACTCAGCCTTTTCCGCTTCGGCCTGAGCACGTTTCGCATCAATATCAGTCTTTAGCGAAATTAGCCTCTGTTGTGCTGTTTCTAATTCAGTTTTTAAACCTTCGGCCTCCGCCTTATCTTTTTCAAAAATTGTTATTTCGAAATGTAGTCGCTTAATAATATTTAAGGCCTCCTCCGTGACTGATTTGTCGTAAGCGTAAACCAAGGAGGAAAGTCTAAAGCCATTTAAACTTGGGGTTTGTAAAACAAAGAACTCAAGAGCTGAAAGCTTTCCCGATTGATAGTAGGCTCGAATAACAGAATCTCTTAACGAAACGCTATCTTGCAACCTAACCCTTCTAACTTCCAAATTATTATTTATTTTATAAAGCTCGGCATAAACACCGTTTATGTCTATCTGCAACTGATCTATCTGGCTTTGTGTCACGGAAAGTTCGCTAAGGTACTTGTTAATATCATCTACAACTCGGTTTAGGCTGCTTCTTGCAGACGACAGGTCTTCGCTGGCAGCTGATTTTGCATTGGCAAGGCATTCATCTAATTCGGTCCCCTCCTTGTCTTTACACTCATGAGTTGCGAAAACTACAGGTACAAACAACGCAAACGTTATAACAAAAAATGCTATGAAAAGTAGGGATACTTGACTCGTAGTATCATAACCTCGATAATTCCTGACAGTGGGCATGAACGCATTATATCAAAGCAAATCAGTCAGAGTATTTTTATTTGTTAGCATATTGCTGATAGTGTTTTTTTCGTTAAGCACCAAGGAGTTTGCCCTGGGTGCATCCTGTAACGCTCAGACAGAAGCCACCTGCAGGCAAACGTGTGACACCTTGAATCAGAGTTTTGTTGCTTGCTGTATGACTAACAGCGGGCATTTCGAATGCCAGTGCAGTGGCGACCCGCCCATTAACTGTGGGGGAACGGGCGGTACCCCAGCCTGCAACCAGGCGTGCAGCGCCGCATGTATTGCAGGTGGATATATCGGCGGGCAATGTGATGCCTCTGGTAACTGTCGGTGCACGGGGCCACAACCTCCTACCCCCGGGGACCCAGACGCATTTGAAACGTTTATAAACATTATCTTTGACATACTCCTACCCATATCAATAATAATAGGGGTGCTCTTAATAGGAAGGGCCGGATACATGTTAATGACCAGTCAGGGAGATCCCGCGAGAACACAGGAAGGCAAGGAACATTTAACTTCTGCTATAATGGGCTTATTATTTGTATTACTAGCTATTGGAATTCTGCAAACAATAGTTAAGACATTGATTGTAAATTAATTTAAAAGGGGGTGTATTCTTAATGCTAGCGAATCTATTGCAACCGGTATACGCAGTCACTCTTAAACAAGTAACAATAACAAACATAACTTCTCTTACTGATGTATTTACATTGGCGGTGAACGTTGTGCTTGGAATTGGTATTTCCTTAACGATAATTTTCCTAATTCTTGGAGGTATTCAGTACATCACCTCTAAAGGCGATCAAAAGGCGGCACAAGAAGCACGCACTTCTTTGACCAACGCGGTAATTGGATTCATCGTTGTTATTGGAGCCTTTACTATTAAAACAGTGATGGTCTCGATACTTGGGGCCTCGGGCGGCGGAGTTGAGGAGCCAGTTCCCAATATCGGTCTCTAAGCTTTAGTGGAGAGGTATGCGGCCTCGCTTGCCGAGGCCGCGGTGTTTTGTAGGCTTTGAAATTTATGTTTGATAATTACCTTAATCCGATTGCAAATATAGGGGAATTTACTACGCTTGGGGACTATGTAGCCGTGGCCTTAAATGTTGCGTTTGGTATCGGGGCTGCCATTTCTTTAATCGCCGTAATACTTTCAGGTATAAAATATATTACAAGCCGCGGGGACATAAAAGCCGCGACGTCAGCAAAAAATGCATTAACTTACAGTATTATTGCTATGATATTAACTATCACTGCGTACACAATAGTTGGGATAGTGTCGGGTGTTTTTACGGAACAGGAAATACCAATACTGCCCGTGGGGATTTAGAAACTCCTGTAATTAATAATTAATATGAGCAAAATAAAAGTACTAACAGCAATAATTTTGATTTTGATACTATCTACTAATACGGCCCATGCGCAGATAACAGACCCTGATACGTCTTTCTGTAATATATCCGAGAGAAATCTGGTGGAAAAAAACAATTATGCGCCCTCTCCGTTACAGATTATATGTCCGATTGTTGGAATTTTAAACGTTCTGACTCTGCTCGCTGGGGCTGGGTTTGTACTTATGATTTTTATGGGCGCTTACAAATATGCACTGTCGCAAGGAGATCCAAAAGGCCTGGATGGAGCAAAGAGCACCCTAACTCACGCTTTATTGGGATTTGCGGTTATCATAGGAATGTATCTAATACTAAGTTTTATCCAAAGAATTTTTGGCTTAAAAGAAGTGGTCGTTCTGGCACCTTTCCAAAGGTTGCAACAGGGGCTTGAGAACCTCTTCAGGATAGCAGGCATTGAGAACTATAAGTAGTCAGCCGCAATCAAGGGTGCTGGAATAGCGGCTCTTCTACGGAGGCTGCACCACCCCAAAACTCCAAAAACCTTTCGGCGGTTGTTGGCGTAAAGTAAATGCGCCTTATAATGCCCCCAGAAATTTCATTGGCTCTAAATGCCAAACCCTCACCCAAAAACACATACATTTTTTGTGCAAACTCATCTACAACATACAACTCAAGGTCTGGTTCTCCTAGATTGTTTTCCTCTATTACTCTCTCCAAATGACCCTGACTTGTATTAAGAACTGGAACGATAATATAATCCACAACTCCGGTATCTTTCTTCGAGTAAACCTCTGTCGGAACATTGGATGCTTCGGGACCCTCTAACTTGTACATCGAGACCGAGTACAAATCATTGTAACTTTCCTGATTTAAAAATTCTGCCGATCCAACATCTTCGCCCTCAATAACAGCCGATGTTCCTGGAAGCAAATCGTTCCACACATTCTTCTCCTCGGAACGACTTTCTTTAACAAATGGGACCGGGATGGGCTGTTGGGACGGATCTTCTCCACTTAAAAAGATTGCGGAAAAGAACAAAAGCGTTATAAGGAAAAGTAATATTATGGCGCTTTTATATTTATTTAGTAGGTTTCTTAACATATATTATTCTCACACTAATTAAACAAATAGTTTCTGGCAAACTCTAGATGCTTTGGATGGTTTGCCCAATTTAAAGTGTACGCTGGCGCACAGTCGTTATTAACACCAATGGTTACTCCTATTGTTTCAGCAAAGTCTTCACTGACGGATTGCCCACCCCCGCAGGATAAAGAGTAGGTAGGTATCTTAGGCTCCCCATAAACATAGCTCTCAAAAAGTCCGTAAATGTCAGCATTTCTCCCATCGTAAACGTGTCCTGTTTCGTGGGCAAACAAGTAATCAACATAGGTTTGTGTGGAATAGCTACACTGGTCTGTATAAACTATCTCATCTGAGGCACTTACGTGAGCGCAGTTGCCTGGCGTATCCGAAGCCCTTAATAAAGTGATTGAGCCTGCGGCACACAGCTTACCTAAATAAGCTCCGCTTCTTGATTGCAGTGCGGCTATAGCAGAGGCAAAAACACCACTCACTTGATTTTGATCCCAAGCTTTTAAGTGATAGGTGCTTCCGCCAATCGTAATTGTGCTGGTAGAATCCACAAACGTAAAGCAGTCTATGTCTACTGCAGAACCTCCCTCGTAATCACTTATTACGCCTCCATCAATGTCTATTGCAACAGCGCCTCTAGTTGGGTCTGTTGGAGAAATTGTAGAGAGAATAGCTGACATGCCTCCAAAAACGATGAAAAATATTAAACCAACAAGAAGGAGTGGTATAGATAAAAGTATAACTGTTGTTTTTAAAGACCTCTCACGGGCCTCTGCCGCTTGTTCAAATATTTCGGAGAAATCAAATTTGAGAATGGCCTTTCCAATGGAGCTACCAAAACGCGCAATTGATCTGGCTACCGCCGCAACCACAAACTTCACGATTAATTTAACAATGGGTGCGAGCACTACAGCTGCTCCGGCGGAAACGGCTTCCAAAGCACCCATGATTGCCGTAGTAAGCACATCGACAACTCGCTGTGTTATAACAGTAATTGGGTAGGTTATTCGTCCTATGATTGGACTTAGACGACTATAAACTTTATTTTGTACGTGGTTGAGCTTTTGTGTAATCTTTTCCAACCAACCGGAATATTTACTTGTGATGCTTACGAAATAACCTTTACGCTCTCTTTCCCCAATTCCATTAATAAAAGCGTGAATTATAGCAAAGTTATGCTCGCCATCCGCCCCTGTTGTAATAAGTAATCCCTTCGCATCGAAAAGGAGGCCTTCTTGTGTAAGATTGCCAAATTCAGCTCTGTGCTCATATAAAAACTTTCTGAACTTTAGCACCAAAGCTTTAGGCATACCTTCAGGAAGATTTGGAAAGGTCGCCGTCACTCCTGGTTGAACTCCCGAAGCAGCAAACCTCCCATTAAAAAAATGTAAAAGGTCCGTTTTGCTTTTGGAATCTCTTATTGCATCAATAAATCTTATTTCGTTCGCCTTATCTGCAAAACCCAAAAACGCCTTGGGCACGTGAAACATTTCGTCGCCTTGGAACTTAATTTTGAACAATGGGTTTAACCCTGAATCAAGCCCATTAATTTCAACCATGTTCTTAAACGCACCCTTTCCCTTAACCATGTTCTTGAAAAACCCATACCCCTCATCAAATGTCTTGGCATCGTTAGGTATAGAGGCCCCAAAGAAAAATGTTTTCTCTAAAAACTTTTCTGCCGTGTAAGCAGGTGTCCACGCCATAACTCGAGGCTTTATAAATAACGTCCAAAGGTGTGTTTTTAAGACGGTACCTTTAGAAACAGAGTCAAGAAAATCAATTAGTACTTCTTGGTCTCTTCTTGTGTTTGCTATAACAGCTAGTCTTCTTGTAGCCTCCGGTCCCCGCATACCCAGCTTTCTCATAGCTCTGCTTGCTGCGGAATTTTCGTTAAGCAGTTCCTTTTCTATTACTTCTGTTGCCAAATTACTCACCGTACCAGCCCTAAGAACCCCGCCTTTGTTTACGAAAAGGTTGCCGGTGATCATAGATGATCTCTGACCCTCCACGACGGATCTAAAAACTTTTGGTGAAAAGTTGGGGGTGGTTGGATCTACATTCAAGATATTTCCTTTGATGTAGTTAATGTTGTCCTCTATATCTTTGATTCTTTTTTCTACCTCTACGGAAATCACCATTTGACCGGTGCTTCCTCCTTGATTTATCTTATTAATAATTTCCTCGGCATCAGAAACATTTCTCGACAAGGAGCCGAGCTTGCTTTGGATGTCTGCGACGGAAGCTCCAGAAGTGATAACTTTGTCCACAGACTCAGTAACCTTTGTAAGTTTGGACATAACTTCCGCTGATTTGTTAGTAAGGTCAGCTTGGAGGGTAAGGGCCTCCAAGGCTCCTTTTTCCGTAGCACTAAGGGTGTTCGCAACCGCACGTATCGCAGGGTCTGTGTTTTTAGGATCTAAATATCTACCAATGTCTTCCCTGACTGCGGTAAGTACCTTACCTTGCCATTTCCCGTAAGTTTTTCCCCTTGATATAACAGATTTGGCACCGGCCATCGCATCAATAAATCCCTGAGCTGCCTCCTCGTAAACATCGGCAGTCTGAATATATTTGTTTCCAAAAAAATCGTCCTTCTGCCTTTTTGTAACAACGCCATAACCTCTGAGACTTAGTGTGGGAGCCTCTCCTACTGCCATCCCTCTAAACCAAGAGTCGATCCTACTTTGTGCGGGTTTGCCGTGTAACAAGTTTTCCCAAAACTCATTTTCTCTTCGTTGCTGAAAGTCATCCCAATTAAAAACGTTTTTCGCAGCATCTCTAGCGAAATTAGTAATTTGTTTGGAAGGGCTCGTGATCCAATCCACAGGATTGAAATTAAACTCTATGCCAGAAACGCCGGGCATTTCTTCCAACTCCCCAGCGCTGTACATTGCTGCTAACTGTTGCGCTTCCGCACCGGAATAATCTTCGCCGGCCGGGGACACAAATTTTTTCAAGCTGGATTTGAGATCCTCAACAAGCCTTTCCTTAAACCACCTGGGCACCCCGACAATAGGTTCGATTGCCGTATCAATTTCCAACTCCAAAATTTTCTGTAGGGCGGTTGGATCGTAATATGGTTTGGGGGGGCCTCCGCCTTGAGGTCTTCTTATTTGAGGTGTGCCGGGATAATAGCCGGGGTAGAGTGGGTTTCCTGAAGCCATGAAAAAATTTTAACGGTACTGAGCATAAATAGCAAAGATCTATGTTGAATAAAGTGAGATTATGTGAAAAAATTAGAGCGTATGAAACTGAGGTTTAAAAAGATACTGTCCGTTTTCCTTATAACTTCTGTGCTGGTAATCAGCACTCCGTTGCCAGTTTTTGCTCAAGGTGCTGGAGACCCATGTGACACACCAAACAACAATCCAGAGGAGTGCATATATTACAACAACCGGAAGGCCCACCCTAATATTGACATTAGCAGCACATCCTCCAATCTTTTCTTATCGTCCATGCTTTATCCAGTCACATTAGCAACTGGGTACTCTCTTGGACAGTTACACGCATGCATATCAGACTTCGTAAGCAGATTTGGACTTGGGGGGTTTTCACCGGAGTGTCAAGGTCTCGGCGACCCGTCGAGGTACACAAGAACTTCAGGCACGCTTATGGGAGTTACAACTTTGACCAATGAGGCCGCATTTAAAACTCCCGCTCCGGTTAGCTTGGCCTACTATATAAACTACACGGCACAAAGGATACCTCTTCTAAAAAATACGGCGTTTGCGCAAGACAAAACACTCTATAAAAACCAACCTCTACTCGACCATATACTTAAGGTATGGGTGGTAACCAGAAACTTAGCATACGGAGCTCTGGCTGTAGCTATGCTTGTAATCGGCATAATGATTATGACGAGGAAGGAGCTTAGCCCACGAGTAAACGTAACCGTACAAAACGCCCTACCGAGGGTAGTGCTCGCCTTAATACTGATTACGTTCAGTTACCCAATCGGCGCGCTGGCTGCCTCACTTACAGGCCCTCTTAACGTGGTACCTGGGGCAATTTTTAATGACCTAAATGCAAGCCTTGGCTGGGTTGGTTTGGTTTCGGATGTTGTTGTTATTTTAATGCTTATAGGGATCACCATAGCCACAGGGGGCGTTGCCGCATTTGTATTCATTGGTTTTGGCATTATTTGGCTTATTTTGTGGTTTATTATTGCAATAAAAGGACTCATAATAACGCTAAAAATAATAATATCTATTGTGAGCGCGCCTTTGACATTTGCGTTTGGGGCCATACCTGGAAACGAAGCTCTTACCGTAAATTGGTTTAAACTGTTAGCTGTGCGAGTTGTGTCTATACCTGCAATGTATTTTGGACTCCATTTTGCCTTCTTTATAATGAGATCCGCGTGGTCTTCTTTTTTCAACATAAATCTTAGCTGGGATATAGGCTACATACTTAGCCAACTCGGCACTGCTACCTTCGTGGCCTTTTCCGCCCCGCTCTTGGGTCTGTGGATTTTGATTGAATCCACCAAAATACCGGGCCGTCTTGAAGAAGCTTTCTTGGAACCTAAAAAACCGACAAGAAGAAAATAATTCTCGCTTTTAGAGTCTCCCCTTCAAAAAATCCCATCTTCGCTTATAATAGGTGCACATGCCCCCACGAGACGGACCCAAAATAAATCAGCAACACGCTGTTCCACAGAACATAATGCAGGTTGAGTTTAAACTCATAGGAGACCTGACCATGCGTCAGTTCTTTTATCTGCTTATTTTTTGTGCGATTGCGTATGGGGCCTATTACGTTAACCTTCCCGCTGTTCTTCGCTGGCCCGCAATAGTAGGTTCGCTTCTCCTTGGGCTGGGATTTGCTTTTATACCTGTAGAAGATAGGGGCTTGGATGAGTGGTTGGTTAATTTTTTTACCGCAGTTTACACAGAAAGTCAAAAGGTTTGGCGGAAGGAACCCACACCTCCAGCAGTGTTTCTTCATGAAAACATTGCCTTGGTAAAACAGGAGTTAATAACTCTCGCGCCCACGGCCAGCAGACGAAAGCTGGAGCAATATCTTCAATACCAACAGGAGACCCAAATTGTTGACCCTTTAGACATCCCCGAGCAGGCATATATAGAAAAGGTTCACGCAGCTTTTGTAACTGCGCGTGCCGCGCAGACTACAGTTGCTCTCGATGAGCCTATAACCGAAGGGGAGCAGTTTGAGTTTGAATCACTACCTACGCCAGAACCTGAATACAAGAACGAGCAGCTTCAGGAGCAACAGACCAAGCCAACGACCGAAAAGCCGGCAGTCCAGGAGGCCCCAAAAATTCAAAAAGCAATTCCGAGCAAGCAGCCGCGAAAGATAAAAAGACAAAAGCAGGGTTTGAGATTTCCACCTTCACAAACACCGTCTGTGCCGCTTTCACTAATAACACCAGATAGGCACACGGGAAGAAAATTTACCAACCTTCTTTCGAGCGATGGGAGCATAGTTCTACCTATTCGGGGAGAAAGAATAATTAGACCTGTTGAGGAAATTGAGGCAGAACAAAGCGCCGAGGAAAAAGCCCAACAACTTAAAGAGTTCTTGAAACAAGTCGCCGCAACCAAAGATGCGCAGTCAGACTTAACCGTAAAAGAAGACACAAACAAAACTTTGGCCGAGAGAGCGGTAGAGGCAAAACCCCCAGAAACCACAATTCCAAACGTAGTAGCTGGAGTTGTGAGAGATGTTAAAAACAAAGGTTTGCAAAATATCCTTCTTATAATTAAAAACGCCCACAACGATCCTATACGCGCTATAAAAACAAATGCCTTGGGACAGTTTTCTATTACAAACCCGCTACCAAACGGGCATTACAAAATTATTGCTGATGTAAACAACGAAAGTGGGTATTCTTTTGATATAATTGACGTTGAGGCAAGAGGCCAGATTATTTCGCCTTTGACTCTCGACGGAAAGGTAGTATAACGCATGACTATTCCAGAAATTAAATCAACTACACAAGAGCACTTGGATATGGAGGACATAAAGGACGACTTGGTAGTGCTGAAAAGTGGGGACGTGGCTGCTGTCATAACAACAACAGCTGTGAACTTTGCACTACTTTCTGAAATAGAACAGGATGCCCTCATCGCAGCATTTTCAATGCTTTTAAACTCAATCACTTTTCCGATGCAAGTTGTAATAAGATCAAAAAGGGTGGATATTTCGAATTATTTAACAAAAGTTGTTCAGACTGAACGCTCTCTTACTGATCCTCTTTTGAAACAGCAGGCGCAATCCTACAGAAAGTATATTCAGGAGATAATAAAAGTAAATGATGTTTTAGATAAAAAATTCTACGTTGTAGTGCCCTCTGGGAGTGCAAAATATCAGGAACTTGGCTCCTCGCCGTTTGATTGGATTGGAAGGTTGCTTGGAATGCACACAAAAAGGGTGAAGGTGAATGTTGAACAGGCGCTATTGAGGGCTAAGCCGGATCTTCTTCCAAAAGTTGAGCATTTAATCGGGGAGTTTAACAGGCTTGGGATAAAGGCTAGGCAACTAAACACACAAGAGATAGTCGAACTTTACTTTGACTTCTACAACCCCGCAACAGCGCAAAGTCAAAGGGTTAGAACAAGCATTGGAGATTATAAAACAGCGCTGGTCGAACCAGCAATCTTAGAGGAATAGATGAAAATAAACCTACCTAAACTAACAATAGGAAAGAAGGGACCAAAGAAACTAATCGGTGACCAAGAGCAGGCCCAACCAAAACCTGGTACTTCAGCTGGGGAGGTGTTGGGAAGGGGAATGGTAGACATAAAAGACATAATTGCCCCCTCAGCAATAGAAGTGGACTTTAACCACGTTAAAGTTGGAAATATTTACTATAGAACTTTATTTGTTTCCGGTTATCCAAGATTTGTTGGAGCAAACTGGCTTTCACCTATAATCAACTTTGACCACTCTCTGGATATCTCTATGTTTTATTATCCGGTTAAATCACAGGGGGTATTGGATGATTTAAAAAGAAAAATAACAGAGCTGGAAGCAACCGTCCATTCTGATGCAGAGAGGGGAAAGATTGCTGACCCTGTGGTAACTGCCGCTTTGGAAGACGCTAACTCACTACAAGAACAGCTGGTAAAAGGTGTCGAAAAGTTCTTTCAATTCTCATTTTATATAACGATTCCCGCTGAAAGTTTGGAGGAACTCGAAAATATAACCAAACAATTGGAAGGAACTTTGGGGTCGCTACTTTTAATTTCAAAGAACGCAACTTTACAAATGGAGCAGGGGTTACAATCCTCAATCCCCGCCGCCGTGGATAAGCTTCTTGTAACAAGAAACATGGACACCACAAGCCTAGCCACAACCTTTCCGTTTACCTCCTCTGACCTAACTTCTGACAGCGGGATTATGTATGGGTTAAATAAACATAACGGATCATTAATAATTTTTGACCGCTTTTCGTTGGAAAATGCTAACACGGTTGTTTTTGCAAAATCGGGGGCTGGAAAATCTTACATGGTAAAACTTGAGGTTATTAGATCAATAATTTTTGGTTCTGAAATTCTGATTGTCGACCCTGAAGAGGAGTATAAACCTATTTGTGAGGCATTGGGTGGAAATTACATAGACTTCTCGGCCAACTCACCCTCGAAAATAAACCCGTTTGATTTATCCGGAATCGCAGTTGAAGGGGAAAACGAACTTGGACAAAAGCTTCTTTCTCTTCACACACTGTTGAGGCTGATGTTGGGGGATTTGAGTCCGACTGAAGATGCTATTTTGGATAGGGCCTTAATTGAAACTTATCGTTTGAAGGGTATTACACCAGATCCCGACACACAGCAAAGTATCGAGCCGCCGGTTATGGAAGACTTGTACAAAGTGCTGCTCGGAGCCTCCGAACCCGAAGCCAGAAGCATGGCCGACAGACTTGAAAAGTTTATTAAAGGATCTATGGCTGGAATTTTCGATCAGCAATCTAATATTAATTTTGGTTCAAAAATGAATGTGTTTTCAACGAAAAATTTTGAGGACACTTTACGACCAATCGCTTTCTACATGATTTTGGACTTTATCTGGACACGAACCAGAAAAGACCTGCGGAAAAGGTTACTGATAATCGAAGAGGCGTGGTATTTGATGCAAAATAAGGATAGCGCACAATTTTTGTATGGAATTGCAAAACGCGCCCGTAAATACTATTTGGGACTTACTACAATTACCCAGGATGTTGATGATTTCCTAAAGTCAGAGTATGGGCACGCTGTTGTTAGCAACTCATCAATTCAAATTCTGTTAAAACAGCACCCGGCAGCAATAGATAGGGTCGCGGAAGTATTTTATCTTTCCGAGGGCGAAAAACGTTTACTTTTGGCAGCAGATAAGGGGGAGGGGTTATTCTTTGCTGGAGCAAACCACGTGGCAATTAAAGTAGTTGCCTCCCCAGAGGAACATAGATTGGTAACAACTAATCCGGAGGAAATTTTGAAGATGCGGTCCGAGGCTGCGAGTGGACTACAGTCTAGAATTATACCTACCTCGCAACCAAGTCGATGGGCTCGAAAACCACAACTTCCCCAGAGGCCTACGAAACAAATATATAAACCTGTGCAAAGCGTGGATCTAGGCAAATATGATCCTATTAATGCGGCGCAGGATGTTGGCGTGCAAAATACGGTTCCGAGACCAATGGCCACAACACCAACACCTCCTAAAGCTCCGCTAACTTCAAACGTTAGGGTTGTAAGCCCGCCACCAACGCCACAGGCTCCGGCCGCTCAGCCGCAGCAAGCACAGCCGCAGGTTCAGCAGCCCAAATCCCCAATCCCAACTCCAACTCCAGCACAAGACATTGGACCAAATACTACAAAGGATTCAAATCAAGGATTAATAAGCTTAGGTGAAGATGGAAAAACTCGGGTAACGCAGTTAAACTAACTAATTCTGAACTCTTAGGGGCATTATAATGTGCAGATAGTCCTCGTCTCCTACCACTTTTAATAAACCTGGCAGCATGTTTCCATTTGTAGAAAAGCTAACTCGCTCGCCATTAGCGTTATTTAAGAAATCTAGTAGAAATTTAGCATTAAAAGCCATTTCCAGTTTTTCTCCGGTTATTTTTGCAGCAACTTGGCTATTATTCTCACCCGACTCTTGAGCGGTAGACGACAGGTAAATCATTCCTTCTGGATCGAAGGTTAAACTTATTGCGCTGTTCATTTCTTTTGCAAAAACATTTGTGAGTTTTACCGCCTCTAAAAGTTCACTTACAGAAAACTCCGCGCTTAGAGAAGTTTCTCCTGGAATTAGTTTTTTGTAATCTGGAAAAGCCCCATCAATTATTCGTGTGGAAATTAAAATTCCGTCGGCTTCAAATAACGCAAGGTTATCGTTGGCGTCCAGTGCAAATTTAATTGGTCCATCAGAGCCTCCTAAAAGTCTTACAACCTCAATGAGGGTTTTTGCTGGCACAACAACATTAAAGGCTGCTTCTTTCTTGCCAACTTTCAGTGTTTTTTCGGAAAGTCTAAATCCATCAGCTGAAACGGCGGTTAAAACACCCTTGTCATAATTAAGCAAAATTCCACCTAAAATTGGCCTGCTGTCATCTAAAGCTGCGGAAAATCCCACTGCAGTTATTGCTGACGAAAATTTTTGCGGCGCAAGCTCTAGTACTTGAAGTTTTTTGGACATTTGGGGAAGCTCTGGGTAATCAGAAGCTGCCATACCTACAAACTTTGATTTTGTTCCACCGGAGGAAAGGTGCAAAACAGAATCTTTCAGTTCGCCCGTTACAGTTCCAGGGGAAAGGAGTGAAACAAATTCACTTAGAATTCTTGCGGGGATAGTAATTGAACCTTCTGTTTCGACGGAAGCTCCCACGTACGTAGAAATTCCAGTTTCCATATTAAACGCGGAAAGTTTAAGTCTTCCATCTTCAGCATTTATTAAAACGTTTGAAAGAATTGGTAGTGGGGCTCGTACTGAAATGGCTTTGCCTACAATTGATAGCCCCTTAGCTAAGTTTTCCTGCAAGCACGTAAATTTCACTTAAGCATCTTCCTTTAACTTAAGAACAACTCTTCTATCACGACCCTCACCAGCACTTTCAGAAATAATATCCGGATACTCGGCAACAAAAACGTGAACTTGCCTTCGCTCAAAAGCGTTCATTGGAGGAAGCTCGGCTTCCGACTTGTGAAAACGGACTCTGTCTATAAAGTTTTTGGTCATTTCTTCAATCTTGCTGTTTCTGCTCTCCCGGTAGGCATTTATATCAACCAAAACGTGAACCCATTCATTAAGTTCATTGAAAAGCATTGTCGCAAGAAGTGTTTGTAAAGCGTTTAACGATTCGCCGCGGTATCCAATTAGAAAACTTAAATCATCGCCTTCAATTGAGATTTTGTACGTGCCGTCTTCTTCCACAATAGAAACTTTTGGAGTAACTCCGATAAAGTTTAGAATTTCATTAAGTTTATTTTTTAATAGTTGTTCCGACATTGATGTTGAGCTTTCTAAGCCATGGCGTTAAGCCGCCCCAACCTGAAACAAAATATTGCTGAACCAGTGAAAACACTGTTGTTACCAAAATGTACAAAGCTGCACCCGAGGGCAAACTTGCACCAATGAATACGGTCATCACGGGCATTAGGTACAGCATCTGTTCTTGCATATTATAAGCCAGGTCATCTTTCTTGTCAGGAGTTCTTTTCGCGGCTTTTTCTCCCACCTCAACATATGGATACATCATTTTTGAAGCGAAAAGCTGGAAAATACCAGCTAAAACTGGAAGCACGAAAAACGGGTCGGCTTTGGCCAGATTCATATACCAAAAGGTTGTGTTTATAGACGCTCCTTCGGCAAACCTCAAAGCTGGGAAGTAGAGTAGGTTGTTTAGGGCATTTATATCAACGTTTATTGAGAAGCGGTTAATAACATTGTACAGAGCTATTAAAACCACGATCATGGAAATCTGAGTTAAACAACCCGAGGCAGGATTTAAACCGTGCCTCTTGAAAAGCTCCATTTGTTCCTTCGCAAGTTTTTGCTTATCGTGTTTGTACTTGCCTTTAAGCTTTTCGATCTCAGGCTGCAGGTCTCTTTGCTTTTGCATTGTTTTCATTGAAGGGAGAATTACGGGGATTAAAAGTGCGCGGATGATAATTGTCAAAACAATTATCGCCAAACCCATATTCCCACCAAGAAATGTATATAAAGCTACAAGTAGATTTAATATTGGGTTAACAAGTATTGTGTTCCAGATTGTGCCAAGCATTATTTAACAGGGTCCTTTCCGCCTTTTGATAACGGGTTACATCTTAACACGCGCCAGGTTCCCATTAAAGAGCCTCTCAATACCCCGTACTTATCTATTGCTTGATAGGCATACTCTGAACAACTGGGCGTAAACCTACAGGCGTGCACACCAAAGTTAACCGAAGAAAGGTGTTTTTGGTAAAGCTTTATTAATTTCAATACTAATTTCTTCATATCCTTTATTTTCAGCAGATTTTCTTGGGTGAACTACTATCCAATACCCAGGTTTAATTTTTTTTACTGCGTGCCTTAAAACTTCTCGAAATACTCTTTTTACTCTATTTCGTACAGGAGCAATTTTACTGTATCTGTTTGTCACCACAACCCCAATACGGGAGGGACCGTCGTAGTTGTATATATCAAGGTAGAAGATATCAAACAAGGGGGAGCTGACTCTTTTACCAAGCCTGCGGGTTTTATTAAATTCGTAGGTTGAGGAAAGGCGGTTGGATTTTGGAAGCATGTAGGAAGTATAGCTTACTGAACTTATTTTCCTTTAAGGGATCTCACCAGGAGTTTTCGGCCTTTGCTGGCGCGTCTTTTCAAAACACGACGCCCGCCTTTTGAGGACATTCTTTTTAGAAATCCGTGCTTTTTGACTCTTTTTCTTTTTTTAGGTTGCCAGGTTCTCTTAGGCATAGCTGGGCCATTCTAGAGGGTCTGGTTGATAAGGTCAAGCTGGATCTCAGCCGCAACTACAAACTCCGAGCCTGCTAAATACTGCACACTCGCTATGTTCTCGCACGGGCCATCATAGTATTGTGGCAGCAATAGCGTGCCCCGTAACTTAAAGCGGTTGCCGCCTGCCAAGTAGTAAAGGCGATCTCGACTTATCCGCAGACTTAGTGACCTACCCTCATCAGTAAATTTAATAAAATGCCAAGTGGGTCCGTAACGCGGATAGGTCCCAAGTTCACAAACTCCAGTGTAGGTTCTAACCCCATCCCGCAAATCCTTATATAAGAAAACGGGAGACATATAAGGAAAGAGGGCTATGCCCCAGATGAACACAATTAAGGTAAATAGCATAGCTAGCATTTGTTTTGTTTTTATTGGGGTAGTGTTTTTATTGCCTATTTTCCCCACACTTGCTCTAGCTTTCTTCAGAAGGCCAAATAGAGTTAAGGTTAATAAAGGTACCATCCATAAAACGTTAAGTACTGTCATACCAAGATAGAGAGGCCTCCAGTTATTTAGATTAATAATACTAGGGCCAAAGTCAACCCAGAAATAGTTGGTCATGAATATAATGAAAAACACCACAACTCCTATGCGGTACTTTAAATAGAATGTGGACCTCATAAACATTGTTAACATTATAGGAAAGTTAATAGGCAAAGACCACGCAGACATACAACAACCCACATTGCTTGATTTATTGTGGATAACTTGTATAGAGTTATGCACAACAGAGTATTTAGGCTTGCCCTCTATTTCTCAACTTTTATGGATGTAAAAGATTTATGGAAAGCAGTTCTTGCTGAACTGCAAGTAAACCTCTCGGAAACCCAGTTTAAAACCTGGGTTCAAAAAACCCGCGCCCAGGCTTTAACGAAAGATTCTTTGGAAATTGTATGCGAAAACCCCTTCGCCAAAAGACAGCTTGAAGGAAGGCTTCGCTCACTTGTTCAAGATAGTGTAAATAAAATAGGGAAGGGTCACTACAAACTTACTTTTAAGGTAGGTGATGTTATTTCGAAAAATGGCTCGCAGGAACTTGGGCCTCTTTTTGAACCCCAAGCAAAAGCAATGAGTGAGGCGGCAGCTTCAAGATCAATAAAGGCCGGGCTTTCTCCCCACATGACTTTTGACAGCTATATCATGGGCTCAAACAATCAGCTCGCTCACGCTATTGCTTCAGCCGTTGCCGAAAAACCAGGGAAATTGTACAACCCGTTTTTTATATACTCCGGCGTGGGACTAGGCAAAACTCACTTGATGCATGCAATAGGAAATGAAATCGTTCAAAAACACCCAAATTTAAAAGTTATTTATACAACCGGCGAAACTTTTGGGAATGAAATAATTGACGCGATTCGAAGCGGTGCGCGGGGAGGGGCTGGGGGCACAAGTTGGTTTAGAAATAAATATAGAACGGTGGACGTGTTTTTGCTGGATGACATTCAGTTTATTGCCGGAAAAGAGGCGACCCAGGAAGAGTTCTTTCATACCTTTAACACTTTGCACATGGCTCAAAAACAAATTGTGATTGCCTCGGATCGCCCACCCAAAGACTTTACGGATTTGGAGGAAAGGGTGACTTCAAGGCTTAGCAGCGGGATTATTTCGGATATCTCAAAGCCTGATATAGACACAAGAATTGCTATTCTTAGAACCAAGCGCGACCAGGCAGGGCACAGCGTTCCAAACGAGGTAATAGACTTTATCGCTGAGAAAATTGATACAAACATCAGAGAGCTTGAGGGGGCCTACTTACAAGTTTTAACCCGCGCTCAGGCAGACAAAGTATCACCGTCGTTAGAACTTGCAAAAACAGCGCTCGAAGGTTCAATAAGGGAAAAGGTTAAACGAACGGTTAACACAAACGACATTATAAAAACCGTCGCAAATTATTACTCGGTTCGTGTGACGGATTTGAAGGGAAGCAGAAGAACCAAAGAAATTGTTGTCCCAAGACAAATTGCAATGTACTTAATGTACGAAATGACCGAAACGCCATATATGAGTATTGGGGAGCTAATGGGCGGGCGGGACCACACAACTATAATGCACGGGGTTCAGAAAGTAGGGGGCGAGATGCTTCAGGAAGTAAAAACCAGAAGGGACATTGAGAATATTAAAAAGGTGTTGGAGGATTAGGGGATAAGTATTTCTATTTTATAGGGTATGGGGATAAACCGGCCTAGTTATCCACAAGGTTATTCACAAGATTTTGAGGGTTTTCAACATTAGAAAAAGCTGTAACAACAGGCAAACCCTTATGAGCTCTTCCTGGAAACCCAAGGCTGCAACGAAATATCAACAACCTAAGTTATAGACAAAAACAAGTGCTTGTTTAGGCCGCCGATGCAACAAAACTTCGTTTTATACACTTATCAACACCTTCTATTACTAATACTACGTATTTAATATATAGTTAAATTATTGAAGAGGGTTGGGGATATGTTCTATTTAATTCTCTGGTTATCAAAAACATTAAACTTTATTATTAATTTCCTACGCCTCGGTGCCGGATACACCTGGCCAGGGCACGTTGCCTTAAACCTAAATCCACACATTGCAAAAGATAAACATTTCAAATTCCCAATGGGCGTGGCGCTAGTTACAGGAACTAATGGAAAAACAACAACTTCCAAACTTCTCACACATATTCTTGAAACAAGTGGGTTAAAAGTTACGCATAATGGAACAGGGGCCAACCTCCTAAATGGGATTGTTTCAGCCGTTTTACTTGATATGGATTGGAGAGGTGGGCATGATTCGGATATTGCAGTTTTTGAGGTTGATGAAAATAACCTGCCAGTGGTTTTAGAGTATTTTTCACCAAACGTTTTAGTTTTGTTGAACCTTTCCCGAGACCAGCTTGATAGGTATGGGGAAGTGGATATTATTTTGGAAAAATGGCTTTCAGCAATAGATAC
>MEVA01000002.1 GCA_001772625.1 candidate division WWE3 bacterium RIFCSPHIGHO2_01_FULL_42_13 | reverse complement strand
TTTTTAATCTTTTCGGCTTTTGGTTCGCGGAAACCACTTTCCAATCCAAAAAGCCCAATTTGAGACTGTCCAATTTTCAAATCCTCAGCTGAAACTTCTTTAATTTTCACTCCAGTTTCACCAATATACCCACTGGGTTTTTTCTCGCGAACACCGCCGTAATTTTTCGCTAAAGTCAAAAACAAATACTTCTTGGCCCGCGTCATACCAACGTAAAAAAGCCTTCGCTCTTCCTGCAAGTGAGAATCTCCAACCGGCAAGGTTTCCTTAATGATTTCGTCGGGAAGGTCAATTGTATCCTTACGGCTTCGGGTCGGAAACCTATCGCTAACTAGGTTCGTCATGAAAACCACGGGAAACTCCAAACCTTTGCTTGCATGCACAGTCATAAGATTTATTGTCTCAAAGTCCTGAAGCTCGGCCTGCGCCGGATTATCTCCTGACTCAATGAGCAAATCCAAATAATCAACAAAATCCACAATTGTCGGCATTTCTTTTGTGTCAGATCTGAAAACGACTTCAAAACCTTTTGCAATATTTAGAAAAAGGTCAAGGTTTCGAATATTCATTTGATTTTCGATCGTTTCTTCTTTGAGATATTGAGAAAGATAATTTATTTCTGTAACAGCACGGTGGATCAATTCACTTGGCGAAAGTTTTGTAACAAAATCCTGGAACTTTTTAATAGTCGCCGTGAAAGCTTCGGCTTTTGGATTTTCGGAAACAATTTTCCACAACGGAACTCTTTCCGCGCGTGCGGATGAGAGTGACTCGGAAATAAGGCCAGTTGGAACTGCAAATGAGTCGATGTTTAAAACACGGTATAAGCTTAAGCCGTCAGACGGGTCGACAATAACCTTAAGAAGTGCCGTCACATCACGAACCTCTTCCCGATCATAAAGACCGCGGTTACCCACCAGCTGATAAGGCAAGCCGTAACGGCGCAAAGCGAAAATAAAGGGGTCTAACTGGCTGTTGGCGCGGGCTAAGATTGCAAAGTCTTTATAGGTGTAGGTTGTTTCTTCAGCCAAAATCTCCAAAATCTTTCTAATTACAAAATCTACTTCCTGTTCGCCATCTTCCATAAGAAACGCTTCGGGTTTTGCTGAAACTTCATCTACCATACTTTTAAGCTCTTTCGAAATTCCAAGTTTTACCTCAAGAGTATCTGGATTATTGTTTTGGATTAATTTGTAAGCGGGATCAAGAATTGTTTGTCCCGAACGATAGTTTTTCAAAAGTGTAATTGTTTTTGCGTCTGAATAATCGTTCATAAACTCTAAAATATTTGAAACGGCGGCTCCGCGGAACTTATAAATTGATTGGGAATCGTCTCCAACCACAAGTAAACTTCGATCATTCAGTTTTTTGACAGCGGCTAAAAGTTTGATTAATTCGTACTGGGCATGATTGGTGTCCTGAAACTCATCTACCAAAACATGCTTAAACTGTTCGCGGTATCTTTTTAAAATAGCGGGGCGATCATTAAAAAGCTTAATTGCCCAAACTATCAGGTCTCCAAAATCCATTGCTGACGCCTCTATTTTTAGTTCCTGATACTTTTGATAAGTTTTTGCCAACTCCTGCCATCGCAATTTTTCCTCCACATCACCCTTAAAACTCTTCGCAAACTTCGCAAATTCTTGTGGTGAAATATTTTCATCTTGGAGGCGCGAGATAAATTTTAGGATCGCGGAAATAAATTTTGTCGGGTTTCCGAGCGGGCGAAAGTATTTAAGTTCAAATTTAAAAAGGTTCTTGCGGAACAAAATCCACTGCTGGGGAAATGAGAGAATTTTAAACGATGGATCCAAACCAATTTCCAAACCTTCAGCGCGCAAAAGTCTGTCGGCAAAAGAATGGAAAGTAGCCATCCAGGGCTCTTCATAACCCAAAGGCATTACATCACCAATCCGGTCTAGCATTTCACCAGCAGCTTTTTCGGTGAAAGTTAACGCTAAAATATCTTTTGGCGCAACATTTTGTTTCTGAATTAGATACTTTATTCGCTGAGTTATAACGCTAGTCTTGCCTGTTCCCGCTCCGGCAACCACAAGCAGCGGCCCATTACCAAATTCCACAGCTTTCTTTTGATCGGGGTTTAACTTAATTACCATCTTGTGGTGATTATAGCTTATGGGGTTTTGATTATGCTAAAATCTAGCAACTTAGCCCGGATTGGGCTTAAAAACGAGGAGAGAAAGATATGTCAACACGGCTACTGACTTGGATTGGTGCCTTACTAGGTATGGCACTTACTGCGTCAATGATTCTCTTGGGGTTCGCGGCGATAGCTGATCTCGAAACAACGGCGGCAAGTAACGCGCACATTGCTCTATGGGTTCTATGGGTGGTGGCGGTACTTCATGTTCTTGGGTCTTTGGTGTACATAACCAGTCTGCTTCGTTTGACCAAGCGCATACGCGAAACCCCCTTGGTACCAATACGGCCACTAGCAACGGGTTTGGTAGGATTTGCTATTCCGTTACTAGTTCTTTGGCGTTTACTAAAGCGACCGATCTCCCTTCCCCATGGGTAGTGGCGCGTTTATTCTTCAAGAAGCGGAACTTGTGGTCCGGGCTCGTCTCCTTCGAGAGCCTGGACTGCTTCTATTTTTCCAAACAATTTTCCAAATTTACCGCGCACGTTATCCATCGCTTTTGAAGTTCTCACAATATGACCATCTAAAACTCCAAGCTCAGTATCAAACTTTGCAGCTTCGGTTCGTATACCAGATAGTGCTGCTAAAATTTCCCCGGCATGCTCGGCTAATTCATTTTGTCTGTGAGCAACCATTACCGTTTTTACAAAGTATGTAAAAGTGTTTGGCGAAGTTAAAAACACGCTCCGCTTCTGCGCGTAATCCGCAACTTCAGGGGTGTTAACGGTTAACTCGTAAAAAGAGTTTTCCGATGGAATGTACATTACGGCCCAGTCCGTAGTTCCTTCTCCCGGCAAAATATATTTGTCAGCAATTTCATCGATTCTTTTTTTCACATCTTTAATAAATTCTTTTTTCGCGGCCGCTTTATCTATATCCCCATCAGCCGAAACCATCATCTTAAAGTTTTCCATTGAAAATTTGGAGTCGACAGGAATAATTCCTTTGTCCAAAAAAATCACAGCGTCACAAACCGCGCCATCACGGAATTTATACTGGATTTGATATAAATCTTTGGGAAGGTAATTAGTTAAAATTTCGTACAGCAATTGCTCACCCAAACCTCCTCTTAGCTTTGGCGATTTTAAAACATGAGCTAGGTCTTCCACATCGCGGCCAAACTTTTCCAAGCCACCTAAATTTTTCTGGACATCCCCAATAACTCTTGCCGCATTATCCAAACGTTCCCCAAGAATTTTATTTTGCCTATCCATTGAGTCCCGCTGATCCTTTAATCTGCGGTCCATGCTTTCGGAAGACTTATCAACCGAACCACGCATATCTTTTAACAGTTCTAGAAGTGCTGGATCTGAACCTTTTCCGCCTAAATCTGTTTTTAACGATCTTAGTTGGGAGGAAATAAAATATATAACGGCAACAACGGCGCCACCCAAAAGTAGGGCGAAAACAATAAGTGTTTGTGCGGGGGTCATGTTAATCATTCTAACAGAAGGGTCTCTAAAAACGAAGATAGCCCGAACAATCAAATTGCGATTGTCCGGGCCACTTAAACTTGTTCCTTTTTACGTTTGTCACGTATTTCATCGATGCGGGCGATTTCTTCTTTGGGAAAGTACCTGGGGTTCCAATACAACAAATTGTTATCCAAAATCACCCCAATAAGTTCCTTAATGGACTTTCCCATGGTACTTACTTTTCCACGCAGCTGCTTTTCGATAAAAGAGCGAAGGCGAATTAAAAACCCCGCGTCTTCTCTGCTTATTGGCTCTTTACCATCAAGAAAAACTCTCAGGGCCAATTCGCTTTTATCTAAAGCCTCCAACGCCCTATTAAGGTACGTAATTTCTTCGTCTGAAAACGCAAGGTCGCTGGAACTTATCTCTCTCCTTCTTCCCCACAGCCTACTAACAAGTTCTGTTAATTCCAGGCCATCGTAGCGTCCAGAGCTCCAACGGTACTCAGCTTCTAGGAAAGCACGTAACTTCGATTCTAGGGCCCTCTTATCCAATTGGTTCGTTTGCGTCATTGCGTCTCACCTTTTAGTAAGAACCTTTCCAAAGCTTCACGACCTTCGTCGCGCGCTTTGAAAGCAGCATTAAGGTAGACGGCCTCTTCTTCAGAAAACATGGTGCTGGTTTGAATCCTTGCAACGGTATGTTCATCCGCCCAAATTTCATCAATTAGCTCTGACAGATCTGCGCCCTCAACTGCTTTCGAATCAAGGTACATGGCGTTAAGAAAAGCACGTAGATTTCCAAGAAGCTCCGTCTGATTAACTTTCCCTGTAACCATTGTCTTCTCCAGTCTCCCAACGGATAGTTTGCGTTCAGTAGGCCTGTAGTGTACCGCGTCCGATCTTGAGAAGTCAAACTCGATGCTACAATCTAAACATGCCTAAATTCCTTTATACCGTGCTGGTTTTTGCCGCACTCCTATGGTGGGCGCTTTTAAGAATCTTGGTTGGCAAAGCCCCAGACAACGCTTGGGTAATTTTATTATTCTTGTTGGTTCTTCTTATTACGCTTACTCTGACCCTCTCTCTTCCCCTCTATCTTCTTTTTCACAAAAGGGCACCTGAATTTGCAAATTTACGGTTTTTGTACAGAAAATCTTTAAAGTGGTCTGTGTTACTTGGATTTTTCGTGACGGGAATTTTGGGTTTGCGGGCTTTTAATCTTGGAAGCACGTTAAATATAATTTTATTCTCGCTTTTGTGTGTGGTGTTAGGTTTTCAGCTTGGAAAATCAAGATAAAGATTTAAAATTCCGGCGAAGTTAGGTTCGTGTTCTGTTCAAATGTCATATCTTCTTCTAGAGTTTCAAGTTGCATACTTATTTCGTCAAAATTCTTCTCCAGTGCATCCAAACTAGTTGTATCCGTATCTTGTTGGGTTTGTGTCGCAGTAGTTTCTGTTGATTCCTGAACTTCTACAATCACTGGAATTTCTTTTGGAACGGCCATGCCCCGCAAAAACATGTAACCTGCTAAAACTCCCGCAACCACCAAAAGCGTAATAAGGCCAAGAATCCCGTATTTGGCCAGATTTGGCTTTTGAGAAACGTTAGCGGGACCTGATTCCATAGTGGGAGGTGAGGGGGCCGGTGGGGTAGGCACAACTTCGGTGGGGGTTTCAGCGGGTGTGGTAGGCACAGGAGCCACATCAGCTGGGACTCCCGCCGGTAATGAAAGTTCAGGCTCTGGCTGAGCTAACTCTGGTGTAGGAGGAGTCGGGTTAACCGGCGGCTCGTTTCCTATTTGTGGAATTTGACCTCTAATTTCTTCTGCCATATTTATCTTTCAAATTTGCTTTCATCAATTTGCCATGGGCTTTGACTATATAAAACTTTTAAATCTTTTAGCACATCGTTCAAACCTTCATAAGTATTTCGCAAACTCTGATTGGCTCGTTGAAGTTTGGATTTTAGAGAATCTGCAGTGCTGGTTGTATCAGCATTAATAGCAGCGTAAGTTTCTTTAGCAGCTTCTGAACTTAACATCGCGGCATTGTATGTTTGCTGCACTTGCGCAACATTCCCACCACGATCTGCAGAAGCATTAATATGCTCCAAAATTACAACCGCCCGCTCTTCTATCCTTTCGACCATGCTTTCACCACGGGCAACAGTCAAGGTAGTAAGGAGTTGCCGCGAACCACCCACAGCCGTTTGAATTGCTACATTTATTTCAATAGAAACGGCACTTAAGTCAGCTAAAGTTTCGGCTTCCCCAATTTTTGTTTCAAAACCAGCAATTGATGCATTAAAATCACTCTTTACTTTGTTAAACGCTGTAAGGTTCGTCTCTGTTGCTCTGCCAGTTTCCACAACTCTAACATAAAGGTTTCCTAAGTAAGTGCTGGTTGCCCCAAGTTTTGCCATTAAAACATCTTTAGCTTTACCTAACATCTGAGCCGCAAGTTCAGTTTTTCTTGTTCCAAAAGACTCGTTGTACAAACTGCGCAAAGCCATAAATTCTTCTTTTGACGAGAAGTAGTCAGCAAGCGTTAAGCCGGTTGTAGACAGAATTTCCCTATTCAAATTTCTTTCATCGGCTAGATCACTAAAAGCTGAATTCTGGGCAAAAGATATGGGACCTAAGAAAAGTGTAAAGATAATGATTAGAGTAGCTGTAGGCAAAAATATTAAAACCTTACGCATGTGCAAATTTTATATGGTTGGGAAGGTGGGGTCAAACTTGCGGTAGAATTAGACCACAATGCTAATAGACACACACTGCCATGTTCCTGATGAGAGTTATGAGAAAACACCAGCTCAACTAATCAGCGAAGCTTCTGCCGAAGGCGTAGAAAAGTTAATAACCATCGGAACCAATCTTGAAGACAGTAAAATTGTGATTAAAACGGCGGAAGAGTTCGAAAGTGTCTTCGCGGCAATCGGAATTTATCCACACGAAGAAGTTCAAAGGCCGATAGACGAGACAATCCAAAAACTTCGCGAACTGGTTGACTCCTCTAACAAAATCGTGGGGATTGGCGAATGTGGATTTGATATCGCAACAGAAACAGTTAATGTACAAACTCAAACCCAAAGACCGCTAGATGAGCAGCGCATGCTTTTCGAAAAACAAATTGAACTGGCGATGGAAAAAGACTTGCCGTTAATAATTCACAATCGAAACGGAGACGCGGAAGTCTTAAACTCCCTAAAAAGGTTCGCAAACATTACCAACACAAACCCAACGGGAGTCGCCCATTGCTTTACCTCAACCTGGAGTTTCGCGAAACAGCTCCTAGACCTAGGTTTTTACATTTCCTTTTCCGCAATCATCACCTACCCCTCCGGCAAACCTATCTGGGAAACCGCCCAAAAGGCTCCATTGGACAAAGTCTTAGTGGAAACAGACGCGCCATTCCTTTCGCCGCAAGGCCTCAGAAACAAGGTAAACGAGCCTAAATATGTTAAAATGACAGCGAAAACACTAGCTGACATCAGAAACATCAGTTTCGAAGAATTAGCTAACGCCACATACGAAAATTCCTGCCGTTTATTCAAAAAAATGGCTGCCCAACCAACTAAAGCATGATTGCTCAATTAGTAGGAAAAAAGGAATCAAAAGTTAGAAGACTTTTGGAAATTCTCATCGGCCTAACAACATGGTCTTTATTTTTGTCGCCTGTCTGGCTTGGACTTCTAGCTCCAAAAGTGATGATTTTTTACATTACTTTTCTTACTGTCCTGTGGTGTTATTTAGCTGTCAAACACACCGTCGGGGCAATACTAGGCTATTCCAAATACAAGAAAGAGATAATAAGGGACTGGGCGGCTGAATGCGAGAAACTGGATTTCAAAAGTCTTCCGGATAAAGCAACCCTACCCCCTTCCCTTAACGAGACGAAACATTTTATATTAATTCCTGCGGTTAATGAACCTGATAAGGTTCTCCTTGGTTCTATAGCCTCTCTTATATCCCAAACATACCCAATAGATAGAGTCACTTTAATATTTACGGTCGAAGAAAAATTTGCTGGAACTACTATTCCTAGAATAAAAACCTTGCTGGCAAATAACATAGATAAATTTGAGAAGGTTTTGTTTGAAATTCATCCGGCGGGCATTCCAGGCGAGGCTATTGGCGTGGCGGGGGCAAACAGGACATGGGGAGCAAGAAAGGCTGTTGAGCATATGAAAGCCACCGGTAAAAATTTACGTAACTATATATTTACAACTTTTGATGCAGACAGCCAACTTCATCATCAATTTTTGGCAAGGCTGACCCACTTATATTTAATGACGGACGGAAGAGACAACCACTTCTACTCCACCGCTATGCACCTTTTTAACAATAATATCTGGGACGTGCCTATGATGATGAGGATTGAAGCAAACGCCGTAACTCTTGGAAGTTTATCGGACTGGGGAGTTACAAATAAATCTGTGAAGGACACGTTTTCATGTTACTCAGTTTCTTTACAGACGCTTCTTGATGCGGATTTCTGGGACGTAAAGCTTGGTGTTGATGATACGATTTTTTATTGGCGGGCGTTTATAGCCAGAGACGGCGATTTTAGCGGTGTTGAGCACTACATTCCTTATTCCGCGGACGCTGTTCAAGCCGAAACGTACTGGAGATCCCACGTAAGCATGTACTTGCAGTTAAGACGTTGGGGGTGGGGGGCTATTTCAGTCCCACTTTCACTAACAGAGTTTTTGAAAAACAGAAAGATTCCTTTGAAAAAGAAAATTCTTTGGACAATAAAACATTTGGAAATGCGGGTTGTGTTTTTAAGTTTGGTGTTTTTAATGACGTTTGGAATTACAATCGTAACTTTAGTGAATAGAGACTCTCAGCAAATAAACTTGATCTACAGTCTACCAAACGTTTTAAGTTTCTTACTTACCGCCACCATGGCTCTCATACTACCCCTTACGATCTTGCGCTTAAAAATAGTTAAGCCCTGGCCACAAAACTGGTCTATCTTAAAGAAATTCTTTTCGCTGCTTGAGGGGCCGCTTGTAGTCATCAATCTTTTTACATATTCTTTGATTCCATGGGTGGACGCTCAAACTAGGATGATGCTTGGCTTGAAGATGAAAAATTTGTATCACACGCCTAAAATAAGGAGTTAATGAAGGAATTACTTATCAAATTTAAAATAGATAGCGAACTACGCCTGCCACTACTTACTAACCTTTCCATAGTCGTAATAGAATTCTTTTACCTTCTTTTAAAATTTAAGTACCTAAACGCGCAGATTCCCTTTTGGATGACTTCGGCATGGGGAGTCGACCAGCTTGCTCCAAGAATTTACATATTTCTAATTCCCTTACTTTCCACTTTCATTTTGTTCGGCGGAATTTTCTTCATTAATTACGCAATATCCAAATACCAAAGGTATGGAGAAAGGGTGCTTATTTGGGTGATGACTTTGGCAAATATTCTCTTGGCCTACTCGGCGTTAAGAATAATAAAAACAGCATCCCAGGTTTTTGAACCACTTTTTGATCCAAGATTTAATCAGGTTTTAATTCCCGCGATTTTTTCATTTTTAATCGTATACACAATTGCGCCAAGATTTATAGAAAAGTTTAAGGAAGACGGCTTGGTTACCGATCCTCAAAGACACAAACACCCGGGAATGCTTTTGGACAAACCTTCCGCGCGCGGTGGCGGCGTCATCTTCGCAATTGGAGTGTTGGTTGCTTCTATTTTCTTTGTCAAATTTACTCCGATGATGTGGGGAATAATTATTTCTATGATCTTCGCAACAATACTAGGCTATCTTGATGACGTTCAAAATACCAAGCCTCTCGCAAAATTCGCCTGGCTCGAAAATCCAAAGTACAGGCTTTTACTACAGGGGCTGGTTGTTCTGCCTCTTGTGATTTTTGGCGTGGTTGTTGACTCAATTAATAACCCTCTAGATGGACCATTTCACCTGGATGCCTGGACGCTTAATCTTTTTGGAAGTCAGATCCCCGTTATTGCGGTGGTGTTTACCATTATCTGGGTAATTTGGATTATGAACCTTTTGTCGTGGTCAAACGGTGTGGACGGCCAATACTCAGGTGTTGTGGGCATTGCCGGTTTGATGATTGCGATAATGACTTTGCGACTTTTACACTTTGACCCATCTCAGCGCGATATGATGGAGCTTGCGGCAATTGTAAGCGGGGCGGCACTCGGTTTGCTACCATTTAGCTGGCATCCTTCAAAAATAATGTGGGGATTCGCGGCCACGGCCGCGGGAATTGTTTTGGCGGCAATCTCAGTGGTATCGCAGGCAAAAATTGCCACTTCAATAATTGTGTTGACCGTGCCGTTTCTGGATGGGGCGATAACAGTTACCCGCAGGCTTTTACGGGGACGGTCTCCGCTAAAGGGGGACCGCGGACATCTGCACCATTTATTGCTGGAAAGAGGCTGGTCGGTAGAAAGGGTTGCAATTTTTTATTGGGTGACCACAGCAATTTTTGGTATTGCCGGGGTTCTTGCCGCGGACAAAAATCCGATTTTAACGGTTTTGACGGGGTTTGGACTGGTCGCTTTTTTGATCATTTCGCTTAACATTTCGCCGAAAAAGCAAATTGATGAGTTTCTTGAAAGGAAATAGGTACCTACCTATACTTTATCAATAATGAATTTTATCTACCAAATCATCCGCACAGTCCGCCCAAGACAATGGCTAAAAAACCTGGCTGTATTTGCTGTACCGGTTTTCCAGGGGCTTTTCTTTGATCCAGACATTTTGCCACTTTCAATCCTAGCTTTTGTTTCTTTTTGTTTTCTTGCTTCAGGAACTTATATCCTAAACGACCTTGCCGATGTTTCAAAAGATAGACAACACCCAATTAAGAAAAACCGGCCAATTGCTTCAGGAAAATTATCTCCAACAGCCGCAATAATTGTTATGGTTTTGGCATACATCGCTGGGCTTTACATAGCTTTTAATATGATTGGCACTTATTTTGGGTTGATTGGTCTTGCCTACATTCTTCTTCAACTCGCCTACTCTTTCTATTTTAGAAATACGATAATTTTAGACGCACTTTTTGTTTCCTCCGGATTTATTTTGAGAGTTTTTGCCGGAGGGATTGCAGTTGATATTTCGGTTTCTTCGTGGCTTATTCTTACAACAATTGGCCTTTCACTTTTAATGGCGTTTGGTAAGAGGCGATCAGAAAAAACAATTTTGGAACAGCACGAACAGGAGGTGGGAAAGTCAAAAACCCGCGAAACGCTTAAGCACTACCCGGATTCGCTTCTTGACAGCATAATCTCGACCTCGGCAAGTTTTTGTCTTATGTCGTACGCGCTTTTTACTTTTCAAACTTCACCAGAAACTGGAAACCAACCAATAACAAGCTTCCTACCAAGCATCTTGAAGGCGCCAAAACTTATGATGCTTACAATTCCCGTGGTAATTTATGGTGTCGCAAGGTACTTGTACGTTATTTACGAAAAAAAGGAAGGCGAATCCCCGGAAAGAATTTTGCTTTCAGACAAACCGATGCTTCTTACTGTAATGTTGTGGACGGTAATGATTTTCCTGATTGTTTACGTTTTACCCAGCTAATAGGATTAAAATTACGGAGTTGTACCTTCACTTGATTCGCTAACTTCACTTACTTCTTCGACATTTTCCTCCAAGGCTCTTTGCTCCGTCTTGCGGACACTCTGCTCTGACAAAACACTTGTTTTATTAACCATAATTTTACCGGCACCAAAGCTTCCAAACGGTAGGCCAAGCAAAATCAAAAACACCACAAACAATCCTAAGTTGCCAAGATGACTTTTCATTCTTCGCCCCCTTCCAAAGTAATTTCGGGCTTTAGCTCCTTCTCAACATCCAAAACAAGGAAGTAAGTTCCCAAAAAAGCCAAAGCCAGAGCAACATAAAAGACCCAGTCAAAGACAAGTCCCAAGTACCACATTGCTCCAGAGGCTAAAAGCATAAGATATGAATACGGAAGCCAGATTGCTCCTTGTGCATAAACCTCAAAAGAAGTTTGAATAAACGAAGAGAGCCGCAACGAAAAAAGTTTCGCGGAAATACGAGGATGAATATGTGTGTCGTGAAAAATGTAAGATTTGATTAAAACATACAAAAGACCTATGGCAATTACACACGTCATTGCGAGAGTTGAGTATGAGTTTATAACCAAGAATCCCTCAGCGCTTTCGTAAACAAACCCTGCCCGGCTAAGTGTTACATCAAACCCAAAATAATTCCCAAAGAAAATTACGGAGACAATTCGAACAGCCACCAGGACAACAGCAGGTAGTATGGCCTCATCAACAAGTTTTGTTAGTATTCTTGAAAACATAGGCAGGATCAACTACGATGATAGCGAGCTATGAAAACACTGTCAATTAGAGCAATTCCCGCACTTTTTAGAGTTTTGGTGTTTTTTACCCCTTTAGTTTTTGCCGCAAACACTTTTGAACTCTTTGAATTTCCAAAAATGTATTTTGTTTACATTGCGGGAATAACAATTATCTGGCTCTTTCTCATTACAAGAATTGGCGGTGATAAAAAGGTTTTATGGCCAGGTAAAGTTATTTTGTTGTTTTTGCTGATATACATTG
>MEVA01000001.1:39438-58298 GCA_001772625.1 candidate division WWE3 bacterium RIFCSPHIGHO2_01_FULL_42_13 | reverse complement strand
TCGGGCGGAATCATTTCGAGTAGTCCGTCTATGTCTGAACCATGAGGATCAATAACACATAAGCCCTCCCCCTTTAAGATATCCTGTTGGGCCATATGCATTAGTTGAACTGATTTTCCCGTACCAGTTTGTCCGATAATGTAGGTGTGACGTCTTCTATCTTCACGTTTTTGAAAAACTTTTGTGCCAACGCCTCTAAAAATGCTATCGCCTAGGTACATATCCCCCTCTTTTGGAAGGTTAACGGGGGCAGCTGACCTACGAGCCCCAAGCCACACAATCTTTGGCGTTTGAACATTTTTATTCGGAAAATGAAACACGGTTGCAAGTTCTTCTGTATTTAAAACCGAAACATTTTTATAAAGTGAAATGTCCAAAAGCGGAATTGAAATATCACGAACATAAAGACGACGGTAGATAAAATCGTCAATCAGTTTTTTAGAGGATGTGAAAGTCTTTTTCTTAAATCTATTGTAATTAGCGTTTGTAAACTGTTCAAAGGCTGAAACCACATTTTGCAGATGCGCGTCAGCGTTAACTTTATTTTCGGCAAGCGAAACTAAACGAATTGCTACATCAAAACCAACTTTACCAATCTTTTTTTCAACACCCTCTAAAAACTTCGGATCAATATTTACGTTCTTTTGCGGATCGGCTTGCCTTGCACGAACTCCACCTAAAAATCTATGCCCCTGATTTCTCCAACCGCCTCCAGAAGGCTCTATGACAACCTGTAGCGCTATAGCTTCATTTTCTCCAAGTTTACTCATGGTAGATGTAATCGCACTTAAAGTATCCACGCCCAAATCTTCGTAAGTTTTGATTGGATAATACGGAGGCCCAGCAAGTTTTAATTCCATCACCGAAGTGTATGCACCCCGGTCCCAAACCTCGCTTGGATGAACTACGTCTATCTCTGCGTCCGGGTAAGATCCGTTAATTTGTTTTTCGGCAAGGCTTGCAAGTTCATCAGGAACAATCACGTAAAAATAAATTCCTTCGGTTTTGGAAACTATTTCAAAAGATACTCTGTTTTTTCCTGTGAAAAGCTCTTTGAAAAACGTTTTTTTAATTCCGGCAAGACCCGCAAACATCTGCTCAGCCGCTTTTACTTCTATTTCATTTTCTTGAGGAAGTTTAACTTGCAGAAACGTTAAGCTGTATCTTTCATGCTGTTCGCGCTTTTTTCGAAAAAACGCCGAGATTCCTGAGAGAAATAAAATGACAAAGACTATTAAAAGTATTAAGTAGATAAAGCCCCAGAAAAGTGTGTATAAAAGGTTGTTTATATCCATGGGCTATTTTATTGTGTGGACCTCCTCCACGTGTTCAATAAAATCCTCCTCTTCCTTGTCGGCCTGGGCGGTTAAAGGTTGGCTGGTGGTTAGATGGTGAGCGGGAATAACCGGAGGTTTCGGTATTTGCGGAGGCTGCGGCACCGGTGGAGGTGTTATTTCTGCAGCTTTTTCTTCCAGCGGCGTGGGGTTTGGTAGTGGCGGGGGTTGAGGAACTTCTACTTCCGATGCTTTCTCAAGTGTTTTTTCAATTTCTGCTGCCGCTTCCGGCAAAATACTCTCAACCGGTATCGGAGCGCCCATCTGTTCAGGTGATGGGGAATAATACTTCAAATCATCTGAAGGTTGTGAATCGTCCGTTAAATTAGGGTCTTTGGGCAGATCGGTCATGGGATTATTGTAGCATTAAGATTCGGCCAACAAAAAAGCCCCTCTAAGGAGCTTTCTTGCGCTATCACACCACCGAGTTCGGTTATGTGCCCATCAATGAGAAGATACTAATTCATATAGTTAGATTTGTCAACCTACATGTGGTGGACCCAAGGGGGGTCGAACCCCTCTGTGACAGCTTGATGGGCTATACAGCCTACCCGGTGGGCCCACCACTAGTTTTAAAATATCACGAGAGGAATAATATAGCAATATGTATTGGGATATTATTTAGGGGGTTTAGTTACCGGATGCTTCGTCAATCAGGCGTTCGATTCGTTCCATGACTTCATTTTGCACATGTCTGCCTGAAGCACGCGCTTTTCTTAAAACCGGGGCAACATTTTTCTCAAGTTCCTTTAGTAGTGGCTCAGCGGCAGATCCTGCATCCTCGGCTAGGTCACTAACATCTTCCCAGGCTTTCTGCCCTCTTTCGCTAAGTTCTGCAGCTGCTTTTTTAACTTTCTTCCTTGTTTTATCCCCTGTTGCCGGAGCGTAAAGTAAACCTAAAGCGGCACCAACTAGGGCGCCAATTAAAAGGCCGTTAGTAAAACCTCCAGACTTACTATGATTGCAATGTTCGCAATAGTGATTGTGTGGCATATTTTTAAATTTTAATCTTCGTCTTCTTCGTCCCTGATGCTATTTACCGCTTTAATTTCATGTCTTACTTCCTGAACAGCTTTGTAACCTTTCATCACAGCTTCCAAAATTCCTGAAAATGCCGATAAGGGATTTGCTAGAAAATCTGTTAGATTACCGGCGTTATCCAAAATTCCATTTGCGCGGCGAAGTGTTTCGCGTAACTCTTTAAGAACCAAAACTACGTAAACACCAACGACAACTAAATTAACTGTGAGAAGAGCGAGTATAAAAATTAAGACTACTTGAATATCCATTTGGGCAGATTCCTTTCAATTACAAAACTAGTATTTCACGATGGGGTTTTTGAGTCAAGCTGATTGGCTAATTTTTTAAATTACTGGGTAGACTCTGCGGGCTCTTCAACGTTCAACTTAACATCATCTGGGGTGCGAACATTTACTTCCACTCCGTCATTCATTACATCGCGAATCATTGGAAGGCCATAAACGAAAAATAGGAAACCGAAAAAGATGATTAAAATGGCACCGACAAGAAACCCCATCCCGCCGCCATTAGACGAGTCATTACTTGGTGAAGGATTAACTATAGTTACCATAATTAAAATATACTTGGAAACAAAAATTACGTCAAGGGGTGATGGGTGCGCTATCCGTAGATTCCGTCGTCTCCAAAACCGCAGGAACCTCTTCAAGACTTCTGTAAATTATTGTTCGGGTTTCTTCTGTTTCGCGTCCTAGTTTATTTACGGACAAAAAGCTTAACGTATTTAGGCCTTCGCGCAGTTTTACCGAAGTCACAAACCCGCCATCTTTATCCAACAAAACCCGCTGATTATTAATTAACAAAACAGAATCGCGATCTGTTTTTCCTGTCACATCAAGAATATCCGAGTTTACGACAATGCTATTTTGTGGGGTGTAAATTTCAAGTTTCGGCGCACCGGAGTAACTTCGATATTGATAAAAAAGGTAGCCAAAAAAAAGAACAACTAAAATAGCCGAAGCGGTAGCTAAAACTAATCCTGGCGTAATTAAAAGCTTTGCAGATTCCAGCTTCTTAACCGCGCTTGAAGCTGCGGTTTCTTTTGTCCGCTTATCAAAGTAGGCTTCGTATTCGCGTCTCCACAATCCCAAAAGTTTATTTGCATCCAACTCCAAAAACTCCGCGTAGTTTTTTAAAAAACCTGTTGCGTGAACTTTATTTGAGAAAACTGAGTAGTCTCCTTCTTCTAACGCGCGCAAAAATATCGGATGGATTTTTACAAACTTATGAACATCTTCAAGCGTAAACTTTTTGTGTGCCCTCTGACTTTTGAGTATATTTCCAACGGATTCTGCCATTTGTTTGCGTGAAACTTAAAGCCCTGCCTCATTATCTTCAAAACTAAAATCCTCTTTTTCGTCATCTTCGTCTTCACCAAACACCTGCGCAACTTCTCTTGGAGGTAAAGTGCTGCTAATCAAAATTTCCCGCGGCTTACTTCCATGACCCGGCCCAATAACGCCTTCCGCTTCAAGTTCATCTAAAATTCTTGCGGCACGGGCATAACCAATAGACAAACGTCTTTGCAAAAGCGATGCCGAGGCCCTCCCGGCTGTAACTACCGCGTCCAGTGCTTCCTCAAACAAAACGTCTTTGGTTTCGCCACCCATGGAAACACTTCTTCCATGCTCTTTCATTTCAAAAATACCTTCTTTGTAGTCAGGCTCAACTCCCTGTCCTTTCAAATAACTTACCACCTGATTTATTTCTTTGTCGGTCACAAGCGAACCTTGAATACGAACAGGCTTTGCGGCATCGGGTGGAACAAAAAGCATATCTCCTTTGCCTAAAAGTTTTTCGGCACCGGGCTGGTCAATAATTACACGTGAGTCAATTTGGCTTGCAACGTTAAATGCAATTCGGCATGGAATGTTTGCTTTAATTAATCCTGTAATTACATTTGTTGAAGGACGTTGCACGGTTAGCACCAAGTGAATTCCGGTAGCTCTTGCTAATTGTGCTAATCGAATAATACTTTTTTCAACTTGAGCCGGGTCAGACACCATAATTTCCGCAAGCTCATCGACAACAATTATGATATAAGGCAGCGCCTGAAAGCCTGATTTTTCGTTATAACCATCAATATTTCGAACTTTAGCAGTTTCTAAAAGCTTGTACCTGCGCTCCATTTCGCTTGCCGCCCATCTAAAAACCGATGCGGCTTTATCTACATCTGTAACTACTGGCGAAAGTAAATGCGGGATTCCCGCGTAATGAACAAGTTCAACTCTTTTTGGATCAACAAAAATAAATTTACATTCCTGAGGGCTACATCTGTAAAGCAAACTAAAAATTAATGAATGAAGAAAAACTGATTTTCCGGAACCTGTTGCTCCCGCTACCAAAAGGTGTGGCATTTTACCAATGTCATACACAAGTGGTGCACCACTTACGTCTTTTCCTAAAACTACCGCAAGTTTAGATTTGTGAGCCTTCATCGGATCTGAAATTAAAATTTCCTTGAACGGAACGGGGATGCTTATGTTATTTGGAACCTCAATTCCAATTAGAGATTTTCCGGGAATTGGAGCTTCAATTCTTACCGAACCGGTTGGCGACGCCATGGCTAATGCCAAGTCATGCTGAAGACTTGAAACTCTGGCAATTCTGGTTCCGCTGGAAGCGCGCAAAGCGTATTGGGTAACTGAAGGGCCGTAGTTAATTTCCGCAACTTCGGCAACCACTCCAAAGGAACCTAAGGTATCAACAATTATTTGAGCGCGCTGCTTAACATCTCCACGGTCTACAGGAATATTTGAAGGGTCAGCCAAAAGATCAAGCGGTGGCGCTTCCCAAACCTTGTCTGAATAAGGAAGTCCGGGTGCAATTGTGGCGGAGTGGGCTCCTTCGCCCGGCAAAGCCCTGCCTCCAAGGGATTTTGGTTCGGCAAGGGAAGGAATTACTTCAAAAATTGGTTCGGGAAGTTCAACTGCAACTTCTACAGCATCTGCCACATCGGAATCCTCGCTTGAAATCGGTTCGCCGGTGGTAATTTTAATTTCATCTTTAGGCGAACCTTTTTTACCAAATCTTGAGCCTTTAATACTTGAAACAAACGCGCCTAACTTTTCGCCGAGTTCAGGAAAGGAAAGATCGGACATAAAAATAACAGAACCGGCAATAGTTCCAAGAAAAATTAAAAATGCTCCAACACTACTAACAGCACTACCCAGTGCTCCAGCCAATCCTCCACCAACACTTCCACCCTTATCACCAATCAAAGCTGAAATTCCAACAACACCAAGCAGTATTCCAATAAGACCAAATAAAACTCGCAGCTCTACAAATTTAGACTTTACAACTCTTGCTTGAATTAAACCTCCCACAACTAAAACAAGTGGAAGAAGAATAGCTCCGTAGCCAAATGCACTTACCACAAAAATATTAACTCTGTGGTTTAGGGAATATCCGGGAGCAAAAAGTGAAATAAGAATGATTCCGGCTAAAAGTAATAGGATAATGGCGGCAGCGGACTGTAGCGTCTCTTTTTTAACATTCAGTTTTACTTGTCGTCGTCTTCCTCTTCGGGCCATTGGCACTATGATAACAGATTAAAACTCCCCTATAAAACCCTTATAAAATAACAAACAGCGTGGATATGGGTTAGCAAGGTTCTGCTTTCCATATCACACGCTGTAATAGTGTAAAAAACGGGAGTTGGGTATAGATGCTTGCGTCCGGGGCGCCAGTGGTGGTGGGAGGCACCTTTTGTGGAGCGCATTCATCTGGGGTTCTTTGCAGAACCGTTCTCGCTGGCAGATTTGTCCTGTATCTGCACCGTGACGATTCCCAACTCCCTTGAATTCACTAAGAGTAATAATATCACTACTATAGGGTCCTGTCAATAATGAGAATTTCCCGTAACAACAGGCTAAACAGGCTAGATTAACAAACTGTGCACAATAACCATGGGTCTTCGGCCGGTTTTCTTCTCTAAAAATCTCTCCACTTCACGTTCAATTTTAGACTTCACAAAGCCCCACTCCGCCACTTTTTCGGCGTTTTGGCTAATAACCTTGTTGGCAATGCTTTTTGTTGAACCAACAAGCTCCCCAGCCTCTTTGGCGTAAACAAAGCCCCGTGTCACAACGTCAACTTTTCCAATCACCTGCTTGGTTTCGCTTGAACGGGGCACAAGAATTAACAAAACCCCCTCGCTTGATAAAACCTCACGATCCTTAACCACAATCGGCTGAACCTCAGAAGCGTTAATTCCTTCAATCAAAACTCTTTTTATCTCAAGCCTGTCGCCTCTTTGTGCTTTACCGTTTTCAAAAATAACAGTTTCGCCCTCCAACTGTTCAAAAACTGTAGATGGGTCGTAACCTAGTTCTTCAACCATGTGAGTGTAAGCTCTCATTTTTGTAACAGTTCCACCTAACGGAACAAAAAACTGAGGCTTCACAACTGAAGCAATTGTCATCAAATCTCCGCGGGTTCCGTGTCCGGAAACGTGTAAGTTATCCTGAATTTCACTATAAATTACTTCCGCGCCATCTAAAGTTAACTGATCTTGAACTTTTTCCACAGCTTCACGAGTTCCAGGCGGGTTTGGGTCGGCTGAAAAAATAACCATCGCGTTTTCTTCAATTTCTATAAAGTTATGTTCTTTCCTTGCAGCCTTAGCCAGTGCTGAACCATATTGTCCATAACAACCGGCGATTATATAAACTAAATCTTTCTGCGCGTACTTTGTGGAATCTTTATCAGAAACAAAAATATTTTTATCAAACTTAAGACGCCCTAAGCCTTGAGCAATCTCAACGCTTTGTCTAATAGAACGTCCAGCTAAAACTACTCTTCGGCCAATTTTTGTAGCACTTGTAATAATCTGGTGCATTCGCGAAATGTTTGAAGAAATTGTAGTTACCATAATTTGTCTGCCGGTTGCGCGTTCAAATAAAACGTCAAAAGTTGCGCCAAGTTTTCCTTCTGACTCTGAATAACCTTCGTGAGTTACACCTAGACAGTCTGAAAGCAGACATAAAACTCCTTCATTTCCATATTGGGCAATTTTTCCAAGTTCCATTGGTTCATCTAGTACTGGTGTCCAGTCTATTTTAAAGTCCGCGATGTGCATAACCACGCCCTGCGGAGTCTTTATGGCAAAGCCCATGGCGTTTGGCACTGAGTGGTTTATTCCAAAAGCGGTGAATGTAAAGTTTCCAATGGTGACTGGTGGAGTTTCGGGCGAAAATACATGCAAGCTTGCGGCGGCGGCAATTTGTTTTGAAGCCTTGTCTTGCAAACGTCCCTTAACAAACCCTAAAACTAAGTTGCTTGAATAAATTGGAACGTCTAATTCTTTTAGTAAATATGGAACCGCTCCAAAGTGATCTTCGTGGGCGTGAGTAATAAATAGCGCGCGGACTCTGTCTCTATTTTGAAAAAGGTACGAAAAATCAGGAATTACAACATCAACGCCCGGCATGTCGCTATCCGGAAATCCAATTCCACAGTCAACAACAATGATGTCATTTCCGCATTCGTAGGCGGTAATGTTTCCAGTTACGGAAGTTGTTCCCCCAAGGCTTATTATTTTTAGAGCCGGGGCTCCCTTTTTATTCACAATGCTATCTATCTTTAATTTCATTATTTAATTTCTAAACGGCGGCGCGAGGCGTTTAAGCTTTGCGCTTTTAGGAAAGGTTAGAAAAGCTAGAAAAGTCCGAGTTGGCCTTCGTCTGCTTTACCGTCCCCTTCTGCCATTTTGTCTCCCTCACCTTTGCTTATAAATTGTAACATTTCCGGGATCTTTAGGAAGTCGTTTTTTAAAACTGCTCCAAAGTCTGGGTTTCTAAGCGCCGCGGCCGGGTGATATACCGGAAAAATTAAATATTTTCCATCTGAAGACTTTCGAAGTGTGCCGTGATCACGTGTGATTTTTCCATCTGTATAAAAGTAGTTCATGGCAAACCTTCCAAGTGTGATTATTAACTTTGGGGCGATTGCTTCGAGTTGAACTTTAAGATAAGGTTGGCAGGCGGCGATTTCATCTGGGAGGGGGTCACGGTTTTCGGGAGGCCTGTGTTTAATAATATTTCCAATCCACACATCTTCGCGTTTGTAGCCAATTTCAGCCAAGAGATTTTCTAAAAGCTTTCCCGCGCGACCAACAAAAGGCCTGCCAGTTTCATCTTCAGTACGTCCTGGCGCTTCCCCAATAAAAACTATTTCGCTATCAATGTTTCCCTCCCCTGGAACCGCGTTTTTGGCATGCTCGCAAAGACGGCATTTTCTGCACGTTAAAACGTTTTTTTCGACTTGGGCTAAAAGGGCTTTTTTGTTCATGTAAGGAAATTATAACTTAGTTATGACTTTTATTTGAGGTGAGCCGGTTTTTCCACTCTATCTACCATAAATTGAACAGACTCCGCCATATTAATAGGCACCACTTCAATATCTGGATACTTTTGTTGGAAAACCCTGAAAATTTCATCTGCAAAGGCTTGCCCCACTGTTGTAACCCTATCAAAATCTAGAATTATAGTCTTAAACTTATTTAATCCAGCTAAAATTCTTCTTGCTTGCGAACGGGATATGTAAACTGTTCCCGAAGCGTACAAACGAACCTTGATCTCCGTTTTATCGAAACCTACTTCTCCAGGCTCTGTAACGAACTGATTAAAAACATCGGCAAGATGTTTTTTCGATCCTAATGAAAGCACAAATATTACTTTCGTCCCTTTTTTCTGCGGGGCGAGTTCTTCAATAAAAATATCCTTTATAGTGTTGTCTATTCGCAATCTATGTCCAAAGCTTTCTAAAATGAAGATATCCGCAACTTTTGATGTGAAAAATATTCCCTCTCCAGCGTGAGAATGTGGCTGAGTTGTTGTTTTTCCCTTTAATAAGTCCTGTATTGCTTCAAGCGGAGATTTCAGCTTTCTTTCCTGCATAACATTTCTAAATACACCCACACCAAAATCCCTGATAATAAATGTGATGTCCTTCTCATCTTTTCTGATACTTATCTCCACATAACGTGAGCGGGAATGTTCAATTGCGTTGTTAAGCATTTCGGTGAAAGCGTAGAACAAAACACTAGATATATTCTCTTTTAATTCGTTAATAAATGGGGCTTTTTCTTTTAAGTCATTGAAAATTTTGTGTTCTTCTAAACCCTCCCTCTTCAGTTTGACTGTAACCTCATTACCTATTAAGTGAACATTTTGTGGAAGAACATAGAAAGATCCAGCAGTAGCGCCGCCTTTCAATAGAAGCCCATTACTCACCATGCTTCTGATAACGGAATTCACGTGCTGTCTTGATTTGGTGCTGTCAATTGCCTTAACTACATCGGACGTTTTGATTTTACCTTGCTCCAATGCCAGTTTTAGTATCAGTTCTTTTATATTCATAGGGTATATTGTAAAGTAGCAGACGTAAGTTGTCAAGTAGTTGTAAAGCGCGAATCCCGGGTTGTAAAGTGGGTTGTAAAGCCCCCTACCACCTGACTATTTAACCTCAACCTCCCCCACCGCCTGCCTGTATCTGCAGTAATCGCAATCTTCGCCGGGCGTGGGGAAATTATAACCTACAGAACCCACTTGACTAAGCGGTTAACGTTTGTTAACCTTGCTCGCAAGTAGGGTTAATAAACATTAACTTGATGGGTAGTAGTATGACTGATACAAACAAAAAAACACAATATGTATCGATCACAGAGCTCGCAGATATGCTTGGTATCAGCCGTGTAGCGGTGTTCAAAAGAATTCAAAAAGGCCAAATTCCAGCTGAAAAAATAGGCAACTCTTACGCTATTCCTATGGAATTCGTGACAAATGGAATGAATGGTTCAGCACCTAAGATCCTCACAGAAAACGAAAAAGAAGAAATTGAAAAAGCCGTGGACAAGGTTGTAAACGAATATGGAGAAGCGCTGCGCCTTTTGGGTAAGGAGTAATCATGCGCAATGGACATCTGACAGTAACAGATATTGAGTATGTCGCATACAGACTGGCGCGATCAACAATGAGTTGGTCTGAACCCATTCCGGATTTTAGTACACGTTATACCAATGCTCTTGAACGTTGCCTTGATCAACCATTCCAATCATTTGGAGGAAGGCAACTGTATCCGAACCTTCTCAAGAAAGCCTCCATTCTTTTTTATTTAATGATCAAAAACCATCCATTTCAAAACGGTAATAAGCGTATTGCTATGACTACTTTATTTGTTTTTTTATACAAGAACGATAAATGGATGAGGCTTCACAATCAGGAGTTATATAACTTCGCAAGGTGGGTAGCTGAAAGCAACCCAAAATTGAAAGACGCTACACTTGCCGCAATAGAAACATTCTTAAAAGAGTATGTGGAGGGGTTGGATTAACCCTCAACCTCCCCCACCGCCTGCCTGTACCTGCAGTAATCGCAGTCCTCGCCGGGCGCAGGTATTTCATCGCCATTCAAACACTTAATGGCATCTTTAATAACCCCCTCAACCCAACCCGTATCCCCTTCATACCCAATAACTTTTATATCAAACTCGAGCTTGCCATCAAAAGCCTCGGCATCAGTCTTGCCGTTGCAGTACACAAAATATCCAACATCCGCCACCTTAAAACCATTCTCCCTGAAAAGCCATTGGTAAATTTCCATTTGGCGTTTGTAACCGATTTGCCAATCGGCGTCCAATGTGACTTCTTCATCTTTTGATGTGGCTTTGTAGTCAACAATAATATATTCGCCTTGCGGGTTTACCCAAACATCATCCACTCCTCCGGTAACAACTACGTTTGTGCCACTAATCGGCAAGGTGATTCCTTTTCTCATAGAATCCCGCCACTCGTCTATTTTTTCATGGGCAAGAGGAACTGCGTCTATTTTGTAAGTTTTCATTAAAGGGTGCGAAGTGCCCTGCGCGCGGTGAATGTCAAATTCCTTCTTTAAAAGTTTGTCCACAGCCGAATTGAGCGAAAAGGGGTAGCCGGGAGGTTGGGCAATTCCAAGCCTGCGGTCAAGATAAAAACAGCGCGGGCACTTGATGAAGTTGTCTATTTTGCCCCGGCTCAAGCGAAAGGGCTCGGAAGAATCCGGGCTATAAAGATTTCGTGTGCGGTTGGGATTGTAATAGGTGGACATGTGGGAAATTATACAAGTAATTTAAGCGTTTAAGCATAGACCAAAAGCTCTAGTAATTTAGCGTGTAATCTCTAGGTCTTTTATATCAACTGCACTTGATATATTATTCATTTAATGCGGCTCACTGTTGAACTAGAACCCTTGTTAAAAGAACGGGACATATCCCTGTATGAGTTTTGTAAAGTCTCCAACATTAGCTACCAACAAGGTTCCGACATATTAAAAAAACGTACGACAGGAATAAGTTTCGATACGATCGAAAAGATTTGTCTGTACCTCAATTGCGAAATAGGTGATTTATTTACCCTGGAAGGCAGCACACAAGGATATTTATCCTACTTACTAAAAAATTTCCCAGAAACCGAAAACGTAAAGCGCTTGCCTCAAACAAAAGTAACAGACCTGCCAAAGCCATTTCTGCAGTGGGTTGGTGGTAAGAGAGAGATGATAAAACAATACAAAGACTTCATACCCAAAACATTTAATAAATATTGGGAACCGTTTCTTGGTGGAGGCGCATTATATTTCCACCTTGGCCCTAAACCCGCAGTAATTAATGACAATAATCCAGAGCTTGTAAAAACCTACGCGGCAGTTAGAGACAACCCAGAAGAAATCATTGATCTTCTTTTGCAGTTTAAGAGAAAACATTCAAAAGAGCTTTATATGGCTGTCCGATCAATCGACCGAAAATTAGATATTCTAAAAGATCTTAAAAATTATGAAGTCGCGGCGAGAATGATCTATCTTAACCAGACAGGGTTTAACGGTGTCTACAGAGTCAACAAATCAGGGCAATACAATGTCCCTATAGGTAGCTCTTTGAATCGTGTGATTTGTGATCCAGAAGCAATACGCAAGGCAAGCGCTGCCCTTAAAACCGCGTCCTTACAATGCGAAGACTTTGAAAAGCATCTTGGTGGGGCCAAGAAAAACGACTTTGTGTACTTAGATCCACCCTATGTACCTATATCGGAGTATTCTGATTTCACTAGATATACAAAAGAGAAATTCTACAAACGCGACCAAATTAGATTGAGTGAGATCGTCAAGGAACTTGACGCGCGCGGCTGCTACGTAATGCTCTCCAACTCTAGCGCTAATTTGGTTAAAGAACTTTATTCACAATTCAATATCCATGTTGTTCGTTCGGGAAGAAATTTAAATAGTAAAAAGGAGCGTCGGGGAAAGATAGCAGAGTTATTAATTACAAATTATAAAGTGTAACGATGCGATTTATAGGAAATAAAACAAAACTGCTGAGTTACATCGACGATATCCTCAGTAAAAACAACGCCTTACCAGGAGAGCGTTTTTTTGACTTCTTTGCTGGAACAGCAAGTGTTGGAAAGTATTTCAAAGAGAAAGGCTATACTGTGACCTCTTCTGACATCTTATATTTCTCCTATGTTCTTCAGCAGGCGTATATACACAATAGTAAGGAGCCATCTTTTGATAAATTGGGCAAGTTTATTTCTAACAAACTAGCTCCAAGACTAATGAGTACTCCTTACGAAGAAGTTCTTGATTACCTAAATTCTATCCAAGGAACGGAAGGGTACATTTACAAGAATTTTACCGAAGAGGGAACAAAGACTACACCTACCCCAAGAAAGTTCTTCAAGGGAGATAACGGAAAGAAAATCGACGCGATTAGACAAACAATTGAGGGCTGGAAAAAAAAGGGATTATTATCGAAAAATGAATACTTCATTCTTCTGGCAACCCTAATCGAAAGCGTGCCGTTTTACGCAAACATATCGGGCGTGTATGGAGCTTTTCTAAAAAGTTATGACCCGAGGGCTAAAAAGGATTTGCGACTTAGACCTCTAAGCTTGTCAACTAAAGGGCCTGTGGGATCGGCGTTCAACCGCAACAGTATGGAATTGGTGAACAGCATCGAAACCGACACCCTCTATCTGGATCCACCCTACAACGCTAGGCAATATGCCCCCAACTACCACTTGTTAGAAACAATTGCTGAATATGATGATCCGGAAATTAAAGGGGTTGCTGGAATAAGACCGTACAACAACCAAAAATCGGAGTTCTGCAATCCTGCAACTGCACTCGAGGCCCTTGGTAAGATAGCCGGTGGGGCTAAGTATAAAGTTCTAGTTTTAAGCTACAACTCGGAGGGAATCATGCCTCAAAAAAAAATTCTCGAAGTTTTGTCTAAACACGGAAACGCAAAAATTTATGAGGTTGATTACAGGCGCTTTAAAAGTAACAGCAACGGAAATGCAGAACACAAGACCCACATAAAAGAACAGTTGTATGTCTTAAAGAGAGCTTAGCTTTTCAACGGCGTCCTTGACAAGTTGCGGCGCTCTATCCCCTAAAGTTATATTGCCTTTGTCATCAAGATACAGAATTAGTTCCGGAATCTGTTTGGCAACCTCCGCATTTCCGGAGCCAGCTAGAACAAGTCCAACTGCAAGTTTACTATCCTTATAGTAATGTTGAATGTAATTTAATTCGAAGTAAACGTAATTACTGAGTTCTTGCACACCTTTCAGTCGATTTTTATAGGTCTTGCCCTCGATATTTATAATCTCATTCCGCTTAACATCTAGTAACACAAGGTCTGGTATGTAGACAATCGCCTCTTTATTCCCAGACTTATATTCTTCCCTGTTCGTATATTTTTTCACAGCCTCGTACATAGGTGGTATTGTTGAATGATCCCAGAAATAACCCCTTTCACTACCCCCATGGTTTTCGTAGATAGAAACCCCATCGACCAAATTTTCACATATAACATGCACAAAAATTGTGCCTGCTTTTTCCTTTTCCTTTTCTACTTTCCAGTATTTATCAGGAAGTGTCACATTTGGCAAGGTTATACCTTCCAACTCAATTTCGTGCTCATGGGCAATAAAGTTGAATTTGTTCTTATTCCCTACCACAGACTGATCGGCCAGCCCATGTTTGGTTATGATAATTTCCCCACTCCAACCTAACTTCCTTATGCACGCAGCCATTATTGCCACCATACCTATATTTGGGTCGTGGGCTAGCCGACCAGCTTTTTCTAATTTTGCGGAAATGTATATTTTATCTTGTTCTTTTTTAATCCTCACGGGTACGCCATTGTAAGGCTTTGGCATCGAGTTTTTAAGGTCTATGAGCTCGTCCAACCTACTAAATGGCCGAAATATCTCCGGGTCTAAACTCTTCCCAATAATTTCCACATCTAACGTCAAAAGCATGCGTGTTCCAAAAATGTAGGTAAGGGTAGGTTTAACTTTCTGTGGAATTTGGCGGTTATAGAGCATAATTTTTTGGACATTGGGGTAAAAAAACTCCGTAAAGACAAATTTGGAGCAGCGCTGGTATACACCAGTGTTACGGCTTTCCACATCGTCTGTTTTAGTCTCTTCAATTAACAACAGTGGTTTATCTTTATCAGTGGGTTGTTCGTCCTGATAAAAAAGCATGAAGTCAACAAAACTAGAGTATCCGCTGACAGGCAAAATAAATATTTCCTTAACCAGCTCAGCCTCAAATCCAATAACTTTATAGCGAAACTGGAATCTACCTTCTGGGGATATCACGGGCAGAATTTTTATATCCCCCACGTACTCTACACCAAACTCTGCACAAAACCTCTTTAAAATGGCCTGGATAACTGCTTTTTTTGGCCTTTCCTCCGTAAGTAGCCAGATATTCTTGCTCATGGGTACATCTTAACGTAGATAGCCTTTATTACAAAGTTAGGTTGCTCAGAAAGCAATGGTCAGGTTGTTTAGTCGTATCTAGCTAGAGGCCTGCAAAGATCCCCTGCTCCGGCTGGTAACAAGCCAAAACCTCCATTAGAGCAGTAACATAGCGACTACCATAACTATAGTTAGTCCCAGAAAAACAGAAATTCCTTGTATAAGCAGAGCACAATGTCCTGAGGAAGGTTTAGTCTTCCCGAGGGAGTTTATCTCGCTGACGATTTCAGAAACAGTTTTGTTGGGCTGCGAATACATATAGTCTCGCATGCTCTCGTCATCTGAAAGGTTCTTAAAGTACATGGTATCTATAGCTATTTGAATTAGACCTGAGATTATAGATATAAGAAGAAAAGCCCAACTTATTATTAATAATGTCTTATGGTGTGCCTCAAGGGGTATATCTACAACCACAATACCTGCAGTTAAAGGTAGGAGGATGCTGGCCAAACCTATTAATTGCGAGTTGAGTTCTTTCACTCGATCGTTGGCTAGCTGGTTCCAATAAAAAGCAGCTTTTTCGTGCCTATCCTTACTTCTTTGTATTATTTCCATTTCCATCATGTTTTGTGGGAGGCGGTGGATTTTTGTCATCGTGCGTTTGATTACCAAAGCTTTTTTTGACTTGTGGTTTTCTGTTATTCCTAATCATGCCGCCTTTGTCTTCTTTCCCTATAACTTTGTCCAAAGCCTATACCCTTTCCCTACTTCGGCAAATAATACTTTAGATTCTCACTCGTCAGGTTCACAGATTTAGACTTCCCGTCCACAATCTCCTTTGCTACCTTTCTTGCAATAGACTCCAAAGTTCTTCCAATGCTTCTAATTCCTGAATCGTACCCAAACGGCTTTACAATTTCGGGCCAAAGAGTTGGTTCGATGGTTAATTCCCCATCTGCAAGCCCGCTGTTTACTAAAACCTTGGGCAACAAATATTCTCTTGCAATCACTTCCTTTTCATCATTTGTGTAAGAAGGCATCTTTATAACTTCAAGCCTGTCCATTAATGCTGTGGAAATAGTTCCCGTGTTGTTTGCCGAACACACAAACAAAACTTCGCTTAGATCAATTGGAAAGTCTACGTAATGATCGCGAAAGTTTGGGTTTTGATTTGGATCTAAAATTTCAAGAAGCGCCGCCATAACGTCACTTTGCAAACCTACCTGTCCGCTTGCCTTTTCTATTTCATCAAGCAAAATTACCGGGTTTCTAACACCAGTTTTAATAAGCGCCTTAACAATTTGTCCCGGCTCTGATTCCGGAAAAGACTTGCTTCTACCACGAAGCTCAGTAACCGCACCTATTGCTCCCATGGAAATTCTAATAAACTTTCTACCCAGTGCATCAGCTAATGACATTGCCATGGTAGTTTTTCCAACACCTTGAAGACCAACAAATAAAATTACTGGGGACTTTGCAATTGCGTTCTCACCTTTTCGCTTAATGAGAACCATTGTTGATAGATATTCCAAAACTCTATCTTTTACGTACTGCATTCCGTGATGAGTTTTATTAAGCATTTCGGCCGTGCCGGAAAGATCTAGCTTATCTTCAGTTCGTATGCCCCAAGGAATTGATACAACAATGTCAACGTAACGGGCGATGTTATCAAACTCCATTGAGTAGGAGCCCATCCGCGCCATGGTATTAAGCCTTTGAAGCATCTTTTCAAGCCTATCTTTAAGCTCTTCCGGCATATCTTTTGCTGAGGCTACTTTTTGGGAAAGGTCTTTTAGTTCCTGGAATATGAAGTCTGGAGAAGCTACTGTAGGTGTTTTCTTGTTATCGTTGTCGGGCATGGTTAGATTTTAGCACCTACTAAAGCTTATTCCGAGGATAATATCGTTGGCGGCTCTATATTATAGTCTGTGTATCTCCACCATGTGGGGGTAAAAGATAGAAATATAGTTGCCGGGGCATCCTTATATTTCTCAGAATTTGGATGCTTCAAGTAGTGTACTTTATACACCTCTTCAAGTTTCGCTTTATCAGCTATGGCCTGTATATTTCCATCCATCTGCAAAGTAACCCACTCTTCCTCACTAAACCCAACTACAACCGATCCTTTGACTACTTCTCCATTCAATAACCCCTGGCATTTCTTGCTTGTATTTTCTGTTGAGAAATAGAGCGTCAACGGAGCTTCGATATGAGAGTAATGAAGAGCCGCTGCATGTGGTGAACCATCAGGTAAAATTGTTGTAAGAGAACATACTCTGTGTTTTGCTAGAAATTCTAGGGTTTTTTGTTCCATAATTTATTTGAAAGTCACAAGTACAAGCCCAACCAAAGATAGGGCTAAACCAATTAGCTGTTTAGCTGTTAAAGACTCCTTAAGAACAAAAAGGCTAATTAAGGTTATAAGTACTATAGTTCCAATTCTAACTACAGGTGAGCCAATTGATAGATTTGCCCCCGAGGAAAAAACTTTTATAAAAGTGATCGAACCTATACCAACTGACAGCCCTGCAAAAATAGCAGACATTACACCCTCTTTGGTAAAAAGCATACTGTGATTCGTAACTTTAAGCCAAATGTAAATTAAAAGGACAGGAATTAGTGCAAAAAGATTGATAAGGAATGCGCCAGCAAAGTCATCTATTTTTCCTGAGGCTTTCTTAATAAAGAAATCTAACCCTACGTAAGCGATTATTGTAGCGAAAGCGTATACCAACCACATACCCTTATTCTAGCTAAACCTAAGCAAGAAAACAAAAAGGTGTGTTGCACATACGCACAGCACACCTTTCGGTCATAACTAAACAGCCCCCTCATACCACTACACTTTGGGCTCCCACAAATGCCGCCGATCGCAAATACTCCAGCAATTTCTGCTCGGCATCTTCAGGTTTCCAAATGTGCAGCCTCACCTGACCATTCAACATCAATTCAATATGTTGAACATCGAGGGGAAAGGTTGTGCTTAGCCCTCTAAGCTCGTCAACAATGTCTTTCGGTTTGGCATCACGATCCACGGAAAAATGCTCGTATCGCGTCTGATCACTACTGGGCACTTCGTTGCTTCTGATGTTGACCAAAACCTCATTCGCTCCCGGCTGAAGAAGCTCGCTCCAACCTTTTGCAATATCTCTCACAACGGCCATAAGGCCCTCCTTTTAATTGGGATGACTTTGGTATTGTAGGTTATGAAAAATTTCGTGTCAAAGAATTGGGGTAAATTGGTAGAAAATGAAAAAGGTATGTTGTCTAAATAGCACAACATACCTTCTCGGTGTAACGATCGTTTGCTTAGCTGCGGGTGAGCAAATCACGTAGTTTGCGAAACGGTGTGGTCAGCCGCATCCAAAGTAGCTGCCACCAAAGGATTTCGGCCTTGGTATTTGAAATTCCCATCTCATGAAAGCGCTTCAGCAAGGCCTTCTCAAGATCGAACGGATCGCCCGGCCAAAAGGTGGCCCCAGATACTAAGCCACCAAAAAACCTGCGTTTTGTCTCAATGTGGTCGATTTCGCCAGGAAAAACTCTACTAAGTTTTTTAAGCTCGGCGATTATTTCCTTGGGCTTAGCCCGCCGGTCAATTGAAAAGTGCTCGTAGCGCTGGGGTACTCCAGGAATCGGCTTCATCCATATCGTCAACAAAATTTCGTTTACGTCGTCCGGCTCATTCAACGGATGCCAACGCCTTTCTCTTACAATAGCCATCAAAGGCCTCCTTAGTTATG
>MEVA01000001.1:32711-39409 GCA_001772625.1 candidate division WWE3 bacterium RIFCSPHIGHO2_01_FULL_42_13 | reverse complement strand
TTATAAGAAACACTGTGTCAAAAGCTTAGCGCCCGCGCGGAACTCCACCATCTCTTCTATTTCCACGTCTTTCACTACCACGTCCGCCGCCAAAGCCTCCACGGTCCCGGCCGCCTCCTCTGCCGCCACCGAAACCTCTATCCCGTCCACTGCCGTAACCACCGCCATCGCGGCTTCCTCCGCCTCGTCCTCCACCAAATCCGCCGCGGCTACCACCACTGGTGCCGCCGCTTTCGCTGCTGCTTCCACCGGTTAGGGCTTTAATGGACAAAGAGTATTTACCATCTCGACTTACATCCAAAACCTTAACTTTTACCACATCTCCAACCGACAAATGATCTTCAACTTTTTCCACAAATCCATCGGCAATTTCGGAAATGTGTAAAAGTCCTGTTTTTCCTGGTAAAAATTCAACGAACGCTCCGTATGGGGCAAGTTCTTCAACTTTACCGTCAAAAATTTCTCCAGCTTTAACTTCGCGAACCATACCATTAACTATTTCGATTGCCCGCTGAACGTCTGCTTCATTTTCGCCGAGTACAACAACGGTTCCATCTTCTTCAATTGAAACTGTTGTCTTGGTATCTTCCTGCAAAGCTTTGATTGTTTTTCCGCCGCCGCCAATTATTAATCCAATTTGTTCTGGTTTAATATTTGTAGTTGCTGATTTTGGTGCGTACTGGTTAACTTCTGATCGTGGCTTATCAATTACCGTTGCCATGAGATCTAAAATCTGCATTCTTGCATCGTGAGATTGTTTGAAAACCTCAGTAAGCATGTCGTAAGTTAAACCTTTTGCTTTAATATCAACTTGAATTGCTGTCACACCGGTCTTTGTTCCGGTCATCTTAAAGTCCATGTAACCGGCGCCATCTTCAAGACCGGTTAAGTCGGTTAGGATTTTGTAATTGCTAAAATCATCATTAACAACAAGGCCTATGGCAATTCCCGCAACTGCATCTTTAATAGGAACGCCTGCGTCCATTAAAGATAGCGAACTTGCACATGCCGATGCCATTGAACTTGATCCATTAGAAGACAAGGTTTCTGAAGTTAAAACTATTGTGTAAGGAAATTCTTTTTCCGAAGGTAGCACCGGACGAAGTGCTTTTTCCGCAAGCATTCCATGTCCTATTTCTCGACCGCCTGCTCCTGTCATTCTTCCAACTTCACCTGTTGAGTAAGGAGGGAAATTGTAAAAGTGAATGTATCGCTTTTTTCGTTCGCCATACATGTCTTGAATTAGTTGTTCCATGGAAGGAGCTCCCAAAACGGCCACGTTTAAAACCTGGGTTAATCCCCTGGTAAAAATGGAGCTTCCGTGAACTCTTGGCAGTACTCCTACCTCGGCTGAAAGCTCGCGAACGGTTGTGGCATCTCTACCGTCAGGTCTTTTACCTTCTTCCAAAATTAGGTGTCTTACCGCGTCCTGTTCCAATTTGTAGAAAGCCTTTTCCATGTCGGCTTTTTTGAACTTGCCCTCAAAAGCTGTGTAAAGCTCTTTTATAAGATCGCCCTTCTTTTCGGCTAGTATTTCTTTTGAATGTCCGTGCCCGATTAACTCAACAAGTTTTGTTTTCATTAAGTCACTTATAGCTTTAGTTACATCTTCTCCTGGAATCTGAGGAATGAATTCGTATTTTTTAATTCCTGGGTTTACCTCTTCGGCAAATTCAGTTACTAATTTTAGAACAGGGTCAATGTTGTCCTGGGCAAATTTAATTGCACCCAAAACTTGCTCCTCTGGCAAAATGTTTGCCTCACATTCAAGTGCCAAAAATCTTTTTTCTTTACCAACAAACGAAACCATCATATCTAGATCCGATTCTTCTTCCAAAGTTTTAAGAGGTGGGTTTAAAACATATTCTCCGCCAATAAAACCAACCCTTGTGGTAGCCATCGGCCCTTCCCAAGGAATATTTGAAGCGTGAAGTGCGGCTGAAGCTGCAACCATACATGCAAACACAGGATCAGCATCTCGGTCTAAAGACAAGATGCTAAGAACCACCTGAACTTCGTCCATAAAACCCTTTTCCTGCGGGAATAAGGGCCTAACGGCGTGATCTACCAAACGGCGGGTAATAACTGAATCGTCACTTGGCCTGCCTTCACGTTTTACGTAGCGGCCGGATTTTATAGTTCCACTTGCGTACAAGTTTTCAAAATAATTTATGCTTAACGGGAAGTAATCTAAATCTGCGTTTGGCCCCGCGGAAACAACTGTTGCTAAAACTACAGTTTCTCCGTACGTTGCTAAAACGGCCATGTCAGCCTGTTGTGCAAGCCTTCCTGTTTCCAATGTTAATTTTCTACCCGCAAATTCGGTTTCTTTCTTTATTATTTTATTTTTCATTTTTTTACTTTTCCGGATGATTATCGAATGTTAAGAGATGTGATTTTGCATAAGACTACAAACTTGCGCGTTGTGTTTGTCGTAAACAAAATCCCATTTCCTAACTTCGCGATACTCTTCCCAATTAATTAACTACTTATATCTTACTTGCTCAAATCAAGTTTCTCAACTAATGCCGCGTATCTCTCTTCGCTTTTTTTCTTCAAGTAACTCAAAAGCCTTCTTCTTTTGTTGACCATTTGAAGCAAACCCCTTCTGGAATGATTATCCTTTTTGTGAGCCTTCAAGTGGTCTGAAAGCTTAACGATTTTTTCCGAAAGAAGCGCAACCTGAACTTCCGGGGAACCGGTGTCACCTTCGTGAAGTCGGTTGGTTTTTATGATGCTTTCTTTTTCCTTTTTTTCTATTGCCATGTTGCTTTCGGAGGCTATTCTAACAGCTATTTTATGCTTTATCAACGCCCAAATTGCCGTTTCTGTACGTCATGCCGGTTAAAAGGGCTTTCGCGGCTTTTTCGCCGGGGGTAAGATCCCATTCGGAAGCCTTTGAAAAAATAAGCGTACTTAAAGTTTGAGCGTTTACGTCAATTATGTTTTCGTCACCAAAATTTTGATTGTGCCTGGTGTTATCAATGTTTAAAACTTTTACCTGCGAAAAATCTTCCTTCATTTTTTCATAAACACTTCCTAGATCCGTTACTTCCTGCGCGCCAACTACAATTATCAAATCAAAATCAACACCAGTAAGCTGTGCCTTCACACGACTCAATTCAAATTCTTTTGAAACAGGGCCAAGTCTTATTTCCAAAACGTCCCTGTCTGTTGCGTAATGAGCTTGAGCGGCTGGTGTGTTTGAATAATCAACTTTAATAATTAATTCGCGCTGACCAATGTCGGAAACAATTCGTGTGTGATCTAAAATGTTTTGGGCTGCATCAGGAACTTTGCCTTGATATATAAAATAAACGTCTTTGTTTTTTTCCAAAAGCATGAAATACAAACCTGCGGCTGCACAAAACGAATCTGCTCCAGCCACCTTGGATGGAATTATGGCCACGGACTTGGCCTCTTGTATTAAGTTTAGTGCGTTACCTTGTAGGTCTGACATGAATTGCTAGCGATGGGCGGGCTTTCTTACTTTCTTTCTTATAATTTATTCCAGGAGGATTGTACTACAAGTATCCTATAGGGTCAATGCGGTGGTTTTTGGGGGTGTTTAGGTTGTGTTTGGGCGAAATGAAAGAAGCTCGGGCGGGTTTTTAGACCGGTCCGAGCTTCAGTGACAGTTGCAAACGTTTTTAACTAAAGCAGTTCTACTTTTTCAACAAATGGGCTGGCCTTAAGTTCACCAAAAACCAGGCTAGCATCGGCCAGTGAGTAGTGGGCTTCGGAAAGATGTTCATATTCCAAAGAAATCCCAAGGGGCCTTAGGTGATGGTTAAAGATTCTCGGAGTATCTTCCAAGTCAGAAAATACACTTAGGCCAAAGCTCAAGCGGTGCGCAAGTACTTCAAACTGAGTTTTTGGAACACGCCCCTTGTCCGAAGCAGAAACTACTTCTTCGGCGGCCGGGATCACAAAGTGCCTAACATACAGTGCTAGGAAATGGCGGTCCCTCATTCTACTGCGTTTCGCCTGCTGGCCCAAAGCCTGCTCTGACTTTTTGATCTTATCGGCAAGCTCCTGGTTGCCCCGCCACAGGTTAACAACCCAGGCTAAAAGCACTACAGCAACAACAAGCACTACAGCTTCGAGTATAGTCATTTCTCTCCTATCTCCAACGCGCAACGTGCTATGCACAACGCGCAACGGAGTAATAAAAAGGTGGATATGATTTGATCGCAACCGTCAGAGAAATTGTACTATAGGGCTGTGCTATCGTCAAGCTATTGGTATAAAAGAAGCTCAGACGAGGTATTACTACCCTGGTCCGAGCTTCAGTGACAGTTGCGAACGATTTAAATCAAATTACCGGTAGGTGACTACAAAATCTTTGTTAAGGTCCTTAGCACCTGCATCCAAGTTATACGTGTGGGAAGCAGCTCCTTTTCCACCACCTACACGCTCAAACACGATGCCGTAGCGATCCAGGAATGATCCAATGTCATCGGTAACACCAACCCCCATGGTGGTAAACAGATCGGTGGCAAATTCCACAGCATCCCTGAGTTTTGCATACTGGATCTTTGGAATCCGCGGCTTCTCTGGCGTAACAGGCAATTCTTTGACGAGGTTGTCAGCAAGCGGTTTAATAAACCGCGCGATGAACTGGCCAAGGAAATAGCCAAGCGTATGCCTGTCATTCTCCGCCTTCATCTCCAGGCGTCTAATCTCCTGTACCAGGCTCTTCCTGTCACCCCAGAAGTAGATCCAGGTGGCGAACAGCACTGCTGCGGTGATTAACCACAAGCCAATTACAATTTGAAACGCTTCATATGAAACCATTTTTTTCTCTCCGATCTCCGATGCGCTATGTGCATATGCACGATGCGCGATGGAGGCATAAAGGGTGGATATGATTTGATCGCAACCGTCATGGGAATTGTACTATAGGGCTGTACTGTCGTCAAATTAGAATTAATGTAAAAGCGTTTAAAAAGAAAAGGCGGTCTTGCAAAACCCATTGCTGGATTTCGACAAGACCGTCTTTAAGTGCGCGGTTAGGCGCGGGGAGCTAGGCTTTGGTTGATGCTTTGGCCGTAGCTTTTGGAGCAGGTTTTTCAGCTTTGCTCTCGCTCAGCTTGTCCAGACCGTAGCCGTAGTAGATGGCGGCTGAGGCATGGACGCAGGCGACGATCAGGCAAACCAGAATGACAAATTCTTGCTGCCCGGCTGGATTTTCTGCGGTAATCGAAATAGCACCGATGATGCCGGCGAAAAGAAATGCCAAGACATCCATAAGAAACACCGCTGGGGTATCCTTGGAGCTAAGAAATGCGTAGGAGGCGACCGCGAGCAGCAGGGTCAGGAAGTAGGTCGTCCCAGCGCCTCCAGTCACGCCATAAGCCACCTGGAAGATGGTGAAACCCACGAGGATCCCAAACAGAATCCCCAAGGTGGTGCCCAACGCAGCCTTAACATTCGATATCATTTCCAATCTCCTTTGATGGGGTGATTTAGCCGGATTTCGGCAGTCCCATTATGCTTTAATTATAGTACGAAAGGCTAAAGTTGTCAACATTATAGGTCATGGGGTTACAAAACCTCTAGATACTGCCCCTTATCAATCCCGTCAAACTGGGGCTTTAGCAAGACTCCACACTCATTATCCTTACCGGCAACGGTTATATCGTCTTTTTGGGTTTTGAGCTTTTTGATGGTTCCGGTGTACAAAGGTTCATCGGCATCTGTAACGTCGGCGGGGTTTTTATCGTAAATGGCTACTCGCCCACCAACTTTTAAAGCTCCGGCCATAACTTTGCATCCGGCAATAATATCGCCTGATGGAAGTTTAAAAGTTTTCAAAACTTCGGCGCGCCCTTTAATTTTTGCTTCTTCTTCAAACGCGGTTCCTTCCAAAACATCTTTTACTTCATCAATTAGCTCATAAATTGTTTTGTAGGTTTTTAGCGGAACTTTTTTAATTTTTGCATACTCTTCAACGCTAGGCGCGGTTTTTACGTTAAACCCAACAATAATTCCACGGGTACTTGAAGCAAGTAACACGTCCGATTCGTTTGGAGCCCCAGTTGCAACAAGTAAAAACTTCAAAGAGTAATCTGCACTTACGTTTTCAGTAACAAGCTTGGCCAAGCTTTCCTTTACTGCCTCCAAAGTTCCTTGGGTATCTGCGCGAATAATTACTCCCACAGTTTTTTTTGTATTTTGGCCAACAATTTCAACGCGGCTTTCATCAATTGCAAGTTGCGCAAGTTCACTTCCCTTTTGAACTATCATGTCTCCTACATTTGGAACCTCGCTAAATCCTAAAATCTCAACAACATTTGTGGGAACGGCTTCTTTTAATATTTCACCTTTTTCGTTCATCATAGATTTTACTTTTGCCCCAAATCCGCTTCCTACAACCTCATCACCAACTTTTAAAGTTCCGTTTCTAATAATTGCCGAAACTACCACGCCTTTTTTTGGATCTTTCCGCGCTTCAATAATTGTTGCTTCAAGTTCGCTTTCTGCTGAACCATGAATCTGCGAAATTTCAGCCAAAGCTACAATTGCATCCAAAAGTTTATCTAAACCTTCACCTTTTGTTGCTGAAGTTTCAACTGCAACAACTTCCCCTCCCCAGTCTTCCACTAAAACATTTTCGGTTGCGAGCTGTTGTTTTACTTTTTGTGAATCGGCACCGGCCGCGTCTATTTTATTTATCGCAACAATTACAGGAACAC
>MEVA01000001.1:16866-32682 GCA_001772625.1 candidate division WWE3 bacterium RIFCSPHIGHO2_01_FULL_42_13 | reverse complement strand
TTTGTTTGAGGCTGAACTCCATCGTTTGCGGCCACTACTAAAACCACAATGTCAGCAGCTTTCCCACCTCGTGCCCGCATTTGTGAAAATGCAGCATGTCCCGGTGTATCTATAAATGTAATGGGATATCCGTTGTGTTCTATTTGATAAGCGCCGATGTGTTGGGTTATTCCACCGTATTCTCCAGCTTGGACATTTGTATGACGGATGGCATCAAGAAGGCTAGTTTTTCCATGGTCAACGTGCCCCATGATTGTGACGATGGGAGCACGAATGCCTTTTTCAATTGTACTTTTCTTTGTTTTTGCCATGTTTTGTTGTTTAAAAGCTCAAGACTATTCATTGGGCTTTTCTTTAGGTTCTTCTTTTACTTCTTCCGCCACAGGCTCGGTTGCTTCGGCTACAACTTCCGGTTCAGCTGGAGTTTCAACCGGTGTTTCTGTTGGAACTTCCGCTGGAGTTTCTACAGCGGGCTCACTTGCCACGGCCTCTGCTGCAACTGCAGCTACTTCAGCCTCTTCTTTAGCTACTTTTTCAGCTTCTTCTGCTTTTTCGTCATCTTCAATTTTGCGGGCGGCTTTAATTGCAGCGTCCCAAATTCCAACCACTTCTTTTCCGCCACCAACTGTATCCAAAGGCCTACCCTCTTCATCAAATATTCCCGCGGCACCTTTTATATCAATTCTCCAATGAGTAAGTTTTGCGGCAAGGCGTACGTTTTGCCCTTCTTTTCCAATTGCTAAACTTAGCTGATCTTCGGGAACTGAAACTTTTGCTTCTTTTGCTTCTTCGTTTATTTCAACTTCGGTAACTCTAGCCGGTGATAATGCTCCCGCAATAAATTTATCAATGCTATTTGAAAAAGGAATGATGTCTATTTTTTCACCGTGAATTTCTGCAATGATTGATTGAACTCTAACTCCCTTTTGGCCAACGCAACTTCCAACTGGATCTATTTTCTCGTCACGGGAAGCCACCGCCATTTTGGTTCTGGAACCAGCTTCTCTTGCAATTGCTTCAACTGTTACAACTCCTGATGCAATTTCCGGCACTTCCTGTTCAAAAAGTTTAACTATAAACTGAGCATCGGATCTGCTCACTATAATTTCTGTACCTCTTGTAGTTTGTCTTATATCTTTTACCAAAACTTTAAGCCTTTGGCCGCTTCTATATTCATCAACCGGGGATTGTTCAGTTTGCGGAAGAATACCCTGAGCTTTACCTAAATCTAAAACCACTACGTTATTTTCCACTCTAAAAATAGTTCCCGTAACAATTTCGCCGACTTTACCCTTGTATTCGTCCATTACAACTTCTTTTTCAGTTTCGCGGATTTTTTGCAAGATTACTTGTTTTGCGGTTTGAGCGGCAATACGGCCAAATCCGGGGGGAGTTACGTCTTTGCCTTCTTCATTTACAATTTTTGTTGAACCTGTTTCTGGATCTAAAAATACTTCCAAAACATCAGCCTCTGTACCGTAATCTCTTCGATACGCTGAGCCTATTGCTACTTTTATTGATTCCAGGATACTTTCCTCGGGAATTCCCCGCTCGGTTGCTACCTGTCTTAATGCTGCACTAAATTCTGTGACTGCCATATATTTTTTGCGCGTAGGTAATTGCCGCTGTAATTAAAAAGGTGGGGAACCCCACCTAAGCACCAACTATCTAATTGCAAAGATACATTATCACAACAAGGTAAACGGGGTCAAGTATGGGGTGTTATGAGTGGTGAAGCTTCCCAGTCGGCATATAAACCGGGAAGCTCCAAATACATTCCGTTCATAAGATCATTAAGGCTTGGCTGCGGGCTCTTCTACATAGAACACGGCTTGCAAAACGGTGTCGCTTGCCGTCGGGCTTGCCTTTGCGGGGTTTGCTTCCAACGTCTTGTCCTCGTAAACACCGTCTACGATCAAGAACGTTCCCATCGGCAATTGCACAAAATAGCCCAACATCACCTGCGCAGCTTCTACTCCATAAAGTACGTGCATATACTCAAACGTGAACATGTTCACTCCCTTTCTTTTTCTCGGATTAGTTCAGAGTGGTAACGTCCTCCAGTTAATTTATGCGTAGATTGGTGCAGGATTTACTACAGTTGCCTCAAGCGCGGCGTCGCTTGAGTAGGGTGGGTGGGTGGAAAGATCCACTTCCAGCTTGTTGTTTTTCAGAAATGCTCCAACAGTCGCAAAGCGGACGTCTGGAAACATTATGTATCTATCCATCCACAACTTGCCAGTTACCTGATACTCCTCACCTTCAAATTCAAAGCGAAAAGTACCCTCCTTGACAACACCCCGATTACGATTGCGGTACGATCTAGACTGCATCCTCTTCTCCTTTAAGACTTGGGTAGATTTAGAGATTTCCGTACTCTTCCAAAAGCTCCTTTTGCTTTCGACTTAACCTTGTGGGCATTTTTATAAAAACCTGAACGATAATATCGCCTTTTCCCGTTCCACGCAACTTTGGCATTCCCTTACCTTTTAGCCTAAATTGCGTTCCGTGTTGTGTTCCGGCTGGGATTTTTAATTTCGCTTTGCCCAATCCACTTGACGAATTTTCATCAACAACCGCAACTTCCACCATATCCCCCAAAGTTGCCTGAACAAAATCTATTTCCACAGCTGTTCCCAAATTATCTCCAACTCTTTGAAACTCCTGTGGCGTTCTAACTCGTAAACTTATGTATAAATCGCCGGAAGGCGACCCCTGTGGCCCAGGTGCGCCCTTTCCTGCAAATCTTAATTCCGTACCATCTCTTGCGCCCTGTGGAATTTTTATCGAAATGTTACCAGTTTCTATATTTACTGTTTTTTCAGCACCTTTTACCGCGTCGGCAAAATCAACGTGCAGTTCGTAATAAAGATTTTTTCCTTTTCGCGGGCCACGTTGCGCGCCAAAGCCTCTAAATCCAAAAACTTCTTCGAAAATGTCAAAAGGATCAAAATCCATTCCGTTACCTGCATTGCCACCGGCACCGCCCGACGTATAAGTGTAAGTAAACGGCCCCCACTTTCCACCTTGCGAACCAAACCCACCAAATCCTCCAAACGGACCGCCTGCTCCAGCATCACTTCCACTTGCTCCACCAAACGCGGCGTGGCCAAATTGATCGTACATTTTCTTTTTCTGGGAATCACTTAAAACTTGGTAGGCTTCGTTAATTTCTTTGAATCTTTTTTCGGCTTCAGTTTTGTCTGTATTTGCCGCAACATCCGGGTGATGCTCCCGCGCCATTTTTCTATACGCTTTTTTTATATCGTCTTGGGAAGCGCTTCGAGGCACGCCCAAAACTTCGTAATAATCTTTTTTTGTGGCCATACAAAAAGCATTTTAGCACTTGCTGACTGGATTGACTCCAAATAATTAAAGTGCTAGACTATAAGTCATCTTACCCACTAGCTACGTGGTTTCAATATAAAGCACAAATTTATGCTTTGTAGCGAAGTCACAAGGAGACGAAAATGCATCTTGTATATGGAGTAGAAGAGAGGGAGAAAAGGGGGGTTGGGCTCTATACTGGAGTCCCTTCGTACAGAAAAAAGGTGGGTGACTTCACTCTCCGAGCTGTGCTAATAGTTAGTAACCAAGTGCTGGAAGAAGACGAGCTTGTACATTGGGAGTTGACTCACTCCGATCCAGTCTACGATTTTACTTACACCTGCATCAACACTTACAGCAATGATTGGGAAATCGGAACCTTCAGACAGGGTCTGGCTCAAGTCTTTGATCCTATGAGCAAGCTTATCGTTGGTATGAGGTGGACAATCGGGAGACTTCCAGACAGAACTGATGGAAGATACTTCGTGCTCTCCTTAAAGGTGCACAGCGACGACTCTCTCGAGGTACCGCTCAGGCAAAACGAAATCGCACGCATCGGGTACGATATTTCTTCGCTGCTCTGGTAACACAAAACAGCCGCGGGCACTCAACGCGGCTGTTTTTTATTTCCAATCAAAATTTTATTCTTCAACCACTTCGCCTTCGACGGTTTCGCCTTCCTTTTCATCCTCGGGTTTTTGATCGCCAAACTGACCTGGCTGACCTTCTTGCCCCGGTTGCCCTTGATACATCGCCTGGCCAATCTTTTGCATCGCGGTACTTAATTCCTGAGTTTTTTGTTTCAGCTCATCCACACTTGCGGTTTGCAACACATCTTTTAGACTTTTAGCTTTTGTTTCAACCTCTGTTTTAACATCAGCCGGAACTTTATCTCCAGCGTCTTTCAAGCTTTTTTCCGCGGTATAAATTAGCGAATCGGCAATGTTTCTACTTTCAATTGCTTCTTTTTTCTTACGATCTTCTTCAGCGTGAGCTTCGGCATCGTGAACCATTTTTTCTATTTCATCTTTGCTTAGACCAGCGCCTCCCTGAATCGTAATTTTCTGTTCTTTGTTTGAAGCTTTGTCTTTTGCTGAAACATTTATAATTCCGTTTGCGTCAATATCAAACTTAACTTCAACCTGCGGAACACCTCGTGGAGCCGGCGGAATGCCATCCAGTATAAACCTGCCTAAAGACTTATTATCTGCAGCCATTTCGCGCTCGCCCTGCAACACATTTATCTCAACCGTGGTCTGGCTGTCAGCCGCGGTGCTAAAAGTTTGTGAGGCCGAGGTTGGAATTGTGGTATTTCTTTTAATTAACGGTGTACTTACTCCGCCCAAAGTTTCAATTCCTAAAGTTAAGGGGGTTACATCCAAAAGCAACACGTCTTTAACATCTCCGCCCAAAACTCCACCTTGAATTGCGGCTCCAATTGCTACAACTTCATCAGGGTTAATTCCTTTGTGCGGTTCTTTACCAAAAAAGTTTTTCACAACTTCGGTAACTTTTGGCATTCGGGTCATTCCGCCAACCATAATCACTTCGTTAATATCTCCCTTAGCCAAACCCGCGTCTTTTAACGCATTTCCCATAGGCGTTATTGTTCGCTGAATCAAAGCATCAACCAATTGCTCAAGTTTTGCCCGAGTTAAAGTTATATTTAAGTGTTTTGGTCCTGAAGCGTCCGCTGTAACAAACGGAATATTTATTTCTGTTTGCTGTGAACTTGAAAGCTCAATTTTTGCCTTCTCTGCGGCATCTTTTAGCCTTTGCATTGCTTGTCTATCAGCCGATAAATCAACGCCTTGATCCTTTTTGAATTCTTCCAAAAGCCAGTTTATTACTTCCTGATCAAAATCATCTCCGCCCAAGTGTGTGTCACCATTTGTGGACTTAACTTCAAAAACCCCATCACCAATTTCCAGGATAGAAACGTCAAAAGTTCCGCCTCCCAAATCGTAAACGGCAATTTTTTCATTAGTTTTTTTGTCCAACCCATAAGCTAAAGCCGCAGCAGTTGGCTCATTAATAATTCTTTGAACATTAAGGCCTGCAATTTGCCCAGCTTCCTTTGTTGCTGATCTTTGTGCATCATCAAAATACGCAGGAACTGTAATAACCGCGTCTGTAACTGTCTGGCCTAAGTATTTTTCCGCATCAGTTTTAAGCTTTTGCAAAATCTTTGCCGAGATTTCCTGCGGTGTGTAAATTTTTCCTCCAACTTCAATTGCGGCCATTCCGTTAGTTCCCTCAACAATTGCATACGGGTAATTTTTCTTTAACTTTTGAACTTCGGGCGAACTAAACTTCATGCCCATAAGTCTTTTCACCGAAAAGATTGTGTCTTTGGGGTTTACAACTTGCTGGCGTTTTGCCGAAACTCCCACAACCTCACCTCCCGCGCCAAATGAAACCATTGAAGGCGTTGTGTTTGCCCCCTCGTGGTTTGGGATTACTTTATACTGACCACCCTCCATCACAGCCATTGCGCTGTTTGTAGTTCCTAAATCAATTCCTATTATTTTTGGCATTTTAATTTTCCTCCTTCGCGCTTGTCGCGCCGCCGACCTTAACTCTAGCCGGACGTAAAACTTTATTTTTATACATGTAGCCTTTTTGCAAAACTTCTATAACTTTTCCTTCTTCGCCTTTTACCTTTTCTATCGCCTCCATAGCATGCGGATCAAAACCTTTTCCTTCCGCTTCTATTTCCTTCACACCCTCTTCAGCCAAGATTTTCTCAAACTCTTTAATCGTCATCTTTAAACCCGGGTCTTCATCGTGCTTATGCATCAAAAGCAAATTATCCAAAATCGGAAGCACTCTTAAAACCAGCATTGCATTTGCAAACTTTACAATACTTTCCCTTTCTTCAGCAACGCGTTTCTGCAAATTTTGATAGTCTGCCAGGGCTCGTTTCCAATTATTCTCAAGCTCCTCAACCCTTTTAGCATCTTCGGCGGCAACGTTATCTTTATTTTTTAATTCATCCTTTTTCTTAGTCATATTTTTTGAAATTACCAATTACCGCTAAATTCTTCAAGCAAATTTTTTGTGTACCTAACTGAAGGCACAACAAATGAATATTTCATACGTGACGGCCCCAGTACCGAAATATATCCAACCTTGTTTCCACTTCTAAACTTTGAAAAAACAAGTGCCGCCTGCTCCATGTTTGGATAAGCAATTTCCTCCCCCACTGCAACATTTACGTCACCATCTTTAGAAAGATTTGTAAAAATTCTAACAAGATCGTCAAAACTGTCGGCTAAATTTAACGCGGACCTTGTAACGTCAATGTCTAAAAATTCTGTGTTATCAAGCATATGAACTGAGCCCGCGTGGGTTATAAAACCATCTTCCGTTAAGGCAAGTGCCATATTTCTTGTGGTTTCCGAAAGAGACAAAACCGCATTTCTCAAAAGCTTTTCAAATTCAAACCTTTGAGGCCAAAGTCTTTGCTTAACCGCAACTTCCTGTAAAACCGGAAGTTCGTCTTCTTCCATTATCTGCTCGATAAAATACTTAAATGCTCGAGCCGTTGGGATTCTACCTGAAGATGTATGCATCATTTCCAAAAAGCCGTCTTCAAGAAGTGCCGCCATTTCGTTTCTAATTGTTGCAGGCGATGCTTTGATGGAATACTTTGCAACAACTGTTTTGGAACCTACAGGCTCCGAGGACTCTGAATACTCCCTAATTATTGCCTCCAGAAGTTTTATTTGACGATCAGTTAAACCTATCTCCATATATATATTTTCTTGTGTTATCACTAATAGCATATGAGTGCTAAGCGTGTCAATGGGGTTTTAGTAAGTTTTATGATTTGCGAGCCCATAGTGTTTGACGCTTTGATGAAAAGGTTGTACAATCATGTGGCAAATTAGCTTTATCCTTTCCACAAATCATGGAGGTTACAATGTCTAGCAAAAAGCCTTATTATGGCCCGGCAGGAATTTTCTCCACCGACAATGCGGAAGCGGATCAACGGCAGATCGACGCCGAGAGCTACGATCCCGACGAAGATGGTATGGACGGGAATCCTCAAAACGACCCGTACGAGGAGGAGGATGATAGGTACATCGAAAAGGACTTGGGAGAAACGATCCGTGTCTTTTTCTCCTGTTCAGTGAGGACGGATCCCGGTGTATGGTATTCATCGAAAACCGTTTTCACAGAGGAGCTGGAAGTGGAAACGGCATCAGCCCAAAAGGAACATGACTTGGCCTGTAGCTGCGGAAAACCAATTTCCGTCTCCCCCACAGACTGAAACACGCCTCGAACCTAAAAGCCCCGCCAAGGAGATTCATTTTCCTAGCGGGGCTTTTAACTATCCTATTATCCCATAGTATTAACAGCTCGTGAAAATGGGGCTATAATGGTAGCACGGACCCTAAATTAGGGACCAAAAAAGCTTCAAGCCATCAACCTTAAAAGGAGGAACAAATGGCAAAGTTTTATGCAAATAGTAACAATGGTGTCACCGCTGTGATGACGGAGGAGGCGTACCTAAAGCTCGAGGAGCGTCGTACCCTTATCGCAGAAACCGAGAGAAAGGGTCTCGGAACACCGAACTTGCCACAAATAGGGCCGATCTTTACTTTTGGCAGGGGGGAACATCGCTCATTCAAATGTCTGACCGGAAGCACGATCGTTATGAATCGTCTGCTGGACGATCATGAAGTTCTGCACGGTAACATCTGGGTACCCTTCTCGAACGGCGCCGAATTGGGCATCCATGGGAGGGAAGAGCAGCAGTTCGAACTACAGTTCATGACCAGTTTAGACGAGGCAGTTGAAGCCTTTGGGCTGATGCCATCTGACATCTAAACTTTTATGAACCAACGGAAGGCGTTAACTCTCATCTTAACTGAGTTAACGCCTTTCTCTTTTAAATCAGCTTTTCAAAACTTGCCTAAACGCCTCTTGCGGAATCTCAACCTTCCCAAACTTCTTAAGCCTCGCCTTACCCTTTTTCTGCTCCTTCAACAACTTATCTTTTCGCTCTCTATGTCCACCCGACATTTTTGCTAAAACATTTTTGCCCATCGAAGAAATATCTTCACGCGCAACAATTTTCCCGCCAATTGCCGCCTGAAGTGAAACTTTGAACTGCTGTTTTGGAATCACACCTTTAAGCTTTTTTAAGATTTCCCGGCCTTCTTCTTCAGCAGTTTGTTTTAAAACTAAACGCGACAAAGGTTCGACAACATCTCCGTGAACCAAAACATCGAGTTTTACAACATCAACCGGCCGGTATTCCAAAAAGTCGTAATCCAAACTTGCAAAACCTGAAGAAACACTTTTTAGTTCGTCAAAGAAATTAAAAACAAGTTCAATCAAAGGGAGTTCGTACTCAAGCACTACTCTATCTTGCGAAGGGTACTCGACTTTTTTTTGAATTCCCCGTCTTTCTTCACAAAGTGTTAAAACTCCACCAATGTATTGGGCTGGGGTTACGATGTGGAGCAAAATCCATGGCTCGCGAACTTCTGCAATTCGGGTTCTGTCTGGATACTCAGAGGCAGTTTTTATTGAAGTTTCGGTGCCATCAGTTAAGGAAATCTGATACTCGACGGAGGGCGTGGTGGCGAGTAATTCAAGGTTGTACTCACGCTCTAATCTTTCCTGAATAATATCAGCGTGTAAAAGGCCCAAAAAGCCACATCTAAATCCAAACCCTAATGCACTGCTACTTTCCGGCTCGTACGAAAGAGATGAATCTGAAAGAGAAAGTTTTTGCAAAGCTTCGCGTAGTTCCGGAAACTTGTCATTTTCCAGGGGGAATATGCTTACAAATACAAAGGGCTTAACTTCTTTATAGCCCGGAAGCATTTCCACACCACCTTTGGAAACTTCGCTCTCTAAAGCTACGGTATCTCCAACCCTAACTTCCTGAATATATTTTAGCCCCGTTGCAATATAGCCTACTTCTCCGGTTTCCAAACTTACACCGCTTTTTCTTTTTGGAATTAAAATTCCAACATCTTCTGGGATAGAAACAGCGCCCGTTGCTAAAAATTTAATTTTCTTCCGTGTTGAAATAAGGTTTGTATCAAAACGTCCGTCAACAACTTTTATAATTGCAACAACTCCTAAAAATTCATCATAAAAAGTGTCAAAGATTAGCGCACGGGTAGGTTTATTTGGCACACCTTGTGGTGCGGGAATTCGCTTTACCACTTCGTCTAACAACTCTTTTACCCCCTCACCTGTTTTTGCCGAAACTTTTAAAATCTCTTCCGTTTTAAAACCAAAAGTTTCAACCAAATCTTTTGTAACCTTTTCAACTTCAGCAATGTTTAAGTCAATTTTATTTAAAACCGGAATTATGGTGAGGTTTGCATCAAGCGCTTTGTAAACATTAGAGACGGTTTGGGCTTGAATTCCCTGACTTGCGTCAACAACTAAAATTGCACCCTCACACGCAGCAAGAGATCGCGAAACTTCGTAAGAAAAATCCACGTGCCCGGGAGTATCTATAAGGTTTAGTTGGTAATCTTGATCGTTGACCGAATATTTCATTCTTACGGTCTTGAGTTTTATGGTGATGCCTTTTTCAATTTCAAGCTCCATGCTGTCCAAAGTTTGAGCCGTAAGATGTCTGGCATCGATGGTTCCGGTAATTCCCAAGAATCTGTCCGCGAGTGTGGACTTGCCGTGGTCAATGTGCGCAATTACCGAAAAATTTCTAATATTTTCTTGTTTCACAGTGGGATTCTAGCAAAACTAGCCTTGTATAGCTTCGGGAACACTTTCTACGACAGGCTGGCGGGATAAGTTAAGTCTCCTGGCCAACTTATAGAGCAGCTCAATTTCCTCAACTTTAAAAAGCCAGGTGAAAAACAGATACGAGGCGATTCCAGCAAGTGTGACCATGGCCGTAAGAATAACAAGCGGCAATGTTCGTGTGGTGTCAAAAACTAATCTGTCCAAAAACTTTAGCGGAACGTACAAAACAATTGCCATGAAAATTGCTGAATAGCTTATTTTTGTGAAAGGTTTAATAAGCGCCTTCCATTCCCAGCCTCCAATTTTTCGCCCAAGCAAAACAAGAAGAAGGAGCATATCAACCCATGCCGCCATTGAAAAGGAAAAGGCTACTGCCCAAATCCCAAGCCCTAAATATCGAACCAAAAAAAGCGATAGCCCTGTGCTAAAAAGCATATTGAAAACATTTACTTTAACCGGAGTTGCCGTGTCTTTGAGAGCAAAAAACGCACGAGTCAGCAGGTACACAGAACTTTGGGCAAGAACTGAAATGCTAAAAAAGGCTAAGGTGTAGGAAGTCTTAACCGTTGCCTCCCAGGGAAAGTTTGCCGCACCAAAAACCAAGCGTACTAGGGGAACCCGTAAAATAAGCAGTATTACGCTTGCCGGAATTACCAAAAACATCATTTGGTGAAAAGATGTTAAGAAAGTTTTTTTAAAATTCACGCGATCAACTTCATCAGCTTCGAAAGACAACGTTGGCAAGGCGGCTAAAGCAATGGAGGCGCCAAACAGGTTTACTGGAAAAGACTGCAGCTGGTCCGCGAATCTAAAAATAACAACCGATGAGGTAGAAACTAAAATTGCCAAGGAATTATTAATTATGGTTGAAACTTGCACTAATGCCGAACCAAAAATTCTTGAGGGCATGAGTGAGAAGATTTCTTTTATACCCCTGTCTTTAAAATTTAAGAGCAATTTGTAATCAAAGTTAATTTTTCTAGCGAGTGGAATTTGAATACCTAGGTGCAAAACCGCTCCAATAACAACACCATACGCCGGGCCGTAAATTCCATACTTTGGGGTCAAAAACATAACTCCTCCTATCATTCCGAGGTTATACAAAATGGGAGCTAACGCCGGTAAAATAAAGTATTTAAAAGACTGCAAAAGGCTGGTAATGAAACTGCTTAAAATTAAAAGTAATTGAGCGCCAATCATTATGCGCATTAGATTTGCTCCAAGCATGACTTGGTCGCTTGTAAACTTTCCAAGAGAAAGGGCGTTAATTAAAGTGGGCGCAAGTAAATAAACCAGAATTCCCAAAAACCCAAAAACCAAAATGCTTATGTTAATCATGGATGAGGCTGTTTTCCAGGCCTGAACTGGATCTTGTTTTCGGATGTTTGTAAAAACCGGAATGAAGACTGTGGAGATGGTTCCTACCACCAAAAGGGAGTAAATAAAGCTTGGGATTTTATCGGCCGTGTAAAAAATCGCAAGCTCAACGTCAGTTCCGAAAAAGCCCGCCAGAAGGCGGGAACGTACTAAACTTAAAATGGCCGCGAGGCCGTAGGTAAAGGCTATAACAAAGGCTGCGGAAAGAATTGTTTTTTGGGTTCGCATTAAAAAACTTCCCCCACTTTGTAAGATTTTATTAACCATTAATCCCTACTTTAGCAGAATATAGGATCACTTTACAAAAAGCTCCCGCAAATGTATATTACCGCCGTGGCTAATACGCAGTCAGCAAAAAAAGCAATACGAGGTTCGGCAAGAAAACATACCCACAATGCATTCTGGCGCGAAAAAGTTAAAACAGCGATTAAAAATATTCGCGGCCTAATTAAAGATGGCAAGGCGGATGCAAAACTACTTTCAGAAAATCTTACAATTTTACAAAAAACCCTTGATAAAGCAGTCAAAGAAAAGTCGATTCACAAAAACAAGGCAAATAGACTAAAATCAAGGTATGCAAATAAAATCTCTGCCCACAAAAAACCTGCTAAACCGGCTAAAGCTGAAACTACAAAGCCTGCTAAATCAAAGAAAAAGTCCGCTTAAGCAGGAAGACCCTACCGAAAGCCCCAACCTCCTTCAAAACGTTTTAGAATTTCAAACTCTTCAGACACGCGAAAGGCGTCAATTTAAAATATCGAAAGTGGCGTGGGGGTTAATTATCTTAATCCAGCTTCTTTTTGTTGCACTTTCTCTTTATAACGCAAGAACAGTTGTTCTTACAAAAAATCTTCAGGCAGAAATTAAGGCTTTGGAAGCAAATGTTTCGAGCAAAGCTTTGGCCGAGGAAAAAATAAGGGGGGTTATAAAGCGAACTGATTCTTTGCAGCGGCTAGAGTCCCAACGCGTGGAATACACTCCCCGTATAGAAGCATTTGTAAACGGGATTCCTTCAAACGTGTTTTTATATAGCTCTTTCATACAAAATGACAAAATGTCTCTAACGGTGAGGACTCAGTCCCCACTGGAAATTGCGTTACTAATTTCAAATTATTTTAACGCAAACTTTGCGAAAGAAGTTGTTATACAATCCGCAACGCTGGATAGCACGGAAAATGAATTTACGACAACATTGGAGGTAATATTTTGATCGAATTTAAAATACCAAAAGACATAGGCGCGACCTACCAAAGAGAAATTGCGAGGAAACCGGAAAACCTGGTGAGACTTTATGTTAGTTTAGCGGTCGCGGCCGTGGTTTTATTTGTAATTTTTGGAATTAGGCCCCTTGCTATAACTGCGGCTCAAAATGGAAAGTTCTTGGCTGAACTGCGCGATATTAAGCTTGGCCTGGAAACAAAGGTGGCAAAAATAGAAAGTGAGAGTGAAAAAATAAACGGACTTAGCGCGGAAATAGATTTACTTTACAAAAAATTGCCCGAGAGACCTGAGCTTGAAGAATATTTGCAGGAACTAGTGTTGGACGCGGCAGACGCGGGCTTTGTTGTTCAAAGATTTAGGCAACAGGAAGGCTCCGAAGATTCCCAAGGTGGGATTTCACTTGAAATAGAGTTTACGGGAAGCTTGGACTCGATACCGCAGTTGGTTGGGGCAATAGAAAACGCTGAAAGGTTCGCTGAAATAAGAGATGTGAGAACAACCGCGAGGGAAGACGGCGGGACGGACGTAAGAATTTCAGTTGTGGTTTACACATTATAAAACTATGAAAGAGCTAAATCTTATAATAATAACGACCCTAATAGCGGCTTTGGTGTGGGTTGGGGTTGAGGCGAGGCAAGTTTCGCGCGAAACTTTCGTGAACAAGGATCTACTTGAAACCACCCTCCCCATTGATGGTACAATAGACACAAGTTATTTGATGGGGCTATAGTCTGCCGATGTATACTGAACAACAAGCAAAAAGTGGATTTAAGACTTTCGTAGTGACCTTATCGGTATCGCTACTTCTTTTTGGCGCTCTTTACTATTTAATCACCGGATTTTCACAGGAAATTGATATTGAAGACTCTTCCGCATCTACCGATGGTGGAGAAACAACTGTGGTTTACAACGCTTCCGACGCTAATAAAGAAGTTATGGGCGCTACGACCCAAAGTAGCGTTTTTGGTGAAATTGCACAAGCTCCAGTAAATGCCCAACCCGCAACAGTTTTAGCCGCTGGTGATGTTGCTGAAACAACTGAATCTACCGTACCCGCCACAGGCTCTAATACTTTACTTGGTATAACAATGGCAGTTGCCTCATTTTCTGCCGCGGCTTACGTTTTGCTGATAGGCCCTCGAAAACTTGCTTTGAGCGGGTTTGAACGGGAAATTACGGAAGAGTAACTCCTAATCCACCAGTACCGCATTCACCAACAATCTTTTTATTTTTGTACCCGGAGGCGAGCAGGTCATTAGGGTAACGGTTGATTCATTTAAGTATTTTGGTTTGTAACCCCCTAGCGGATCTACTTCATTAGGCTTCAAAGTTTTCTTTTGCTCCACTTTGTATGTGTAGGTTTTGTTGTTGTATTCAATCGTAAATTCATCGCCAATTTCTAGTTGGTGAAGTGTTGAGAAAATTGTTTTGTAGTTTTTTGGGTTGTAGAAAGACGGCAAGACCGAGTGCCCATAAATAAACGTGTCGCCGTTTTGCCCGGGTTGTGCTGAACCAATGTAATGACCAAGCGCATCATCGGGATTTAAGTCTGATGGCGAAGAATCGACGCGCGCATGTTCAATTCGCAGTTTTGGGATCGTAATGTAATAAAATTCTGGAACATTTGCCTCCAAGGTTGTGCCTTGCGTGTTTTGAAGTTCGGAAAATTCAAACTCTCTAAAACCGCTTGCCAGTCCAAGAACCGTAGATTGAACCGGACGGGAAATAGTGTCTTGGGTGGTGAAAACAATAAGTGGTAGAAAAACCTGGGTCATGAGAAAAAACACTCCGAGGGCGGTAAAAACCACCGGATAGGCAAAAACTCTCATGGCAAATTTCTTACTCACTGGACGATAAATTGGATCGAAAGACTCGTCTTTTATGTACTTCCGTGGCTGAAAAAACGACACTTAGGAATAATATAGCACTTTGGGATTTTTGTATTGACTGGCATCTAAAACTGTGGTACTATAGGCCACTGAACTAACTATGCCTATGGCAGCGGGAGGCTGTAATGACTGCGCGTATGAAGATGTTTACCTTTTTTGCTGGTGCTATTGCAGGCGGAATAGTTACATTGGTGACGGACGCACAAGCGGGGTTCACAGTCTGGACCTTCATTCTTGTATTAGGAGTTTTCCTTACTGTGCCTGCTCCTAAATCCTAACGGCCCGCCAAATGCAGTATCTTTTCAATCGCCAGCGGCAGCAATGTTTCTGGCGATTGAACTCCTATCTTCACATCTCTATCCATTTCGTAAAACTTTTCATAAAGATCAGCAACTTTTTCTTCGGTTAATTTCTGAGCCTGAAATTTTGCTTTTGATTTTGCAAACGGGGATATTTTGTTGAGCGCCGGAGAATTAAATTTTGCGTACAAAACATTTCGTAAACCGTAAGTGAGCATTGAGAAAATATAAATCGGATCGGCATCGGAAATTAGCAGAGCCCGTAACTCCTTATAACTTGCGCTTCTGTTTCCCGCGAAAACCATATCTACAAACTTAAAAACATTTGCCTGCGATGTTGGTTTAAAAACCGCGGTTTTTGCACCAATCTTCTGCGCATTTTTTATAAATGCATTGGCTTTTGAAAGATCTTTAGCCGAAAACACCACGGCGAGGGTTTCGGCAGGCATTGCAGCCAAAACTTCAACAAAGCCATCCATTTTGGCCCGCCCGGCCTTTGTTACATCAAGAATAACCATTGAGCCTCCACCAAACATATCAATTGATACCACCGCATCAGCAAGTTGGCCAGGCGTTGTGTCTTCAACCAAGAATTCTTTTTTAGAACTAATATTATTGTCTACTTGAAGTTTTAGAATAAAGTTTCTAGTTGCGGATAAGTTTTCACCGTGGAGTATATAAATCATTTTATTAGCAAAGTGTCACTCCCCAAAAACATATCTTTGGATATACGCGTGAAGCTGGGAATAGTTCTCGGCGCGCGGAACCAAAACATACGCGCCTCCATATAAACTTGCGTCTGTTGGTTCATATAGCAATCCACCCTGATCAGCGGCACTTCTATCATCCAAAACAATTGATCTTACAGAACTAAAGTCAATTTGTTGGGATAGTAAATAAAATCCTTGAACCTCGCTTACTCCAATGTTTGTATCTACATGATCTGCATATGTTGTATAAAGCTC
>MEVA01000001.1:13229-16818 GCA_001772625.1 candidate division WWE3 bacterium RIFCSPHIGHO2_01_FULL_42_13 | reverse complement strand
TTTTATCGCCATGATAACGGTCTGCTGCCTGTGAGAACGGGCAAAGTCCGTGCCTTCCCCATTTGAGCCTTTTCGCGATCTAACATATTTTAAAGCAGTTTCTCCATCCATAATCTGTTTACCTTTTTCAAAAGAAACCGTTTCGTATCTGCAGGGAAAAATCGCACTCGAAACATAACCCTCCATTTTTCCTATCTCCTCAGAAGTTCTCCCACACAAATCGGCTTCCCTACCCTCTATTGGATACTCGAAATCAACAAAACTGTTTTCAACATCTACTTCTACCCCACCCAAAATATTTATTGAGTCTTTGAACAAATTAAAATCAACAACCGCGTAATAGTGAACCGGCATTCCCAAAACTTCCTCGGCAACGCGAACCAGCTCATCAACCCCATCAACCGCGTACACTGCGTTAATCTTCATAAAATGTGAACCTTTGCCGGCGTCAGCTTTTACCCATAAATCTCTTGGTAACGAAACCATGGCAACATTTTTTTCCACCCTGCCAATTGAAGCGAAAAGGAGCGTGTCGGTTAAAATTGATTGATCGATTGGTGTTGCTCTTCTATCTAATCCGAGAAGTAAAATATTTGTTCGCCCATCAGTTTCCTTTAGATTTGGCGAAACAATGTTTGAAACAATTGAAACAGGATTAAAAAGCGCGCGGACACTTTTAGAAAATAATAGTCCAAAACCCAAAAGCACAACGCCCAAAAGGAGAAATATATGAACACCTCCAAATTTTCTTTTATTTTTTGCGTCTTCCTTCATACGTTTATTTTGATGGTTTTCCACCGTTTTTCCAAGATCAACATATCTCATTTTGAAGTTGGTTTCGCGAATGCTTGGATTATTTCAAAGAGGTGTTTGGGATCAAGACTCGCACCCCCTGCAATCCCGCCGTCCAGTCCGGGTATATTAGCTAATTCGTAGGCGTTTTGTCTATTTATGGAACCGCCGTAAATGAAAGGGCTAGTAATGTGGTGATCCTGTTTTATTTTTGCGGTACCTTCGGCAATCTCCTGCGAAGGTTTGGGCGTGAAAACTCCACCGTGACTGATATTCCCCGGATCTTCCCACAGCAACACCACTTCCCCAGCTTCTTCATCTAAGTTTAGCGCGCTTAATCTTTCGGGCTGAACAAAGCAGACAATGGGTATGAGGTCGGCAGCATGGGCTTCGTTTATTTTAAGCTGAACAACCTCATCGCTTTCACCACGCTCGCTGTGGCCCACAATGCAGTATTTGGCAAAATCGGCCGCCTGGAGAGCTCCAACCTCACCGGTGTGGGTTCCGCTTGGGTACTGCGAAATATCCTGCGAACCTGCCACAAGCCACGGGTATTTTTGTACAAAGGCCGCCACAGCAGGCAAATACGGGTGGGATGGGCATAAAATAACCTTTATATTTTCTTCTGTCCCCGCGGGCAGGCTTTCCGCCAAAGGAGCAAAGTCAGAAAGCCACTTTTCAACTTCGGCTAGATTCATATTTTGTTTCCAGTTTGCGACTAAAATTTTCATATGTGGCTCGTAGTTCCAACATCCAGTTTACTCAATACATCATAGACAAGCTTGGGGAAGTTTTCTATCTCCTCATGAGTATAACCATAACCCAAAACATTCAAACATGAAAAAACCATACTTGTATCTGAATAAATTTTTTCGGCAAAAGTGCAGGCAACTAAGCTGTGAACTAAAATATCTCCGCCAAGTTCGCCAGTTTTTGAATATAAACAACCCATTGGGCATCCGGAACATGAAGGCTTGCCACTTTTTTCTACCGTAAGGTCTTCTGTACGTGCAAGAATTTTGGCGTAAAGTTCTTCGTATCTTTCTCTGTCTGGGATATCAAAAGTCTTGGAACCTGTAATAATCATTGCCTTTAAGTTCTTTTGAATTAAAATCTTGTGCAAAATATTGTTGGGGCCCTCAAAATAAGCGTCCAGCGAAGCTCTATTTTCATCTAAATCCAAAACACTTCTTTTTCCGGGAAGTCCAAGTGAGCCGACATCTTCGCCAACTGGCTTAAACGAAACTTTTTCGTCAACAATGTCCAAAACCATCGGCTCTTTTGCCACGCCATGTATGAAAATAGCGTCAAGCCCGGTAAATCTAAGCCTTGTGGATAAAGAACCTCCCAAGTAGGTGTCCTGAATCTTCCCCCCATCACGGAAAAGCACCGAAGTTTTAGAGGCAAAAGGGAAAAACCCGTTTAGCGGACCGGTTGAAAAAATCAAAAAATCATCTCCGCCAAAATCCAAAGCTAACTTTGCGCCCAAACCTACTCCACCAATAAACTCGTTCATGTCTGGATGGGATTTAACTTCAAACTCCTGACGGGACAAATCGATATACAAAACTTTTTTAGCTAACGAGCTCATGCTTTTCCTCCTCAGAGTCTTCCAAAGTAAAAACAAGAGCTGGACAAATGTTATGAACTTTTTCTATGTCGAGTTCATTGACAGATGGGTCAATGTCCACGGAAAAAGATAACTTATCTGCGGATTTCTCTTTACGGAAAATCCTAATTGGTGAACCTTCAAGGCCAACTTTTCCTAACTGACGCTGAACTTCCAAAACGCAAAGTTCGCAACCGATACAATTCTTTTCAAATGATGCTTTTAAAACTTTTGCCATGTTATTTGGGGTTATAACCAAGAACTTCTAAAGCCGGTAAGTTTCCTCTTTCCAGAAAATCAAGCATTGCACCACCACCAACCGAAACGTAGCCAAAAAGGTCCAAAAGCTCTAAATCCCGCAGCGCCGCAATAATATCCCCACCGCCTACCACCGTGTAGGCATCTGAAGCAATAACCTCCTCGGCCAAGAGTTCTGTTCCAACAATATACTTCTCATCTTCGTATTTGCCCATAGGACCTGCCCAAATTATAGTTTTTGCCGTAGAAACAATTTCTGCAAATTGATTTATGGTTTCTTTTCCAATATCAAAGTCGTCAACATAGTCAACGGGAACATGAAGGTTTGCAGGCTTTTCTTCATTCCACTCCATGCCAATTCTTCCTCCTACTAAAACTTCATCTGCGATAGTTAAAAGTTTTTTAATTACCGGCTTTTTTGTGGCAAGTTTTGCACCACCTGCAATCATAACTAAGGGCCGTTTGGGATTTTTTAAAAGCCCACCTAAAACTCTAACCTCTTCTAAAAGTCTAAGGCCCGCATATGCTGGCAGAAGTTTTGGAAGTTGGGTTGTTGAAGTATGCGCACGGTGAGCAGTTGTGAAAGATTCATTTACATAAATTTGCGCACCTGTTTTTTGGATAAGTTCTTTAGCAAATTCGGCGGAATTTTCTTCCTCACGTGGATCGAAGCGTAAATTTTCTAAAAGTTCATAGTTTCCCGCCCCAAGCTCTTTGTCAAAAAAGGGTTTTAGTTGTTTTGTGGAAAATTCTTCTACGTATTTTCCGCCCGGTCTTCCCATATGGCCTGCGATAATTGGAATTCCGCCCCTATCAATAATAAGTTTTAAGGTTGGGATGTCAGCTTCCAGCCTGTAGGTTTCGTTAATCTCACCGTTTTTCATTGCGATATCTAAATCGCAACGAACAAAAACACGGGTTCCAGTTGTA
>MEVA01000001.1:4261-13203 GCA_001772625.1 candidate division WWE3 bacterium RIFCSPHIGHO2_01_FULL_42_13 | reverse complement strand
AACCAGTTTATTTTACCATGCAGCCAATCCTATAAACTAAGAAACGAGGTAGACATGATGCAGGTAGTTCAAAGGGTAGCGCCGAACCTATTAACGCTTCCTGAAAGACCTCTGGTTGGCAATGGGGAATACGGCTTCTATTTTGCAACCTTTAGCCGTGAGGATGGTGACATGCACCTGCTAAGGTATTTCGGGCACAGGTACCCAAGAACCCGCCCCGGAACTCCTTTGCTTGACTCCTCAAACCAGGCCTTGGTATTTCATTACGAGGACGAAAATGGAAAAGGTGCTTGGCAACTTATGGAAGTAGGAAAAGAATAAGGTGAGGACGAAAAGTGGAGGTATCCGTAAGGACTTCCACTTTTTGTTAATAACTCTGAGCGGTTGACCACATATATCCAACTGGGAGAAAATAAGACATGCACGATAGAAAAAATGGGGGTCTTGCAGCAATTCCAATCCTAATTCTTATTACTCTAGCCGCAAGTATAGGAGTTTTGTTAGTTAAAGGAAGTTTTACCAATCGGCATGTCGATGACAGTTTGGACTCCTGGCTCACTTATACCGATGAGGTTGGTCATTACTCATTCAAATATCCCAAGGGATTTACCGTAGCACTTGATTCCGCAGCTAACAGAGTAATCAAAATAGCAGGTGTGTATAACGGCACTAGTTTTGTCATCTCCGTTTCTAATGGAACTGTGGATCAGTTTTACGTTGGTGTAGACGAGGCAAATGAGGATATATACGGCGGCAGTCTTAAAATATTGGAAACGAAAAGTATACTGGTGAACGGGAAGAACGTAGAGCGTGTAGTGGTTACGGGTGGAGTTTCACCATACACAATTAACTATCTATTTGATGACATTCGGTTTACCTGGTACGAGGCTACACCTGAAAACGAAGATTTTGTACTGAAAGTACTTTCCACAGTTACGAATTAGAGGAAGGCCGCGGAAAAGCTAAACCTTCCTCTAAATTATTGATCCGCTTTTCTTAATGTATTACAAGTTGGAGCGGAATAACCAAAACTGTCTGTATAAACATCCCGACAAGAACGCCACTAAGAAAGGTGCAGAAAAAGTAGCCTCCCCAATAACCGTACCCAGCGCGAATTGTTGCCATGTAGGCTACCTGAGCACCGAGTAGATAAAGGAATGCGGCTAAAGTTAGGCACCAAAAGACACCCGGAAAAAGCATTATCGCCAGCAATTCTCCGATAAAGCCGCCTGCAAAAACGACGATGTAGTTCTTGACCAGGCCTCCTTTTGCCCAGGTGATACCAGCCGGATTGGTAACGTTTCCGAGCCAAAAGGTAATCCATTCAAAGTTTAACTTTAGTGTCATTGCAAATCCTCCGTTGACGTTGATTTGACGCGGTTTGGTTGATATTGATTAACACTGATTTGAACTGATGGTATTATACTATAAGTCTAGATGAAGTGCAAGCCTGCCTAAGCAACGGTTAAAAGTGCCATCTCAACAAGTCTGTTTGCATAGCCCCACTCATTGTCGTACCAAGCTAAAACTTTAACCAAATCCCCATCAACGACACGTGTAAAAGATAGATCAATAATCGCTGAATGTGGGTTTCCAATTATATCGCTGGAAACAAGTGGGTCATTTGAAACTTCCAAAACGCCTTTGTAAAACGGATTTTTAGCAGCTTCAATAAATGCGTTATTAACTTCCTCAACCGTAGTTTTTTTACCAACTAGACAAGTTATATCGGAAAGTGAACCTACAACTGTTGGCACGCGGATCGAAATCCCATCAAAAATTCCCTGCAGCTCTGGGATTGCCTTGGTTGTAGAAATTGCAGCTCCTGTTGAAGTTGGGATAATATTTTGTGCCGCTGCCCTTCCTTCGCGAAAATCTTTGTTTGGGCTGTCAACAATACTTTGAGACGCGGTATAACTGTGAACCGTTGTCATTACCGATTTTAGAATCTTAAATTTCGAATGAAGAACCGAAACAACAGGTGAGATACAGTTTGTTGTACACGATGCGTTAGAAATTACATTCTGACCAAGGTAGCTTTCGTGGTTAACTCCAAGCATAAATGTTTGGATGTCGTCGTTTTCACCTTTGGTTGGAGCGGAGACTACAACTTTTCTTGCCCCCGCTTCCAAATGAACTTTTGCTGACCCATCTTTTACAAAAACCCCAGTACATTCCAAAACTACATCAACACTTAAGTCTTTCCACGGGAGTTTTGCTGGATCTTTTTCGGCAAACACGGGAATTTTTTTACCTCCAACAATTAAACTTGAGCTATCAGATGAAACTTCTTTTTCGTAACGGCCGTAGGGGGTGTCGTACTTGAGAAGATAGGCCATGTTTTCGATGGAACCTAAATCATTAAGTGCTACAACTTCACAATCGCTTCTTTGATCAATGATTCTAAAGGCAGCGCGGCCGATTCGGCCAAAACCATTTATCGCAACTTTGATGGGCATATGTATATGTTACAATACCGAACACAATTGGGAAATGCCCAACAAAAGATAGGAGGGCCAAAATGGCCAATGTTTGGAGACAGAAGCCAAGTCAAACGGATGCGGCATTTTTCTTTTCGAGCTTGCTTAACCTGGCAGGCACGGAAGGCAGGCCGCCGTCGACGATGCTTCAGTACACGGGCGGAAAACGCGAGGAGGTTAGGCGTGGGACGGCATTCAGTCTGTTGGAAAAGGTTCTCCACAGCAGAAGGGGTATGTTTATTTCCTCAGTAAATACCGTCGAGGAATTTGATAGAGCTTGCAGGCTCATTGAAAGCTCACAAAAGGTGGATTCCAAGTACCATCCGGTACTGCTATTCTTTCTAGCTTCCGCGAGTAATACAGAACCGGGAGTTTATATGAACGAGCCGGGGCCCACACTTCCTCCCGTAAAACTTCTGTGGATACTGAAGCATGAGACTTCAAACGAGTTTCGCGTGCGCTCCTGCATCGAACTGCTAATGAGCGAGCCGGGGGCGCTGGGTCTAAACCTCTATACAACAGCAGATGTGGAATTTGCCAATCAGGGACCACGTGCTATGACAGCCCGCAGTGGGGCAATACGCTGGCTCAAAGAACAGGGGCTCCCGAATCTGGAGAGCCAGATCAGACAGTACTCAGCAGAGCAAGAGGCTGCCTACAACAATCGGCAGAGGTTGGAAAAGCTAAAAATTGATGCAAACAGGTTTTTGCAAGACCCTGTGCACTAAAGGCAACCAATAATTAAAAGGCTCCAGGATCGCAAGATCGTTGGAGCTTTTTGATTTTTCGCAGAGCACTAATTTAAATGGGAATTTAACCAGTTCGTCAAAACTTCTTTGGGCATCGCGCCAATCTTTCTATCAACTTCCTTATCATCTTTTAAAAGTACATAGGTTGGGATGCTTAAAACGCCATATTTGGAGGAAGTCGCCATGTCCTGATCAACATCGATCACCTGAAACTCAACCTTTCCCGCGAAGTCTTTTTCAATTTCGGCAAAAATAGGGGTCATGACTTTGCATGGCCCACACCACTCGGCATAAAAATCTAAAAGTTTTATCATCGTTATACTATGATAACATACACTCGTTAAAGTACGAGAAATTGACGAAATTCGACCATGAAAAGCGGGAAAATTTTTATAAATCTGATTTTGGTTGTTGTGGCGGGCTTGCTGCTTATTATAATTTTTTCTTCGAGGAACGGAGCTGCCACAAAAATAATAAAGGGTGTCGTAAACAATACCGAAACCAGCGGGCGTGAAATGTATGCCTCTACTCTGCTTAATCATTTTGACGGCGAACCTACCTGGAACCCCCAAACAGAAAATAATACTTATTCGCAACCTCTAATTGCCGGACAAGCCGGAATGTTAGTGGAATTAAATTCAGGAGACATTTTATTTTCAAAAAATGCTGACGAAAGAAGACCGATTGCAAGTTTAGTAAAGATTATGACGACAGTTGTGGCCCTTGAACATAAAAATATAGACAGTAAGGTTTTTATTACACTGGATGCCGCACATGTTGGTGAAAATTCCATGGGAATTAGTAGCGGCGAAACTTACACACTTGAGGAACTGCTGTATGGAATGATTTTACATTCAGGAAATGACGCGGCATACGCCATTGCCGAGGTTGTAGCGGGAGATTCGGATAGATTTGTTGATTGGATGAATTTTAAAGCCGAGGAATTAGGTTTACAAAATACTTACTTTGCAGATCCAAGCGGATTGGACGATGGTTCGTATAGTACTTCGGCCGATTTAGTAAAACTTACCAGATACGCAATGAAAAACCCTGAGTTTAGAAAAATTGTTGGAACAGTTGAAAAGGAAATTTTCTCGACCGATGAACATAAATATATTTATCTGTATAACCAAACAAATTTACTAACTACGTACCCGGGAGTAGCCGGAGTTAAAACTGGATTTACAGAAGAGGCTGGTTTAAGTCTTGTAACTTATGCCGCAAATGGCGGGAAAGAGGTGGTTGGAGTAGTTTTAAACAGTATTGATAGAAAGGGAGATATGATTTTAATGCTGGACCATGGGTTTGAAACTTTGGGTATTAATGTGGGGCACGGTCTACTTTAAATAAACAAAACTCCCGGTTGCACAAGTGCCGCCGGGAGCATTATTTAAATTACTAACTAAATCCAAACGAGCTTACTTCTCGGGAACGAGAACAAGGACATCAGTCAAACTTTGGTTCACCATGTTTAAGAAATCCTCTACTCTTCCCCGAGGGATGGGGGCACCATATTCCTCAAGCGTTCCCAGCAGTTTGGGCGTTGAATCTGCCAGAAGGGTGACTTTGGTCCCGTTGCTCCCATCGCTTAAGGCAACTACCCTCACCCCCTGGGTGATCCTCGGACAGGACAAAAATTCGAAAATTAGGGTAACATCGGCTTGCGCGCCCACGCTAAGTCGCCTTACTGCCGATGAAACTGTTAAGTTCCTCAAACCAAAATCGTTTTTTGGTGTAAAAGGCATCTCTTCCTCCAACTAGTAGTTCAATTTAACTATTTAGCAAAAGTTACATCGTGGCCAGCTATAAGTCAAACCGGCTGTGTTATCATTTCAACGTGCCCGAAAAAACTACAAACTTGTTCGAAAACCTTAATCCCCAGCAAATTGAAGCCGTAAAACACCTAGATGGTCCGGCACTTGTTGTGGCGGGCCCCGGAAGCGGAAAAACCCGCGTACTTACACATCGTGTGGCCTACCTTATTGAGCATCATCACATTCCAGAAACAAATATTTTGTGTGTGACTTTTACGAACAAGGCCGCGGGTGAAATTAAGGAAAGAGTAAATGTACTTTTAAAAAATGTTACAGGTGGGGCAAAAAAACTCCCCTGGAGCGGAACCTTTCACTCCATTTGTTCCAAAATTCTTCGCAAGCACGGGTTTCACATTGGCATTCCTCCATCGTTTGTCATCTATGATACCAACGATCAGGAATCATTAATCAAACAAATTATTAAAGACTTTGGAATTAATTCAAAACAATTTAACCCGCGCGCAATTTTAGCAACAATTTCGTCGGCGAAGTCGGAATTAATTTCACACGAAGAGTATGAGGGTTTTGCGCACGGTTATTTTCAAAGAACGGTGGCAAAAGTTTATCCGGAATACCAAAAGCGCTTGCGAAAAAATGATGCGTTAGATTTTGATGATCTTCTCGTAGAAACTGTGAATCTTTTTAACCAGGAAGCCAAAGTTTTGGAGCTTTTCCAGAAAAACCTGCAGTACATTATGGTTGATGAGTATCAGGACACAAACAAAGCGCAGTATGTTCTGACTCGCCAGCTTTCTGACCTGCATAAAAATCTTTTTGTGGTTGGGGATATGTCGCAGGCAATTTATAGCTTTCGGGGCGCGGATTATAGAAATATCTTAAATTTTCAAACGGATTACCCGGACGCCAAAATTTACAATCTGGAGCAAAATTACCGCTCAACCCAAATAATTCTAGATAGTGCTACAAATATCATAAAAAATAATTCTTCGCATATTCCACTTGATTTATGGACGAACAAAAAAGGAGGCGATAAAGTTTTGATTTACACAGGAAGAAACGAGACAAATGAAGCCGAGTTTGTGATTAATGAGATTTTACGTGAACTTGCCGGCGGGAAAAAGTTTTCTGATATCGCGGTTTTGTACAGAACCAATGCTCAGTCGCGAAACATTGAGGAACATTTAATTAAGAATAATATTCCATACAAAATTGTTGGGGGCCTGCGGTTTTATTCGCGAAAAGAAATCAAAGATGTGGTCGCGTTTTTAAGAGTTGTGCATAATCCAAAAGATTCGGTTTCATGGGAAAGAATAATTAATGTTCCGCCCAGAGGACTTGGCGATAAGAGCGTAGCAACAATAAAAACGGATGGTTGGAGGCTGGATACAATCCAGGAAAGAACCAAACTTCCGGTTAAAAAGTGGGTCGAAGAAAAAGATTTGTACTCAACGGTTGAGCTGATGGACGAAATTTTAGAAAAAACTGGTTATTTGAAGTGGCTTGACGACGGTACTGAAGAAAGCCTAACCAGAATTGAAAACATAAAGGAATTACGATCCGTGGCAACCCAGTTTGTAGATTTAGAAGAATTCCTGGAAAATGTGGCGCTGATAGAAAGTTCGGATAAGCCAAGCAACGATTATGCAAGCGTTATAACTTTGATGACCGTTCATGCTTCGAAGGGTCTGGAATTTCCAATTGTTTTTATAATTGGAATGGAAGAAGGTTTGTTTCCCCATGCGCAATCCCAAATGGACCTGAACGAACTGGAGGAAGAGCGCAGGCTTTGTTACGTTGCAATTACCCGCGCTCAGGAAAAAGTGTTTTTAACTAACGCGCAGTCGCGGCTTTACTTTGGAAGTGTTCAGTCAAACTTTCCAAGCCGGTTTATTTCGGAAATTCCTCAGGAATTAGTAACGCATCAGGGATACGGTGATGAGTTTAAGCGTACCAATGATTTTGTCGAAAAATTCCTGGATGATTTAGAATACGATAGAAACAACTTTAGCTGGGATTAAACTGCCTACAAAACCATGAAACACAGAGCACTTTTTCTCTTTATGCTTCTAGCCGCCTTCGCCAGCACTTCCAATTTACCTGGGGTAGAGGGTGAGGTTTTGGGCGCTTCGACAGAAAGTTATAACAAGACGGCATTAAAACATCCAATTAAAATCCAAACCCAAACAGCCTTTGATCAAAAAGAAATCGTGGAGCAAGAAGCAATTCCTTTTTCGACCGAGTATGAAGATGATAACGAGGTGGAATACGGCGTGGAGGAGGTTTTGGTTGAAGGAGTTGAAGGAACAAAAACATTAACTTATTTACAAACGTACTGGCTTGATGAAGAAATAGACAGACAATTAATAAGCACAATGATTGATGAACCTACTCCGGAAAAAGTCGCACGTGGAACAAGAATTGTTTGGCACGAATACATGACCCCTGATGTGGGAGGCGTTAAATATTGGCGCAAGATGCGGGTTTGGGCAACAAAATATGACGCTAATTGTGAGGGGTGCACAGGACGGACATATAGCGGAACAGAAGTTGTAAAAGGCGTGTGCGCTACGGATCCAAAAGTTATTCCGCTGGGAACCAATTTTTATGTTGACGGATATGGTTTGTGCCGGGCCGAAGATATTGGGGGTGCCATAAAGGGCGATAAAATAGATTTGGGATACGTGGACGCCTCTAAGGGCGAATGGCGGACGGGATACACGGATATCTATCTTTTGACTAACGCGCCGGAGTAAAAGCCGAAACTAAACAGGCAAAGAAATAGCGCGGGGCACACACGTGTTGGTGTCCTGCGCTATTTTTGGGATTTTAGGCGTTGTGGCCGTTTATCCCTTCCCCTGGTCGGAACTGGGACATCCATCTTTTGGACAGATGTACTGGTTGTGCTCGTCGGCTACGATCTGGCAACCGCATGACCGACACAACACAAGCCGAAAAACTCCCCAACCTATACTTCTAAACCAGTTTCCAAGCATGGCTAGCTCCCTCCTCTGGAGCAGCAAGTGGAACGATTTGCATTATTCTATACCCCATAGCTATATCTGTCAAATAACAAAAAGAGCCAACAGTCGTATAGACTTGTCAGCTCTTAGAGTTATCAGGGTGGGCATACGTTTACACATGTAACCCCTCCTTCTCGAGTAACTCGTGCACGTACTTTTTCACGTTTTTAACAGCAGTCCCGTTCAGTGAAGTCGCGGGGCTTAAAGCTGTTAAAACGCGGTTCTTCAGTTCTTTCTCATGCTTTGGCAGCACCGGTAAAAGCAGGTACGGTGCGTTAGAACCATTGAGAAAGAACCCAACGTGCACCACTCCTTCATCAGGAAGAGGGGCTCCGTCGACAGCACTCTTCCATTTGGTGGGGCCTTGGCGGCCTGCAAGCTCCCGCACTGTTTGATACGGCCCACCTGGAGCACGATCGCAGAAAACAACATCTAACTGCTTAGGGAAAGGGCTCTTCCCGTCGCTTTCCTGCTCCGTGATTGTTAATGTGCCCATCAAAGGATACCCACCCCAACCTTCCGGTTGTGGCCGATACCATCCTGTACTCCACATACGTCCTCCTCATTTCTTTATTTACTATTTCCCTGGATTTTTGCAATTTGTAAAATCTAGAGGTATTATCCCATAGCGTCTGGGTTGTGTCAATCGGGTTTGCGTCCTCCTAATGTTCGTGATATGATTTTGCTGCTAAATAAAGCAAACCTTACCCAAACAAGAAAGAGGCTACTATGGCAATTTTTGCGGTATTGGAAGATGGTAATCGCATTCCGGTCACCTGCACGCCAACCTATGCTCCTGTTGCCAGTTTTCGGGCTTCAAGCGCTCCTTTGATAAGACCTGGCAATCACGTGCAGCCCCAGAGCATCTGCAGAGCAACGTATGAGCAGGCACTGGAAACCATCGGGCGCCTACTTAAG
>MEVA01000001.1:0-4231 GCA_001772625.1 candidate division WWE3 bacterium RIFCSPHIGHO2_01_FULL_42_13 | reverse complement strand
CCGTAATTTTTTTAATTTGAAATTGTAATATAATCTCACTATGTTCTCCCCCAACAAAAGGCTTGGGCAAAACTTCTTAACAAACAAACAGGCGGTTGTAAAAATGGTTGATGCCCTTCGCATGCAGGAAGGCGAAACACTTATAGAAGTAGGCCCTGGCCTTGGTTCGCTAACTTTGGAGCTGGAATCGCGTTTTGCCAATTCGGACGTGGAAATTGAAGCTGTGGAAATTGATCTTCGTTTTGTGGACAAGCTGAGAAATATGTTTTCGCACGTAAAAAATCTAAAAATCTTTGAGGCTAACGTTTTAGACTGGCTTCCCACTTTTCATTCTCAAGGCAGAGATTTTAAAATCTTAGGTTCGCTCCCCTATTACATAACTTCACCTATTATTTATGAAATTTTACGAATGAACCCACGCCCGGAAGTTTGCGTGCTTTTAGTTCAAAAGGAAGTTGCGCAAAAGATTCTTGCCAAAAGCCCGGACTCAACTTATTTGTCGGTTTTGGTTCAAACTTTTTTTGAAGTTGAGGATTTAGGTTTTGTTGATAAGACAGACTTTTCGCCCGTACCGGAAGTTGACGGCGGAATAATTAAGTTTGTAAAGCGTGCTGAGGCAGAAAGCTTAGATGTAGGAAAATACGAGGGGTTTCTGAAAAGGGCCTTTTCGAATCCGCGTAAAATGTTAAACAAGATTTTTTATCAAGACGAACTTAACCGTGCAGAAATTAACGGGGGTTTACGGCCGCAGGATTATAACTGGGAAGATTGGCTAAAGTTTTTTACTATTCTTCGGTAATTTCAACGCTGGTAACAACAATATCTTCTAAAGGCCTGTCGCCCGAATCGGTTTGAGAACCCTCTATTGCGGCAACAATTTCCATACCTTCAATTACTTTTCCAAAGTTTGTATGCGCACCATCAAGCCAAGGGGTTGCTTCAGCCGTAACTATAAAAAACTGTGAGCCGTTTGTGTTGGGGCCAGAGTTTGCCATTGCCAAAGATCCACGAACCAGGTTAACTTCGTTAAATTCATCGGCAAATGCATACCCGGGGCCGCCTCTTCCAGTTCCGGTTGGATCACCACCCTGAATCATAAAGTCTTTAATTATCCTGTGGAAAATTGTTCCGTTATAAAAACCCTCTTTGGCCAGGAAAACAAAATTATTAACAGTTGCCGGAGACTCCTGTTCAAAAAGATCAAGTGTGATGTCACCCTTTGAAGTGTGTAATACTGCTTTGTAGTCAACTCCTTCTGTAAGCTGCATAGCGGGTGGGGTTGAATATTGTTTTGGGGTGCCGGTTGTTTCCATGGATTCCTCAACAGATTCTAACAAAGATTGATCGAGTTGTGATTCAGTTGTTTCTGAAACTTTGGTTATTTCGGTGGGTTTGTGTTTTAAAGCGGAATAAACAACTCCGATAAGAATTAAGGCGGATATTAAACCAAAAATTAAAAAGCTTTTTCCTTGCATGGTGTGTTGCCAAAATAGAAGGCCCGTACGATGACCTTTTTCGCCAGCGCACGGACCTGTTAGTCTTGTCCGGTGCTGTGCTTAGGATACACCGAACGTTTCCTCTCTTTACCCCGCTCCAAACGTGGTAAATTATTACCTAAGCTAAGGCTAACAATAACCCATATTTGCCGAAAAATCAACTTAGAGGCTTGTCCCGATGCTATACTCTCCCCATGCACGTTGTTCAAAGCCCGGAGTGGGGGCAATTCAAATCCGAAGTGGGAACGCCGGCTATTAGAGTTGGCGAAATTCAATATACAAAGCACGAAATCCCTTTTTCAAAGTATTTTTATGCTTACTCTCCAAAAGTTGACCCTACAAAAATAAACTGGGAGGCGCTTGAAGGTTCGCTAAATGAAAATAATTGTATTGCGATAAATTTTGATGTTCCAAACGTAATTGTGGGTTCAGCTGAAGCAAATGCGGTCGAAGAAATTTTTAAACAACACGGTTGCAAAAAGTCCCCACGCGATACCTTCGCAAAAAGCAATATTGTTTTAGATTTAACATCTTCCGAAGAAAAACTTTTGGAAGGCATGCACAAAAAACACCGCTACAACATTGGGTATGCTCAAAGAAACGGCGTTGAAGTTTACGAGGCGGAAAGCGAAGAAGATTTTGATATTTTCTACAATTTATTAAGCGAAACTTCACAGCGACAAAAATATTACATTCACTCCAAAAATTATTACAAAAGAATCTGGGAGATCTTAGGCGAGAAAGAAATATGCACGATTTTAATTGCGAAGCACGAAGGAACACCTTTAGTGGCTTGGATGCTGTTTGTTTACGAAAATGTGCTGTATTACCCATTTGGCGGCTCATCTGAAGAAAAGAAAAATTTTATGGGAAGTAACCTAATTGGTTGGGAGGCTATTAGGCTTGGCAAAAGGCTTGGTTGCAGTGTTTTCGACATGTGGGGTGCAGCTGAGATTCCCAATGACGAAAGCGACCCATGGTTTGGCTTCACTCAGTTTAAAATACGTTTCGGTGGCAAATTTGTCCGCTACATTGATTCGTATGATTTCATCTTAAATGATTCGGTTTACACATTATTTAACACCGCAAACATTATGCGATGGAAAATCCTTAAATTACTAAAATGATTCGCGTGGCAAAGCTTTTGGACATTAGACAATCAGATGAGTGGCAAAAGTATTTGTCGAGCCTGGGGTGGAAATATGTTGTTACTTCTAGTGGCGTAAAAGTTTCGCTACTTAAAACTTTTATTGGAACCGTGACCAAAATTCAAAAGCCCCCGGTGCTTTCGGAGAGTGACTTGAATGAAATTGAGGAGATTTGTAAAAAAGCTGGAGCGATGTTTATTAAAATAGAGCCGGGGCTTGGGCAAAACATCGAATTGCTGGAAGGCTTAGGGTACAAAAAAAGCTACCACCCTCTATCTCCACCATCGACAATTCTTATAGACCTGACCAAAAGTGAAGAAGAGCTTTGGACCGGCGTTTCAAAAAGCGCAAAATATTTGACGAAAAGGGCGCGAAGAGAGGACGCCAAGATTGAAATTTATCAAAGACCAAATGAGGAAATACTAAAAAGCTTTGTGGAACTTACGCTGCAAACTCAAAAAGCTAGAAAAGTAACGCCACCTACATTAGAAGATTTAAAGAAGAAGGTTGAAATTTTTGGTGACAGATCTTATTTGTCACTGGCGAAAAACCCGGCTGGTGAAATTATGGTTGGTAATCTATCTTTTGGGTTTGGAAAAGGAATTTGGTTTGTACACGGAGGTACAAGTGACAGGGGCAGGCATGGACGTTGGGGTTACGAACTTTTCTGGCAGCAATTTTTATATTTTAAGGCGCACGGCTACGAAGTTTTGGACATGGAGGGCGTGGATGATGACAGATTCCCCCATTTCACAAAAACGTGGGGTGGATTTAGTTACTTTAAAGAAAAGTTTGGCGGGGAGAGAGTGCAGTTTCCCTATCCTTACATAAAACTGCTGTCTCCGGTGTTGAAATTGCTGGGAAAAGTTTATGCTACAATCCCGTTGTAGCTAAATTGTAACCTAAATTTCGTAGGTCCAAACATAAACGATGGAGGAGATTATGCCAAGATTTGTAGGGAAAATAACCGCTTTGGGCTCAGTCGAAACGCTAGTTCTTGCAGCGGTATATTTCGTAGAGGGTGCGACGTGTGCAATTGGTACAGATCCAAAAGCACCAACGATGCAGATTCATGAGCCAGGGGCGGATCTAAAAGTCTTGCTTGAAAAGATTTTTAAGGAGCCTGGTGTTACTGAAATAGAAATTTCTGGGAAAGTGTTCATCTAGCCTTTGTATGCAAACGGACAAATCTCCCGGTATGGACACCAGCTACAGTGTCTACCGGGAGATGCTTCAAACTTTCCTGATTTAATTTCGTCTACAACTTTTGAAACTTCTTTCTTTTTCTCGGCTAGCTGAGCGGGGGTTCTGGTTGTCGAAAACTTTTCCCCACTTTCCAAGAAATACATCGTCAGTTTTTTTGGTTCGTAACCTAGGGCTTCTTTTGCGCCAATTGAATAAAATGACATCTGCTTATCGTTATCTACGTGCTTTTGATCTTTTGGGTTTCCAGTTTTGTAATCAATAATTTCAACTCCCCCGCCAGCAAGCTTATCAATACGGTCGATTTTCCCGTTAAACCTTATTCCGTCAATCCAAATGTTAAACCACTTTTCAAGCTCGGCGGGCTTAGCCTGCAAGTTTTCG